>JBEKXQ010000111.1:0-14949 GCA_049511915.1 Candidatus Korobacteraceae bacterium
CGGCCCGACTGGCGGGAGAAATCCGGTTGGCGGCTGTTCATCGCCCTCAACGTACTACCCCGTATTCATCAGCGCCAGGAAAATCAGGACAAGGTATTCAGTTTATAACACAGTAGTACTAACGAGCCATCGTCAGGTGCTCCAGAAGTGGTCCCAGCGCCAAGGCGGGAAAATAGCTGAGAGCGGAGACGATCAACGCTGTCGAGGTCAGCAAGACAGCGAACGACAAGGAGCTGGTGGGCAGCGTACCGGCGCTGTCCGGAGCGGGCTGCTGGGCCGCGAACATCCCCGCTAATCCCAGCGCCGGAATGGCCAATCCGAAACGGCCTATCATCATGGTGATCGCCGTCGTCAGATTGTAGAAGAGGCTGTTGGCGTTGAGTCCGGCAAAGTTCTGGCCGTTGTTGGCGTTGGCCGAGGCATAAGCGAAAAGAATCTCCGTGAAACCGTGAGTGCCAGTGTTGGTGACAAGACCGGCGAGACCCGCCCGTGTCATCACTGCCAGCGCGGTGAACAGCAGGATGGAAATCGAGCTGGCAAGGATGTACAGCATGATCATCTTGCTTTCGGGCGCGCGAATTTTCTTGCCCAGAAATGCAGGAGTACGTCCGACCATCAGTCCGGCGAGGAACAACGCGACCAGAGCGATCATGACGATGCTATAGAGGCCGGTTCCCAGCCCGCCAAAGACGATTTCTCCCAGCAGCATATTTACCAGTGTCACCATGCCGCCGATCGGCGTGTAGCTGTCGTGCATCGAGTTGTAGGAGCCAGTCGCGCCATTGGAGGTGGTTACCGCCGTTAACACCGACGAGGTTATGCCGAACCTGACTTCTTTTCCTTCCATGTTGCCGCCAGCTTGTGCGGCGCCGGCATGGGCGTTCAGCGAGCGCGAAAGCAACGGGTTGCCGTGCTGTTCTGCCCAGCCGCAAATCAGCAGCCCAACGACAAACAGGAAAACCATCACGCGGTAGATAAGCCAGCCATGACGCGGCCGTCCGATCATCAGTCCGTAGGTATGAGTGAAGGCAGCCGGGAGCAAGGCGATGGCCAGCATCTCGATGAAGTTCGCCAGAGGCGTGGGATTCTCGTAGGGATGGGCGCCATTGGCATTGAAGAAGCCGCCTCCGTTAGTGCCCAGGTTCTTGATGATCTCCAGCGCGGCTACCGGTCCTTGCGCAATGGTTTGCCGCGCGCCTTCCACGCCCGCCGCTTGCGTGTACGGATGGAAATTCATCGGTACGCCCTGCCACACCAGAACCAGAGCGCCAACGATTGACAGCGGCAGTAGCACCCAAAGGATCGACCGGACAAGATCGACCCAGAAGTTGCCGATGGTTTCGGCGCGATCGCGCGCCAGGCCACGGACAAACGCGACACCCACCGCCAGGCCCGCCGCGCCCGCCAGAAAGTTTTGCACGGTCAGACCGACGATCTGGCTGAAATAGCTCAACGTGGTTTCTCCTCCATACGCTTGCCAGGTGCTGGTGGTGGAGAAACTGACGGCAGTGTTCATCGCCAGGTCCGGCGTCATCGGCGTGGTGATGTAGGAGGCAAAGAACCAGGGGAGAAACTGTTGCAGACGCAGGATGACGTAGAGAAGCAGCGTGCCGACCATACCGAAGACAACAAATGCGCCGGCATATTGCTGCCAACGCATCTCCACTTCCGGCTTTACGCCGGTCACCCGGTAGAGGAAGCGCTCCAACGGGCATAACAAGGGATCGAGAAGAGTACGTTCGCCGTTGAAGACGCGTGCCATGTAGCGTCCCACGGGTTTGACCAGCAGCGTCACCGCAAGCAGGAAGGCGGCATACTGGACGAGGGCGCTCATCGGCGCGCTGTCCGGCGTCTAGGGGGCAAACAAAGCATCCACTACATTGGACTACGGACTTTGTAAGTTTTTTGTAAAAAGGTCATAAGGCGTGTGCAAGGGACACACGCTTGGCCCCGAACGGAGCAATATCCAGCCGGAAAAATCCCCACCCAGGCAGTTCAGTCACTACGCTACGAGAGAAGAAGGTTCGCGGAGGCCGGCGCAACACACTCGACTTCCGCGCAGAGGAAAAGCCTACGGGAAGACGGCAAACACATCCCCATAGCCGTATGCTCCGCCTTGATTGGTAGTGCCGTAGAGCCTGTTTGCATACATCACCAGGTTGCTGAAGGAGTACAGGCCATCAGTTCCACCGGTAAAGTTGTAAAGCAGCGAATAGGTCCAGGTTCCCCCTGATCCTGGTACAAGCTCATAGACTGTGCCGGCGTTGTTCGAGCCGTCGCAGTGCGTCGTGCCGTACAGGGTGCCGGAGGAAGACAACAGCAAATTGCGAAAGGTGCCCGAAATTCCCGTGCCTTCAAGGCTTTGAATCGGGGTGAAATTCCAGCCGCTTCCCGCGGGAGTGAGTTCGAAAATTGAACCTCCGCCCTGGCTACCGCCTTGCGTCGCCGCACCGTAGAAGTTGCTGAGGCCATCGGCAATCAATCCGGCATAGACCACAGAGCCGTCGTCCTGGTTCTGGAAGTTGTAGACGATGGTTTCGGCCCAGGAATGCCCCTTGCTCAGCTCAAAGATGGTTCCGTATCCGCTGGTGCCTCCAGCCGAAGTCGTACCCAGCACATCGCCTGCGGAGTCGAGGGTCACGCCTGCGTATGGAACGGCGCCGTCGGTGCCCGTGCCGAAGCTATACAGGACCGTCTCCGCCCAGAGGATGCTCCTCTGGCTGAGCATGAAGACCGTGCCATTGCCGTTCGCGCCGCCCGCCGAGGTCGTGCCGTACAGATTGCCGGCGTGGTCGAACACCAGGCCGCCTAGAGGCGCAGAGCCATCGCTGCCGGAACCGAAGCTGTGGAGAATCGTCTTGGTGTTATTGGTGATGCGGAAGACGGTTCCTCCGCCGAACGCGCCGCCCGCCGACGTGGTGCCGTACAAGCGCCCCTCGGAATCCTCAATCAGAAAGCTCTGCGGGGCGGAGCCGTCGGCGCCGCCTTGGAAGGCATAGATGGTCTGGAAGTTTTCTGGCGGCGTGATGCGGAAAACCGTGCCGTTGTTATAGGCTCCGCCCGCGCTGGTCGTGCCATACATGGAGCCGGATGCGCCCATCATCAAACCGTTGAGCGGGTTGCCACCATCCGTACCGCCGGTGAAATTGTGAATCACATTGAACGATTGCGCCCAAGTGCTCTGCACCAGAACGAAAGAGCTTGCAAGCACCAAAGCGAGGGTGAACGGCTTGGCGAGTAGGACACGTCTGGCTTTCATAGGTTGTTCCTTCCAATGTGAAAAGTGGTCACGTGAACCTAGCTTTTGCTGTTCACGAGCCGGAACCAGGGTTGGATTGGCGGATACTAGAATGGCAGATCAGGATTGTCAAGCTGAAACTGTCCGAATAGTGGTGCAATTTTAATTAAAACTGCACCACTATCGTGCGGCGCTGGTGGGAAGATAGTGCTTCTACTGCCTACTGACTACTGCCCTCCCAGTATCTGGAAGAAGCGAATGATCGATTCGATGCCACGATAGAAGTTCGGGATGTGGAACTTCTCGTTCGGCGCGTGCAGGTTATCGTCGGGCAGGCCCATCCCCATCATGATGCTGGGAACGTTCAGGTCCTTGTCGAATTGGGTGACGATGGGAATCGAACCTCCCGAGCGAATGTAGACCGTATCTTTCTTGAAGATCTCGTGCATGGCCTCGACCGCGGCGCGCGCGTACGGGTTGTCGGTATTCACCACGCAGGCCGGCCCTTTGCTGTGTATCTTGATGTTGATCTTGATGCCTTTTGGGGTGATCTTCTTCACGTAGTCGCTGTACTTCTTGAAGATGTCGTCGGCGTCCTGATTCGGCACCAGCCGCATCGAGACCTTCGCTGATGCGCGAGCGGGAATCACCGTCTTTGCGCCCGGGGCTTGGAAACCTCCGAGGATGCCGTGCACCTCCAGCGTCGGCCGCGCCCACGTGCGATATAAAACCGAGTAACCCGGCTCTCCCGTCAGCACATCCGATCCAACTTCTGCCTTGCGATAGTCCTCTTCGTTGAACGGGAGATGCTCCCAGGCTTTCAACTCGTCATCCGTCGGCTTCTGCACGGCGTCGTAGAAACCGGGGATCAGCACTTTGCCGTTGTCATCTTTCAGCTTGCTGATGATCTCGATAAGGCCAAAGATCGCATTGGGAGCGGCGCCGCCGTAAACGCCCGAGTGCAGATCGGTCTTCGCACCCTGCGCTTCGATCTCCGTATAGACCAACCCGCGCAGGCCGACGCACAACGTGGGAAGATCGGGAGCGAAGAGCTCTGTATCGGTCACGAGCGCGAAGTCGCACTTCAGTTTTCCCGACTTAGCATTGGCCTTGACGAACTCCTCGATGCTCTCGCCGCCCACTTCTTCTTCGCCCTCAAAGAGCACGCGAACATTGATGGGAAGCTTGCCGCCGCCGGTTTTGAACAGCGACTCATAAGCCTTCATCTGCATCCAGAGCTGGCCTTTGTCGTCGACGGCGCCGCGTGCGTAGATGTTGTCGTTGCGCTGGGCCGGCTCGGTCCAATTTTGCTTTGCAGCTTGTGCTTCCTCGCCCTTGATGGGGCAGGCATCCTTGTCCACAAACGGCGGAGACTTCCACTCATCCAGCGGCTCGGCAGGCTGCACATCGAAGTGCGCGTAACACAGCGCGGTGGGCTTGCCCGCGGCATGAAGCCAGTCGGCGTAAACCAGCGGATGTCCCTGGGTGGGGATGACCTCGACATTCTCGAAGCCGATGCGCTTGAGATCGGCAGCAACAACTTCGGCGGCCTTGCGAACGTCGTCTTTGTGCTCTTCCGTGGTGCTGACGCTGGGAATGCGCAACAGATCTTTCAGCTCCTCGAGAAAGCGCTTCTGGTTCTCGCGGGCATAGGAAATTGCGGAGGAAATGGCTGCGGATGACATAAGAAAAACTCCTTCCTGATTAGGGCAATGCCGGTAGGCAAACATTGAAGTATATCCCAAGCCTGCGTCGAGCCTCCGACCCAGTGCAATGTAAATCCCCGATGAATTTCCGCTGCACGGCGGTCCCTCCCCGCTTTCGTTCGCTCGCGTTTGGTGATAGCTTCAAATCCTGCCAGTCAGGAGATCAATCTTTGCCCACGACGGATACCGGTAACAACAACGTCTATGACCTCATCGTCGTCGGCAGCGGCCCGGCGGGACAAAAGGCCGCAATCTGCGCGGCCAAGCTGCGCAAGAAGGTTGCCGTCATCGAGCGCAAGCGCACTATCGGCGGCGTCTGCGTTCACACCGGCACCATCCCGAGCAAGACCTTTCGCGAGGCCATCCTCTACCTGAGTGGCCTTCGCCAGCGCACTTTCTACGGCCGAGGCTATGCGCTGAAAGAAAATATTTGCATGCAGGACCTCGTCTTCCGCTCCGACTCTGTGATGGCGCGCGAGATCGAGGTCATTAAGGCGCAACTGCGCCGCAATCGCGTCACGGTTTACGAAGGTAACGCACGCTTCCTCGACGCCCATAGCATGGAAGTTTCCAGCGAAGAAGGTTACACACTGCTGCGCGGCAATAATTTCGTCATTGCCTGCGGCACGCGGCCCGCACATACGGCGGACATTCCCATCGACGGCAAACGCATCTTCGACTCTGACCAGGTCCACGAACTGGAAGACTTGCCGCGCGAGCTGATCGTCGTCGGCGCGGGCATCATCGGACTGGAATATGCGTCAATGTTCGCCGCGCTCGGGGTGAAGATCACTTTGCTCGATCAGCGGCCCACTGTATTGGACTTTGTCGATCGCGAGATCGTCGAGAGCCTGTGCTTCCAGCTTCGCCAGCTTGGCACGGTGTTTCGCCTGGGAGAAAAAGTGGTGCAGGTGGGCTTCGACGACGAACGCGACCGCGTCTTCGCCAAACTGGAGAGCGGCAAGACGGTCCACGGCTCCGCGCTGCTCTACGCCGTTGGAAGACATGCCAACAGCGATCAGCTCAACCTGGAAGCGATTGGGCTGGTGCCTGATGGACGCGGCAAGCTGATCGTCGACGAAAATTTCCGCACCTCGGTGCCGCACGTCTACGCGGCCGGCGATGTCATCGGCTTCCCTGCTCTTGCCAGTACGTCGATGGAGCAAGGAAGACTCGCCAGTTGCCACATCTTCGGCATCTCCGGAAACATGCCGCCCAACCTTATTCCATATGGCGTTTACACGATCCCCGAGATCTCAATGGTGGGCGCCACCGAAGAGCAGCTCACCAACGACAAGGTTCCGTACGAGACCGGCATCTCGCGCTATGCAGAGCTGGCAAAAGGACAGATGCTGGGCGACGATCAAGGTTTTCTGAAGCTGGTCTTCGATCCCACCAGCCTGAAGCTGCTGGGCGTGCACATCATCGGCGAGCGCGCAGCCGAGATCGTCCACATCGGACAAGCAATATTGGCGATGGGCGGGACAATCGAGTATTTTCGCGATACGGTTTTCAACTATCCCACATTGGCGGAGGCGTACAAAGTGGCAGCCCTCGACGGTCTGAACAAACTGTAAACCGATCACACCTCAAAGATCCGGTACACTCCTCCGCCGTTCAGCGTTTGATTAATGGCCATCGCGACGTTGCGGACCACGCTCCCCTTTTGCTGCGCTTGCATAGTTTCCACCGCACGCGGCATCATTCCTAAACGCAAGCGAGGAGCGATGCCAAAAGACACTGTCGTTGACGTGGAAGGTAAGCACCTGAAGCTGTCGAACCTTGACAAGGTGCTATATCCCGAAGCCGGATTCAGCAAAGGACAGGTGATCGACTACTACGTCCGCATCGCCCCCGTCCTGCTGCCGCATCTGCATGGCCGGCCGCTGACCATGAAGCGCTATCCCAACGGCGTGAATGGCATGTTCTTTTACGAGAAGAATTGCCCGGCTCACCGTCCTGAATGGGTGAAGACGGCGCGCGTCTGGAGCGAGGGCAACAAACGCTGGATGGACTACTGCGTCTTCGAAGACTTGCCGACTCTGGTGTGGGCGGCCAACCTCGCCGACCTCGAATTGCACACCAGCCTGTCGATGGGCAAGGACGTCCTGCGGCCTAACTTCCTGGTCTTCGATCTCGACCCGGGCCCACCCGCCAACATTGTGCAGTGCTGCCAGGTGGGAGTGTGGGTGCGCGACATTTTCGCTAGTCTAAAGTTGCAGAGTTTCGCGAAGACTTCAGGATCGAAGGGTCTGCAAATTTACGTTCCGCTGAATACCGCGGTCACCTACGACCAGACCAAGTCCTTCGCCCATGAGGTGGCACGGCTGCTGGAACGGCAACATCCGCAGATGGTTGTTTCCGATATGAAGAAGTCGCTGCGCACCAACAAGGTCCTTGTGGACTGGAGTCAGAATGACGATCACAAGACGACCGTATGCGTCTATTCGTTGCGCGCCAAAGAGCGACCGACGGCTTCTACGCCGGTGAAGTGGGAAGAAGTCGAGAATTGCCTGGAGAAGGGCGATCCGAGTTTACTGGTTTTCGAGGCAGGCGAAGTCCTGGAGCGAGCGAAGAAGTACGGTGACCTGTTCGCGCCGGTGCTAAAGCTGAAGCAGAAGATGCCGCCGCTGGAGGCGCTGCAAGGGATGAAAGCCGGCGGCGCAGCGGCCGTTGTAGGTCCAGTAAAGCCACAGCGGCGAGAAGAAGTTTCATCTCGCGCCGCGTCGGCGAAAGCAAAGCGCACCAGTTCGAAGAAAGCATCCACCGTCCCCAAGAAAAGATGAAGCAATCCCGACTCTCGATACAGGTGGAACTTTCCATAGCCCGGAACTTCAATCCGCGATGGGCAGCGTTCGCAGCTCCACCACGCCGCAGGTTCCGGGCGCATCTTCGTCGGCATCGCGCGGCCCTTTGGGACCACCTTCACGCATCTTCGCGCTCATCTCCTCGATGATGATCTCCAGCATAGGGGTAGCGTCGAGATGAGCTTTCGGTGCGATCGCATAATCGCGGCCCGCGGTCCGTCCGGGGAAGTAGCGCGACGTCATCTCCTGGAACACAGCTTGCTTCTGCTCGTCATCTTCCAGCAGCCTCGCTCGTCCAAAACACATCACACAGCGGTAGTTGGCGGAGTGATATTTGGCATCGCGCGAATAAACCAGCCCGTCGAGTTCGGTCACGGTCGCGCAAAGCGGCACGCCCGAGGCCAGGTGCTTGATCATGCGGCTGGCTAATCCGCCATGCACATACAGGCGATCGGGCCGTTCGGCGCTGTAGTGATAGAGCATGGGAATGACATACGGCCGGCCATCCTGCTCGAAACCCACATGCGCGACCTGACCCTGCGCCAGGAACTCTTGGGCGCGACCGGGAACAGAGCGCTCCGGATGCTGGTGAATAGTAGTCTCCCAGGTGCTTTCGCCAGTAGTGTCATTCAAACCAAAATCCCCCTGCAAGTGATCCTCGCCCATAATCGGCTCCGTGAAAAGTACCGTCGCATTTTTTTGGGCCGGGGCGCCGAAAAACATTGACCAGGGAACTAAGTTCCCCTTTCCTGCGTCTATCATCCAAGATTTTCTGCCCGCGGAGACTCTATGCATTCCTTCGGTCGTGACTTTCGTTTCGCCCTACGGCAACTGCGCAAATCGCCTGGATTCACGATTGTAGCCGTACTCACGCTGGCGCTGGGCATTGGCGCGGCGACGGCGATGTTCAGCGTGATTTACTCCACCGTACTGCGGCCTTTGCCCTTTCATGATCCCGACCGGATTGAGTTTGTGGAGACGCACGCGGCAGCAACGTATATTCAGCCGGCGTCCTGGCCCAGTTATCTCGACGAGCGCGCGCAGAACAAAAGCTTCGAGGCGCTGGCTGGATTCAGCGGCTACACCGGCGTCAACGTAGACACCGGTTCGCAAGTACTTCATCTGCGCAATACTGCGACGACCGACCACTTCTTCGACGTTTTCGGTGTGCAGCCGCTGCTGGGACGCACATTTCTTCCCGGCGAAGAGCAGGGGGGCCGCAACAGCGTTGCGGTGCTGAGCTACGAGGTCTGGCAGCAGAATTTCGGCGGCAACCCCAACATCATCGGCAGTTCCGTCCACATTGATGGCTTCCCGTACACCATCGTCGGCGTGATGCCGGCCGGGTTCCGCTTTCCAATTGGCGTTCCCAATACTGTTTACACGCCAATGCGCATTCCCAAAGAGCTGCGCACCGCACGCGGCGATCATTGGCTGCAGGTGGTCGGCCGCCTGAATCCGGGCGTCACCGCGGCGCAGGCGCAGGCGGACATGAACAGCGTGTTGACGAACATCGGCCGGGCTTATCCCGACACGGACAAGGGTCGCACCGCGCGCGTCATGCCGCTGACGATGCACGTTACCGGGCAAGACCAGCGGCAGGCCCTGTGGATCATGGCCGCGGGCGTCGTGTTTGTGCTGCTCATCGCCTGTGTTGATGTTGCGGTGATGCTATTGGCGCGCGGCGTCAGCCGCCAGCGCGAGATGGCGATTCGTACTGCCCTCGGCGCCGGACGCGTGCGCATAGTCCGCCAGATAATGCTGGAGAACTGCGTGCTTGGTGTGGTATCGGCCCTGGGCGGCTTGCTGATCGCATGGGGACTCACCGCCGGGATGGGCCAGTTCCTCAGTAAGTCGTTCCAGCGCGGCGGCGACATTCATCTCAACTGGGCGGTGTTTGTAGCAGCGTTTGTAATCGCCATCTTGTCGAGTCTGATCTTCGGAATCATTCCGGCGAAGAAGTTGTCGTCGGGCGATCCCTCACGTTCGCTGAAGTCAGGGGCGAGCGTGGGAACGGAGCGCGGCGACTATCGTCTGCGGTCGGCGTTTGTGGTTACGGAAGTCGCACTGTCGCTGATGCTGCTGGTTTGTACAGGGCTGGTGCTGATGCAGCTGTGGCGCATGCAGCATGTAGATTTCGGCTACACGACAGATCACCTGCTGACGTTGGAGATCAATATCTCGCCGGGAGAGTACGCCGGCAAGAACCTGGACGCTGTGTTGTATCGGCCGCTGGAGGAAAAAGTGCGCGCGATCCCGGGGGTGACTGGCGCAGGTTACAACCGGCTCGTCCCGCTGCTGAATTGGGGATGGAACAGCGGGATCAACATGGTGGGCAAGCCGCCCGATCCACCTGACCACGAGCGGCTGGCAGAAGTTCGCATGGTCTCGCCGGGCTGGTATCAGGCGATGGGACTACGTCTGCTGCGTGGCCGGCTTCCCGATCCGGCCATCGATACTCCCGGTTCGCATGACGTCGTGGTGGTCAATCAGAAGTTCGTGGACACCTTTCTGCCCGGCGAAGAACCGCTCGGCCAGCAGATCAAGCAAGACCATGGCAACCAGACAATTATCGGAGTGGTGAACAATGGCCGTCAGGCGATCGACGAACCGGTGATGGCCGAAGCGGACTATCCCATGTCGGAGGTGCCGCTCAAGGACAACGTTGACGAACTGAGCACCATGTCGTTGTTTGTGCGCACGACCGTGCCGCCGGAAACCATTGTGGGCCAGCTTCGACAGGCGCTGCATGAGGTCGCGCCGTCGGTGCCATTCCGCACGCCCGAAACCATGGACGAGGTGCTGGCTGACGCGCTGGTCTTCAACCGCATGCAGGGCTGGCTGTTCAGCATTTTTGCGGTGATTGCGCTGCTGTTGGCGCTGACTGGAATTTACGGCGTGCTCAGCCAGGAGGTAGGCCTGCAAACGCGCGATATCGGGTTGCGCATGGCGCTAGGCGCGTCGCGACCGGACATCGTGCGCCTGGTCCTTAGCCGAGCCGCGCTGTTGATGACGGTTGGCGTAGTCATAGGCGTGGTCGGCAGCGTGCTTTCCAGACGCCTTCTGGCCAGCGTCATTCCGGTGGAGACGGGCCGTGACGCAATGGCGATCGCGTTGCTCGCTCTGGGCCTCGCTGTCATTGGACTGGTGGCCAGCCTGGCGCCGGCGCGCCGCGCAGCTACGATTGAGCCGATGCAGGCGCTGCGAAATGAGTGATTCACCACGACGGCCTATAATTTCATCATGCTCTTACATGGAATCTTTCCTCCTATTACTACGCCGTTCTATCCCGACGGCAAGATCTACTTCCGCAAGCTGGAACAGAATGTCGAACAATACTCGCGCGGTCCGATTGCGGGCATCGTGGTGCAGGGTTCGACCGGCGAAGCCATCCTGCTGAGCGACGAAGAGCGTCGCGAGGTGCTGAAGTGCGCACGCGACTCCGCCGCGAACGAGAAGGTCCTGATCGCCGGCACTGGAATCGAGAGCGCCGTCGAGACGCTGCGCCTGACCGAATACGCAGCCGAACTGGGCTACGACATCGCCATGGTGCGCACGCCTCACTACTACAAAGGGCAAATGTCCCAGCCGGCGAACATGCTGGCGTTTTACCGTTTCGTCTGCGATCGTTCGCCGCTGCCGGTCATTATCTACAACTTCCCACAGGCGACCGGCTACGACATCCCGGCTGAAATCGTGATCGAGTTGGCCGAGCACCCGAACCTCATCGGCATCAAGGAGTCGTCGGGTTCCATCGAGAAAGTTCAGAACATGGTCGCGGCTACGCGTCACATCAAACGCAGCGCGACCGTGACCGAGACCTTCGCGGCGGCCACTAGTCGCATGTTGAAGGCAGCCGCGGCTACGTCGGCGAGCGCCGACGGAGGAGCGTTGGTAACGGTTGGCGCGCTGGCCGGAACTGCGGCGCAGAAGCCGTCGTCCACGGCCGTGACGGTGGTTGGCGGATTGAAGACGCGCCAGAAGGAAGTTGGATTCCAAGTGCTGGTGGGCGCGGCGCAGAAGCTGCATCCGTCGTTGGAAGTGGGCGCCGTGGGCGCTATCCTCGCCTTCGCCGATTGCGCTCCTACTGCGTGTTACGAGATCTACGCTGCCTGGAAGGATGGCGACGCCGCCCTGGCTCGCGAGAAGCAGGAGCGCATTGCCAAGGCAGCGGAGCGGATCGTCGGCGGACTGAGCATTCCCGGGGTCAAGTACGCGATGGATTACAACGGCGTCTTCGGTGGAACCGTGAGGCTGCCGCTATTGCCGCTGACCGCCGACAAGAAGGCCGAAGTGGAGCAGTTGCTGGAGGGGATCAGGAATTAGGGACTAGTGACCAGTGGCCAGTGGCTAGTTGGTCGAAGGCGTGGGCACTCGGAACCGCCGGTGCGAGACGCCCACTCATTCGAAAACCGCGAATGAGTGGGGCACCCCCGGGGTCTAGCGAACAGCAGCGGCCAACCCCTCGTTTCTACGCGACGCGCTTCTTATTTTTCTTGCCGTTTGTCCTAAGCGGGCCCTTCGCACCGCGCGGGGCCGAACGCTCGGGACTTTCCAGCAGCGTCTTGTCGCCGCTCACCAGATTTCCCACACCTTCTCTATTGCGCTGGCCGCTCAACTGCGGCTGCTGAGGCTGCTTGACGCCTCCGTCCGGACGCGGCGTGGCCGGCACATCAAGTTCGCGGTGATGCGAGTCTTTCTTCCGGCTCTCGTTGGATTCAGCATTCTTCTCGATCGTCTTATTCTGCTTGCCCTGCTTGCCTTGCTGCTGGCGCGACCGCTCGTCGTGTTGCATGTCCAGCGGATGCGTGCCCGGATCCTCGCCCTCGGTTTTTCCGGACTTTGGATCGATGATGAACAGCAGGTCAGACAGGTCGCTGGCATGCTCCTCTTCATCGCGAAGAATGCCTTCGATCATGACTCGAGTGGTCGGGTCGTGGTCGGCGAAGTGGCGAATCATTCTCTGATAGACCTCGATGACAATGCGCTCGGCAATCAGGTCTTCCTTGATCATGTCCGCCAGAGTATTGCCCTCGGCATACTGTGAGGCCGAACGCTGCACCAGCGAAGCGGGATTATAGTCAGGCCGTCCGCCCAGTTGCTGGATGCGGTCGGCAATCTTGTCGGCGTGTTCGCGCTCGGCGTCGGCGTGCTCTTTGAACTCATCGCGCACGGCCATCCCGTGAACCCCGGTCGCCATGAAGTAGTGGTGCATATAACGCAGGACACAAACGATCTCGGTGGCCAGAGCGTCGTTGAGGATGTCGATGGTTTGCTCGGTGTCGCCTTCGTAAGAAGCGGTGACGGCTCCTTCTTCGATTTTCTGCGCAGCGCGCTGGCGAATATCTTCCACATCATTCAGAAATCCAGGCATTTGAACTTACCTCGCAGGAGGCTCCCGCTTGCCGGAACTCGGAGGCACACGAGTGCGCCGAGGCGATAGGCGGTGCAGTGGGTTGGATGACAGTCACGGGCCCAAAGGATGCTTTTACAGTTTTGCGGCGAGAGCCGTGCGAGACGCCCACTCACTCGAAAACCGCGAATGAGTGGGCACCCGGCACCGAAGCCGCTTTACGGCGCGAAGTAGCCGGAGATGTCTAGGATCAACTGCGTCAGTGCATAAGCGTAGGCATCGATGGAACCGTTATTCGTCGGCACGATCGCCATGTTCGATGTGATGAAGCCATCGTAAGCGTTCAGCGTCGAGACTACGGGCTGCTGCTCACCGTCGGGCCACAAGGTCAGGTAAGGCATGGAGCCCGGCGGAACGACCGTCGCGTTGAAGATGTAGGCCGCAGCGTTGCTGGGCGGCGCACAGGCGCTGCCGACCACATTCACGGTCTTCTCGCCGCTGAACGAGCCGCCGCTCTGCCGCGTGTCCAGCACGCGGCACGGTGTCAGCGGATACAGTGACAACCCGCCGGATCCAGGCGTGGCGAAGTAACCATCAACATCGAGCAAAAGGTTAGTAGCGTTGCTGTGGGCGTAAAAGGCGGTTGCGTTCTCGCTGCCCGCAGCGACGATGGCGGCATTGGCCACTACGGTTCCGGTGTTGTCGTTGAGAGTGGAGACGGTGGGCCTCGATTCACCCTTGGGCCATACCGTCAGATAATCCAACCCGCCAGCAGCCGGGAGCACGGTGACGTTGAACGAATAGGCCGCCGCGTTGCTGGAAACACCACAATGCCCCGGTATTGAATAATCACGTTCGACCCCGGCCTGTAGCGATCCGCCATTCTGGCCGCCGCGTGTGTCGACGATGCGACAGGGCGTCAGCGGATAGAACTGATACGCCCCGGAGCCGGGCGGCGCGAAGTAGCCGTCGATGTCGAGAATCACGTTGGTCGTATTCGTCACGAATACGCTAACCAACCCCGATAGTACCCCCGCAGGCACTATCGCCGCGTTCGCCTTCACGCGGCCATCCGGCGAATTCAAGGTCGAGACGACCGGCGGCCCCTCGCCCGTCGGCCAGATCGTCAGGTAGCTGAGTGGGCCCATCGGCACCACGGTGACGTTCAGCGAATAGGCAACGGCGGACACGGGAATGCCGCATGGGTTGTCGCTCTCCGAAAGCGGAAACGCGCGCGACGAGTTGCCCTGTATCGCCGGGCCGCCGAAGTTGCCGTACGGATTGCGCGTGTCTACTACCCGGCACGGCGGCACCGGCACGAACAGCACCGCCGAGGGCACCGGGTTCACAATCTGCGACTGCATGCCGCTACTGTCCGTGTAATTGATGTCGCCGGAATAGGCTGCCACGATCGCATTGGTTCCTGTCAGCAGCGCTGACGTGATGCACGTCGCGATTTGCGAACTCACCGGCACCGCCGTACAGCCGGAAATCTGCTCTCCATTCTCGGTAAAGCCGACCGTCCCCGTAGGCGCCGGCGGCCCCGCGGGGCCCACCGTCGCCGTGATCATCACCTGCTGGCCGAAGGTGGAAGGATTGGGCGCGCTTGTCACCGCAGTGGTGCTGACGAGTGGCCCGCCGACCACCTGCGTAACCGGCTGTGAGAGACTTTCCGCCAAGGTCGGTGAGCCCTGATACAGCGCCATCAGAGTATTGTTGCCGGCGGCGAGTGTTGAATAGTTGACGACTGCTACACCGGAATTGTTCAGCCGACCTATGGCGATCCCAACGCCGTTGGCAACGAACAACACACTGCCGGTTGGCAGCGAGCCATCCTGCGCCGTG
>JBEKXQ010000112.1:0-23462 GCA_049511915.1 Candidatus Korobacteraceae bacterium
TAGCTGTCATCCGACCGGCGCCCACCATCATCGCTCTCCCCCCGTTCCTTTGCACCCTGTCTGGCAAGCGCCAGTTGCACGCTTCTCGGGAGTAATCTCCCACATGCCGGTTTCTGGCCAATGTGACAAGCGAACGCTGCTCGGAGCATTATCTGGGGTTCAAATAGGTCACCATATGGCTTCCCTTGAAAAGAGCCACAACTTGTTGAGGCAGGGCCACTAATCTGGGTGTCCTTTTCATGCCTGATTGTGACGGGAACCGTCATGCTGAACCTGTTCACGCCAACTTGTCGCCGCTGATCGACTGCGAAGGGCCTTTCGCCGCGAGGCCCACTAGCCGGAAAATTGACTTTAGATGCTGCCCCCGGGTCATCACCTGTCGCAGCGTCACCGGTCACTTCCCTGGCTTAGAAACCACGCGGCCACTCTCCCCGTCGGCCCCGGCAATCACGACCTTTAGTGATTAAGGTCACCGACTTCCTTGAACAATGAGGAAGAGGATTGCTGCGCGAGGGATTTTCTAATTCATCCGGCTTCATAGAGGTCTGGGATGTTATCCCCGATGCACCGCCCTCGCAGTGAACGCAGCAGTACTTTGCTTGCAGCCCGTCCTTGTCGTGGTTGGGCTCCCGCCTGTCATATCGGTTTTCCATTGCAAGTCTCAGCGATTCAAAACAGTACGTGTCGCGGGGAAGCTCCAGGTCAGCGTAACGCTCAGATTGCGTGCGAGGAAGGGGCGTCGTCGTGATCGTCGGTGTCGGAGTTGACCTTCTCGAAAATAGCCGCGTCGCGCAGGAACTCGCGCGGGGCGAGTGGCGGCAAGGCGATGGAATCTTTACCCACGAAGAAATGAAGCGCTGCACTACCGGCAAAAACCCAGCCCTTAGCTATGCGGCCTCCTTCGCGGCTAAAGAAGCCACACTGAAGGCGCTGGGCGTTGAAATCAGCGACTTGGCGATGTTCCACGAAGTAGAGATCATTCTCAGCATGACCGGCGCGCATGCAGTCGTTCTGCATGATCGCTTGCAATCGGTCTCGGAACAGTTGGGTGTGCGGCACATCAGAGTTTCAATAGCTGCCGCTGCAAAGCAAACTGGCGCGATGGTCATTCTGGAGTCTTGAGCAGCCACCGGCGCCAAGATCGGACACGCCCTATGAGCAACACGACGTACTGCGAGGAGCTCAGCGCCAAATCTTACGACGAACTCGCTGCGAACTTTGATTGGTCGATCGCCGAGCGGGAGCTTGGCTACAAGCCCGGCGATTCGATCAACGTCGGATGGATGTGCAGCGATCGCATCTGCCACCTCGGGATGGCAGATAAAATCGCCCTGTATTGGGAGGACTTCCAGGCCAACCGGCAACGGTTCACGTTCGATGATCTGCGCGTCTTGTCCAACACCGTGGCCCAGTTTCTCTGCGAGCTCGGGATAACGCCGGGAGAACGAGTCTGTTTATTCATGGACCGCGTACCCGAGCTGTACATCGGCCTGCTTGGCATTTTGAAGACGGGCGCGGTAGCGCAGCCTTTGTTTTCCGCTTTCGGTGACGAATCGCTTCTGGTGCGCCTGAAGAACGCCGATGCGTCCGCGATCATCACGCAGAAAAAGCACGTCCATAAGGTGCGCAAGATCCGCGAGCAGCTTCCTAATCTGCGTCATATCATTGTGGTGGACGCTGGCGATTCTCCGCTGCAGCAATGCGAGGTGGCGTTTCGTATGGAGCAATTGCCGCGCGTCGAAGACTTTCACGTATACCCGACAACGGCGGAGTCGCCCTCTCTCTTGCATTACACCTCCGGCACGACGGGCCAGCCCAAAGGCGCACAACATGTCCACTACTCGATCGTGTCGCAGTACCTGACAGCGAAGTGGGTCCTGGATCTGCAGCCGGATGACATCTACTGGTGCAATGCCGACCCGGGCTGGGTGACAGGCACCTCCTACGGCATCATCGGTCCTTGGTCGAACGGCACGACCCAGGTGGTGCTCGATTCCGGCTTCAACGCGGAGAGCTGGTATCAGTTCATCGAAAAACGCCGAGTTACGGTTTGGTACTCGGCGCCCACGGCCATTCGGCTGCTGATGAAGGAGGGCACCGATGTAGTTCGTCGGCACGACCTCTCCAGCCTGCGGCACCTGGCCAGCGTTGGCGAACCTCTTAACGCCGAGGCCGTCATTTGGTCGGAGCAGGCGTTCGGCAAACCGTTCCACGATACCTTCTGGCAGACCGAAACCGGCTGCATCGTGATCACAAACTTTCCGGGAATGCCGATCAAGCCTGGGTCCATGGGCAAGCCCTTTCCAGGCATCACTGCAACTGTGCTGAACACCAAGACCTACGAACCGATCACCGAGCCGGGACTTGCCGGACTTATCGCGCTACGTCCAGGATGGCCGTCGCAGATCCGCGGCTACTGGAACAACCCAGCGGGGTTCATGGCCAAATTCAAGAACGGCTGGTATCTATGCGGTGATCGCGCCTCGATCGATCGCGATGGCTACTACTGGTTCATGGGGCGCGACGATGACGTCATCAATACCGGAGGTCATTTGGTAGGACCTTTTGAAATCGAGTCGGCGTTGCTGGAGCACCCCGCGGTTCACGAATCGGCCGCGGTGGCCAAACCCGATCTGGTGAACATGGAAGTGGTTAAAGCCTTCGTGACTCTAAAGCGGGGCTACACCCCAAACGACGATCTGGAACTAGAAATCATGAACCACATTCGCAAGCGGCTGTCGCCGCTGGCCATGCCGCAGGAAATTGAATTCGTTGACTCTTTACCCAAGACCCGCAGTGGCAAGATTGTGCGCCGTATCCTGCGCTGCAAGGAGTTCAACGAGCCCGTCGGCGATCTTTCCACCATCATGGACGACTAACAGGAGCAGATGGGACACGATCATGGATGAAATCAGCAAAGCAGTTCGCGATTATGTGGTCCGGGAATATATCGAAGAGGGCGATGAACGTGAGATCACGGAAACCACGCCGCTGATTTCAGGCGGCATAGTGGACTCTTTTTCGATGGTCTCGCTGAAGCGCTTCCTGGAGAAAAAATACCAGATTCAAATTCCAGATGTTGACGCCACGCCCGATGCATTCGACACCGTGCAGAGGATTGTGACGCTGGTACATCGCTTTCAGAAACCCGCAACCGTCGGCGTATGAGGCGACACCGTCCGGCGGAAATGTGCAATAGTACCCGCCAGCACCTAGGACTTCTTCCACGACAGGTGCTGGCTGCAGCGTTTCCCACCGCAAGGAGCGAGGATTGTCATGGCCTTCATCAAAGCAGTCCGCAACCGTTACCAGACCGAAATTGAAGGCATCAAGGCCGCCGGTCTGTTCAAGGGAGAACGTTATATCCATTCGCCGCAGGGATCCGAAATTGAGGTGGAGTTCCCCGTCGGCTCGGAAATCAAGAAGTGCATCAATATTTGCGCCAACAACTACCTGGGACTGTCCAGCCACCACGAGGTGATCGCTGCGGCGCACATTGGTCTGGACAACCGCGGCTACGGCATGTCGTCGGTGCGCTTTATTTGCGGCACGCAGGACATCCATCGCCAGCTCGAGAACCGGCTGACCGAATTCCTCGGCACCGAAGACACGCTTCTCTTTCCCTCCTGCATGGACGCCAACGCCGGCTTCTTCGAAGCCTGCTTGAACGAGCAGGACGTCATGATCGCCGACCGCTTGGTTCACGCTTCTATCGTGGACGGCATGCGCCTGTGCAAAGCGATGCAGGACACGTACAAGCACTCCGACATGGCGCATCTGGAGGACAAACTGCAGGAACACATGGACAAGCGCTCGCGCATGATCATCACCGACGGCGTCTTCTCCATGGATGGCGACATCGCCAAGCTCGATGAGATCGTTGAACTCGCCGAGAAATATGACGCCATGGTGTTCCTCGACGATTCCCATGCCAGCGGCTTCATCGGCCGCACCGGCCGCGGAACCCATGAACACTGCGGCGTTCTTGGAAAGGTTGACGTAATCACCACTACCCTGGGCAAGGCGCTGGGCGGCGCTTCCGGCGGCTGCGTTAGCGGGCGTCGCGAACTGGTGGAGATGTGCCGCCAGCGCGCCCGTCCGTTCCTGTTTTCCAACTCGGTGGCCCCGGTTATTGTGGCGGGTGCGCTGAAGGTCATGGACTTGATCACGGCGAATACGGAGCGGCGCGACAAACTGGAGTGGAATGCCAGGTACTGGCGCGGCCTGCTCAAGGATGCCGGCTTTGATATCAAGGAAGGCGAGAGCCCGATCGTGCCGGTCATGCTCTACGATGCCAAGCTGGCGCAAGACTTCGCCCGCGATCTCTTTGACGAGGGCATTTATGCGGTTGGTTTCTTCTTCCCGGTCGTGCCGAAGGGACAGGCGCGCATTCGTACGCAGCTGTCCGCCGCGCACGAAAAACGTCACTTGGACTTTGCAATTGAAGCCTTCAAGAAGGTCGGCGAGAAGCACGGTGTGCTGGGACTCGGGAAGAAGGAACTGCTCGCCCGGGCGGGCGCATAGCGCCAGCATAGTGAGGTCGCAGAGGACTTGAGAATTTGGCATCCGTAGCGGCTGGCTTGGCGGTCGTGCGCAGCTCTTGCGCTCGACCGCCGAGCGACACGACTCAACAACGACATTTCATGACGCAAACGGCGCTCATGATTGGGAGGTCGCCATGCTTTGCGAAGAACTCGAACTGCTGGAGGGACAATTCGACGAGATCGTGGCCGCGCTGGAGGACCCGACATTAGCGGATGACCAGCGAAAAGCCCTGGAAAAGGCCTACACCGAGTTAAGCCACATCATTAAGGAACATCAGACGGCTGGTCACAAGGGTGGTCCCTGTTTCGAGGAATAGAGGGCGCCCGTCGGGAATCCCCCTGACCTCTCGGCAATCGCCGATGCACTCCTAGGATACGCGCACAGCCTGAGCCATCGGCGAGTCCCCCTTCCCGAAGATTGCGCGGAAGTCTTGTTCAGGGGACCGAAGGTAGTGAATGTCGTCGGCAGCGCATGTCCTCCACCCGGCAACGCCCAGGCCTATGTCTTGAACGCGACCGTAGTGCCCCCGGGATCCATGCCTTACCTCACGTTATGGCCTGACGGGCAGCAGCAGCCTGTAGTCTCGACGCTGAACGCTTATGACGGCTTCGTCACGTCGAACATGGCGATTGTACCGACGACGAATGGCTCCATCGATGCTTATGCCGATGCGCTGACGCAACTGATCCTGGACATCTCCGGCTACTTCGCGCCATAGGCGTGAACCTTCACGGAGTTGTCTCGCGAAAATCCCCGGTCATCGGCTGTTGCTTGCGCTATGTCAGACTGTCAGAGTAACTGTTGCAACATCGCCATATCGTAAGCTACAGAGCCGGGTGTCTAGTGTGCGCAATGACCTGATTACGTCAGCTATCTTGAACAACCAAGCTAAGCCTCTCCCTGTCAGCTAATTACGCCGTAATCTAGAATTAAGTTGACTTCTGCTCCTACCAGCGCAAAAGTGAGCTGCGCGCAGCCGGATGGACCCGGCACGCAGCATTCGAGGCAGCCTCCCGCCTGACTATTTTGCGGGCGCGGTATGACCTGCCCTGGAGTGGTAACCCTGATAACCGCAAAGGAGACCGTTATGACAACCCGGCCACGCTTCACTCTACATCTGCCACTTCTAGCGCTCGCGATGCTTGGTGTGATGACTATGCTCGCGACGGCGGGGCAGGCGCAGACCTTCACCGTGCTGCACAACTTCAGTAACGGGCCGGACGGAGGACAACCTGCGGCCGGCTTGAGCATGGACCGCGCCGGAAATCTTTATGGGACGGCCAGCACCGGCGGCAACAGCAGTGGGGCTTGCGCATACCCCAATCCCCCCGGATGCGGCACGGTGTTCAAGCTGTCGCGCAAGGGCTCCGGCTGGGTCTTGACCACCCTCTACACCTTCAGCGGCCCTGACGGCAGGAATCCGCAGACCAGGGTAATCATCGGCCCGGATGGCACTCTCTACGGCACGACAACCTATGGAGGAGACCTCAACGAGGGCACGGTTTTTAATTTGCGGCCGCCGGCCACTCCCTGCAAAAGCGTGCTCTGCCCCTGGACGGAAACCGTATTGCATTCGTTCGATGGCTACGGCGACGGAGCGGAGCCCACGTTTGGTGACCCGGTCTTCGATGCGGCCGGGAACATCTACGGCACTACCCCATATGGCGGGCATGGCAGCAATGGCACGGTGTACAAGCTGACCCACTCCAACGGCGGCTGGACGGAAACCGTTCTCTACCGCTTCCAGGGGGGCACCGACGGCGCTACTCCCTACGGTGGTCTCGTGTTCGATGAGGCCGGCAACTTATGGGGAACGACTGCGTACGGCGGGGGCTATGAAGACGGCACGATTTACGAGTTGGCTCCATCGGGAGGCGGTTGGACGGAAAGCGTGGTCTATCACTTCCTCGGCGGAAGCGATGGAGCGAACCCGTATGCCAGCTTGATTGTTGACCAATCTGGTAATTTTTACGGCACGACCTTTGGAAATAACGGCATCACGCCGAAGGTATATGAGTTGAGCCCCTCCAACGGCGGCTGGGCCTTTAGCGTGCTTTATTCCCTTGGCGCTGACCAAGGCATCGTCGGGAAGCTGGCTATGGATGCTGCCGGGAACCTTTACGGGACAAACTTCTACGATATACCGGAGGTCTTCCAGCTGACACCTTCGAATGGCGGCTGGACCCTAACGGGCTCTTGGGGCGGCATCGGCGACAACCCGTTTGGCAACGTGATCTTCGATGACAGCGGCAATCTCTACAGCACCGCTTATGACGGCGGCCCGAGTGAGGTTGGTCTGGTCTTTGAGATCACGCCGTAAGGCAGTTGTCAGAAGCCAAGTAGTTCCCCACATTGTGGGGCTTACTTCAAGAAACATCGACCAGAGACAAGGAGGAAATTGTGACGCGCGCAGAGCAACACCGCTTGATCGCAACCTCTCGTGGCGTGCTCGTCGCCGCCGCGGTTGGAGTATTCGCGCTGACGATCTTTGCAGCGTCAGCCGCACAGGCACAGAGCTTCCAAGTCATTCACAACTTTACCGGCACTGGCGAGGACGGGGCCAATCCCTATCAGGGTCTCGCGATTGACCGCGCGGGAAATCTTTACGGGACGACGCGCATGGGGGGCACCGGGTCCTGCTCTCAACAAGGTTACGCCCCGGGCTGCGGCACAGTGTTCAAGCTGAAGAAAACCAGCTCTGGATGGACGTACCAGCCGCTTTACAGCTTCGGCGGCGCATACGCCAACGACGGTGCCTATCCGCAATATGGGGCCATTATTTTCGGTCCCGATGGCGCCCTTTACGGAACCACTTCACAGGGAGGCGTGCTGGTTGACTGCAACGGCTCCCTCCCCGGCTGTGGCGCTGTCTTCAAACTTCAGCCCTCTCCAACGCGCCCCGTCTCGGCGCTCGCGCCCTGGGACGAGACCGTGCTCTACCGCTTTCCCAGCTCGTACTACGGGCACTTTCCAGGAGGGATGGTGGCCTTCGACCCGGCCGGAAACCTGTATGGCACTACCGAAAACGGCGGTATCTACGGACAGGGCATACTCTACCAGCTAATGCCCTCGCCGGGCGGGTGGATACTGAACACCATCCACAGCTTCTTTCCGCAGAACGACGGTGAGGTTCCCATCGGCGGGGTAACGATCGATCCTGCCGGCAACCTCTGGGGCACGACCTGGGCGGGCGAACTTGATAACGACGGCACGGTATTCGAGTTCAGCCCCTCACCCTCCAACTGGACGGAGAACATCGTACACATCTTTGGGCTAAGACTCCGCAGACGGCCGACAAAGCTATCATTACCGTGTACACAAAGTGGAAAACACCCATCAGCGCTAACGGGTCAGGTACGCGATTGAGCAGAGCGCCAAACATTACGGTGGCTGTACTGACATAGATGACCAGGCACACAGCCATGATCAAGCGAATGACTCCGTAAGCTATCCAGCATAACCCCAAAGTCCGGAGGTGACCGCTCAGGCTCTGGGCAACGGGATCGTGTGGGGACATGACGGCCTCCTGTGGGCTGGCGTGGCGGGCAAAGTCTATCACTGAATGGATTGGTTGCGAGCACAGTGATAAATAACCTGATTAGGCTGGAAAGGCCAACACGATGAGTTGGACCCGTCGTCATAAGTACAATTGAGATCGATGTGCTGACGATACCAACTTTCCCGGCGGGCTGAGATTCTGGCCAGCTACTTCTATGCAGAATACGAGGGCATGGACTGGGAGGCCCGCTATAATACCGCTCCAACTCGAACAGTGCCCGTGATCCGGCAGGACGTTAGAGTGCCGGTGCGGCGTGCCTCATTGATGCGATGCGGCTTGGGCTCGCACGAGACGCGCTCGGAGACTGCTGCGGAGAAGCCGGCTCTCAAGGAGCTCCTCCCAGCGCCGACGCTGTGTCATTCCTCCGGATGCCTGAGATGATGCGGCGGGAGCCTTTTGCCTTCGCTGGACTGTGAGATAAGCAGCACGGCTTTCCCTGTCTCCTTTAGCTCGCGAACGCCGGATGGAACGCAGCCCGCCTCAATGGTGATGTTTGCCGCTAGAGTGGCCACCGGAATGACCGCCCCCGCCCGAGTGCCCACCGCCAAAATGATTCCCGCCGTTGAAGCTCTTCGGAGCATGGCCTCCGCCGCCGTGGAAGCTGATCCGCGATTGGCGCCAGCCGGCCTGTTTACAGGCGACGGTACGTGGCTGTAGGCCAGCTGCGGTCCGCGGGCGTAGCCAGAACCCTGATAACCGCGGCTGGAGTTTTGCGCTGAACGGTTCCCCGAATAGCTGTTCGGTGGCCGATGAACAAATGCATGTCCCGGCGCCGCGTTGTATCCGCCACTGGGCCGGTTGTAGCTGTTCGGTGGCCGATGGACAAATGCCTGTGCGTGACTCGTGTTATATCCACCGTTTGAGTAGCCATAGCTGTTTGGCGGCCGATGGACGAATCCCTGCCCCGCTGTGGTGTTGTATCCGCCTCCGTTCCCGCCATAGCTGTTTGACAGCCCGGCCGACGCTTCCGATTGCGAACCTGCGCGTGGTCCGCCGCCAGGGAAGCCCCAATCGGCCACCGTGGAGCTCTGCGAATTGTAGTTCGAGTTATTGAACAGCACAGCCTGGGCCAGCCAGCTCAATCCCCATGCCAGCCAGCCCCAAGGCGTGTGGTTGAAGGCGCTCATCGCGATGCCCAGGCCATAACGAACCCCGGATGAGCCGAAGAACGAGCCCAGCGCACCAATCAGCGAAAATCCCGGGTAAGGGGATACCGCTTGTCCGTACACACTCCACGGGTTATAGGCTGGGACATAGACCATCTGCGGATCTACGGGGGCCAGTTGGATGTTGCCCCCGACGTAGTTCACTGCCTCGTAGGCAGTGGTTTGCAGATTTCCTGCCGCTTGGGCGTGCGCCCGCATTACCTGCACGGCCTCCAATATGTCCGCCGGCTGGTTGTAGTAGGCATTGCCCAGGTCGGTTGTCCACGGCAGATTCCCGTCCATCTGCGCCAACACCTGCGGAAACGCCGTCAGTGCCTTCACGCTCGGGTCCCAGTTCTGGACGTCTGCTCCGGCTGCAATCTGCTCGGAAGACGCGTCGCCCTGCATCTGCCGCCAACGATCGGCGTCCGTCACCTGCGCGGGATAAGTGGAGGCGGTAAGCACCAGAGCGACAAGCGCATCCGGATAGAGGGCAATTGGCGCCACAAGTTGCTGCAGGCGCACCGCATTCAGCGGCTGAACCACCTGGCCATTACCCTGCTGCTGATACGCGTCAACAGCCTGGTAGCGCCGTTCTCCATAGCCTGGTTCGTCTGACTGAATCTGTCCGCTGTAATCTTGCTGCGCTTGTCCGAAGCGGGGCGGGGACGTCTGCTGCGCCAACAATTTTCCCTGCCACACCGGCAGCAGAAGTAATGCCATCGCCAGCGCGACCATGCGTCTAAGTGCAGGTCCCACGCCTCCGAAGGAATAGTTATGCAGGATTGAATAAAGCCGCAGGCGCGGAAACCTGGCGGGCTCCGATGCGGACAGGTGCGTTTGACGTCTCATCCGTCAGCCTCACTGGCCAATACAGCCTCGCCTGAAGGTGAGACCTATATTGCACGCCGCGGTAGGCTGCCTTTCCGCCGCGTACAACATAAATCGTAGTTTTTCGTGCTCCGATCGGTCAGGCGCCAAAGCAAGCCCGGTCCGTCGGCCGAAGAAACGCTACTCTGGTCTGAACCCGGAAACTCGGTGTTAGTTGCGGAAAGTGATGTGAATAGAGACCCAGCCCTGAGCTTGGCCTTGCTGTGTTCTTTCGCCACGAAGAACCGGGTTCTGCTAAACACGACCCACATCGCTCGACCGTGCAGGGCCTCTGCCTCCGAGGTGGATCGCGAAGAGAAAAAGATCTCTCGCGAAGCACCGCTGAAATCCAGCAGGCCACAGCTTTACAACTTTTGTTCTGGTCCCGCGTTTAAATGAGTAGGTGCTTTCAGACGGAGAGTGGTCGATCTGAGGCAGAGGAAAGAAGAAATGCGTTATCTAAAGTATTTGGCGTTGCTGGCAGCGTTGATGATTCCACTGGCCTACTCGCAGGCCCAGATTGGAGTGTCGATAGGTGTCGGGCCGGGATACTACGGCGGGGCGCCAGTATGCACCTATGGCTACTACGGATATCCACCTTATGCGTGTGCGCCGTATGGCTACTACGGACCTAACTGGTTTGTCGGCGGAGTGTTCATCGGCGCCGGGCCATGGTATGGGGGATACTACGGCCGTGGCGGCTGGTGGCCTGGTGGCTATTACCGTGGTGGCTATTACGGACGCGGTGGCTATTGGGGTCGTGGTGGCTGGGGCTATGGTCGCGCAGGTTATGGTGGCTATTACGGACGCGGAGGCTATGGCTACGCTCGCGGCTCCTACGGACGCGCAGCCTACGGTGGACGCGGTTATGCCGGGGGCGGCTACCGTGCCAGCGCCGTCGGGTTCCACGGCGGGGGCGGTGGTTTCCACGGGGGCGGCGGCCGTCGCTGATGCTGACGAAGAGGCAATTAATCCCAGAGTTCGTAATGAAGACGCGACTGGAGCATCTATCTTTCGTACTGCTGATGTTAGTGTTGGCGGTCGGTTCCGCTGAGGCTCAAACCAGACCGTACCCATATAACCCGCCGGAAAGAATGGCTCGCGTGCAGTATATGTCGGGGCAAGTATCGGTGGCGCCCTGTGAAGGCAGCGACTGGGTTGCAGCCGCCCTTAATCAGCCGCTGCAGCCCCCTATCTGTATCTGGGCAGACAAGGACTCGCGGGCAGAATTGAACGTGGGTTACGCGTTTATCCGAATGGGGGCGGAGACAAGTGTCAGCCTGAATACCTTGAACCGAGGCACCGTGCAATTCAGGGTTAATCAAGGCGTCGCTAGTCTTTCTGTCCGATATCTCTTTCCTGGCGAAATATACGAGATTGATACTCCCAATACCACGCTGACTCTTATGAAGGCGGGAGTGTATCGCGTCAATGTTCTTCCCGATCAGGACCAAACATTGGTGACGGTGAGGAAAGGCTCTATTGCCGCAACCGGGCAGGGCCCCTCCGTGAAGATAAATGCCGGCCAGCAGGTGCGGTTTCAAAACAAAGCTCCTATGCAGCACGCCACGGAGAAAGCGCCGCCGCCCGATGGGTTCGATGACTGGGTCAACGTTCGCGACCAAAGACTATGGGGCCGTCAACCTCCACCGTTCGGCGTTTATTTCGGCTATCCCCCGCCGCTCTACGGACCACCCGGATTCTGGATACGGTAGTGACACCGAGTGAGCAAAGGATCAGCTCAGCGACTTTGCCCAATTGCCCTGCTGAATCGCTTGAAGATGTGCTCAAGAAGGCACTCGGATTTTTGTACACATTTGTACCCCGACCCTGTGATTTAGGGGGTTTTGGTGGCATGTGGAAAACGTAAAACGTGCAAATGGCGTAGATTCAACAGAATGCGTTGATTACTGCATGTCCTTTACGGCCTGGCCAATGTTGCTGGCCTCGTAGAAACGCTTCAGATCGGCGTGTCCGGCGAGCGTCTCGCGCTCCTGGCCGTTCACCAGAATCTTCACGCGTGCGACCTTGCTGTCATTTGCGTTCAGCGTCAACACCAGCGACGCGACGGTCAGTTCCTCAGCGAGGACGCCGGATGGATGCGCGTCGGCGAACGCCGAGTTCGTATCCACCACAGCAGTGTCCGCACTCAGCAGATACACCGAGCGCACATCGGAGGCCGGCCCGATGGTATGCGGCGATGGCGGCTTCAAGTATTGTGCCAGCAGGGTGCGCAACACCGCGCGGACGCGCTCGCTGCGTTCGGCCGGCAACGCAACGTTGATCTGCGCCTTGCGCAGGGTGCCGTCGCTGTCGTTGGCGATAAACAGGATCACCGGTTCCGGAGGCCTGTTCACCGGAGGCGTCACGATCAGTTGCTGCTCGGCAGCCGCCTGCGCGTCACGCGCGACCTTGCGCTTCAGATGCAAAGCGTAAGAACCGAGCCCGATGGCAACGATCCCAAGTATGGCGAACATCACGAGGATGTGCCGAGGTCCCCAAGCCACCTTGGTTTCGGGCGGATCGGGTTCAGGCAGCGTCATGGTCGCACCTCCGGCAGCTTGGAGCGCACGGCGGCAATGCCGGCGGCAATCGATTGCGCCACCTGCTCCTGATACTCGGCGCCGGCGATGTTGTCCACATTGTCGTCGGGAGGCGCGATCTCGACTGCGATTGCCGGTGCAGCGATGTTGTTCATGGGCCGCAGCGGGGCGACCAGCGTGGTGTTGGGCAGCTTGCGCGAATCCAGCTCCGCTGCTACCGACCCTGCGGCCACACCGCTCAAGTCGAGAAACGCCGCTTGCGCGGTGTCCCAGGGCAAGAATCCACTATCACGCGATTGGCTGGTCGGGGGCAGCATCGAGGTGAAGACATGCACACCGCGTCCGGTATTGGCGGCGTGCAGCGTGATGTAAAGCGCCGGACGCGCGGCGTTGGTGGACATGGCGCGCTGGTCCAGCGCGATGGCCACGTCGGAGTTGCGCAGCATTCCAGCGGCAATGCCATGGCTGGCCAGCTCGCGCTGCACGCGCCGGGCAAGCGCCAACACGACATCCTTCTCCACCAACGACGGAGTGATCGATGCTCCACTGTCGGCGCCACCGTGGGCGGGATCGATCAACACCAGGAAGCGCGGGCCGGACGGTGCCTTCGGCTGTGGCGCTTGCGCTTGCGCGGGAGCTTGTGGCTCCGGCGTTGGAGCCGTCGGCGCTGGCGGCGGAGGAGGCACGGGGGTCACGATGATCGTCTTGCCGCCGTCAGCGAAGTTGGCCATCAGCGGAGCCGTACCCATAACGTCGAACTCTGCCAAGCCATCATGCTCGGCAAAGACCGCGCCGGTGATCACGGAGTCCTCAAAGTTGGCGCTATCTTGCCCGTTGGAGACCACAGGCTCGCGGTGGAAGGTGAAGCGCACGCGTCCCGGCTCGGTGGCAACGGTGGGATTGACCGGGGCGGGGAAGCTCACTACCAGCTTCGGTGGGTTGCTCTTGTCCAGCTCAAGGCTGTAGCGAATGGGGACGTCGCCGACGAACAGCCGCCTCGCCGCAGAGTGCAGTTGGACAGGCTTCGCCAGCAGCTTGTTCAGGATTTCCGGAACAGAACTCAACGGAACGTAGCCGCGGCCATTCTGCAGAACAAAATTAGCGGGCAGCTTGTGATTTTCTCCCAGAATCTTCGCCTTGTCCTTGCCGTCATTGAACTGCGCTTCGACGGCGCGGCCACCCGGCGGAGTGAACTTCACTTTGTATTTCTTACCATCGGGACGAGCGTCGATGGAGCCCAGCGGCTCGAGCAATTCGACCAGCCCGGCATAGGGCAGACCCTTCACATCCAACAGCGGAACGGAATAAAAGGTCTGCGGAGAGTAAACCGTTAGCTGGTCTGCCGGCTGCGCATGCACCGTCGCGAGATGCGCGATCAGGGCGGCCAGCCCGAGCGCCGGCAGAACCACAGCGAGCCAGACGCGAGAACGGTTATCTGCCAGCGGGAACCTCGAAGTCATCCGATCGATCCGTGAGCGATGTACAGGGCACCCTCAACGATAAATGGGATGAATCGGCGAGACAAACTGGCGAGGGGGGTGCGGTGCCAATGCGGAAAGGATGCTTGACTTAGAATCGGTCGGCGCGTGCGTTCCGAACCGGGAATGCGAAATCAAAATTTTCCCCAAAGCGTCCCACATCACCGACAAACCTCAGGGCGCATGGGAAGATGCGCTTAGTGCTTTGACCTGGAGGTTCGTTATGTCCATTCCTCTCAGGGCTCTCCTTCTGTCGACAATCCTAGGAATTGCCGCAACCGCACAAAGCCAAGTCAACATCGTCAACTTCGATTTTGCAGCCGTGCCGATCGCGTGTGGGCAGGATTACGCATACCAGATGGGGCAGGTCACCGGCTGCGCCTATAAGTTCGTGTGGCCTATGCAAAACTTCAATTCGACCCCAGGCTTCGGATGGACCTTGAGTGGGCTTCTCGCCACCCAGGGCTGCTCTGGTCTTACCGGTCCCAACACCTCATTCCTTCCGCCGCCATTCGGCGGGCTGCCCTTCACCCAAGCAGTCGCCTTGGAAGGGCCATCGTTCGTGTGGCAAAACATTGGAGGCTTTACCGCCGGAAGTTACACACTCAGCTTCTACCTGGGCTCGCGATACGCAAGTGGGCAATATGACGGCAATCAAACTGTCCAGGTCTTGATCGACGGCAACGTGATTAATACCTGGAATCTGACAAGCTTTACGCCATTCACGCTGCAAACCGTCCCGTTCACGGTCAGTACCGACGGCAGTCACGTGTTGGAGTTCAAGGGATTACGACACTACGACTCCACCGCGTTTCTGTCGTAACGTCACGATCACCCCCACAGGAAGGCAACTTCCGACGATGGCTCCTCGTCGGCCGCGATAACAAAGCGCACAAACGAGGCCCAACCGGTTAAGTCAACGGGGGCCTCGTCCTTTTTAGCGCCCTCCCGCTTTTCCCTGCGCTGCCGTCTCCACCGAATAGATGGTGAGCCCACTCAGCATCTTGGGATAGAAGTCGGTGGACTTTTGCGGCATCACCCCGCCGGCAAACGCGATATCGCGCATCTGCTCAATGCGCACCGGATTCATGAGGAACGCTACTTGTGCGGCGCCGCTGCGCACTTCCTCCACGGCCTCATTGGCGTCGCGGATGTACTTCAGGTGCTTTTGTGCGCGGATGTCCTCCTCCGACATGCCGAGGATCTCTTCCAGCACCAGCTTGTGCAACTGCACCACATCAAGCCCGCGCTGCTGCTCGGACAGATCTTTCAGACGCGCCGGCTGCACATCGGTACGTGCACGCAGCAGGAATCCGCTGTGCGCCGTCACCGCCAGGAGTCCTGTGCGATCCTTGCCAGCCTGATGCAGCCGACGTACCGCGTCTTGCGCGTCCGACACCGGTCCCACATCCTCGACCTCAAAATACTTCCGCAGCTCGGCAACCATCTCGAAGATGCTGAAGTTGTCCAGGCCAAAGACCACGCGATGGGTGGGCAGGATCACCAGCCCGGGCGCATCCATGTTGACGAACGTGATCACGACGCGTTCATAGGGAGCGTCCAGATTGCCCTTAGACTGCTGCCGCATTTGATTGCGATAGTTGAGAGCGGTTTCGTAGCGATGGTGGCCGTCGGCGATGATGAGTCTCTTGTCTGCCATCTTCGCCTTTGCGGCCGCTAAGGTCGCCGGATCGGAGACCTTCCACATCTGGTGCAGCACGCCGTATTCATCGAGCAATTCGACCGTCGGCGGCCCTTCCGGCTTCAGCAGCTTACCAACCTCGTCCGCCGGATCGCTGTAGAGCATGAATATCTGTTCGCAATGTGCCTGCGTCGCCTGCAGAAGGTTCAGGCGATCGGCCTTGGGCTTACTCAGCGTCTGCTCATGGCGAAAGACCACCTTGCGGTCGTAATCTTCCACGCGGCCCAGGGCGATAAAGCCGCGCCGTTCCGCCTCGGCTCCAGTTGGATCGCCGGGAATCTTAAACCTCTGGACATAAACGTAGATGCTGGGTTCAGCGTCACGCCGCAGAACGCCCTCGGCCTGCCATTGCCGCAGACTGGCTGCCGCCCGCGTGTACACGTTCTCCTGATCATTGTCGTCAGGTTGGGATTTGCCCAGGATGATTCGCACCAGGTTGTAAGGACTAGCCGCATAGTACCGGTCTTGCATCGCCGGGCTGATTTTGTCGTAGGGCTGAGTCATGACCTCGCCCGCAGTCACTTTCGAAGGATCATAACGAAGAGCACGAAAAGGAAGGATGTCTGCCATAAGAGTCCCTGCTCCCGACGCGAAATTTTATGAGAGATGAGCGTCGGGAAGGGTGATTGTAGCAACAACAATAAGGAAACCAGAATGACGTGAATCACATCCAAAGGTTCAGCCAACCGGGCGGAGAAGCGTTGGAGATGGCGGCGACAGAGCCTGATTTGCTTGCCGCAAGCTGTGATAACATTCAGCACAAGCTTTAGAGGATCCTATGGCCCGCGGTAGCAGTACGGCATTCGGGTCAAGTGGCTCGGCCATCCAGCCTCGGTATCGTAATCGTGCGGCGGGACTTTTTCACCGCCAGCCCGTCCAATCCACCGTGCGCGCTTCCCAGACCTTGCTCCTGCTGCTTGGCTTATGCCTTGTCGCCTGCTGGACGGTTTTGCCTGCACTTGCCCAGAACGACGACATCCACATCACTCCGCGCGAAACCAAGAAGACCGACGCGACCCTCGCCCCGGACATTCCCGGCGATCCCTCGCTGCGCACGCACACCAAGCCGCTGAAGAAAGATGTGGAGCTGGTGCTGGTTCCGGTGACCATAACGGATCCGATGAACCGGCTGGTAACGGGCCTGGAAAAAGAGAACTTCGAGCTCACCGACAATGGCAGGCCGCAGACCATCCGTCACTTTTCCAGTGAGGACGCTCCGATCTCGCTCGGTGTCATTTTCGACATCAGCGGTTCCATGGCCGACAAGATCGACAAGTCGCGCCAGGCCGTAGTTGAATTCTTCCGCACCGCCAATCCGCAGGACGAGTTCTTCCTCATCACGTTTTCGGAAAAGCCGGAAGTGCTGGTGGACTTCACCTCATCGGTCGAGGACATCCAAAACAAGCTGGTGTATGCCATTCCCAAGGGGCGGACGGCATTGCTGGATGCCATCTATCTCGGCATGAATCGCATGCAAAAGGCGCACTATGAGCGCAAGGCGCTTTTGATCATCTCCGATGGCGGCGACAACCACAGCCGCTACACCGAAGGCGAGATCAAATCCATGGTGCGGGAAGCGGATGTTCAGATCTACGGCATAGGGCTTTTTGACCGTGACTTCAAGAGTCCGGAGGAACGGGAGGGCCCGGCCCTGCTGAGTGATGTTACCGAAGTAACCGGCGGGCGCACATTTGTCATCGATTCGCCCAACGAACTGGCGGACGTAGCCACCAAGATAGGTATTGAACTGCGCAACCAATATGTCCTCGGATACCGTCCAACCAATCCGGGACGCGATGGCAAATGGCGGAAGATCAAGGTGAAGCTGAATCCCCCCAGGGGCTTGCCGCCGCTGCACGTTTATGCCAAAACTGGATACTATGCACCTACGGAATAAGCGCAATTTCTTCCTGATTACTTTGGTTTTGTTGGGGGGCGCGTGGTTGGTGGCGCAGAACTCCACCGCCCCGAATCAGCAATCCACGGGTGCCGCGGCACAGCAGTCCGGCGCCAATCAGGACCAGGCTCAGGAGCCCGCGGCTCCCAAATCTCCCAACCAGCCTGGCGACACCGTGCAGTTACCGGCGCCACAAGGGCAAGAGCCTGCCGCGCAGCGTGATGACGTCTATATCTTCAAGAAGGAAGTGGACGAAGTCACGCTGCATGCCACCGTGGTGGACGATCGCAATCGTCTGATCACCAATCTGACCAAAGGCGACTTCAACGTTCTTGAAGACGGCAAGCCACAGAAGATAAGCTCGTTTCACAACGAAGATATTCCGGTGGCGATGGGCATCGTCATCGATAACTCCGGCTCCATGCGCGAGAAGCGACCCCAGGTCAACGCTGCCGCGCTTAATCTGGTGCGCTCCAGCAATCCGCAAGATAAAGTTTTCGTTGTCAACTTCAACGAGGAGTATTTCCTCGATCAGGACTACACGGGCAGCATTCCCAAGCTGAAGGACGCACTCGAGCGGATCGAGTCGCGGGGCGGCACCGCGCTGTATGACGCTGTCGTCGCCTCGGCCGATCATCTGAAAAAAAGCGGCGAGTTGGAGAAGAAAGTTCTGCTGGTCGTGACCGACGGCGAAGATAATGCCAGCCGCGAATCGCTGGAGCAGGCGCTCCGCCGACTGCAAGAGCAGAATGGCCCGACAATTTACACCATCGGCTTGCTGAGTGAAGAGCATGGCAAGCGGGCCCGCCGTGCTTTGCGCGAGATGGCCGAGGACACGGGCGGCGTCGCATTTTTCCCCAAGGACCTGAATGAAGTGGAAGCGATCACCCAACAGATCGCGCACGACATCCGGAACCAATACACCATCGGGTACAAGCCCTCGACGCCACAGAGCGCCGGTGGCTACCGCACGGTGAAGGTTGAAGCCCAGGCCAAGGGCTACAAGAAGCTGCAGGTGCGCACCCGCAGCGGCTACTACGCCGGCCAGCAGCGCGCCTCAGCCGAGCCTGCCGGGCAGTAGTCGCGAGCATTCTCGATGGTCGGACGCTGTAATCAGCATTTTCACGATTATGACGTACCTCAACGCGGGTGGAGCACGCCTTCAGGCGTGCATTGAGCTTTCTGTCTTCGAACCCGGCTTCAGCCGCTGAGGGAATTTCAGTTGAGGGTCACCTCAGCGGCTAAAGCCAGGTTCGAAATTTGCCGCCTGTTATGCACGCCTGAAGGCGTGCTCCACCCGGGATTGTGAATCCGATCTATCCTGCTTCTGAATCCCGCGCCGTCGCATCCAAAGCGGTTGCTAATCCATGCAACGCCTAGCCGAGCTGTGTGAGCGAATCGCCGCCACCGCCAAGAAGACCGAGAAGGTCGCGTTTCTGGCAGAGTACTTCCTCTCGCGGGAGTTGCCGGACGCTGCGATCTCCGCCGTCTTTCTTTCCGGACGCGCATTCCCGGCGTTCGACGAGCGCACGCTACAGATCGGCGGATCGCTCCTGTGGAAGCTGGTGACGCACCTTGCCCCCGGACAGAAGAGCGCAGGCGCAGAATCGGAACAGCAGGCCGCTCGCGGGCTGGCGCCCACTCGGGATGACAAAGCTAATATGGGCTCTGGAGGCACGCCTGAAGGCGTGCCCTTTCAAGGCTCCAGCGGGGCGTCTGAGCTTACCGCCGCGTATCGCGAGCGCGGCGATCTGGGCGCGGCTGCCTATGATGTGCTGCTGGCGAAAGCACCAGCATCCCCGACCATCACACTGCAAGAAGTTCGCGCCGCCTTCGATCGAATCGCGGAGACTCGTACGGCGACGGCTAAAGCTGCGGTGCTCAAGTCTCTGCTGGAGCGTGCGACCGCGCTCGAAGCCAAGTACATTCTGAAGATCATTACCGGCGAGTTGCGCGTTGGCTTGAAAGAAAGCCTGGTGGAGGAGGCAATCGCGAGAGCTTATGACGAGCCGCTTGCCCGGGTCCAGCGCGCCAATATGCTGCTCGGCGATATTGGCAGCACGCTGCAACTCGCGGCAGAGCATCGTCTGGACGAAGCACGCATGCGGTTGTTCCATCCCGTTGGCTTTATGCTGGCCAGTCCGGCGGCTGACGCGGAGGAAGCGTTTCAATATTTCGAGCACGCGCTGGTGGAGGACAAATACGACGGCATGCGAGCGCAGGCGCATTGCGGCGGCGGACAGGTGCGCCTGTTTTCGCGTACTCTCGACGAAGTGACGCCGTCGTTTCCCGAGCTAGTGGGACCGTTGAGTGAGTTTGCCGGGGAAGTGATCCTTGACGGCGAGATCGTCGCCTGGCGCGACAACCAGAATGGCGGGCACGCCATGCCGTTCTCCGAAATCCAGAAGCGCCTGGGACGCAAGCAGGTCAGCGAAGAACTCATCGCTGAAGTGCCGGTCGCATATGTTGTCTTCGACGTGATTTACGCCGGCGACGAGCTGACGCTCGACAAGCCGCTGTCGGCACGCGCGCAGGTTCTAGACCGCGTCTTTGCCGGTGCGAATCGAGTTGCCCCGCGTCCCATCGTCAATGCGCAAGGCAAGCTGCTATTCGAGCCGCAAATTGAAGAGGAAGTCGCTGCGTCGGGATGGGTCTTGCGCGCGCCATCCATGCGCGCCGACTCGGCCGAGCAACTGGAGCGCTATTTCGAGCAGGCCATGGCGCGCGGCAACGAAGGGCTGATGATCAAGGACCTCGAGTCGCCCTACATGCCCGGACGCCGCGGCCGCTGGTGGCTTAAGCTGAAGCGCGAGCTGGCGACGCTGGACGTCGTGGTCACCGCCGCAGAATTCGGACACGGCAAGCGCATCCACGTGCTCAGCGATTACACCTTCGCGGTGCGCAAGGGCGAAGAGCTGGTCAACATTGGCAAGGCGTACTCAGGATTGACCGACAAGGAAATTGCCGAGCTTACGGAATGGTTCCTGGCGCACACCACCGCCGATCACGGACATCTGCGCGAAGTGGAACCGAGGATCGTGCTGGAGGTGGCATTCAATGCGATCATGCGTTCGGACCGGCACGACAGCGGCTTTGCCCTGCGATTTCCCCGCATCGTGCGCGTCCGGCAGGACAAGCTGCCCAAAGAGATCGACACGTTGGAAACGGTGGAGCAGATCTACAAGCGGCAGCATGGAAGATGAAGCTGTCGGTAGTGTCCTAAAGTCAACTTTAGGACACTACCAAGCTGTCAGCTCTATGGTTCGCTCGATTCATAATGAAATACCTCTTCCAGCGGCACCCCGAAGGCGTGGGCGATGCGGAAAGCAACCTCCAGCGACGGCGAATACTTGTCACCCTCGATGGCGATGACCGTCTGCCGGGTGACGCCAACCTTCTCGGCCAATTCCTGCTGAGTCATCTCCGAACGGTGAAAGCGCAATGTGCGAACGTTGTTGCGGATCCGTCCACTGGCCATGTCAGAAGCCCTTTCGGTAATAGAACAGCTGGGTGAGGAGTTTCACCAGTTCAGCTAATACCATGAACAGCAGCACGAGATTGACGATGAGAAACGGCGTGACAATGATCCGCGTGGGAGCGGCATCACGTGCCAGGACGGCCATGATGACGCCGCCGATAACCAGAAAAGCCCCGGTTGCCAATGCAAAATAGCCGTTACGATAGGCTTTGCATTCGATCAGAACGTCGCGCTCGTCCTTGGGTTCGGGTCTGGATTCCAGGGCGAGAATGATTTGATAAACGATCTGGATCACCACGATGGCAATCACGGCAAAGATAAGACGGCCGATGCCCCCGCTGGCGAAGTCAGGTTCGCCGGCATGGCGCAAAGCATTGGCAAAGTAGTATCCGTAAACGACGACCATCGCGAGCAGCGATCCGAGTATACTTTTTTCCTGATAGGACAAATCCATTTCCGTTTCCCTCCAGTTGAGTAATGTGCAACGGACATAATGTAAGAAATAACTAACTAAATGTCAAGCATGTTTTACTTTATGTAAAGTAGATTCATGCCGCAGCATTCCGCTGCCGTCTGCCGCGTAAGATTAAGTCTTTGATTTCAAGGAGGATGTATTGGATGATTCGCCTCCCGTGGTAACCGTCAATCAGCGCGGTGCGGCTCGGCTGCGCGGCGGACACCTGTGGGTTTACCGGTCCGATCTGGCGGCCGTGGCGGAGGTCCTGCCCGGCGCGCTGGTTCAGGTGCGGGATGAGCGTGGCAAGAGGCTGGGATCGGCGCTCTACAGCAGCGCGTCGCAAATCGCTATCCGGACGCTCAGCAGCGAGGAGATCCCGGAAGCCGCACTGCCGGATGTGCTGCGTGCCCGAATTGCCCGCGCCATCGGGTTTCGCCAGCGCAGCGTACATGATACCGATGCCTACCGTGTCATCTTCAGCGAGGCCGACCTGCTGCCCGGCCTGATCGTGGACAAGTACAACGACGTCCTGGCAATGCAGGCGCTGACGCAGGCGTTCGATCGCGACGATCTGCGCCAGGTGGTGCTGGGCTCGCTGTCCGAACACTTTCCCGATGCCAGCGTGCTGGAACGCGTGGACGCACACATTCGCAAGTTGGAGGAGTTGCCGGCGCGCGATTCGCAACTGCTGCGGGGCGAGCGGTCGAGCACGATCTTTACGCTGAACGGCGTTCGCTTCCACTTCGACGGGCTAAGCGGGCAGAAGACCGGGGCTTTTCTCGACCAGCGCGAGAACTACGCCGCCGCCGCGCGGTACGCTCACGGAGAAGCCCTCGATGCCTTCACCTATCAGGGCGGCTTTGCGCTGCATCTAGCGCGCGTGTGCGACAGCGTTACGGCGGTCGATTCTTCGCGGCCCGCGCTCGAAGTCGCCGAGCAGAACGAGCAGCTTAATCACGCCCAACATCGGTGCGGCGAGATCGAGTGGACGGAGGCCAACGCCTTCGACCTGCTCAAGGACTATTCCAGCGCGGGATGGCAATACGACACCATCGTCCTCGACCCGCCCGCGTTTGCCAAGACAAAGCGCACCCTCCCCACCGCGATCAAAGGCTACAAGGAACTGAATCTGCGCGCCCTGAAGATGCTTCGTCCCGGAGGCACGCTGGTCACGTGCTCCTGCTCGTTTCACGTGAGTGAAGCGGAATTTCTCGAGATGCTGGGTTCGGCCGCAGCCGATGCCGGACGAGTTGTTCGCGTGCTCGAAAAGCGTGGCGCGGCCCAGGACCATCCTGTCCTGCTCAACATTCCCGAGACGGCTTACCTGAAGTGCGTGATCTGCCAGGCGCAGAATTAGCTTTCAGAGCATCTTGCTCCGCCGGGAATTGGCGTCCGAAATGGCGGACGCGCAGCCGGACGGCAAGAGGAGCAATCCGGTGCGCGTCTCATTGGAGTGGCTCACATCTCAGGACCGTAGTCCTGCAGAAGTCAGTGCCCAGCAGTGTCCGGTTGCCGTCCAGGCAGAGGGCGCCCGTTTGGCATGTAATTTCCTGTCTGAGAATCGGTGGTAATGCCAACGCCGCAACTCGGCGTAGCGCCTGAGGACGAATACAGGCGCGTTTCCTGATGCGTGGCGAAATAGTCGTAGCCGCCCGAACTGGCCATGTGGGTCGCAGGGAACCAATGCCCAACGGCGGACGACGGGTTGAGGTCTATGAATTGCACCTGCAACCCCGTTTCCAGGACGCCCGTTGCATCGAATTCCTGAATCACCAGCCGTTTTCCTGA
>JBEKXQ010000113.1:0-15562 GCA_049511915.1 Candidatus Korobacteraceae bacterium
AGTGGATGAGTCAGTGGTGAAGCCGAGTGAGAACGCCTACCCGAAACCGAAGGCGGCGGCTCCGATGCATCATCACAAGAAAGCTGCAGGAACGGCGCCCGCGGCCGCTCCTCAGCAATAAGCCAGTTCCTCGACTGGAACTCTGTTGCCGGTGGGAGCCCCGAGGCTCTCACCGGCTTTTTCTTGGTGCGATAACGCTGCAGCAGACATTGCAACGGTAGTGTGGCTGTGTGCATCCTCTTCTTAAGTAGCGGGTGGCTCCGGAGTAGTCCAGCTGTGTCGATTCGGGTCAAGCGGATAACCTTGCTGGCACTTCGGACATTTCCTCAATGCACGATCCCGCGGGCTGGTTTATGCTTTAGAAAAACCAGCAACCTGCTAGCATTAGCGACGGACCATGTATAAAAAGATTTCTGCTTCGGTAAGACTTGCCATTTGTGGGCTCCTCCTTTTCTCCTTTGCAGCGTTCGCTTCGGACTGGCGGCTGATCGGTCCGGAGGGCGGTGACGTGCGCAGTCTGGCGTACGACCCGGCGAACCCGAACCACGTACTGCTCGGCACCAGTGCGGGACAAATGTTTCTTTCGCAGGATGGCGGCGCCTCATGGTCGCTTTTCGCCCATCTAGGACCGGGCGATGATTATGTGCTGGACCACATCATCTTCGATCCCAGCCATCCGTCGACCATCTACGTCGCGGCCTGGAGTCTGTACAACGCCGACGAAGGCGATGTGTTTCGCTCGGACGATGGTGGCCGCACGTGGCACGCTCTGCCGGGCGTACACGGCAAGTCCATTCGCGCGCTGGCCATGGCGCCGAGCGATCCCAACCTGCTGATAATCGGGGCGCTGGACGGGGTCTTCCGTTCCCGCAACGGCGGGCAGACTTGGGAACGAATCTCGCCAGAGGGTCACGCCGAGATCAAGAACATCGAGTCCCTGGCCATCGACCCTCAGAATCCCAACATCATCTACGCCGGGACCTGGCACCTGCCCTGGAAGACCGATGACGGCGGCGCCAGCTGGCACAGCATCAGCAAGGGCATTGCCTTTGACTCGGACATGTTCAGCATCATCGTCGATCCGCTGGCGTTGCCGCATTGGGCGATGCGCACCCGCGTGTTGAAGCAGGATCCGCAGCGGCCATCGATCGTATATGCCGGAACCACCGGAGGATTATGGAAGACCGTCGACGGCGGCGATAAGTGGAAGCTGGTCACCGATGACTCGGTCATCGTCAACGATGTGATGGTGGATCCTGGCGATCCGGAGCACGTGTTGGTCGCCACCGATCGCGGGGGCGTCCTGGCCAGCCATGACGGCTTCGCCCATTACGAGACCTCGAACCACGGCTTCGCCCATCGCGTGGTGGGTGGCGTGGTGATCGATAACAAGGACCCCAACCGCATCTTCGTCGGCGTGGTCAACGACAAGGATCTCGGCGGCTTCTTCATTTCCGACGACCGCGGCGCGAACTGGAGACAGTCAAATCGCGGTCTCGACGAACGGGACGTCTTAAGCCTGAACCAGGCTGGAGACGGCGTAATCTTCGCCGGAACCAATCACGGAGTCTTCTACTTGATGTCGATCAGCGGCGAATGGCAGCCAGCGGCCATGATTCGCGGACCGCTACCGGAGCAGCACGATATCCCCAGTGCGGCCGCGTCGCCGAAAACGGCTAAGTCAGCGGCGACTCGCTCCAGACATACCACGGTGCCTCGCAAGCCCGCCGCGACGGAGTATGCGATCGCACTCGACAGTACACCCCGGGTTCGCGCTTTCGATACGGCTGGCGACACTTGGTACGCGGCGACGAACGATGGCCTCTTCGTCAGTGTCGATCACGGGCGGAAGTGGTACGGCACCATGATCGAGGGGGAAAGCGACTTCATTGCGGTGAACAGTCTCGCCGACGGAACGTTAAGCCTGGTCGCTCCTAAACGGGCCTTTCTTTCGCATGACCAAGGCAAGTCGTGGACCGAGATCACCTACCCGAAGTACGTCACCGGACTTTACAACCTGACGGCGGTGCCGGACGGATCGTGGTGGCTGGCGACTCGAGAAGGCGCGGTGCACTCGACCGATGGGGGTAAGACCTGGGAGCACGTCCTGGCAGGCTTGCCGCCACGCAATGTCTTCGCCGTGCGCTACGACCCGGTCTCGCAGCGCCTGTTGGCCACAGCGTTGTTTGCACACGGGGTGTTTGAAAGCAAAGATGGCGGGCAGAGCTGGCAGCGCACGCCGGATACAGGCGTTTCCATAAAGACCGCCTTGGATTATCAGGGCAGGTTGCTGGCGGCGTCAGCCTATAACGGATTGTTGCTGCAGGTGAGCAGTGATGGCGGAGGTTCCTCGGAAACCGCACATGTGGGCGCGGCTAGTTCAACGACGAACCGTCAATAGCCTGACGAACCAAAAGCATCGTGAGCAAAAGGGGGGAGTTTGACTCCCTCTTTTTTTTTGCTCAAGACGGGAGGGAACCAGCGCCAGAGGGTATTCCCGATATGGGGATTGGAGTAGCCGAGCTTGCCTATATGGGAATGGCTGTAAGTCCCTGATTGCGGTTGGACTCACGAGTAATCCGCAGAATGCGAGTTTCAAAGTGGGAGCATTACGAAATTCCAGGAATAGGTAGATTTGCGTAAGTGCTTTCAAATGATCACGGGGCTGTGCTGAGCAGTTTGGTGGGGAGCGTGCATTGGTAAAGGCTGTATCGAAAGCGGTTGCGATCATGAAGGCAAATGGCAGGAAATCGCGGGACCTGATACAGCCAGCAGGTGCGTCGTTTCTTCCGACTGCCGCTGAGGCTAGTAGAGACGCAGATGCTACCAGAGTTGATGGTGGGACGCCTTACTTTGTTGACGAGTTGCGTGGGACCAGTGTGGCGGCAGAAATCGATTTGAACCCGTGCGAAATCGGCCGGCAAGGTGAAGCGACGGGCTCCTCCTGCGGTGACAGCAAGGGGCGTGTTCCGGAAATGGCACGTCCCTTGCGGCTGCAATGCAGTGATTGCGAAGAACTGTTACATGAGCTGTCCAATGTCATGACCGGGGTACTGATGAATGCCCATGTGCTGGAGTGGAAGCTGCCCCCCTACAGCCATTTGAAGCGTTCGGTACGCGAGGTGGAGCGCAACGCACAGCGTGGCGGTGAGTTGCTAAAACGGCTGATGCGACGCCTTGCTCGGGTCGGGGCGAAGAGTGGAAGCGCTGAGGAGTCCGGCGAGGAAATTGGGGCGGTAGAAACCTGTGCGCCGGGCGACCTAACCCGGAGATCAGCGGCGGCTGGTCCGGACCTCACAGGTGATTGTGACCCACGCACTAGCGGCGTTTTCCCAAAAAGGGATGATGGTAACAAGCGCTGAAAATTAGCGCGCGCCGGCGGTTGTTTAAGCCGGCCAGGAGGCGAGTCACGTGATTGCAACGGAAACAGAGCCCGTGAGCGAGCAGATCTTTGAGACTAACTTATTAAACCTGCTGATCGTGGAAGATGAGCGGTCGGTGCGGGAGTGCTGCCGGGACGTAGCCCGTTCGCTGGGCTTCAGCACGCAACTGGCTGAATCACGGGACGAGGCTTGCCGTATTCTGGATACCGCCAATACCGATGTCGTTTTGCTCGACCTGCGACTGCCAGGCAGCAATGGCTTGGAGATCCTGCGCGAAATCAAGCAACGGCGGCCGGAAGCGGTCACCATTGTGATGACCGGCTTCGCCACGGTGCAATCAGCCGTGCAGGCAATGAAGCTTGGCGCCTACGACTACATCACCAAACCCTTCAATTTTGACGAACTGCGCCTGGAATTGGAGCGAGTCACCAACCACCTGAAGCTCACCACCGAGAACCGCCTGCTGCGGGAGCAGTTGCGGTCGAAACAGGGCTTCGGTCAACTGGTGGGGCATTCCCCGGAGATGGAGAAGCTGTATCGCATCATTGCCAAGGCGGCGCACAGCACGCATCCGGTGCTGATCCTGGGCGAGAGTGGCACCGGCAAGGAGCTGGTGGCGCGCTCGATTCACTATGCCGGTCCCTACAGGGACAAGCCCTTCATTCCGGTGGACTGCGGCTCCCTGGTGCCCACCTTGATCGAAAGCGAACTCTTTGGCTACGTGCGCGGCGCTTTTACTGGAGCGGTTCGATCGAAAGAAGGTCTGCTGGCCACCGCCGAAGGCGGCACAGTCTTCCTGGACGAGATCGGGGAACTACCTGTCGATCTGCAAGCCAAGCTGTTGCGGGCCATTCAGGAAAAAGAAATCCGGCCGGTCGGCGGCACCCGGGCGATGCCGATTAACGTCCGTATCCTGGCTGCCACCAACCGGGATCTGGATGCGGCCGTAAGCCAGGGAACCTTCCGCCGTGATCTCTACTTCCGTCTGAATGTGCTCACCCTGCGGATTCCTCCGCTGCGGGAGCGCAAGCAGGACATCCCGTTGCTGATTGGCCACGTGCTGGACCGGATCAACAAAGCCGTCACCGGCAGCGAGCACATTGTGGGCGACGATGCCTTGCGGCTCATGCTCAATTACGACTGGCCGGGCAACGTCCGCGAGTTGGAGAACTGCGTTGAGCGCGCCTGTACAACCTGCTCTCTGCCCACGATTCACGTGGCCGATCTGCCGACGCAGATACGTGACGCTCAGGCGCTGGTCGCAGCACCTGAGGGGACGACTGACCCGTCCGCCATTACTCCGCTGGACGAACTGGAAAAACACGCTATTCTGCACGCTATTCAGGTGCTGGATGGCGACAAACTGGAAGCCGCACGCCGTCTGGGCATCGGCAAAACCACGTTGTATCGCAAACTGAAAGAATACGGCTCGGCCCTTTGACGTTCCTTTGGCATGCTCCGCGGGTTCCTGAAGCAGAGCAGTTTTCCTGGACCTGACGGGGCCTATCGGAAGATAGGAAGCGTGTGGCCGGGTAGTTGAAACCGACAAGCACCGCAGCGAGTCGGACAGGAGAAGTGTGCGCTCGCGCGCGGAGAAGGGGAAATCATGATTCTGCTGGTGACCACATCATCTCGGGCGAAGGAATGCGCCGCGGCGCTGGAGCAGGGAACCGGTCATAAGACAAATGTGGCGAGCTCGGTGCCGCAGGCGGTGACGAAAATGCAGGCAGCGGAATTCGACGGCCTGGCGATCGATCAGTCGCTGCTGGAATCGGACTTTCGCGCCCTCGACACTCTATTGAACCGATGCGGCATCGCCGTGCCGCTGTATGTAAACCTGGCATTGCACAGCAACGAACGAGTGGTGCGCGAGGTGCAGGTGGCGTTGCGGCGTGCCGAGAAGGAAAAGCTGATGGCAACGCGCACCGCGGAGCAGGTGCTGCGCAACCAACTGCGCAGCCAGGTGACAGGGATCCTGCTGAATTCGGAGCTGGCGCTGCGGCAGAAAACCATCTCTCCCGATGTCGCGGAGAAGGTCAGGTCAGTGCGGGAGTTGGCGGAAAAGATGCGCTCGCAACTGGAAATTGCCTAACAAATCCCCTCGTCGGAGGAAAAATCCCTCTCCACATGGAGAGGGATCACAAAATGAGAGGGGATCACAAAATCCGATCGGCGGGATACTAAGCTTTCGTAACCTTGCCGCTGCGCAGACAGCTGGCGCAGACCCGCATACGGCGGCTGCCGCCCGGAACTTTGGCGCGAACCGGTCGCAGGTTCACATTCCAGCGCCGCCGGGTAACGTTGTGCGCGTGACTGATGTTGTTCCCGAATTGCGGACCCTTGCCGCAGATTTCACAAACTTGTGCCATGATTTCTCCAGATGGTTGCCGGCTGGCTGAGTAAACTAAGATTATAGCTTTTTCGCTGGCAATCTCGCAATCCGGCAGTGGCGTGAAGCCGGGGACGCCGTCTCTGCACTAACGCACCGCCTGACTTCTGGACGGCTGCTCGTCCGCACGGATTGACATCGTCAGCCTGCCTGCTTACCCTAAGCTAGCGCAATTGTGCGTCGTACCCGTTCGAGGAACATCCAATCGTTATGCGTTCTCTGCTTCGCCATTTGCGGTTCTTAGCGGCCGTCCAACTTTTGCCGGCCCTGGAGAGCGGCGAGGAAACTACCCTGGTCGGCGGCCAGGCCGTGCTGGAAGGCGTGATGATGCGCTCGCCACACGCGTGGGGCATCTGCATTCGCCGGCCCGACGGCACCCTGGCGACCCACTCCGAACCGCTGGAAAAGCTCTCCGACAAGCACAAGTGGATGGGTTGGCCGTTTCTGCGCGGCATCATGACGCTGGGCAGTGCGATGACGCTGGGCTTCCGTGCACTGCGCTACTCAGCCGATGTCGCACTCGGCGTGTTGACGCCTAACGAAGAGAAGAAGACGGAGATCAGCAGCTGGGTGATCGCGGTCAATCTCATCCTGTCGCTCAGCTTCTTCATCTTCATGTACAAGTTCGTGCCGCTGCTGGCGGCCACCAAGCTGAAGAACCACTATCCCGCCTTCGGCAATCAGATCCTGTTCAACGTGGTTGACGGCATAATCCGTATTTCGCTGTTCCTCCTGTTCATCTGGGGCATTTCGCTGTGGGCAGACATCCGGCGCGTGTATCAATACCACGGAGCTGAGCACAAGACGGTTTTCGCCTTCGAGCATAACGATCCGCTGACAGTGAAGAACGCGCAGGCGTACACCACGTTCCATCCGCGTTGCGGTACCAGCTTCCTCATGACCGTGATGCTGATCGCGATGTTCACTTATATGCTGATCCCGGCGACGACGTTCTGGGCGCGCTTCGCTTCGCGCATCGCGCTGCTGCCGGTGATCGCGGCCGTTTCGTATGAGCTGATCCGCTTCGCCGCCAAGCATGGATCGTCGCTCTTCGCGGTGCTGACGAAGCCCGGACTATGGCTGCAGCGCATCACCACGCAGCCTCCGGCAGACGATCAGGTAGAAACCGCCATCGCCGCTCTCAACGAAGCCATGGAACTGGAGAAGCAGCGCGGCGGCGAGCTTGTGATTGCCTAGCGGCGCCCGCCGCGAGAGATTTTTTCCATCATTCATGTATTCAGCAGATTTCAGCTTGTCATCACGAGCTGGACTTCAGTCCGGCGAGGGATCTGCTTGTGAATCAGGTTCGGATTTTCGGGAGCGCGACTAAGGCAATTCGGGGCGGCATTAAGAGTTCCATCAGGGACGACAGAGGAACAGCGGGCTTCAGCCCGGGCACGAAAAGCATATCCCTCCTCGGCCTGAAGGCCTCCTCGTGATGACAATACTGGAGGCTCCGTTCCGGCGCACCTAAAGGTGCGCCCCTTCGCCGTACAATAGAGTTGATCCCATGTTTGAACGCATAGAACATATCGAAACCAAGTATGAAGAGCTGAACCAGGCTCTCGCTTCGCCGGAGATCGTCTCCGACTCGCAGCGCTATCAGAAGACGGCCAAGGCGCACAGCGAATTGCAGCCCGTGGTCGAGAAGTATCGCGAGTACAAGGATCTGACGCGCGGTATCGAGGAGAGCAAAGCGCTCGCCGTCGACGAGACCGATCCCGAGATGCTGGCCTACGCGAGCGAGGAGATGAAGAAGCTGGAGGAGCGGCTGACGCAAGTGGAGGAAGAGCTGAAGGTCCTGCTTCTGCCCAAGGACCCGAACGACGAAAAGAACGTGATCCTTGAAATCCGCGCCGGCACCGGTGGCGACGAGGCTACGCTCTTTGCGGCCGAAATCTTCCGCATGTACACGCGCTACGCTGAAGGCAATCGCTGGAAGGTGGAAGTGCTCTCTACGTCCGAGTCAAGTGTCGGCGGTCTGAAGGAAGTGATCGCCATTATCGAAGGCCAGCGCGTTTACTCGCGGCTGAAGTACGAGAGCGGCGTGCATCGCGTGCAGCGTGTGCCGGAGACCGAGACGCAGGGCCGGGTTCACACTTCGGCCGTGACGGTCGCTGTGCTGCCCGAAGCCGAAGATGTGGACATCAAGATCGAGGCCAAGGACATTCGCATCGACACCTTCTGTTCATCGGGTCCCGGCGGGCAGTCGGTGAACACGACGTACTCGGCGGTGCGCATCACACACCTGCCGACCAACACCGTCGTCAGCTGCCAGGACGAGAAATCGCAGATCAAGAACCGCGAGAAGGGAATGCGCGTGCTGCGCGCCCGCCTCTACGAGATGGAGCAACAAAAGCAGCAGGCGGCTCTGGCCAAGGAACGCAAGGCCATGGTGGGCAGCGGCGATCGCAGCGAGAAGATTCGCACGTATAACTTCCCGCAGAACCGCGTCACCGACCATCGCATCGGCTTTACTGCGCACCAGCTGCCGGAATTCATGGACGGCCGCATCCAGCCGATGATCGATGCGCTGATCACGCACTTCCAGTCCGAGAAACTCAAAGGGGACGAGGCGGGCGCTGCGTAAGGGAGCTGTCCGGCGGCGGCGCGGATGTTGGCCCAGGTGAGAGCCCGGAGTAAGCGGCCCATTTTAGATTTTCAGTATCGTAGTGGCGGCGAGACTCCTGAAACTATAGGGGTCCTTCGACTCCGGCGGCCAACTGCAGGCCGCCTGCGCTCAGGATGACGCCAGTTAAGATGCTGTGACGGCGCAGCAAAAGGCGCCCCTTTCCATGCAACTCAAACAAGCGCTTTCATCGGCAATCGAGCGTCTGGAGGCGTCCGACGTAGGCTCGCCGCGGATGAACGGCGAGGTGCTGCTGATGTTCGTCCTCGGCGTCAATCGCACCTACCTGTATGCTCATCCCGAGCGCGAACTTACCGCCGAAGAAGAAGCCCGTTACGACGACGTGCTGGGCCAGCGCTCGACGGGTATGCCGTCGCAATACATCACCGGACATCAGGAGTTCTGGGGACTGGATTTCGTCGTCTCGCCCGCGGTGCTTATCCCGCGCCCTGAGACCGAGCACCTGGTGGAAACCGTGCTGGAGTTGGCGCACGGCATTGTGCGACCGAAACTGGTGGATGTGGGTACCGGCTCTGGTTGCGTCGCCCTCGCCCTTGCGCACGAATTGAAGGATGGGAACGTTTATGCCGTCGACGTCTCGGCCGACGCGCTGGAGATCGCGCGCGCCAATGCCGCACGGCTACGGCTCGACGCGCGGGTGCGCTTCATGCAGAGCAATGTCCTGGAAGCCCTCGCTGGCGTTGGGGACTTCGATTTTGTGGTCAGCAATCCGCCTTACGTGGGCTACGGTGAGGCGGACAAAGTGCAGAAATCAGTCCGCGACTTCGAGCCGCGGGTAGCGGTCTTCGCTGGTGAGCAAGGCTTGGATGTGATTGGACCGCTGATCAAGCAGGCGCATCGCGCTCTGAAACCGGGTGGCTGGCTGGCGGTGGAGATTGGTTTTTCGATGCGCGATGCGGTGGTGAATCTGCTTAGTCCCACAATGTGGGAGGACGTGCGGACCGCGCCTGATTTGCAAGGCATCCCGCGGGTCATCGCAGCCCGGAAGCGTTAAGCGGTATCCCCGATGTATAACTGACAACTGACCATCGGCCGGTAGCAACTACTTTTATGATCTCTGTCCTATCCTTCGCGAAGATTAATCTCGGATTGAAGATTGGAGCGGTTCGACCAGATGGCTTTCACGAGCTGCGCACCATCTATCAGACGCTGGCGCTGCATGACATCGTCCGTGTCGAGGTGCAAAGCGGCTCGGGCATCGAGATTCGCTGCGACGATCCGCGCGTACCGCTGGATGAGTCCAACACGTGCTATAAGATTGCGGAAAAGGTGCTGAAAGCCATTGTCTCCGCCAATGCAGGAAGACCTCGGGGGCTAAAGCCCGATTCTACTGGGGATGTTTACGGCGCGGCTAAAGCCGCGCCCCATCAAAATCAAACTTGTCAAAGCTCACGCAAAGTCCTGATCGAAATCGAGAAGCGTTTGCCGGTGCAGGGAGGCATGGGAGCAGCGTCGTCCAACGGCATAGCGGCGATGCTTGGACTGGAACGCGCTCTGGGCGTGCAGCTTGCCATGGCAGACAAGCTGCGCATCGCTGCGGAGGTGGGTAGCGATCTGCCGCTGTTTCTGATTGGCGGGACCGTTCTCGGCTTGGGACGTGGTGAGGAAGTGCACGCGTTGCCCGATCTGCCGAAATTGCACCTCGTCGTGGTCACGCCGCCCATTGGCGTCTCGACGCCCAAGGCCTTCGCGCAGTGGGACACGCTGGTCGCACGCCCAGACATGCCGCTTGCTCGACCGGCCGCTCAATCCGAGGCTACATTGACCGTCGCTGACCCCACAGGTACAATAAACAAGTTCAGCGAGAGTGTGTTTGCCTGGCTGAACGAGAGTTTTCCGCAGGCAGGGTTCCCGACGAGTCCCGCTTTTGGACTTGGTGGGGTAAAGGTTGGGCCTGCATCCGGTGTTCCCGCAGGTGGCGGGGACCGAGCCGAGACACCGCTTCTCGACCTCGTCCGAGCCGGGATCGAGAACGACTTCGAACGCGTCGTCTTTCCTGAGTATCCCGAGTTGCGAGAGGTAAAAGAGCTGTTGCAGCGCGCAGGCGCGCAGTATGCATCGTTGTCGGGCTCCGGCTCTACGTTGTATGGCCTGTTCGCTTCTACGGAAGAGGCGCAAGCCGCAGGCGAGAGCATGAGTGCGGCGGGACATGCGGCCGTGGCGACGACGACGCTGACGCGGGATGAGTATTGGAAAGCAGTGGCTAGTGGCTAGGGACGGCCACTCCGGGAACGGTACGATTCTTGGTGCTATAGACTACGGCGGCCAAAGTCGGGCCGCCTCCGCTCAGGATGACAGAGCGGATATCGCCAAGAGCGAACAGCGAGCTGAAGGCTGACGGCTAATAGCTGACGGCTCCGAGACACTGGGCGGTCGACTAATGGTAGGTCAAGTGCCTTTGGAGCACTTTGTCTAGGTTCGAATCCTAGCCGCCCAGCCAGAATTTAGTTGCCAGTGGCTAGTTGTCAGTTGTCAGAAAGTTTCACGTTGCCAGTTTTGAGTTTCAAGATTTGACCGAGAGCTGACGGCTGATAGCTGACAGCTAGTTCTTCCGGACCCAGCATGTAACCAAACCAGGTCGCGCGGGGTATAGACGCAATGGACGCAGCAACAAAGACGAGTGTAGTTCCTGCGGCGGTGGCGCCAGGTGAGGGCGGCACTTCTCCGGTGGCACAACAAAGGCCATTGTCGGAGCGCAAGCCGGTGAGGGCGCGCCAGGACGACAAGTGGAAGATTTTTTCCGGTACGGCGAACGATGCGCTGGCCAAGGACATTTGCAATTTCCTTGAACTGCCCCTCGGCAAGGCTTGCATCAGCAAGTTCTCCGATGGCGAGACCTACGTGCAGATCGAGGAGAACGTACGCGGCGCCGATGTCTTCATGGTGCAGCCGACCTGCGATCCGGTGGATGTACACCTGATGCAGTTGCTGTTGCTGATCGATGCGCTGAAGCGCGCGTCGGCACGGCGCATCACGGTGGTGATTCCGTACTTCGGCTACGCGCGGCAGGACCGCAAGGACAAGCCGCGAGTGCCGATTTCGTCGAAGCTGGTGGCCGATCTGTTGACGACGGCAGGCGCGGATCGCGCGCTGGTTGTGGATTTGCACGCGCCGCAGATCCAGGGATTCTTCAACATCCCGGTGGACCATCTGTTCGCGTCGCCGGTGCTGGTGGATTATTTCCGCAAGAAGCAGTTTCCGGACCTGACGGTGGTTTCGCCGGACGCCGGCGGCGTGGAGCGGGCGCGCTTCTTCGCCAAGAAAATGGATTCGGCGCTGGCCATCGTGGACAAGCGCCGTGTGGAGATGGATGTGACTGAGGTGATGCACGTGATCGGTGACGTGAAGGGCCGCACTTGTCTCATCCTCGACGACATCATCGATACCGCGGGCACACTAGTGAAGACTTGCCAGGCGCTGCTGGATGCGGGTGCGCGCGAGGTCTATGCCTGCGCGACCCATGCCGTGCTTTCGGGGCCGGCGATTGAACGGATTTCGCAATCGGGGTTGGCCGAAGTTGTCGTAACCAACACCGTCCCGCTGACTGAAGCGGGGCGCAACGAGCCGAAGATCAAGGTGCTGTCGATCGCCGGACTTATCGGACGCGCCATTCAGTCGATTCATGAAGAGACTTCAGTCAGCAGATTGTTTTTGTAAAGGAACGAGATTATGGCTACAGCAACTGCAGAGAAGAACGTAGAAGCCAAGCCGCGGCAAGGTGGCGGCAAGAACGACGCGCGCCGGTTGCGCCAGAGCGGCATGATTCCGGCCGTGGTCTACGGCGCGGGACAGGATTCGCAGCCCGTCGCTGTCGATCCCAAGCAGATCCGGCGCATCCTGAATTCGGAGCAGGGTCACAACTCGATCTTCGATCTGAGCCTCGACGGCAAGACCGCCAAGGTGATGATCGTGGACTGGCAGTACGAGCCCATCAAGAGCGCGCTGCTGCACGTCGACCTCAAGCGCATCGCCATGGACAAGGTGTTGCAGGTGAGCGTGCCAATCGCGCTGAAGGGCGAGGCGCCAGGCGTGAAGGTGCAGGGCGGCATCCTCGAGCTCCTGCTGCGCGAAGTTGAGGTCGAATGTTTGCCGGCCGATATTCCCGGACGCATCGACGCCGACGTCAGCCAGTTGATGTTTGGCCAGGTGATACGTGTTTCCGATCTGCCTCACGACAGCAAGGTCAAGTTCATCACCGAAGAAACTCAACCCGTAGCGCACGTGGTTGCGGTGAAGGAAGTGGTGGAAGCCGCTCCCGCCGAGGCTGCAGTGGAAGGCGCTGCTGCTCCTGCCGAGCCCGAAGTCATCAAGAAGGGTAAGCAGGAAACCGAGGGCGAAGCTGGCGAGGGCGACAAGGCAGCCAAGCCGGAGAAGGCCGAGAAGGCCGAGAAGAAGAAGTAACGGTCGTGAAGCTGATCGTCGGGCTCGGCAATCCGGGCATCGAACACCAGTTCACACCGCACAACATGGGTTTCCTGGCGGTGGACCGCATCGCCGAACAGTGCGGCGTACGGGTGAATAATCGGCACTGCCGCGCGCAGACGGCGCGGACGCGCATCGCCGGACACGAGGTCGTGCTGGCCAAGCCGGAGACCTACATGAACCTGAGCGGCCAGTCCGTCAGCGAGCTGGTGCGTGAGTACCAGGCACAGCCGGAAGAAGATCTGGTGCTGCTCTATGACGAACTGGATCTGCCGTTCGGTTCGTTGCGAGTGCGGCCGCGGGGCCGCTCGGCGGGACATAATGGCGCGGAATCGGTGATTGCCGCGCTGGGTACGCAGGAGATCACGCGTATCCGGATGGGAATTGGCCCGGACTATCCAGTGGGCGATGGCGCGAAGTATGTGCTGTCGCAGTTCAAGAAGTCGCAGCTACCGGTAGTGGACCAGGTGCTGGATCAGGCGGCTGATGCGGTACGGGTGATTCTTGCAGACGGCGTGCAGGCCGCGATGAACCGGTTCAATCGCAAGGCGGAAGAAGATAGGGATGAGGGGTCAGGGACTAGGGACTAGAGTTTCGAGCACCAAGTTTTTGTGGCCCCGAAGCGCGCAATTTGAGTTAGCCGTGGGCGTGAGCCCGCGGTAGCTGGCGGCAGGAAAGAGCTGGGTCCCTTCGGGGACGGCACAGATTTTGACAGGCGATAGGGGTCCTTCGACTCCGGCGATCAAAAGCAGATCGCCTCCGCTCAGGATGACACAAGTTTGGAGAACGGCATTAGCTGAAAGCTGACGGCTGACAGCTGATGGCCAGGAGAAAACAATGCAACGTACTTACGAATTGATGTTCATCGTTCGCCCCGATATGCCGGAGGAAGAGCAGGACAAACTGATCTCCAGCCTGGAGACACAGGTCGGCAACGCGGGTGGGACGGTGAAGAGTGTCGAGCGCATGGGCAAGCGCCGGCTGGCTTACGTGGTGCGCAAGTTCCACGATGGCATTTACATGCTGATGGTGCTGGAGGGTGAAGGCGGCATGGTGAAAGAAGTGGAGCGCCGCCTGCGTGTGACCGAACCAGTGATCAAGTTCATCACGGTGCGCGTGGACGAAGAACAGAAGCGGCTGGCGAAGATCAAGGCTATTCGCGACACCAAGGTCCGCGGCAAAGGTACACGTGCTGCGGCTGCTGCCGAGGCCGCCGCTGCCGCGGAGAGCGTGGTGCCCGCGCCGGAAGAGACGCCAGAGGCCGCTCCGGCCGAAGGTAGCGAGACTGCGCCCGTCGGCGCGTAACCAGGAATTGCCACACACTGGAAATATCAAGCATCAAGGCTAGGCATTGAAGGAGAATCATGGCAGACGAAGCAACGAAGACAGCGGGTCCCGCAACCAGCGACGCTCCAGCGCCGCGGAGTGACGGTGGGGCGCGTGAAGGCGGTCCGCGTGGACCGCGCAGCGGGCCACGTCCCGGAGGCGGTCCTGGCGGGCCTCGCGAAGGTGGCCGCAAGTTTTTCCGTCGCAAGAAGGTTTGCAAGTTCTGCGTCGAGAAGATCGACGGTATCAACTACAAGGACGTGCGTCTGCTGTCGCAGTTTGTAGCGGAGAGCGGCAAGATCGTTCCCCGCCGCCTGACCGGTGTATGCACGCCGCACCAGCGTCGCCTGAGTGAGGCGATCAAGCAGGCGCGCAACATCGCGCTGCTGCCGTTTGGCGGACGGTAAGGGACCGTTGCCGGTTGTCAGTTTTGAAGTGCGGGAGCATTTCCATCTGACGGGTGGGTGAGCCCGGAGGGCGAAACGAATTTAGCCCAGGGCGGAAGCCCTGGGGACGCAGGCCAAGAAGATCGGAGTCCCCTCGGGGACGATACAAGGGACGAAGGGCATCGGCCCGAGTCCAACGGAGTTCTACTCATGGAAGTTATTCTGAAGGAAGACGTATCCAAGCTCGGCACCCGCGGCGACGTCGTGAAGGTTGCCGAGGGCTATGGCCGCAACTATCTTCTGCCCAAGAAGCTGGCGATTGAAGCCACGCCGGCCAACCGCGCCGTCATCGAGCAGATGAAGGCCTCCGCCGTGCGCCGCCTGGCGCGCGAGAAGGGCGACGCCGAAGCGCAGGGCAAACAACTGGCGGGCGTCGAAGTGAGCTTCACCCGCAAGTCGGGTGACCACGACCAGCTTTTCGGCTCCGTCACTTCGGCCGACATCGCGCGCGAGCTCGAGCACAAGGGCCATAACGTCGATCGCCGCAAGATCCTGCTGGAAGAACCGCTGAAACACGTGGGCGAGTTCAACGTGCTGATCAAGCTGCATAGGGACGTGATCGTGCCGGTGAAAGTAGCGATCCAGAAGGAAGCGGTTGCCGAAGAGGCCGGTGCGTCCGAGGCCGAAGAGAGCGGCGCCGAAGCCTAACTTGGCAGGATGCATCGATGAAAGGCGCCCTTGGGGGCGCCTTCAGAACATTGTGCCGAGCTCTCCGGGTTGCCGAAAGCCAACAGCACTGCCAAGCCCCACCTGCTAACTGCAAGAAACTCGAGTAGTAAGCCCAGTTCCTGAATCGCCGCCCGTCTTCCCACGTAAGTACTACCAGGAAGGGGACTATAATTCGCTCACGGTTTCTCCCCGCGCCCGTCTATCTAGTTGCAGGCACGAGAATTGGCTTGCCAATTACAAAGCAGGTAGAAACCAGAGATGCCGGCCGAAGCGGTAG
>JBEKXQ010000114.1:0-14187 GCA_049511915.1 Candidatus Korobacteraceae bacterium
AAGTTCTTTGACTGGGTGCTGTCGTTGTATCGCGGCAGCCTGCATTGGGTGCTCGACCATCCGACCCTCACCCTGGTCGTACTCTTCGTAACCATAGGCCTGAATGTGGTTCTGATCGTCAAGATACCCAAGGGCTTTTTTCCCGTAGAGGACACGGGAGCGTTGTCTGGTGCAGTGCGCGGGCCGCAGGATTCGTCCTTTCCCGCGATGGACAACTCCATTCGGCAGATCGGCAGCGTGATCAAGAATGATTCCGCAGTCGCGAATGTAATTGCGTTTACCGGCGGCGGCGGGGCCACCAATACCGGCTCCCTTTATATTGCGCTCAAGCCGCTGGCGGAGCGAAAGGGAACTGCCGCTCAGATCATCAACCGCCTGCGGCCCCAATTGAATCGCCTGCCTGTGGCTTCCGCGTTCCTGCAATCCGTCCAGGACCTGCGCATTGGCGGTCGCTCCAGTAATGCGATGTACCAGTACACCATCCAATCCGATACGGTGCAGGACCTTACCAAGTGGGGACCGACCATACTGGGTGCGATGCAGGGCCTGCCGAGTCTGCAGGACATAAGCTCAGACCAGCAGAATGGCGGTCTTGAGGAGTTGATGAACTATGATCGCGTCAACGCGGCAAAGCTCGGCCTTACCGTGCAGTCGCTGGACTCGGCGTTATACAGTGCATTCGGCCAATCGCAAGTATCCATCATCTACACCCAGTTAAATCAGTATTACGTGGTGTTGGAAGTTGCTCCCCAGTATTGGCAAAGCCCGGAAGGATTGAAAGACATCTACCTTCAATCCAGGGGTGGGAACATTCCGCTGCTCGGGGTGGCCGGGAGTCGAGCCAACACCACGCCGCTGGCCATCAACCATACGGGCTTATTTCCTTCCGTCACGCTGTCCTTTAACCTCGCGCCGAATGTGTCTTTGAGCGATGCCACGTTGGCCATCGACCGGATGCAAAAGCGGCTCGGCACTCCTTCCACGCTGCAAGGCTTTTTTGCCGGCACGCTGCTGGCCTACCAGCAATCTCTCGGCACCGAGCCTCTGCTGATTCTGACAGCGCTGCTGGCGGTGTACATCGTTCTCGGTATTTTGTATGAAAGCCTGGTCCATCCCCTGACGATCATCTCCAGTTTGCCATCGGCAAGCGTAGGCGCGATGCTGGCATTGATGCTCTTTAAGCAGGACCTGAACGTCATCTCCATCATTGGCATTGTGCTGCTGATCGGAATCGTAAAAAAGAACGCCATCATGATGATCGATTTCGCGCTGGAGGCAGAGCGCCAGGAGGGAAAGAAGCCCATCGACGCGATCTTTGAAGCGTGTATGTTGCGCTTCCGTCCCATTCTGATGACGACGATGGCAGCGTTATTAGGCGCTCTGCCGTTGGCGCTGGGGACAGGCACGGGGTATGAACTCCGCCGGCCTCTGGGCATCACAATTGTGGGAGGGCTGATCCTGAGTCAGATGCTCACGCTCTATACAACGCCGGTCGTCTATTTGGCATTCGACCGGCTGCGGCTGCGAATGCAGAGCAGGCGCTACGGCGCGCTTCGGTCTCCGGCGCCGGAGGTCGGCTAGCACGGTCGACTAAGACGAACTTTTGGTCAGGTAGAAACGGCATGACTATTTTCAGACGAAAACCCGCGGGCTGGAGGATTTGGATGTGTGCGGCGACGCTCTCGTTCATGCTATCGGGCTGCGTGGTGGGGCCGAAATATCATCCACCCGCGACCCAGGCGCCAGCACCCGTCTACAAGGAATCGCCCACCCAGTTCAAGGAAACTGAAGGCTGGACGGTGGCGCAGCCTGCCGATGCCCAACTGCGCGGCAAATGGTGGGAGATCTTCAACGATCCCGAGTTGGACGCCCTTGAAGAACAACTGAACATTAATAACCAGAACATCAAGCAGTACTTCGAGAACTTCATGGAAGCTCGAGCAATCGTGCGCGAGGCCCGCTCGCAATACTTTCCAACCATCTCCGTTGTTCCGTCGGCGACCCACGCGGGCGCCTCGGCGAACTCGAACGGGACAAACAATACCAACACGAGCAGCACGGCCTCGACTTCAACCTCCCGGTCGCAAGCCAGCGCCTCGCTCTACACCCTGCCGGTGGAAGCGTCGTGGGAGCCGGACCTTTGGGGCAAGGTCCGCAACACGGTGCGCGAACAGCAATACGCCGCCCAGGTCAGCGCGGCGGACCTGGAGAACGAGCGTCTCACCGAGCAGGCCGGTTTGGCGGAGTACTTCTTTGAGATTCGCGGCCAGGACCAACTGCAACAGATCTACAACGATACTGTGGAGGCGGACAAGAAGGCGCTCGAGCTGACTCGTGCACTCTATGAAACAGGCGTTGACGACCAGATCTCGGTAGTCGAAGCTGAAACCACTCTACAGAGCGTGGAGGCCGGGGCAACAAACGTTGGAATCTCGCGCGCTCAATACGAGCATGCCATCGCAGTTCTAATTGGCAGATCACCCTCCGCTTTTTCTATTCCTGTGAGGCCCATGACGGTTGCGCCGCCGCCGATCCCGATTGGTGTTCCTTCGCAACTGCTCGAGCGCCGGCCGGACATCGCCGCTGCCGAACGCGCCGTGGCCGGAGCCAACGCGGCCATCGGCATCGCGTACGCAGCGTACTATCCAAACCTGACGTTGACCGCGGAAGGCGGCTTGGACAGTACGTCCTTCGCAAATTGGTTCGCCTGGCCGTCCCGTTTCTGGTCCGTCGGAGCGTCGATCTCGGAGACCGTCTTCGACGCGGGCCTGCGCCGCGCCACTGTCCAGCAATATGTTGCGACCTACAATGCCGATCTAGCCAGCTACCGCCAGACAGTGCTTGCTGCGTTCCAGCAGGTGGAAGATGGTCTTACCGAGGTCCGCATTCTGTCCAAGCAGATCCAGCAGCAACAGCAGGCAGTGAATTCATCTGAAACATACCTTAAGCTTGAACAGGCCCGGTACGAGAACGGCATTGATCCCTACGTCGATGTACTGATTGCCCAGACAACGCTATTGTCGAACCAGCAGACTCTCAACAGTATTCAGGTGCAACAGATGGCCTACGCCGTGGCGCTAGTGGAGGCTCTGGGTGGAGGCTGGGATCGTTCGCAATTGCCGAGCCCGCAGCAAGTGAAGCAGAAGCCCCCCAAGTCGGAGACGGCCATCGAGCAGTAGGACGGAGGGCGTCGCTCCGTTCGGGTCGTCAAAGAGCACAACCTCAGGTTGGCCGGGTGCCATTAAGAGCGCGGATCAATCGCGCCGCTCAGAATTTGTCGGAGCGAGTTACGGGCGTCGAAACAGCGCGAACTTGATGCTCCAAGAACCGCCAATGATAGTCAGGATGCGCGGGTCACTGGCGATAAAGACCCGGCGCCGCTCTCGGCCGCCATGGACCGTCACCTTCCTAGGGACCGGCAGAATGTCGGGCAGAGTGGATGACTCCACCACCCGAACCGGAATGGCACTCCGCGCCCAGGGGTCGGCAACACCTCGCATTTCATCCCGTTCCGTTACTGCTTGCCGAGGTGAATGCTGGAGAGCGTCTTGAGTAGCCCGAAGATATTCAGCAGCCACAAAACTACTGCGATTACCACCACACCATTCAAGATCGAGTTGATTGAACTCGCCATCGGGACGTAGCGATTCACCAGCCACAGAAGTACCCCAACGACTAACAAGACGATAACAACTTGAAGTAACGGCATTGTCTAACTACCTTTCTATATCTCTCGCAGACTGGTGTTATATTCTTGCACTCGGTTGGGTTCAGGAATCTTGCTTTACAAGATCGCGGCTGGCTCGAACGGCAACACGCTGTGCAAATTAGAGGCGAATGAGACAGCACCTGGAGCAACTGCATACAGCGGCGGACGCCTCCACGGGCCTTTTTGCAAATTGGGTTGAAGCATGTACGTCCGTTCTGCTCCGCAGTCACAACAATGCTGCAACGCCATCTTCTCTCCGTTGCAACGTATGGGCCAGCCGACGTTGGAGTGAGGACAGAAACTCAGAGCTCGCACGAATCTGCGCAGCGTTTTCGGAAACACTCTGTCGCTCGAATTGTATTGAGTCGCAGTCAAGAAGACCTCCTGTTAGGGACACCGGCCTCAGCACTCCAAGGTCAATCCCATTGTCGTTGAGAATCTCAGGGTTCGTCTGGTCAAGATTGACCGTCCCACGGAGACCTCTGATTTCGGGAGATATCCGGGTCTGCTCGACACAGCGCTCCAATGTCATCGAGGTGTCCTTTATTGACCGTTCTTAGCGCGCACAGCGTGTGATCATCGATCATGGCTAACAAGACCTCAAACAAAGAATCGGCAAAAGCTATCTTGAGCGGCATCAAGAAAGAGATGGCGAAACCCCGCATTGCAAAGTCTGCTCGGGAAGCGGAGCCAGAAGGACTGCCAGTGTTTCCATTAAGCGGAAGCGCGTGGCCCGGACTCGCGCGTCCGGCCCGTCGCCCGCACAGGCTCGTGACCCAACCGGGAAGTTCGTAGGCTCGGCAGCGTAATTGCTGGATGCCTGTCTACCGTGCAGAATCTGTGTGTGCGTAGGACGAAGATGAGGCGTGTTCCACCGATGGTCAATTCTGCTCAGACCGCCAGAAGGATGTGAGATTAAAAGAATGGTAGCCGTCGGAGTGGCTTGCATGAATACCCTTCCCGTATCAAACAACCGAGCTTGAGGCTGCGGCATTGTCGCCAGCGACGTGCGCTTGGCCGCAATCCTCACTTCACAAGTACCGAGGAGAACCATGAAAACCAGTACGAAAGACCAGATTAAAGGCAGCTTCCACGAAGTGAAAGGGGCAATCAAAGAACAGGTGGGAAAGGCCACCGATGACCGCGACTTGAAAGCCGAAGGCAAGGCCGAAAAGAATGCAGGCAAAGTTCAACAACGGTTAGGCCATGCTAAAGAGGCTGTCGTAAAGTTGAGGGGCAAGCTGGCAGAGATAAAAGCAGGATAGGCTTCAAAGCAACAGCGTCCGCAAGAGTGAACCAACAATAAGACAGTCAGCCGCACCTGTTATCGCACTTCAATAACCTGTTTATCAATCCGAAGGCGCGCACATTCAGTACGTGTTCGCCTTCAGTCCTCTGAGAAACAACTCGACACAACGGATGCTTCTGCTTCGATCAATGCACTCCATGTATTGAACGAGCAATTCTGACCAGATTTCGGCAGCCGATCGACCGATAATTTTGTTTAGCAGCAGAGGAGGCTCCAAACCGAGCTTTTGACTGTTGCAGAACACTCAAGCCGTAAACGGAGTTCCCGATGAATCTCAATCTGATGGATCCAAAACTGATTGCCTTGGCAGTCGCAGTGGTCCTGGTAATCGTAGTTGCCATCGCCCTGTATATCCGTAAACGCAAGCACACCACGGCAGAGCTACGCGACCGTTTCGGGCCGGAGTACGATCGGGCAGTTCGACAGCACGGGTCCGAACGCAAAGCTGAAGCCAAGCTGGCGGATCGTGAAACGCGAGTCGAAATGCTGCATATCCGCGATCTTGACTTGGCGGAACGTGAGCGCTACGTGTCCCAGTGGCAGGCGGTGCAATCCCGCTTTGTCGATTTCCCGAAGGGGGCAGTGACCGAAGCCGACGAGCTGGTGTGTTCGCTGATGCAGACTCGTGGCTATCCTGTCACTGATTTTGATCAACGCGCGGCGGACATCTCCGTCGACCATCCCCGAGTCGTGGAGAACTACCGGTCCGCACATAACATCGCATTGCGGCTGGGCAGAGGCGAAGCCAGCACCGAAGACCTGCGCACCGCAATGATTCACTATCGCTCGCTTTTCGACGAACTGGTGCAGGCGCAAACGTCAATAGACAAAAGAGTCGCCTAACGCGACAGACTGGGTAACTTGTCCAGTTGTAGGCGTCAGATCAATCTTACTCAGGAAGAGGAGGAGAATTCATGATGAAACCGAGCACGGACGACAAAACCACAGGCAAGATCCACCAAGTCAAAGGAACAATCAAGGAGAAAGTCGGCGAGGTTACCAACGATCCCGACCTGGAAGCTGATGGCCGGGATGAAAAAAATGCGGGCAAACTGCAGAGCTGGATTGGCAAGGTTGAAAAGGCCGTCGGGCAATAAGTGAGACAACAACGAATTCGACCAGAGGGAGGTCAAGACCGAATGATTCAATCAGTGTTGGAACGGACGGGCGACCAGGTTGCCGAAACCGCTCGCAAGGCTTCGCGTGCGGCATCCGCGGTCGCGGATGCACTTGAGGATGGCGTAGGCGTAGCGCGGCGTGTCGCAAAACAAGGCGGCGATGCTGCAGAAGAGTTTATCGACGATACTACCAAGCGGCTACAGCGTCATCCCGTGGAGACGATCGTGACCACGTTCGCGGTAGGCATCGGACTCGGCGTGTTGATTGGCTGGATGATCAAGCGAAGATAGTGGTCGCAGCAGGTTAATACTCAAGATCAAGGGTCCAATGCGCTGATGCGTTGGACCCTTCCTTCTGGTATGCGCGGCGACGTTTCCAGGGAGACATGCAATCACTGCTGTGGTTTCGGTGCTGGCACCGCAGAACCCTGGACTGCAACCGAAGGGCTGCCGCGTCGTGCCGGATGGGGCTGTGCAAAACCGCTCCCACGCCGGTTATTGCTGAATGATTAACTGTGCATTATTGACCACACGGAGACATCGAAGTAGTGCTAGGATGTATTATGTTGAAGTGGAAGGATAAGCCCTTCGGAGGCGTGAAATGAGTGCGAAGGGTATTGCGGCCCGCAGCCAAAGCCTAGCCACCAAGGGAATTGCGTCAAGCGATCCGATTCGGCCCAAAGAAACCCTCGCTTCGCAAAGTACCCGGCGTCAAACACCTGATGCAAAACCAAGGAATGGCGAAGCGGTTTTCGACCCCGAGGCCTTTCTCGCGAGAGCTGGGCTAGGAAGAAGAGTTGTCAGTCTTAAGAAAACCGAAGTCGCCTACGCCCAAGGCGATCCTGCTGACACGATTTTTTACGTGCAAGCAGGCCGACTGCAAGTAACGGTCACATCCGCGAGCGGAAAAGAAGCGACCATCGCCCTGGTGGGAGCTAAGGAGTTCCTGGGGGAGAACTGCATGGTTTCAGCTCATCCTCTGCGACTTGCGACGGCTACCGCGATGACCGAGTGCACACTGTTGAGAATCAGCAAGCCGGAAATGGTCCGCGTACTGCATGAAGAGCCACAACTGGCTGAGATGTTCGTGTCCTTTCTTCTCGCCCGGAACGCCCGCATACAAGCGGACCTGGTAGACCAACTTTTCAATTCCAGCGAAAAGAGGCTGGCGAGGATTCTGTTACTGCTCGCGCAGTTCGGCAAGGAAAGCAAGCCCGAGACGGTGGTTCCGAAGATCAGCCAGGAGATACTAGCGGAGATGATCGGCACCACCCGATCACGAGTGAGTTTTTTTATGAATCGCTTCAGGAAGCTGGGCTTCATCGAATACAACGGCGAGATCCGAGTTCACAACACTCTCCTCAACATATTTCTTCAAGAATAACAGCGAGGTATGCCGAAGACCACTTCACTCTCTCTGAGCAGTTCTGCTCAGATAATCCAGTCTCAAGCACTACCTCGCTGTCAATTCGCTACCTGACGAATCTTTACCCGGAGGTATGGGCTGTTTTCTCAGGCTGCGCATGAGCTGCGGGCGCTGGACGAGCAGCAGGCTCTGTATGAGCCGCAGGTGCCGGACGAGCAGCAGGCTGCGTATGAGCTGCAGTGGCCGGTCGAGCAGCGGGCTGGGCTTTAGCCGTAGGCGCCGGTCGAGCAGCGGGCTGTGCTTTAGCCGCAGGCGCCGGTCGAGCGGCGGGCTGGGCTTTAGCTGCAGTCGCCGGTCGAGCGACGGGCTGGGCTTTAGCCGTAGGCTCCTTGGTAGACTCAGCTGGTGCACGAGCCGGATTGGGCGTTGCTGCCTTGTTTTCATTCGTGCGAGCTGCAGTTGCCTTGTCTGCGGCTGCCTTGTTCTGCGTGGCCTTAGTCGCAGCCGCCTGATTCTCAGCATTCTTGTTTTCGGTGGCCTTAGTCGCAGCCGCCTGATTCTCAGCAGTCTTGTTTTCAGTAGCCTTAGTTGCAGCTGCCTGATTCTCAGCAGTCTTGTTTTCAGTAGCCTTAGTTGCAGTAGCCTTAGTTGCAGTAGCCTTAGTTGCAGCTGCCTGATTCTCAGCAGTCTTGTTTTCAGTGGCCTTAGTCGCAGCTGCCTGATTCTCAGCAGTCTTGTTTTCGGTGGCCTTAGTCGCAGCTGCCTTATCCTCAGCAGTCTTGTTTTCGGTGGCTTTGGTCGCAGCTGCCTTGGTCGCGGCTGTGTTGTTTGCAGGAGCCTTATAAGGTGCTCCGGCTTGTTTGGCCGCTACTATTCCCTGACCGCTAAACTCCCCAGGCTTCGCAGTTGCAGCGATGGCCGGCTTCCCTTGGTTCACGGACGCCAGGAGTGCGTGGTTGCTACTGGCGGCCCGCTCATGCTGGGTTTGCAGCGAGGTTGCCGGCGTGTGTTGCTCGCGTGACGCTGTCTCTTCTGCCGCCGTCGGGCGAGCCGTAACTCCACCGGCGCCGCCGTTGTAGCTGACATGGTTCACGGTGGTGTTGTTGACCACTGTAGTGTTGTAAACATTATGGATATTGGTGACGTTCACGTTGCTGGCCGCACGGTTGTAGTAAAACTGTCCGTTCTGCCAACGTCCGCCTTGGTAGCCGACGCCCCCATAGCCGAAGCCGTAGTTGACGCCACCGTAGAAGCCGACTTGCTGACCCCAGTAGCCGCCATTCCAGGCGAAGGCGTTGCCGCCCCAACCCCAGTAGCCGGGAGTCCAAAGCAAACCAACGGCGGGCGGCTCGATCCAAGTACCCGGCACCCAGAAGTAGCCTTCACCTCCGTAAGCCCAGTAGCCGGGCGTCCACAAATAGCCGGCGTCCGGGGCCATGGGTTGCACGTACACGGGCAGCGCAGGCGGAGCGATCGCAACCGACACCTCGAACTGCGCGAACGACGCGGCCGGTATGGCCAGTATCAGGAGTGCCAGCGATAACAAACGGATTGTACGCATTTTGATCACCTTGCCAGATCATCCTTCGATTGCCCGGTTGTAACTTGCCGCGCCGGGCTGCGTGGATTGAGGGGCCTTGTCATATGCAAGGATTCCACGTTTGTACTTCCAAGTCTGAGCACTACGGCTCACTTTGTAGAATTTTGGCGAACTAAGAGTGGGTTTGTCACCCGATGTAATTGTTGCGCACCGCCCTACTACTTTTGGGAAGGCTAGCCCTTGGAGTGAGACCTTCTCAACGCAATTCTATGGGCGTTGCGCCTTCTCTTCTGTTTGGCTCTTAAAGCTTCGTCGCGCTCCCCGGCTGTGTGCCATCGAGAAACATATTGCTTCGGGGTCACTTGTATCTGTCCAGCAGTTGCACTCGGTTCTGGCGTTTCCTTTGTGGTAGTCATACCCTTCTCCTTATACGTTTGTGTGAAGGTTATCTGTCAGTGGCCTTCGGAAGCGGCTTAGCGTGGACAGGTAGATCGCCGGTTATCTTTGCGTCTTTTGCGAAGCCCATTCCACGGGCGCGAACTGGCGAACGATATTTCCATCGCTCATTTTGGTTTGCTTATTTCCGCATGACAGGCAGACCGCTCCCACCTGCATCAGATCGCCTTCCCGCGTTATTTCGCTTTCCCGGATTCCAAATGCGCCCGCAATGACCGGGCCGTCGCACTCATTACAAGGATAAGCAGAGATGTGCAGATACTTCGTTTTCATGATGAACCCCACCCCAATTTCTCTGTGACAAGGATGAACCTAACACTTGGGGATGAGTACATCTGTGCAATACTGCTCGTAGACGGGGTTTTTCCATTCGCTAGACTTCATGGCCGGGAGCACCCCGCACCGAAATGCCAGAGAGCAGGGACATCCGTGGAAGAGTGATCACTATTGCTCAGACGAGCTGACGTTGAGATGAGAAAGTTGTTAAGCATGCCTGTTCTCCAAATACTCCACCTGATTTCCGGACGCAGAACAGCCTGATCTATTCGGCGGATATCCGCCCCTAACCCAAACACATCCACAAAACTCAGGTGGAATGAAAGCAATGTTTCGCCGAGCTGCGAAGCGAGTCGCCCTGCCGTGGCAGCACGCATCAGTGCCGCAGCTGCCTAGCGAGCATCGTGGAGTGGTACGCAGGGGGAATCTATGTCATTGCCAAAGACACTACCATTCAGAAGGCCATTGAGAATTTCCGGGTCGCTTTCGCATCAAGTCAAGTCCGCGCCGGCTCTCGATCCGATTGTTAGTCTGGCTCTTCCGAGCCGGATCGCAATCATTGGAAACTATCTTCCCCGGCAGTGCGGAATTGCCACGTTTACCACCGACTTGTGTAATGCAGTTTCAACCGAGTATGGAACTGAGCGGTTATTTGCTCTGCCGGTGAATGATCCGGAATCTCAATACGACTACCCTGACCGGGTTCGTTTCGAGCTAACCGAGGAGGAGCTACCTTCCTACGAACGCGCGGCAGAGTTTCTCAATTTCACCAATGTCGATCTGGTATGTGTACAGCACGAATACGGAATTTTCGGAGGAACAGCCGGGAGCCACATCCTGGAACTGCTGCGGAAACTCCGGGTGCCGGTGGTGACCACTCTTCATACTGTGCTGCGTGAACCGAGTCCTGACCAACATCGCGTCATGGTAGAACTCGCAGAACTCTCCGATCGCCTCATTGTGATGAGCCAACATTCTTCGCAGTTTCTGCAGGAGATATTCCATGTCCCCGCGGCAAAGATCGACGTCATTCCGCATGGAGTGCCAAATCTAGCGTTTGTCGATCCGAATTTTTACAAAGACCGGTTCGGAGTTGGGGGCCAATCCGTGTTGCTGACCTTCGGCTTACTCTCGCCTAATAAAGGAGTCGAAACCGTCATAGAGGCTCTCCCGCGGATTCTGTCGCACAACAGCAATGTTACGTACATCATCGCGGGCGCCACTCATCCTCACATCAGGAGACGCGAGGGCGATAAATACCGGGAATCGCTGCAGGCGCTGGCCAAGGATCGCGGAGTTGAGAACAACGTCATATTTCACAACCGCTTTGTAAGTCCCGAAGAGATGATGGAATTCATCGGCTCAGCCGATATCTACATCACGCCTTATAAAAATGAGGCTCAGGTCGTTTCCGGAACGCTGGCCTACGCCATGGGTGCGGGCAAAGCAATCATCTCAACTCCCTATTGGCACGCTCTCGAACTTCTCGATCAGAGCCGCGGAGTACTGGTTCCATTCAACGACCAGGACGCAATCGCCGAGCAGACCATTGCGCTGCTGGAAAACGAGGCGGAACGGCACGCTATGCGCAAACGTGCCTATTTATACTCGCGTAACATGGTTTGGAAAAGCGTGGCCCAGGATTACATGCGCAGCTTCCAGCGAGCCCGCGCGGAGCGCATGTGGAACCCTCGCCTGGTCAGCCCAAACCAAGCCGCTGCCGATGATGTCGCCAGTTTGCCGCCGGTGACGCTGACTCATCTGCGTCGCATGACTGACGATACCGGAATGTTGCAACATGCCGTGTTCGCAGTTCCCAATCATCACGAAGGCTACAGTACCGACGATAATGCCCGCGCCCTGATCGTATCGATTCTACTGGAGCAACTGGGAGGGGATGACGAAGCTGAAGCAAGGAAATTGGCCTCGCGGTATCTGGCTTTTCTTTGGCTTGCCTTCAACTCCTCCAATGGCAGGTTCCGCAACTTTCTGAGCTATGAGCGTCATTGGCAGGAGCTACAGGGATCGGAAGATAGTCACGGGCGGGCTTTGTGGTCCTTGGGAACCGCGGTCAATCAGACGGTGGATGAAGGCCTACGGGGTCTGGCTGGGCGTCTCTTTGAGCTTGCCGTTCCAGTGACGCTGGGTTTTACCAGTCCCCGGGCCTGGGCGTTCTCCTTGTTTGGAATCCAGCAATATCTTGATCGCTTTCCTGGAGACAGGTCTGCGCAAATGCAGAGAGATATACTCGCCGACAAGTTATTGAATATCTATCGAATCACTTGCGCGCCAGGGTGGAACTGGTTTGAAGATAGTCTGGCTTACTCCAACGCACGCTTGTCCCAGGCGTTATTGATGGCAGGTTCGCAGGCCTCCAACGAAGAGTGGCTAACAGCCGGCATCGAGTCTCTGGAGTGGCTTGAGAAGCAACAATGCTGTACCATGAGCGGACACTTTGTACCTATCGGCTCGCAGGGTTTTTATAGCAAAGGATCGGGTAAAGCGCGGTTCGATCAACAACCGCTGGAAGCAGGCGGAACGGTCTCTGCGTGCCTGCAGGCGTATCGCGCAACCGGAGATGAGCACTGGCGCACACAAGCCTGGACCGCGTTTAATTGGTTCCTGGGAGATAACGACCTGAAAACCGCTTTGTACGATGCCAGCACAGGCGGCTGTCGAGATGGTCTTCATCCTGACCGGGCCAACGAGAATCAAGGGGCGGAGTCTACACTGTCGTTCTTGATGGCGCTTCTGGAGATGCGTCAAGTCCAGGATGTTCCCGCACCGATGACTGTACTTTAGCTAAGTACGGACTAGATTACAGAGCTTTTGAACTTCAACATTATGGAATAGCAATTTTATGTTTGTGAAATTAACTTATGACCTTAGCTATCGACTCCATTGGCTCTATCGATTCTACCGATTCCCTTCTGCGTCGGCATCTCGCCAATCCCATTTTGACCAGCAAAGATTGGCCCTATCGGATTAACAGCGTGTTTAATGCCGGGGCAACGCTCCTCGCGGATGGCTCCACACTGCTGCTTTGCCGAGTGGAGGATCGCCGCGGTCTGTCTCATCTATGCGCAGCGCGTTCTGTGAACGGCGTGGATGGATGGAACATTGATCCAACTCCGACCCTGATGCCCGACCCAATTGGATATCCGGAAGAGCTTTGGGGCATCGAAGACCCACGTATTACCTACGTTCCAGAGTTGCAGCAATACGCGATCGCCTACACCTCATACTCCAAGGGCGGTCCTGGAGTTTCTCTGGCGTTGACGAAAGATTTTCGAAGTTACGAACGCTACGGCGTCATCATGTCGGCGGACGACAAAGATGCGGCCCTGTTGCCTTATAGGATCGGAGGCCTGTGGGCGCTGATCCATCGTCCGATGACTCCTTTAGGGGCGCATATCTGGATTTCTTATTCGCCCGATCTGCGTCATTGGGGTAGCCATCGAGTGATGATGGAGGCGCGCAAAGGCGCGTGGTGGGACGCAAACAAGATTGGCTTGTCCTGCCCGCCGATCGAGACTCCCCAGGGATGGCTTGTGCTGTATCACGGAGTGAAACAGACAGCTTCAGGCTCTTTGTACCGCGTCGGCCTCGCTCTCTTTGACATTCAAAAGCCGGATGTTTGTTTATTGCGGGGCGATTCATGGATCTTTGGACCAGAAGCCGATTATGAGCACGGAGGCGACGTGCACGACGTGGTGTTCCCGTGTGGATACACAATACAACCCGACGGAGACACCATCAACATCTACTATGGTGCAGGCGATTCCTGTATAGCGCTGGCTCAAGGCAGCGTGCGATCGCTCCTGACCTGGCTAGATCATAACGGCAAGGCCTACCAGGACGATGGCAGTCGCTAATGAGAGGCCGGCAGCGGTTGGCGGTGTAGACGTGGACCCGGACGGTAGATGATCTGGCTCGTAGCAACCAGTAACACCTTCTCGCCATTCGCGTTCAAGAGAGCTCCGACGGTATACCGGAACGTGTGATAGGAGACTTGCATTATCACCCCGGCGGGGCCCCACTCGAAAGCAGGGACTTCCAGGGCTGCTTCAACTCCCGCCGCCACCCTTGGAGAAAAAGCCAGTGAGAGCCTCGGGCTCCCACCGGCAACAGAGTTCCAGTCGAGGAACTGGCTTATTGCTAAGGAGCGGTCGCGGGCGCCGTTCCTGCAGCTTTCTTGTGATGATGCATCGGAGCCGCCGCCTTCGGTTTCGGGTAGGCGTTCTCACTCGGCTTCACCACTGACTCATCCACTGGCGTCGTGTTCTGCAGATCGGCGCACGTGTTCTCATCCGAGCCTTGCGGCACCCAGATGATATCCGCCACCTTCTGCTGTCCAGTGCCCTGGCGGACTTCAACCCGGCTCGGGTCGATGCCCTGCTGCTGCACCAGATA
>JBEKXQ010000115.1:0-14056 GCA_049511915.1 Candidatus Korobacteraceae bacterium
CCACCCGAACGGGCGAGTCGGAGGGACCAAAATAGCTTGCGGGAATGAAGGAACCGCTCTGAATCTTCCCTGCGGAGCTATTGCCTGGCCTAATGGCAGCGGTTGTTCAGAGGTTCCCTAAATTCAGGGCCCTGAACATCACGCTACTACTCGACTAGGCTTGCTTGCGGGTCTTTTCCTGGTTCTGGTCCCAGGACTTGTCAGTATCCGACTGAGGACCCTTCGATCCCTGTTGCCCCTGCTGTTTCTGCTGCTGGTTCACCTGATCGTGCTGACCCTGCTGGCCCGCCTGCTTGTTCTGGTTCTGGTCCTTCTGATTCCAGTCCTGCTGACTCTGTTTGCGATTCTGATCTTCCATTGTTGAGCTCCTTATATTTATTAGTAGTTGTACTTCTGCGCTTCCACTTACTTGTTTAGTTTGATGGCTGCTGCTTCCCCGGGAGATGCTCCCTCGCACAATGCTCCAGAACATTTTTCGGTAGCTTCATAAGAGCCACAAGAAACAATGTGAATCGTGTTGTCTCTGCGCTCTGAGCCAACTCGTCTAGTCTTAAGCTCATCTACTACCGCGACGGAAGTCACTATCCACTCTGAGGCACCAATGCGTCGATACTCCACTGCATTACTGACTCTTTCGATTTCAACCTGCCTGCTTCTCTCAATTGTTGCTTGTGGAGGAGGAACGCAAAATAATAATTCCTCATCGAGTGTCGCCATCACCATCTCGCCGGCTTCTGCCACCGTTTCTTCTGGAGCCACGAGCCAGTTCCAAGCCAGTGTCACAGGTTCCAGCAACACGACTGTGCAGTGGGAAGTGAATCAGGTCGCAGGCGGGAATTCGCAGGTAGGTACAATTTCCAGCACTGGCTTGTATACCGCGCCGTCGACCACTGTTGTGTTGAAGGTAACCGTCACAGCCGTGGCCGCTGCCGACCCGACTAAGACCGCAAACGCAACTGTGACGGTCAATCCCATCACAGTGCCGCCGAGCATCTCTGTGACCGTCTCGCCCACGACGGCCACGGTGGCTGTCAGTACGACACAGCAATTCGCGGCCACCGTAACCGGCTCGACCAATACCGCCGTCACGTGGTCGGTGGACGGAGTCATCGGCGGGAACACGACCGTAGGCGTCATCAACACGAGCGGCCTTTACACAGCGCCGTCGACGACGGCCAGTCATACTGTAACGGCGACCAGCGTTGCTGACACCAGCGCGAGCGCTAACGCTGCGGTCCGCGTTATTAGTCTTAGCGTCTCTCCGGCGAGTGTGTCGTTGGCTCCGCTCGGGACGCAGCAGTTCACCGCCACCGTCGAAGGCACGAATAATACCGGAGTCACGTGGTCGGTTGATGGCGTTGCAGGCGGCAATAACACAGTTGGATCGATCACCGGCAGCGGCTTCTACAGCGCGCCTCGCACGCTCGGTTCTTACACCGTCACCGCGACCAGCGCCGCATTGCCAACCTATGCCGTCAATGCTTCGGTTACTGTAGTCAATGCGCCGCCCGGAACCGCATCCGTTCTTACTTATCACAATGACGACGTGCGCGACGGGGTCAACGCCACCGAGGCTGTCCTGACTACCTCCAACGTCAATCAGCAACAGTTTGGCAAGTTGTTTGCCTTCCCGGTGGATGGGCAGATTTATGCTCAGCCGCTATACGTGCCGAATCTGTCTGTCGCGGGTGTCTTGCATAACGTAGTGTTCGTCGAAACCGAAAACGATACCGTGTACGCCTTCGATGCCGATGGTCTCTCCAGCTCGGCGCTCTGGCAGCGGCACCTTGCGACTCCTCTCCAAATAAATGACGACGAAGGTATCAAGCCCTTGCTGGGAATTACTTCTACTCCGGTCATCGATACCTCCACCGGCACTATGTACGTGCTGACGGATGGCGTTGAAAACGGCAGCAAGGTTTATCGCCTGCACGCGCTCAACATCGCCACTGGCGCCGAGGAGTTCGGCGGCCCAGTGATCGTAACGGGAACCGTCCCCGGTACTGGATGGGACAGCCAGAATGGGCTGATCACCCTCGAGGATAGTTGTTATCAGCGCAACGGCCTGGCGCTGGATCCGGCGACCAACGCCGTCTACATCAGCTTCGGACATTGCAATCACGGTTGGGTGCTCGCCTATGACAAGGCGTCGCTGCAACAGATAGCGATCATAAATGTAACTCCGGATGGCGCAGGAGGAGGGTTGTGGGGCGGAACGCCGGCCATCGACGACGGCACTGGCGACCTGTATCTGCTTAGCGGCGTCGATCTGGGCGATCCCGCGCCGGATTACAATGATTCTGCCCTGCGCTTGCAGGCCAGTAATCTGTCGATCCTCGATTACTTCAAGCCTTCCAACGAGCTTACCCTGCGCGAAAACGATGCTGATCTCGGCAGCGGATCGCCCATCTTCATGCCCGACAATTCCTCGCCCTACCCGCACGAGTTAATTGGCGGTTGCAAGGACGGCCGCATTTTCGTCATCAATCGCGACAACATGGGTCAGTATCAGCAGACCGACCATGTCATTCAGGAAGTCCAGACCGGCACGCAGCAGTATGACAACATTTTTTCCACGCCTGTGCTGTGGAATGACACCATCTATTATCACGATGCCGACGATGTGGTGAAGGCATACAGTTGGGATCCCAACACTGGTTTGATTTCAACCAGCCCGATCATGCAGGGCACCGTAAAGTGGAGCGGCCACGGAGCTACTTCCTCGCTGTCATCCAATGGCACTTCCAATGGCGTCCTGTGGGAAATCAACAGTGCCGATGCAAGCTCCGGCAGCGCAGCCATCTTGTACGCGTACGATGCAGCCAATCTGAGCAACGAGCTGTACAACAGCGATCAGGCTGGTGGTCGCGATACCGCCGGTCCTGCGGTGAAATTCACGCTCCCAACCGTCGCCGACGGACATGTTTTCGTGGGAACAGCTAGCGAGTTGGATATCTACGGCCTGTTGCCGCAGTAACGAGCAGGGGGAGTTAGATCGGCAGGGAAGCTATCACTGAATTGCTGCGAGTGGATGCCGCGGGATTGTGCTTATAGCAGGACGCACTATTGCCTCCTGCCCCGCAGCGGCCAGCAGCCGGCTGAAGTGCTCATCCTGGCGAAAGGCGCCGTTATAGATCTCGCAGCAACGCTCTTGTGGCGCAGCTGCACAAACCGGGCATGGCACTGACAGTCTTTGAACCCGAGTCAGGTCATTGATTTCCATGTATGGGGCCTTTCGCTCTACGCTAACTTTCCGTCGGTTGGGCTACATTCAGCTATAAAGTTTAGTTAAGCGATTTTCTTTTGGGTTCGCTCTACACTCTTGCCCCAGTCCCAAACCTGCTTGTCAGATTCTTTTCTGGTGATTCCGTACACTTCCTGAAGCTTGGTTATAAGTTGCTCCCGCTTCCCTGATATTTCATTTAGATCATCATCCGTAAGTTTGGCCCAGTTTTCCTTCGCAGAATTCGTCAGCTGAGTCCATCTGCCTTCTACTTGGTCCCAATTCATTCTTGCCTCCTTAGGAACTTGCTTCGATCTATACCTTGGCTCGCGAACTTCCAGTGCTTCCATCCTGGGCGCGCTGCTCAGCCGAGTCGATCTGACTGTCTTTCTGGATATGGCGGCGGTGCGCCGTTATAGAGACATACGGAATGCCCAGAAAGCGCTTTCTCAGGATGTGCGTCAGCTCCATGCAGTTGAAATGCTGCGACCGAGTCTGCGCCAGCAGCCGCCTGACTCCCCGCCCCAGAGTTTTCTGACCACCCCATGCGGGAACTACCGCCCTCAGTTCACCAGCCAAGAAAAATAACTTCCATCCATCCGGCCGAATCTTGCCACCCAAGCCGCTGCTCTGAAGAGTTCCTAACGAGTTCCAACTCCCCGAGTAAGGTTCGCTTTCGATTCCCAGCGACTGCAAGCTGGGCACTTGCTGAACCATAATGGTGCCGGTCTGTATCTGGTTAGGCATATAGCCTCGCTTTAGTGTTGCCCAAACATGGAGAAAACATCTGACTTCAACCCAAAGATAAGTTGCGAAATTGACGTTGCAAACTTCGAAAGGCTGTAGGTGTGCTAAGAGGAGGAACTTCAGATGGCTGACTTAGATCAACAACCTGAAAGAGGAAAGGAACTACTCACTCACCGTCAACCCTAAGCTTATCTATCTAAAATGTCAACCGCCGATCTTAAGCAGGGGATGAGTCGCGGGGATTTAGTCGTTACTCTCGCGATGCACGTCCCGTTGAATCGCTCCTAGGCGCCCCCTCCGCGAATTCCCGGGGTAAGACACGTTAAACGTGGTAAGATGAGGGAGTCTGAAACATCGCTCACTGAGCAATGTTGAACAGCCTTCTCCAGATCTGTTGGCTGATAATCAATCCTAGAATCCGTGTAACTTGACGGCATCGCGCTGAGAACACAGTGCAACTATGCATTTTCTGTCCGCCCACTGCCGCGTGTGCAAAAGTGACCAGTTCAGAGCTGAACCTCCGGAGGACTGGATTGAACGAGTCCTACTGCCACGCTTGTTTTTGTGCCCGGGACGGTGCGTGGTTTGTCATAAACGGCGCTATCTGCCGACATTTCAGCGATGGACGGCTTTGCCTAACTCCTGGCGATAAGGCAGAGAGCGCTCTATAGCGTCGCGGCATCGGGAAATCTCGACCGAAAGGATAACGAAATGACATATTACAAAGTTGAGTTTCTGGCGACGGAAGGGGCCCGGCCAGTCAAAAAGTTCATTACCCAGGAAAAAGCGAAGAAGCATGCAAGGCGAGTACTTGGCTTGACTGACGATAGCGGTTTGATGTCGAAGGTCGCGATCGTCGCTATCAGCAAAGACGGGACCCCAATATAAGCGGGCGTTTCGAACCAAAGCTTGCAGGCTGGACGCCAGTCACAACCAGTCTTCCGGTTTATGAAAGAGAAAGCATGATCTCAGGATGAAATGCCCCATTTGCAGCAGTGAGCTTTCAAAGGTTTGGCAACCCAGCAGTAGTGCATCTTCCCGCATCCCACATTCCCAGTGGAAATGCGGAGTATGTGGCGGAACCTTTACCCGGGCAGACTTACAGCACGTCTCAGCAGTTCGGCCAATACGCAATTAGGCGGCGAACATCATGGGCTGGCCGCGGGCCGAGTAACTTAGATATCGGATACTACCTCTCTCGTCTTCCGGGCAACTCACGGTGACGATCCACCTTTCAATCACCTTACAATTGCTACTCTGAGGCAACGACCGTCTTAGCCTTCCGGAAGATACGGCTGGGTCCGCCCAACGTATCCTCAAAGTCTTGAGGAAACTATGAAAAACCTTTACGTCGGAAACATGGAAAAAAGTACAACCGAAACGGACATTAGAACAGCTTTCGCAACCTATGGCCCAGTTGAAGTGGTCACCATCATAAAGGACCAGACGACCGGCCTTCCTCGCGGATTTGGCTTCGTGGAAATGACTGCCGACAAAGACGCCCAGGAAGCGGTGTTGGGGCTGAATGGTTCGGTGGTGGGGGGCAGCACGATTGTTGTGAGCGAAGCGCGCGCAAAAACCAAGAACGCTCGCCAGTGAAGTCCCAAAGAGTGTGGTAACGACGCTATTTGAAATTGCTTTCACGAGCGAAGCGAGGACCTGTTTCTTGCCTATTCAGGAGAAGCAGGTCCGTCGCGTGACATCACAGCCACTGTAGAGATGTCCCCTCCTCGGCCAGCTCCTTACGAAATTCTCGCGCGCGTCTCGACGAGAGAATCGCGACACCCGACAACAACCCCAGCGCAATCCCAGTCGCTACGCGAATAGCCGGTCCGCCTCCCATGAAGTAAAGGACCACTCCCATCACGGTTGCAGGCACCAAATAACGCCAGCAGTCCGACGCCAGAGCATTCTTGCCCGTGACGGACTGGAAGGCGGCCAACGCGCCGGCGAGGAACAGCAACTCCGTCGCAGCGGTGGCAAATCCCGCGGCGGTGAAGTTGTAAATGCCTAGAAGCACTAGATTCATGGCTGCATTGATTACTAGAACCGTAGTACCGATTGCCAGCAGCAGCTTCTCCTTGCGGTCGGCCAGCATGGCCGCGGTCAGTACTGTGGTGACGCATACCAGTCCGAGAGCCACCGCGAGCCAGCGAAAAGCGTTCACGCAGGACAGCGGTCCTTCCAGATAGCGTCCGCGATACAGCAGGCTAACCAGGTCGCGAGCAAGCAAAACGCCCGCAACCAAACCGCACGCGCCCAGACCGACAGCCAACGCGCACACCTCCCGTACCTGGCTCACAAATCGCTCTCGATCCCTGGCGACGACGGTAAGCACAGGCACCAGCGGCACCATCAGCAGCCACGGCAGAAGCAACAGGGGATTGATGGGACGAAATGCCGCCGCGTAGGCGCCGAGTTCCTCTTTGCCGCGCAGCGCGTAAACGAAGAACACATCGCAATTGAAGTAAATTGTGTAAACCAGGCTGGCGAGACCGAAGATCAGCGCTGGTCTGACGAACGCTTCCAGCGCGCGACCGCGAAAACCAGGCTTAGGATGATAGCCGAGCAAGTGCTCCGCCAGCAGCTTGGTGCCCACCAGCGTCACTGACTCGCGCGCAATCAGCAGCCACGCGAAGGCCGCTCCGGCGATGCCAATCCGGTTGAATACCACGCTGCCGCCCAGCACCAGCAAACCGCCAAGGACATTCAGTAGCGCCGGCGCTCCCTGCGCCTGCCGCACTTGGAACACCGGGTCGAGCGCCGCCGGTTCGGTGAAGAGAAGAACCCAACCGACAGCCAGCAAGACAGCGCGCTCTGGAACCGACTTCTGTGTCAAGGCAAAGATGCACAGCGCCAGCGCCAGCACGGCTCCGGCCACGCGGCGGTACGCCATCATGCCTTCCAGAATCGGACGCTCGCGGCGGGTGTCGTCCGCAATGTCCCGTGCGGCAACGTTGCTGAGGCCAAGATCCAGAAGCTTGCGAGCGAAGATGAAAATGGTGCCGACTAGCGAGAAGAAACCGAAAGCCGCCGGTGTCAGCACGTGCGCCAGGTAGATGGTGATCAGCAGCGCAAGAAAAAGCTGCGAAAGCGTGCCTCCAAGCAGAACCAACTGGGCCACATTAGGATTGCGAAGTGGGGGAAGTTGGATGCGGTAGTCGGGATCGGATGCAGGGACGGAAGGACGGGCGATGGCCGACGCAGGGGCGGCGCTGGGCGTCAGAGCGGCCTCGAGCCCGTCATTGTCATCCAATTCGGCCACACGGCTCCTGTTCCGAATAGTACAACGACCGGTTTCTTTGTGGGCTAGTTTTGACACGAATCGGTCGCGGGACGGGGGGTAGCGCTGGCGTGGGGAACGGCTTGGCTGGCTGGCAGCGAGGTCAATGCAGCTGGCGGGAAGAATGTCGCTGATGGACGGCCGCGGGTCGATATCGCGCAGTCCCAGCCTCGTCAGGTCTCTTCTTCGAAGTCCTCATCCTGGAAGATATAGGGAGCGGTGCGAATCAGGCGAAAGCGGACTTTCTCCTGGCAGATCTCGCAATCGGGAAAACGATCGCCGCTGATCATGACCACTTCATGCGCCTCGCGGTGGGCGCGGTCGTGCATGACTTCGTAGATACCTGACTGGCGCACCACTTCGCCGGAACGGTGGCGCCGACCATTAGGGCGCCTGCCGCCAGCTCCGGAATTCTTAATATCCCCGGATTGCAGTTGGAACGCGAGTTTTCGCTGTCTGCTATGAAAAGCGCAATCGTTGAACAACGTTATCCGCGACTCACAACGGAACCCACCCTCTCGCCCATCACCACACGGTGAATATTGCCACGCTTATTGAGATTGAAGATAACAATGGGAAGGTTGTTCTCGCGGCACAGTGCAATTGCAGTGGCATCCATAACCCGCAAGCCCAGCCGCAACACTTCCATGTAGCTGATCTCGTCGAACATGGTGGCATCTTTTACCAGCACCGGATCATCGGTGTAGATGCCGTCGACCTTGGTCGCTTTCAGAATTACGTCGGCTTTTATTTCCATCGCCCGCAGCGATGCGGCGGTATCGGTGGAGAAATAGGGATTGCCGGTGCCGCCGGCGAAGACCACGATCCGGCCCTTTTCCAGGTGGCGAATGGCGCGGCGGCGGATGAACGGCTCAGCCACTTGGTTCATCTCCAATGCGCTCATCACGCGGGTGAACACGTGCTGTTTTTCGAGCGCGTCCTGCAGCGCCAGCGCGTTGATCACCGTCGCCAGCATGCCCATGTGATCGGCCGAGACGCGGTCCATGAGCTTGGCTTGCTCGGCCACTCCGCGGAAAAAGTTGCCACCGCCGACCACGATGGCGATTTCGATCCCCAGGCTGTGGACCTCGGCGAGTTCGCTTGCAATCTCGTGGACGCGGGTGTTGTCTACGCCGAAGCCTTGTCCGGCGGCCAGGGCCTCACCCGAAATCTTGAGCAGGATGCGTTTGTAAGCGGGAGCGTTCATGCTTTCCATAAGAAAACTGATGATTCAGTTTATCAGGATTGCCCGAATGATCAGTTGCCGCCCGGAGACTCAGCAGTGGTGGGAGACTCCGGAGTCGGGCGAGGCCTGAGAGGGCGTGTCACTGCCACCTCGGGACATCCGCGATACAGTAGATCTTGAAGTTAATCTCATGGACAGCATTGACGACATCCTGCAACGGGTCTTCCGACTTCCGGAGTTTCGTCCTCATCAAAGGGAGATTATCCAGGACATTATGGCAGGCAACGATGTCGTCTGCGTCATGCCCACGGGCGCAGGCAAGAGCTTGTGCTTTCAGCTTCCGGCCCTGATGTTGGGAGGCCTGACGGTCGTCGTCTCTCCTCTGATCTCGCTGATGGCGGATCAGGTGAAACAACTTCAGCATCTCAATGTTCCTGTGTTGTTTATGAATAGCTCGCAGAGCCACCAGGAGCAGCGCGAGGTTTTCTCCGAGCTGAAGCGAGGTTTCGCGGGACTGCTCTATGTGGCGCCGGAACGATTCCCCGCGCAGTCATTCCAGCGCATACTCCCGGAGCTGAAGCCGCGGCTGTTTGTGGTGGACGAAGCCCACTGTCTAAGCTTTTGGGGACACGACTTCCGCCCTGAATATATGCGTCTGGCCGAGGTGCGCGAGCAACTGGGATCGCCGGTTACCATGGCCTTGACCGCGACGGCCACTCCCAACGTCCGTGATGACATTGTAAAAATGCTCAAGCTGCGCAGCCCCAGGCTGCACGTCACCGGCTTCGATCGGCCGAATCTCACCTATGCCTGCCGGCGCATGGATACGGAAGCCGAAAAAGACGCCGCCTTGCTAAATGGTCTTTCGCGGCAGCCGGGCAGCGGCATCGTCTACTGTTCTACGCGCCGGCTGGTTGAGCAACTGGCGGCATTGTTTGAAAAGCGCTTCCCCGGACGCACGGTGCGCGCGTATCACGCGGGAATGGACGCCGAGGCCCGCAAGGCGAGCCAGGAAGACTTCATGGCCAATGCCGGTGCTGTGGTGGTGGCGACCAACGCCTTTGGAATGGGGATCAACAAAGCCGACATCCGCTTTGTGGTGCATTACAACATTCCCGCCAGCCTGGAAGCGTATTACCAGGAGGCGGGCCGCGCCGGGCGCGATGGCCGGCCCGCACAATGCATTTTGTATTGCAGTCCTCGTGACCGCTTTACCCAAGAATTCTTCATCGACAAAATTGGCGACAATAACACTGCGCTCTCCTCGGCGCAAGTGGAAACATTGCAAGCTCATGCCCGACGGAAGCTGGATCAGGTATTCAACTACGCGTACCGCTCACGCTGCCGCCGTCGTGCCATTCTGGACTATTTTGGCGACAGCACCGCGGTCACCCGATGTGTCTGCGACGTTTGCCGCGGAGATGTTCGCACCGTGCCACACGACGTAAGTGCGTCATCGCGGAATAGGAAGCGCCCCAAACTTAAGCCGCCCATTCCGGATGCAGGCCCTCTCGATCCTGCCGCCGCGCTCCGCTACGAACGCCTGAAGACGGTGCGTCTGGAACTGGCCCGAGCACATAAACAGGTCGCCTTCTGGGTCGCCCACGATTCCGTGTTGCGCGAACTTGCCCGCTCCGCCCCGCAAACGCTGGATGCTCTGGCGCGCATCAGGGGCATCGGCGAGTTCAAGCTGGAGAAGTTCGGGGCGGCGTTTCTGGAGGCAGTGAAAGACAGCTAGAATCTCGGATCCTTCTTTGATCCGTGCCAGAAATGCAGAATTTCGACTACGCTTCTATTTTCAGAGACCCGGTAGTAAATCCGAACCGGAGAGTGAAGGACCTTCCGCAAGTTGGGACGTTGAGAAACCGGCGTTCCGATGTGAGGAAACTCGCGCAGCAGCTCAACGTGGTCGAGAATGGCTACGCCGAAGTTCTCTGCCGCAGTCTCGCTGTCGCGGCGGATGTAGTCGAGAATGCCTTCCAGGTCAGCTAACGCGTCTTCGGTGAAGAGGATTTTGTAGGCCACGCTTTTAACCGCCGGCGAACTTCTTCTAACGGTATGACCCGGCCTTCGTCGGCAGAGTTGACGCTGCGATCAATGGCCCGCAGTGTCTCAGCGTCCTCTTCGTCGAGAATCGGGACGGGTTCGTCGAAGTCGGTTTTCCTAGTCTTATCCATGGCCTCATGCTAGTCCGAATTGGGCTTTGCACGCAACGCGCTCAAAGAAAAAGGCGGGGGGCGTACCCCGCCCTTCAATGGCTGCCGAGATTACTCGCTGGCTGGCTCGGCCTTGCTGACGGCGATGGTCTCGGCGATGTCGCCGACCTTAAATCGGGCAAAGCGGCGGACGGAAATATTCTCGCCCAGCTTGCCGATCACGGTGGCGATCAGTTGCCCGACGGTAATGGTCTGCTCCTTGATAAAGGGCTGCTCGTACAGGCAGACCTCCTCGTAGAACTTGGCCATCTTGCCTTCGACGATCTTCTCGATCACCGGTGCGGGCTTGCCGGTCGTCGCAGCCTGTGCGCGGTAGATGTCCTTCTCTTTTTCGAAGGCCTCAGGCGTCACGTCGTCCTTGCGAATGAAACGAGGATCGGTGGCTGCGATGTGCATGGCAATGTCGTGCACCAGGCCTTTGAAGTCGTCGGTGCGGGCGACGAAATCGCTCTCGCAGTTGACCTCGACCAGCACGCCGATCTTGCCTCCGGCATGGATGTAGCTCGACACCGAGCCTTCACTGGTGGCACGCGTGGCCTTCTTAGCGGCGGTCGCAATGCCCTTCTTGCGCAGAATCACGATGGCACCCTCGACGTCGCCCTTGGCTTCTGTCAGGGCGTTCTTGCAATCCATCATGGGAGCGTTGGTTTTGTCACGAAGTTCTTTTACTTGTGCGGCAGAAATGTTCACGGTAGTAGTACCCATCTTTTCCTTTGGCTATCAGCTATCAGCTTTCAGCCGTCAGCTAATGCGGCTGAGCTCGAAAATTTAATTGTCGCGGTGGGCAGAGGACTTCGTGCCTATCGCAGTATGCATTGTTGTTCGTCTTAGCTGAGAGCCGACGGCTGATAGCTGACAGCTAAAATAACGCCCGCGCTCGATCAACGCGCGGGCCTTGGAACCACTCGTCAATCCAAATCGATTAGGCGCTGGTGTTTTCAGCGCGCCGTCCACCCCGGCCCAGCACTTCTTCCATGCTGACCTCTTCGGAGTCATCAATGGTCGACGCCGCAGCCGCGACGCCTTCCTCACCTTCCGCCGGGCTGGCGGCAGCAGCTTCAGCCGCCTCGCTGTATTGCACGCCCACAGCAATGTCGGCCATCTGCTTGTCGGTCACGGCCTGCGAGCCTTCAACCACGGAGTCCGCAATCTTCGACGCAAATAACCGGATCGCACGCAGCGCGTCGTCATTGCCGGGGATGATGTAGTCCACTTCGCTGGGATCGCAATTCGTGTCGACCACCGCAACCACCGGAATGCCCAGCTTGCGCGCTTCCTTCACCGCAATCTGCTCCTTGTTGGAGTCGATCACGAAGAGCACGTCGGGCAGGCGATTCAGGTTCTTGATGCCGGCAAGGTTGGCCTGCAGATGCTTGCGCTCGCGCTCCAGCTTTACAACTTCCTTCTTCGGCAGCAGCTCGTAGCGGCCATCGGTGGCCATCTCGTCGAGCTCCTTCAGCCGCTTCACCGACTTCTGCACTGTCACCCAGTTGGTGAGCAGGCCGCCCAGCCAGCGCTGGTTGACATAGAACATCCCGCAGCGCGTGGCTTCTTCCGCAATCGCATCCTGCGCCTGGCGCTTGGTGCCGACAAACAGCACCAGCTTGCCCTCGGCTGCCTGTTCCTGCACAAACTTGGACGCTTCCTTGAACATCTTCAGCGTCTTCTGCAGGTCGATGATGTAAATCCCGTTGCGTTCGCCGAAGATGTACTCCTTCATCTTCGGGTTCCAACGTTTCGTCTGGTGCCCGAAGTGAACGCCTGCTTCGAGCAACTCCTTCATCGTGATGTTTGCCAAGCTACCTCCTCGGTTGGCTTGCATCCTTCGCGGCGGCCTTGGCCGGTCGCTTGGGATTGCTTTTCCCGTCAGCCCGCCCCTGTTGCGAGTGCGGGAAGATTTCGTTCCGGTTGAAATCCTTAACTCTCGCCCCCGGAACCAAAAGGCGAGCAGTTGCCAGTAGTCAGCCGCCAGTTGCCAGTTCTTGCTGGCTACTGACTACTGGATACTGGCTACTAGCGTTTCGAGAACTGGAAGCGTTTACGGGCGCCCTTCTGGCCGTACTTCTTGCGTTCCTTGCCGCGAGCATCGCGACGCAGAAAGCCTTCGGCTTTCAGCTTGGCGCGGAGCTCCGGATTGAACTCCTGCAGCGCGCGGGCTACGCCCATGCGCACTGCGCCGGCCTGGCCGTTGACGCCGCCGCCGTTCACCGTGCAAATCATGTTGAAGGTGCCGGCTGTTTCCGTGATCACGAACGCCGACTTCGCCATAATGCGCTGAGCCGCGGTCACGAAGTGCTGCTCGAACGGCTTGCCGTTCACCGTGAGTTCGCCGCTGCCGGGACGAAGAAACACTCGGGCCACGCTCGATTTGCGGCGCCCCGTACCGTAATACTGAATCAGTTCTGCCATTCGTTATCCATTGGGAGCTGGGCTCCCGCTTGATCCTTCCCAGAAATTTCGAAGGGGCGAGGCTATAGCCGCGCCGTTAAGCCTTTTTATTGTCATCCCGAACCGACTTCAGTCAGTGAGGATCTGCTTTTTGTGCCGTCCCTACGGGACTCGGCTTCTTGTTTCGCTCTGACCCAGCGCTTCCGCGCTGGGCTAATTCAGTTTCATCCCGCCTGCGGCGGGATTATCCGAGCTAAGCGCGCTTGGCGACCGGTGCCAGTGCTTCCGGCTTCTGCGCCACGTGCGGATGCTTGTCGCCCCGATAGACCTTCAGCTTGCCGGCCATGGCGCGGCCCAACTTGGTATGCGGCAACATGCCAGTAATTGCGTCTTCCACAATCTGCTCCGGCCGGCGTGCCAGCCGCTTCTTGTACTCTTCGGACTTCATGCCACCGGGATATCCCGAGTAATGGTGGTAGACCTTGCTATCGGCTTTAAGCCCCGTGATGCGAACCTTTGCCGCATTGATCACGATAACGTGATCGCCCATGTCGAGGAACGGCGTGTACTTAGGGTTATCTTTGCCAGAGAGGATGCGCGCCACACGTGTCGCCAGCCGACCCAGTGTCTGGTCTTCGGCATCAATGACGAACCACTTGCGCGCGATTTCCCCCTTGGGGAAATACGTTGACATCTCTAAACTCTCCCAGTATTTGAAAAAAACCGCGAAAGAGCCGCTCGGTTCAGGCGCTGGATGCGCACATACCTTCAGGCGGGCAAACGCAGGACTGCGAAAGATGTAAGAATAGCCCATCGCAGCCTGCATTGTCAATGAATCGGTGGTCAGCGTGAATCGGTGGTCAGCGGGAGCGTCTAAGGTGCGTGGAAACCCTCTAGTGCTTCGACCGCTTGATTATGTAACGAAACTTGTTTCGGGCCTGCTTGCGTGTGAACTTCCACTGGATGGTAACCCGGTCGCGATTCATACGACGATTCCAGGTCCTGGCTTGCTG
>JBEKXQ010000116.1:0-13896 GCA_049511915.1 Candidatus Korobacteraceae bacterium
AAATCCGACGCTCCCTGCAGTCGCCTAAGAGACCGACCACAAACAAAGCAAGAACTCCAGCGCCCCATCACACCAGGGGAATATCATCTCTGCGGAAGGGACTTTTTCAACACCCACGCCTGGTTACAACAATTAGCTTCTCTAATGCTTGTGCGGCGAAGACAACGTGGGATGATGCCAGCAAAGCGGTTGAGAACATGGTGAGGAGATTAAGTGTATGAGCAAGGAAGTTAATCTGGCGGCCCTTGAAACAAACAAGCTAAGTCTCTTCCTGTCAGCTTATTAGGCCGTAATGCAAAATTAAGTTGACGCGCCTTTCCAATGGCGTGATATTGGTGCCCGACCAAGACCGGTAAGGGCGCCAACGTCAGAATGGTAACCCCGCGACGGTCGTAAAGGAGAGTCCTCATGACAACCCGGCCACGCTTCACTTTACATCTGCCACTTCTAGCGCTGGCGATGCTTGGTGTGAAACCTGAATTTCCGGCCTACAGCCGCAGCGTTGGCGATAGTAATCGTGTTCGCAGTCACGGCGGTATGCACGCAAGCAGCGCAAGCGCAAACCTTCACAGCGATCTATAACTTCACTGGCGAAGGGGACGGAGATGGACCATCGAACTTGACCATGGATCGGGAGGGAAACCTATATGGGACGGCTGTCAAGGCAGGAACGGGGCCTTGCAGCTTTGGCGGAGTCCCGGGCTGCGGGGTGGTCTTTAAGCTGACCCACTCCGGCTCTGGTTGGCGCTTGGTTCCTCTCTACGAATTCCAGGGAGGAAATGACGGGGCGTTTCCTCCGAACGGCGTGGTCTTCGGCCCGGATGGCAGCCTCTACGGGACCACCTCTCCCTCGGGCAGCAACTATGGGGTCGTGTTCAAATTGACGCCCCCGGCAACCGCCTGCAAGACGGCTCTCTGTCCCTGGACGGAAACCGTTCTGTATCGTTTTACCGGCGGTGCGGACGGAGGACAACCCACCGGTGTCCTTGTCTTCGATGGGGCTGGAAACATTTACGGCACAACTGCGGTAGGAGGGCAGCTGGATTGCGACCCCAGTTCAGGTTGTGGCGTTGTCTATAAGCTCGCGGTGGCAACCGGATGGACCCAGAGCATCCTGCACGCGTTTACCGGGGGTAACGACGGAGAGCGGCCCTATGGCTTGATCTTCGACCAGGCCGGCAATCTCTACGGTGCTACCGAATTTCAGGGTGGCTACGCTGGGACGGTCTTCGAGCTTACGCCTGCAGGCTCCGGCTGGACCAACAAAACCCTCTATTCGTTTCAATCGGAAGGCGACGGCATTGAGCCGATGGCCGGGGTGGTATTTGACCCAGCCAGCAATCTCTATGGCACTACGACTGCTGGCGGCTATGACCAAGCCGGCACAGTTTTTATGTTGACTCCCGCGTACGGGAGCTGGACGGAAACCGTGCTATATAGCTTTATCGGAAGCTATGGAGGCGGCCCTCACGCCATCCTCACTATAGATGGCGATGGCAATCTCTACGGCACAACCTTCTCCGACGGCGCCGGGATCGATGGAGGTTCGGTTTTCAAGCTGGCGCCGGGAGGCGGTTGGACCGAAACCGACCTTCACCTGTTTGATGGAAGGGACGGTCTCCATCCCGTGAGCAACGTGGTAATGGATGCTAACGGAAATCTTTACGGCACGGCGAGCGGCGGCGGTGCTAAGCAATGCATAGACCCAGGCGGCTGCGGCAACGTTTGGGAGATCACGCCGTAAGGCAGTTGTCAGCAGCCCGTGGCCAGTGAAGCGTGTGTCGGTCGTTGTTGTAACATCGCCATTACACAAGCGACCGGCGTCGCGGCCCCGTTTTGGGCATTGTGAGTGTAATCGCAGTTCTCTCCAACTGAGTCAGCTTCCGGACGACGTGGCGTCTGCTGATGAATTATCGGCTCGAAGCTTAAACGAACACGACTGTCTTATTCTCGTAGACCAGGATGCGGTTTTCCAGATGCCAGCGCACCGCCCGCGAAAGCACGACCTTCTCCAAGTCGCGGCCTTTGCACAGCATGTCCTCAACCGTGTCGCGATGGGAAACACGTACAACGTCCTGCTCGATGATTGGTCCATCGTCCAGGGTAGCGCTGACGTAATGGCTGGTAGCTCCGATGAGCTTCACGCCACGTTCGAAGGCTTGATGATAGGGTTTCGCCCCGATGAAAGCGGGAAGAAACGAATGGTGGATGTTGATCGTGCGCAACAGGTATTGTGCAACAAATTCCGGACTCAGGATCTGCATGTAGCGCGCAAGCACGATCAGGTCCACATCTTGCCCGAGCATTTCAGAGATTTCCCGCTCAGACTCGCGCTTGTCCTTGGGGTTGGTCAACAGATGAAACGGAATGTGATGAAAGTCGGCCAGCGGCTTCGCGGTCATGTGATTGCTGATGATTGCGATGATGTCGCACGCCAGCTCACCCGTGCTGTGCCGGTACAGCAGGTCCGACAGACAATGGCAATAGGCGGAAACCAGGATGGCTACTTTCGGACGGTAGTCCGTCAACGCCAGGTGGTAATTGATATGGAATCGTTCGGCCAGCGGCTCAAAGTGGCGGCCGAAGTCAGCAACAGGGATGTCGAACCCCTCCAGGTCCCATTCCAGCCTAGATAGAAACAAATCGCGGCCACTATCCAGGTGGTCGTCGCTATGCAGAAGGCTGCCGTTGTGCGCGGTCAGGAATTGAGCGATTCCCGTCACCGCACCTTTGCGCGCGAGGTGCATGGGCGTGCTCAGCAGCAGGACGGCGGTGTGCTTCATTTGCCCTCATGATACTGCAGGCCGTGGGCCAAGCGTGGCTAGCACGTCACAGGTGAACCGGGCTTGTGGGAAGAGAAAAGACGTTGTGGGCGAGTTGTTCTCGGTGGCCAGCCGGCACTCCGGAAGTTGGCCCGTCTATATTCTCAGTTAGCGCAATATCGCCATGGCACTCGTTGACCCGCTGGCCTGGGGTTCTGAGCGCTATGGTCGGTTTGCGTCAGTTATCGTTCGACATTTCTCTTGACCGGCGGCAACTGCCTCCAAGGTTCGCTTCATCCCCTCGTCAACGTTTCGGCTGACATCACCTCGCTTTGCGGCACATCTCACTGACAAATACTCGCCGAAACCAGGAAACTCTCTGGTGGATGCCGAACCAGAAGGTTTTTCGGCCTTTTTTCGCTCAGTCGCGACCGCGCTCCAAACGGCGAGATGCAGAGCTTCCAGTTGCCTCACGGCTGCGAGGTCTTGCTCCACGTCCAGGGCAACGCCGTGCCAAGTCAAAGGAGACAACCCGTGACGAACCATGCACAACATTTCACGTCAGCCTTGCTGCGCAGACTCCGTGCAACGGCCTTCGCAGTGGCGCTGGTCTTTGCCCTGACGTCCTTCCCCGTACATCTGGCGCAAGCGCAAACTTTCACGGTGCTGCACACCTTCAGCGGCCCAGACGGAGCCTACCCTTACGCAGGAGTGACCGTTGATGGCGGTGGAAATCTTTACGGCACCACGCCGGTCGGCGGCCTAAAGGATGGAACCGTTTTTAAGCTCAGACGCTCTTCATCGGGCTATACCCTAAATCCGCTCTACAGCTTCACCGGATACGGTGGTCCAGCGATTCCTTATGGTGGAGTAATCTTTGGCCCCGACGGCACTCTTTATGGCACAACCAACGAGGGTGGCGCGATAGGCTTGGGAACAGTTTTCAATATGAGACCGCCCGCGACCGTTTGCAAGACCGCACTCTGTCCGTGGACGATAAATCAGCTGTACGCTTTCCAGGGATTCGACGGCGCGGATGGAGGCAACCCCGAGTATGGCGAAGTTGCCTTCGATCAGGCAGGGAATATCTACGGGACAACGCGAAATTATGGCCCTAACGGGGACGGAATGGTTTACCAGCTCAGCCGTTCCAGTGGGGGTTGGACCGAAAACATTCTTTACAATTTTCGCGGCGTGAACGGCAGTGACGGCGCTTGGCCGGATCACAACGTGATCTTCGACAGCTCCGGCAACCTGTACGGCACCACCTCCTCTGGCGGGCTTTATGGCGGGGAATATGGCGGCGGCACCGTGTTTAGACTGACGCCGTCCGGCTCCGGCTGGACCGAAAGCGTCATCATGAATTTTCCGCCACCGGGCAGCAACGTGGGAGTGTACCTCCAGGCTGGGCTCATTATCGATCAAGCGGACAATCTCTATGGCGCGACAAGCTTCAGTTCGGGCGGGTACGAGGGTGGGTCAGTTTTCGAGCTGTCGCCTTCGAGCAATGGCTGGGAACTTACTGTCCTTTACGTTTTCACCGAAGACAACAGTCAGGGGCCCGTCGGGAACCTCGTTATGGACAACAGCGGCAACCTGTACGGAGCGACCTATGCCGCGGGCGCGTTTGGGTGGGGCAACGTTTTCAAGCTGACTCGCTCAGGAGGCGGTTGGACCTATACCGACCTTTACGACTTCACCGAAGGCAACGATGGGGCATTGCCCAGCGGCGATCTGACGATGGACGCGAGCGGCAATCTCTATGGCACCACCCAAAAAGGTGGCTCCTACGGTCTCGGCGTCGTCTGGGAGATTACGCCGTAGACCATCGGCAAACAGGTTTGCTTCGGGCAGAAACATCGCCATATCGCTCACGGCCCCAGTTTACCGGGGAGACGTATCGAGCCGAGGCGAGCACATTAGTAATAGAATAGTTATTATATCTTCTATAATATTACGGGACGTAGAAAAGCCTTGGCGACATGGACTTAGTAACATAGTGGAAATTAATATCAATTATATCGACATATAATTATAGTAAGTGGGAAAATATACGCATTATTATCGTTAATATTCACTAACAGTGGTAACTTTACAAAATGTTCCACGTGGAACATTCTTAAATGGCATTCGATGGTCTTGCGACGAATTAACGTGGCGACGGAAAGTGGCAGTCCCCTACCTTCTGCCCGAATGTTCCACGTGGAACATTTTTTCGACCCGAAGTGCACCGGGTGCTGTAGGGAGACGGAACAACCAAGGATGCCGCGACTGCTGGGTCTCCTTGCAACCGAGTGCGTAGTTGGGCTCGGTTGTAGCTTCAGTAGAAATGTTCCACGTGGAACATTTCTCCCAAGAACGTAATCGAAATGGGATAACCGTCCGGCCGAGTTTGGCCGGACCTTGCGGTCGTTGCGGGGGCTTTGCCATTCTGGCTTTCTCCGAATGTTCCACGTGGAACATTTTTCGATCCCAAACTGAGATTAGGTTGATTCCCGGCGCCAAGTTGTTGCATCGCGCAACTGCTGAAGCTCCTTCTTGCCCAGCGCATCGTCGGGGTTGCGGTTGCCACCTCACAAGGAATGTTCCACGTGGAACATTTTCACCGAGCTGCTCTCCTGCGTCGAGAGCGCCCATGTGACTTCAGAGTGCTCTCCCTCCGGGCCTTCCACAGTCGCCATTCCACCGGTCCGCTGATAAATCAGCATCTTGCGCCCCCAAACTGCGGAATTGCACAGCTTTTCCTCGGAAAAGTGTGCCCTGCTTCGCCTCGGCGGTTGCCGCCCCTGCCTCCCACGTTCTAAGCTGGGCTGGAGCGCCGCCGAGTTCAGTCCAAACACCGGACAGCGCAACGAGAACACGGGGAAGCCAATGGCTCGAGTCATCGCGGTCACCAACCAGAAGGGCGGAGTCGGCAAGACGACCACCGCCATCAACCTCGCCGCGTCTCTCGCCTCGCACCAGGCCCCAACCCTCCTGGTCGACTGCGACCCCCAATCCAACGCTTCCAGCGGCCTCGGCTTCCTGCGCGACCCCGACCGCCCCAACACCTACAAGGTCCTGATGGGCGAACTCACCGCCGAGCAAGCTCTCCAGTCCACCGAACTCGAGCACCTCACCATCATCCCGGCGCACAAGAATCTGCTCGGTGCCAACATCGAGCTCGTCACCCTCGACTCCCGGGAGTATCGCCTCCGCCAAGCGCTCCAACCCGTGCGCGATCGCTTCCACTTCATCGTTCTCGACTGTCCTCCCGCGCTCGACCTCCTCACGCTCAACGCCCTGGTCGCAGCCGACACCGTCCTCATCCCGATGCAGGCCGAGTACTTCGCCCTCGAAGGCGTCACCGAGCTGCTCGACACGATCGACCGCATCCGGGTCGAGCTCAATCGCGCCCTCGCCGTCGAAGGCGTCGTCCTCACCATGTTCGACGAACGCACCAACCTCGCGCAGTCCGTTGCCGCCGAGCTGCGCGGCTTCTTCGGCGACCTCATGTGCCAGACCGCGATCCCACGCAACATCCGACTCGCCGAAGCGCCCAGCCATGGCAAACCCGCCATCCTTTATGATCCCCACTCCCGCGGCGCCGAAGCCTACTTGAGCCTGGCCAAAGAGCTCATCGATCGCGTCTCCAATCCCAAGCCGCAAGAGGCCGCGCAGGAAACCACGCAACAAACAAGCAGCTGAGCCTCGAGCCTCGAGCAACATAACCTTCTAATCACATTTTGGAAGTTAGCGAGAGTCCCGGGGTCTCGCGCCTTTCGAGACCCGGGAGTCGCGACTCTTTCCACGATTGTCATCCCGACCGGAGCGGAGGGATCTGCGGCACAGCCCTTAATCGCAATGGTGTGGATACAGGTGGAAGCGCTGGCCTTTAGAGACTGTGTCGCGACTGTCAAAAGAGTTTAGCGGTTGGAACAAGCCGCCCAAGAATCGACCAGCCCAGCCGCGAAGCGGCGAGATGATGTTAGGCGTGGGCGTCAGCCCACGCTCGAAGTGGAACAAAACCTGAGCCGCAGAGCGGCGCCACAGGGTTGCGCCACAGTCTCTTTAGCCTGGCGACCACGACGCGTGTTGCTGAAGGGACGCAGCCTTCGCTGCGCCATTGGCCGTCTCTTAATTGGTTGTCATCCTGAGCGAGCGACCCGACTGCTCTACCCGTGCCGGTTCTTGGCGCGGTCGCGACGCCGTCCGAAGGACCTTCTTTTGAGGCGCAACCGGTTCTTATATCCCACATTGTGGTATATACCCCATTGTGGGATAAGCGAAGGGCACGCTGAAGCAGACAGCCCGCAGAGCGACACCATCGTAGCCAGGACCCTTCGGCCCCGCGCTGGGCAGGCTCCAGTCCTGAGTCAGCGTCCCCAGCACACTCGAGTCCCGCCAGGGGGACGGCACCGCTTCGCGCGCGTGTGTTGACCGATCTTGCAGTCAGGATCGCCAGGAAGAACCGGAAATCCCGCATGTCGGGACGGCATAACATAGCCCAGCCTTTCAAGGCTGGGTAGACGACATTAACAATCCTCGAGTCCCTCGGGGACGGCACAACCTGAGGCCCCGGTAAATGCCAGAATCAGGGAAGGCAGAGTTTTATCGCATCCGCAAATGCAGACGCCCCGGAGACATTGGGGTGTCCGACTGATGCCCGGTGGCATTCCAGGCAAGACAGAATATCCTCAGGTTTGTCCTTGTAAAACAAGTCGCAGGCCGGAATGCGGGTGGCCGAGACCTCGTCCTGTGGCGAAAGATCGAGGTTAATCCCCCACAGCCAAGGATCCGACGCGAAGACGGAGTTCTTCTCCGTGAATTGAGGCACAGCGAAGCGGATTCGGTTGCCGCCCAGGGCTGCGCTCGTTTCTGTAACCGCACGTCCCAGCCACATCTCGGAGTCATGCCAGAATTGCAGGCACAAGCTGACAATTTTCCCTATCACAGGGGCGGCGTCGAGAGCTTCAGGCACGGCGATGGCGTGCAGTTCGAGCAGGTCGGGAATCCTCAATGGGTCCGAATCGGTGCTAAGAATCGGGTAATAACTCGTCACCACGATCTGTGTGTTCGGATTCGGAAACTTGGCCGCCACCGCGGTCAGCAACTGCTTCATGTCCGAGTAGCAATGCAGCTTCGTGAGATCACCCAGGGCGGCAAAGCTGGTGAGAGGGTTCAGGATAGTACGGATATTGACATCATTGATGCCGCCAGCGACCAGCACTAGATCGACCGTGCCCGGACTATCGGTGAACCCGGCGCATTGCGTCAGGATCGTAGGGTATGGGTAAGGAACTTCCTGGGTCGGCGCGCCGGGAGCATTGGTGCGACCAACTCCGATCACGGCTCCGGAGTGGGCCACAAGTACCGGCGGCGCAGCGCATCCAAATGCTTGCGCCAACAGCGAGGCAAACTTGTGCTCGGGAAGCAAGCCCTGTCCCCAAGTCACGGAGTCGCCAAGCACTACCATGCGCGAAATCGTCGCCATAGTTACTCCTGTCTGTCAAAGTAGATCAAACTCTCTAGCTCCGTCACCGGCGTGCTACACCGATCGCAAAATTGCGAAAGGGTCGGTCCCCGCCCAGATCTCCCGACAACGCCGGCGCCGTAGTAGACGCCCCGCTCGGCTCGGGGTTTCAAGTCAGGGCGCCGATGGCGCATGCTCAAAATCCATAATGCCCATTGTCTTCAGAAGGCTCCGAGTGCGAAAGCATCCACTGTTGTAAAACTTCTTCGAATTGAGGTAAAGAGTGTTCTCCTGAGAGAGTATCTGGCCCATCGTCAGTGCGGTGTCATAAATATTTAATCCGTACGTCGTCTGCAGTGCAGATTCAAGCTGATCGCAGGAGCCCTGAAAGCTGGTTGCAGTCGTATCGGCTGTCGACTTGAGCAAGTCCTGATACGGGGGCTCCTTGGAGATTTGTTGCAATAGCGTTTCAGATCCAGAGGGCGGCCCTCCGACCGTCGCAGCAAGAATATTTTGTAACTGTGTGAACCGCGGAATGTGCGTCGAGTCATCCCTCAACGGATCGACAGGGGCGGGAAGCGCTATCGAGTTTGTAAACGAGACGATGAGTCTAACCGCCGCTAGCGGACGATTGGAAAGATCTCGAAATCGGTAAGTAATACTGCGATCCGGCCCCTGGAGCACATCAAAATGATACGAGTCGTTCCCGCTGTTGATCTGGGCGAACACTGATTGAGCTAAATTCTGCAGGACCGTCTGGCCAGCGGAGAGGAAGGCGTTCGCGGCCGGGGAAAGCAGGGCTGTAGCCCCGCCGGCGCCCGCGACCGCAGTGACGATATTGCTAAAGAGGCTTGCAGTGTTGATCGAGGAACTGGCGTTCGCGTTATAGGCGTACTGCAGGTCGAATGCGCTAGTAACCTGCCATGGAATTACCCCCTTACCTATCGTCTGAACCGTGTACGTCGACTTTGATTCGTCATACGCGTAGCTGAAGGGCACGACTTGAGGGTATTTGATGCCCCCCAGAGCATCGCCCGTCTGCGAAACAGCCGCGGCAAAGGAACGTGCATTAGTGATCTTGAGGAAATTTAGAACTTTCTGTAGCGCTTTCCGATCGTTCGAGCTCAGAGTACTGTCCGTGCATATCTGGGTGACAAGAATTAGGCGCGCATACAGGTTCTGGATGTGGGGCTCGGAGGGAAATTCGTATACAGAACGCGAGCTCAATCCGCCAATGGAAGTCTCGTGCGGGTCTGGACTACCCGATGTCGGGCACATATCAGGGTCGTTATCGCTGACAGAATTCGGCGCCACCGTGTTGAGATTTTCCAGTTGCACCTGCGCCGGGTGCAGCGGTGCCACCGCGGGGCGTTGTGAGTATCCCGGGTGCGCGGTGGCGAGAATGGCTAGCGCGAGGATGCCGAAGTGCGGTCCAAGCCTTCTAAAGTGGTCAATGATCCGAACTGTACGGATTACCTCCGTCATTGTCATAAACTCCCATAAGTTTATCGATTGGTCAGTAAGAAGCTGCTTTGCGCTCAGCTGCAGGCAAGGAAACCTGGTGTCCCAGGCTCGCTCTTCTGTTGCCTAGCCCAGTGTAGCGAAGCAAGCACCACACTTGTATCTTTTACGCAAAATTTCCCACCGCGTGCGACGCAGATCACTGCTCGCCGCATGCTAAGACTGGACAAATACAGTCAGAGCTATCCCCCTAGCTATCAGGAGACAGTCCCAATCCTCACTGCAAAATAGTGAGTTGTAGTACTAAAGATAGACAGATATCCCTTGGGCTAGGCAGGCGCAAAAGTAAAATCCTAGTCCGACTCTAAGACCACATCCTCGGAAGAGGTAGTTTATTTTGGGAGCGGTAAATTGACTTTACGACGAGCGTGAATTAATGTCAATGGCCTTTAGGTGTGGTGGCTTGCAGTCTCGTTATATGCTTCCTGCGGTGCTGAAAAATACAACAGTCGACGGCTGGGCAGTTCCTTATGCTTAGCCTGCCCACCTTGCCCGCTTCCTTTGCGGACAGGGTGGGCAGGTTCCAACCTACGCCCTTACCTGCGCCAGGATTGAGTGCACCAGGTTCAGCGTGTGGAGCGAAGACAATACCTCCTTCAGCTTCTCCTTGAAATCCTCTTCGTTCCTTATGGTGAGGTTCTGGCTGGTTTGACGCAGCGTCAGAGGATAGAAGTTAATCCCATGCGATACCGTGAACAGCTCATATTTATAGTTGAGCGTTGGCGCCACTAGATAGAAGTGGTGTACAAACAGGTCGCCTGTAGTCTGGGTAGTCACCTCGCCCTTCACCAGCTGCTTGGCCTTCTCGCCCAGCAGCGCGGCTTGTTCCTTCAGTACCGCAACCGGAGTCGTCAGCTTGGAGTCGGCTATATTCGCCGGCCAAAGATCGTCAGTCATGGAACCTCCGCGAAACAGTTGCCAGTAGCCAGTATCCAGTTGTCAGTAGCCAGTTGTCAGCCATGAGCTATCAGCCGTCAGCTATCAGTTGTCAGCCATCAGCCATCAGCTACCAATAATGCTACGTGTCATCCTGAGCGAACAACCGCGATGCGTTTCTTACTAGCCACTAGCCACTAGCCACTGGTCACTAGCCACTAGAATTTCAGCTCCACCAATACCGGCAGATGGTCCGACGCTACCTTCGTATCCGGCCGTCCGCCTTCCAGCAGCGACACGCCGCCTATCTTGGTCACGATCCTCACCTGTTCCGGAGCAAATCCCTTCAGCAGATCGGGCCGCAGGAGCACCTGGTCGTACATGTTCCAGAAGTAGCAGACCGCTTCAGAGTTCTCATAGTAGAAGGTTCCGCCCACGTCCGTGCGATCGCCCAGGTGGTTCCACATGGGATTGTAGAAGAACCGGTACTTCTCGTTCTGCACCGTGCGCGTGTCGCGTCCGGCGACGCTGCGGCTCATGACGGCGTGCAGTCCGCCGCGCGCGCCCACCATGCCGGCCTCGAAGGGATTCATGTTCAGGTCGCCCAGCACCACGGTCCGCTGATGGCCCTCGCTGGCTTCCACTTCCTCGATCATGCGCGCCAGCTGCACCGACTCGAAGACCTGGCTCTCCTCGGAGAAGTGCAACTTGCTGGGCAGATGCGCGGCGGCGATCAGCAGGCTGCGCCGCGCCGGCATCTCCAGCCGCTGGATGGAAATGTGAGAGCTCTCGAACAGCGCCGTCAGCCAGTGCGAGTCGAAGCGCGTCAGGAACAGCAGGCGATCGCAATTGCTCCACCCGATCTGGTACTCGGAGCGCTCGGCGTTCAGCGCCTCAAGCAGCCGCCACGGCTCGCTGGCGCACTCGGCCAGGATGAAGACGTCGACCAGTTCGTCCTGCGCCATCCGGCTGAGCAGGCTGGAGACGTCGTTGCCGTTGAGGTTCCAGAAGAGGAACTTCAGCATAAGCAGAGGGTAGCAGTACAATGATGGGTCGCGATACAACCATCGCACCGGCCGCAGGAAAAGGGTCGCGTCGCGACGCAGCGCAACCCAGCCCAGTCACGATGTGAGGAGGCAACCATGGCAACCCCATCATCCCCGCTTAGCTATGAGGTAGAACTAGCAGGCGACACCACTACCATCAAGGCTCATGGCAGGATCGTCGGCGAGAGCGCGCAGGAGTTGAAGCAGCTGGTAAAGCCCATGATCCCGAAGTGCCGTCGCATTGTGCTCGACCTCAGCGACGTGAACTTTGTGGATAGCTCGGGCCTGGGTACTCTGGTTGGGCTGAAGGTATCGGCGGCCGCGGCGGCTTATTGCAGCATGGAGTTCATCAACCTATCGCCGCGTGTCAAAGAGCTCTTCCACCTTACCAAGTTGAGCGAGCTGCTGGGGAGTTAGGTTGCACGTGCTCAGGTCAGCTTTCGCTTTGCCATGATCCATGATCCTGGTTCGCTGTTACTGGAGGCGGAACGACGGGGGCGCGCCATCGGGCTGGCAGACGTGTTTAGCTTCTTCTTGCATCATCTGCTCAACCTCCCCGCAGTTGCACACTGTTAGCAAGCACTTACGGCAGATGGATTCGACTCTAGCGTTATTGGGATAGCGATGGGCGAAACCGCTGGCCGGGATCTTCATATTTTCCCTCAAGACCTGGCGTGAGACATTGGTTGGCCGGATTGCATCCCACAGCAACAACCTTGTTATAACCGCTTCGACTCACGTGATTCATCACGCCTGTGAGCGGCTTCGATCTCAACCAGTTCTTTTTCGGTGACCTTGACACCACCCCAGGAGCGGGAGATCGGAAGAAAGCAGTTCATGCAGATTGAATCGACCGAGCCATCATTCAGCGCACGATGGGCGAACGCAAGCGCTAGGGAGATTGTTGTGTGTAGGCTTGCGTCACGATTAGCCAGCATTTTAACCCCCTAATCAAGGGCCCCGTGGTGAGCCGCTGTACGATTCACCAACTGCACTACTTTTATCTCTTGCAAAACTAGTTCGCCGACTTCTTGCTGTCTGTATAAAATTGCACACTATATTGAGAGCACGCTGGAGCCGGCGAGGTTTGGCCGCACTAAGGTGGAGATTGACCTTAGGTCGACTTGCGAAGGAATACGGCCCGCGGAGGAGTGAAACGAGATAGCCGTAAAGCTAACTGTCTAGGGGATGGGGTGCGTATCGCAGCATTGTTCTGCGCGGAAATTATCGAGAGACGACATTTGGGATACCTCCACGGGGTATTCCTGACCTTGCTTTGTTTGTAGTCTATGTCGCTGCACATTGACGGTCTGAGCAATTTCGAACACCGCAGTGCCGGCTGTTGCCTGGGCGGTTGGAGCACAACTCTTCGTTTTAGTCTTTGCACGTAACCGGTGCGTCGATCGACTCAGACACAGCCTATCTAGCCTTTTATGCTCTGCCTGCGCGCACCCTTGGTAATCACCCCGCCCTGCGGGCGTTCGTTCTCGGCGTTCGGGCGGCGCGAGGCTTTTTCTGAGCTGTCGCGGCAGGATTCTTCGTTTTGCCGGCGACAGGTTTTCTCGCTCTGGTTGCACTAGTTTTTTTCGCTTTCGCTGCGGTAGTCTTTCTCGCTTTAGCTACAACTTCAACCGGAGCCACCAACTCCGGCCTCAGCGGTTTTGGAGTGCGATGGTGGCCATGACGCAGCGGCCGAATGCGCGCTGCTTCTTCTTCCGTCCGCAGCTCAGTGTCTTCACGGCTTCGGCGCTCGTCCTCAAGGTATTCCGGAATGGTTCTGGTTGTCATGGCCATAGTCTGGCAGAACCGATCCCGTCCGGGCTGTCCAATTTTGCCCACTCGGGGAAAATTCATGAGTTGCCGGTGCCTCGGGTCTCGCGGGTTTCGAGACCCAGCGAGGCGTTGGGCTTTAGCCCGGAATTCTCAAAAGCGGCGTAGCTTTGGCGGCGCCGTTAATGGCTCACTTATCCTTGTCATCACGAGGAGGGCTTCAGCCCGACGAGGGATTTGCTTTTGCCGGGCTTTTCGGCAAACTGACGTTCCCGGCCATTATCACAATTCTATTAAAATCTATTAAAATCTTTGATTAAAACCGTCCTACCCTCGCTGCCATCTCTCCTATTATTGAGCATCACATAATATACTGACATTTTCTGAGATTCTATGCTACTGTGTGGGCATGGGAAACCCGGCGGGAGTACGCAGAGACTTCGAGGCGCTAGAGCGGCGGCGAATGCGG
>JBEKXQ010000117.1:0-13873 GCA_049511915.1 Candidatus Korobacteraceae bacterium
AATACCCCAGGGCACGACACCGCACGAGCGTCTTCTATGGGGAGAGGGGCTGGATGTCGCGAACTAAACCCGCGCCTCCGGCGGAGGGAGAAAAATGTTCTTGACATCCCCTTATATAGATCTTGACATCCCCTTATATAGATCCCCTTATATAGATCTTGACATCCCCTTATATAGATCAGGCCATTGCGCAAGTTACGCCCCGATACCAGACACCCGGCTCCGTATCTTGCACTATGGGGATTTTGCAACAGTCACCCCCTAGTCGCTAGACTTCCCTAGTAGGACAACCCGGAAACCTCACGCTACGAGGAGCTTGCACCGTAATGTGAAATTAAGTTGACGGTGAAATGGGGAGAGCGCAACAATGGCGCGTCTCCCAGGAGAGCCGTCATGCCAAATCAGAAGCAACAGACAGCTTCGCTTCCAGATATCAACTTTCGGGCGCAAATCATTGCGCTCGTTCTCGTGGTCGTCGTTACGACCATCGCCGCCCCGGCGGCGCGGGCGCAGACGTTCAGCGTGCTTCACAACTTCCACGGCGGAGGAGACGGGGAATTTCCTACCGCCGGGGTTATCCTCGGATCCTCAGGAGTTCTGTACGGAACGACGTCACAAGGCGGAAACGACGGCAATGGCACAGTTTTCAAGCTAAGCGAGGTTAATTCAGGTTGGTTTTTGAGTTCCTTGATTGAATTTGCGGGCACCGATGGGGACCATGCAATCGGCGGGGTAGTGATCGGCCCGAATGGTGCTTTATATGGCACGACCGAGTACGGTGGTCCGAACGACGGGACCGTATTCGAATTGAGACCTCCGGCTACGTCGTGCAAGTCGGTACTGTGCTCTTGGAACGACACCATACTCCACAGCTTTACCGGACAGCCCACGGATGGGGAATACCCGGAAAACGAGAACTTGACCTTCGATCAAGCGGGAAACATCTACGGTACGACGTCGATGGGAGGTATGTACAACGCGGGAACTACGTTCGAACTGACCCCCTCAGGCGGCGGATACACGGAGAGCATTCTTTATAATTTCCAGACTCAAGACGGACTGTTCCCATATTCGGGCGTGGTCTTCGATAAAGCCGGAAATCTGTACGGAACCACCAAATACGGACGGCCCGGGACAGAATGCCCGGAGCGCTGCGGAACAGTTTACCAGCTCATGCCCTCAAGCGGAGGGTGGGTGGAGAATGTCCTGCTTAACTTTGACGAGGCGAATGGGGCTTACCCGTTCGGTAACCTGATCATCGATGGTTTCGGCAACCTCTATGGCATAACCGCTGGTGGCGGACCAAATGACAATGGCGTAGTTTTCAAACTGGCCCCCTCGGACGGAGGGTGGACCTACTCTTTGCTCTACTCTTTGCTTTACTCCTCCGCCTCGTGCAGCTACCCCAGCGGCTTAACCATGGACGCAGCCGGTAATTTTTTTGGGGTGTGTTATGGTGGCGGCGCCTATCGAGCCGGCTGGATCTTCGAGCTGACGAATTGCAGCAACACGTGCATGGCGACCGATCTCCACGACTTCAGCGGTAGTGACGGCCAGGGGCCTATCGGCTCTCCCGTGCTCGACACGAGCGGCAATCTCTACGGCACAACGCTGTACGGAGGGACGGGGTGCGACAGCGGCGGCTGCGGCGTGGTGTGGGAGATCACGCCATAAGTTCCGGTCATTGCACGATTGCTTCCGCAATCAGACCATTGCGCAAGTTACGCCCCGACACCAGACACCCGGCTCCGTAACCTGCGGCATGGGATATAACGACAGCTAGAATGCGCTATGGCCGATTCCGCGCAAGCTTACGACGAACTTGCTACTCACTACGACCAAATATTCGACGACTGGGAAGCAAGCATTCTGCGACAGGCGACCGTGCTTGGCGGCATTCTCCTTCCCCGCCCTGTGCGGAGATTGCAGCTTACGCCGAGCGCATCTAAATTAGGTGCGAGGGTTGGAACTGTACATCAAAAAGAACGACGCACCCGCCGCAAGGAGAGATCGTGCAAAAACGTAAATTAGGAAGCAGCAATCTTGAGGTTTCAGCGATCGGATTTGGCTGTATGGGGCTGAGCTTTGGGTTTGGCCCAGCCGTAGACAAGCAGCACGGCATTAAGATCATTCGCGCGGCAGCGGAGCGCGGCGTGACGTTCTTCGATACCGCCGAAGTTTATGGACCATTCGCAAACGAAGAACTTGTCGGCGAAGCGCTTGCCCCATCGCGTGATCAGGTTGCGATTGCCACGAAGTTCGGCTTCAAGATCGAGAATGGAAAGCAGGCTGGGCTGGACAGCCGCCCCGAGCACATCAAAGAAGTCGCGGAGGCGTCGCTAAAGCGGCTGAGGACGGATCGGATCGACCTCTTTTATCAGCATCGTGTTGATCCGAACGTTCCCATCGAAGAGGTAGCCGGAGCGGTGAAGGAGCTCATCCAGGCTGGCAAGGTGCGGCACTTCGGACTGTCAGAAGCGGGCGCTCAGACCATACGCCGGGCGCATAGGGTGCAGCCGGTGACGGCGCTGCAAAGCGAATACTCGCTTTGGTGGCGAGAGCCGGAGAAAGAAATTATTCCGACTCTGGAAGAACTGGGCATCGGATTCGTGCCGTTCAGCCCACTGGGCAAGGGATTTCTGACTGGAGCGGTCAGTAAGGACACCCGGTTCGAGGAAGGCGATTTCCGCAAGATCGTCCCCCGCTTCTCGGCGGAGAATCGCGACGCGAATCAGGCGCTCGTCGATGTGATCGGCGAATTCGCGAAACAGAAAAAAGCGACGCCGGCTCAAATCGCGCTGGCCTGGCTACTGGCGAAGAAGCCGTGGATCGTGCCGATCCCGGGAACGACGCAGCTGCACCGGCTTGAGGAAAACCTGGGAGCCGTTGCTGTGGAACTCTCGCCCGAGGACCTTCGCGCGCTGGAAACGGCCACGTCCAAGATCCCGGTTCAGGGCGCTCGTTATCCGGAGGAATTCCAGAAACTAGTAGGCCGCTAGCCAGGTGTCACATTCACGGTTTTCGAATGAGTGGGATTTGGAATACCGCGTCTCCCCGTGTTCGATACGCGGGAGGATGACATCGAGGTGCGTGAAGATAGTGGTCTTCAATCGTAGCTTCCGCTTTCAGGCGATCATTCCATTTCGATGAAGGTCAGGGCGGCCCGAAAAACCCGGTAAAAGCAAAACGCACCCCGCAATGGCGGAATGCGTTCTGAGGTTTCCAGCGTCGCGAGAGAAGAGCTACTTCTCTTTTTCTTCCCCGCTTGACGATTCATTCACCGCTTCCTGACTCTCCATGGCCTTGTTCTCTTGCTCGGCGGACTCGAGGGCCTTGCGGCTCTCTTCGGCGCGCTTGGCACGGAGCTCGGCGCGCTTCTGGCGCTTCTCATCGAGCGTCTTCTCGCTGCCGAGCAGCTCGACGAAGGCGATATCGCCGCCGTCGCCCTGACGGAAGCCGCCATGCACGATGCGGGTGTAGCCGCCTTCGCGGTCGCCATAACGCGGCGAGATGGTGTCGAAGAGTTTGTCGACGGCATCGCGCGTCATGAGGTACGACCCGGCCAGTCGCCGCGCCGCAACGTCGCCGCGTTTGCCGAGGGTGATCATCTTATCGACGTGGGGACGCATGGCCTTGGCCTTGGTTAAGGTTGTCTCAATGCGCTCTTCCACGATCAGCGAGGTCACCAGGTTGCGCAGCAACGCGCGCCGGTGTTCGGTGTTCCGTCCTAACTTCCATCCTGCTCTACGATGACGCATTTCCGTCTTCCTTCTCTGAGTGCTCGATGCCGTCAAGCAGCTGACGATTTAGTAATTCGGATCGATGCCGTAGCTTGTCGAGGCCAGGCCCTGCGACATGCTCGAAGAACTTCCCGGCACCGCGTTGCCGTGCTCGTCGATCTTCATGCCCAGACCCAAGCCCATCGTGGAGAGGATCTCCTTGATCTCGTTCAGCGACTTCCGTCCGAAGTTCTTGGTCTTCAGCATTTCCGCTTCGCTCTTCTGCACCAACTCGCCGATGGTCTGGATGTTGGCATTCTTCAGGCAGTTGTAGCTGCGCACCGAAAGCTCCAACTCTTCGACCGAGCGGTTCAGGTTCTCGTTGCGGATCTCCGGCTTGTCGCCTTGCGCGGCATTCTGTGCTTCCAATTCCTCTTCGAAGTTGATGAAGATGTTCATGTGGTCCTTCAGCAGCTTCGCTGCCAGGCCCAGCGCGTCTGCCGGAGTGACCGAACCGTTGGTCCAGATCTCGATCGCGAGTTTGTCGTAGTCGGTGATCTGTCCCAGTCGGGCGGCCTCGACCGAGTAGTTGCACTTCCGCACCGGAGAGTGCACCGAGTCGATGGGAATAAATCCCAGGCCCAGATCTTCATCGAAATTCTTGTCCGCCGAAACGTAGCCGCGGCCGCGCTTCAGCCGCATTTCCATGTCCAGCTTGCCGCCTTCACTGACGGTCGCGATGTACACGTCCTTGTCCAGCACTTCCACGTCGGCATCGGCCTCGATCATGCCCGAGGTAACCACACCAGGCTGATCGGCGCGCAGATAAATCGCCTTGGGCGCATCGCCGTTCAGGCGAAACGGAATCTGTTTCAAGTTGAGGATGATGTCCGTGGCATCCTCCACCACTCCGGGAAGCGACTGGAATTCGTGCAGCACGCCTTCGATCTTGACTGCGGTAACTGCGGCTCCCTCGATCGAGGAGAGCAATACCCGGCGCAGTGCGTTGCCAATCGTTGTACCAAACCCGCGTTCGAACGGCTGTGCCCAGAAGTGACCGTACTTGTCGGTCAGTGTCTCGGTATCAGTAGCCAGCCGTTTCGGTTTTTGAAAACCTTTCCAAAGCATTCCTAACTCCTGTATCTCTTCGGCCGTGCTGCTCGGTCGCCATGAAGGTTCGCCGGCTGATCTGGCGCGAAGGTCTGTGGAATTGCGAAATACTTCCGCAGTTCCGTGGTTGAAACTAGCAGCTAAATACTAGTTACTTGCTAGTCTAGCTACAAGCTATTAGTCACTATTGCTAGTAGCTAGTCGCTAATTGCTGCCCTTCTTACTTGCTATACAGTTCGACGATCAACTGCTCGTTCAGCGGCTGGTTGATGTCTTCGCGCTTCGGCAGCGCGATCACCCGGCCCTTGTACGCATCGCGATCGACTTCCAGCCACGCCGGAGGCGGCTGGTGACTGGCAAACTCTTTGGCAGTCTCCAACATCACAAGCTTCTTGCTGGCCTCGCGTACTCCGATCTCTTCACCGGGCTTTACCTGATAAGAAGGAATATTGACCTTCTTGCCATTGACCACGATGTGACCGTGACGCACCAACTGCCGGGCCTGGCGTCGCGCCACGGCAAAGCCCAGGCGATACACCACGTTGTCCAGCCGGCGCTCCAGTTGCTGCAACAGCAATTCGCCGGTGACGCCCTTAGTACGGAAGGCGCGCTCGAAGTAATTACGGAATTGGCCTTCCTGGGTGAAGTAGATGCGCTTGGCTTTTTGCTTCTCGCGAAGCTGCAGGCCGTAGCCCACGATCTTGGCCTTGCGGTCCTTGCCATGCTGGCCAGGAGCAAAATTGCGCTTTTCGATCGGACATTTGTCCGTGAAGCACTTTCCGCCTTTGAGGAACAACTTCATGCCCTCGCGGCGGCACAGGCGGCATACTGCGTCTTTATAACGCGCCAAGTTACTTTCTCCTTGTAAGACAGTGGCTAGTGTTCAGTGGCGGGTTCTGCCGCCGATCTATGCTCTGCGACTGCTTACTTGCTAGCGATCGGTTTACAGGACTTGGCGTCCCTTCTTCCCGATCAAAATTCAGTTGTCAGTTGCCGGTAGCCAGTTGTCAGTGGGTTAATCTTTAGATGCATCAACCCACGTTTCGGAATCAACTGCCCGCCAACCGCTTTTGCTAATCGCTACCTGCTCGCCGGGTGCCCCGTTCTGTCATCCCGAGCGAAGCGAAGTCGAGGGACATGCTTTCTTCCACTCTTTTGGCTAGGGCGGGAACCACCAGCCGCTTCCTAGACCCTGCGTCTCTTCGGCGGACGGCACCCGTTATGCGGCACCGGCGTCACGTCCCGGATGGTACGGACATCCAGCCCCGCGGCCGACAGCGCGCGCACCGCCGACTCACGTCCCGAACCCGGGCCGCTCACGCGCACGTCTACGCTCCGCATGCCGTGATCGCGCGCCTGGTTGGCGGCGTTCATTGCGGCCTGCTGCGCGGCAAACGGTGTTCCCTTGCGCGATCCGCGGAAGCCCAGCGATCCCGAACTTTTCCACGACACCGTATTCCCGTTCGGATCGGAAATGGTGACGATAGTGTTGTTAAAGGACGCCTGCACATGCACCAATCCATGGGGAACGTGCTTGCGTTCCTTCTTCTTGAACTTCTTGGTTTTGCCCTTCTTGTCGCCTGCGGCGGAAGCTGCTTTAGCCATGGGTTATGTTTTGCCCGTCGCTTTCTTTTTATTGGCCACCGTGCCCTTGCGCGGTCCTTTGCGGGTGCGGGCATTGGTGTGGGTGCGCTGGCCGCGGACCGGCAGGCTGCGGCGATGCCGATACCCGCGATACGACCCGACTTCGATCAGGCGCTTAATGTGCATCGAAATGTCTTTGCGCAGATCGCCTTCGACATTGCCTTCCTGCTCAATGACCTGGCGAATCCGGTTGACCTCTTCCTCGTTCAGGTCGCTCACCTTCTTGGTCGGCTCTACACTTGCCGTTCCCAGAATGTTCGCCGACCGCGAGTTGCCGATGCCATAGATGTACGTCAGCGCTATCTTGATGTGCTTGTTGCGCGGTAGATCCACGCCTGCAATACGTGCCATAAATACCCCGTAGCAATTAGCAACCAGCAATTAGCAATTAGCTAAATCCGTTGCTCGAAATGTTTTTGATTCCTACTCAATCCTGCCGTCGGAATCGATTAACCGCTTGTGTTGCAAAGGCTAGTTGCTAGCAGCTAGCCTTGCCTCTGCTTATGCTTTGAGTTCTCGCAGATGACCCGCACCACCCCGTGGCGGCGAATCACCTTGCACTTATCGCAAATCTTCTTTACCGATGCTCTTACCTTCATGATGCCTGTTAATTCCCTTCGACAACTTGTGCCGTCCCTACGGGACTCGCTTCATTATTTCTTCATACCCAGGACTCCGCTTCGCTCCGTCCTGGGCTAAGCTGTTCCGCCCCTTCGGGGCTGGATTTTCAACTCAGCGGCTTCGTTCGCAAATATGGCGCCGCATCCCAGCCAGTTGCTAGCTGCTAGTCGCTATTTGTACCGATACACTATCCGGCCACGGGTCAGATCATACGGCGATAACTCCACCGCTACCCGGTCGCCAGGAAGAATACGAATGAAGTTCTTGCGCATCTTGCCGGAAACATGCGCCAGCACCTGGTGCTTGTTCTCCAGCTCCACTTTGAACATCGCATTGGGCAGGGGCTCAACCACCACTGCCATCACTTCAATCGCGTCTTCTTTACTCATTCACACCCAGTTGCCAGTGACCAGTGGTCAGTGGCTAGTTTTCAATCCTTATATTGCAACTACCGGTTATCGCTGGCCACTGGCAACTAGCCACTGGCTACTACTCGGTCAAAATCACCGGCCCATTTTTCGTTACCGCGATGCAATGTTCAAAGTGGGCGCTATAGCTTCCGTCTTCGGTTACGGCTGTCCATTTGTCTTCCAGCAGCCGCGTCTCGGGACGTCCCATGTTCACCATCGGCTCTATCGCCAGCACCATGCCATCGCGCAGCTTAGGTCCGTGTCCCGGAGTGCCGTAGTTAGGGACTTGCGGATCTTCATGCAGCCGCGTGCCGATGCCATGTCCCACGAAATCCCGTACTACACTGAAGCCGCTGGCTTCCACCAACTTCTGCACTGCGGCGCCAACATCGCCAATCGTATTTCCTACTCGCGCCGCTTCAATCCCTTGCGACAGCGATTCCTGGGTTACGCTCAGCAACTTCTGCAGCTCGGGCGTGATGCCATCACCCACCGGGACCGTAATGGCCGCATCCCCGTAATAACCGTCCAGCACGACACCGCAATCCAGGGAGACGATGTCGCCTTCTTTCAACACGCGCTTCTCGGACGGAATGCCGTGCACAATCTCGTTGTTCACCGAGGCACAGAGCACGCAAGGGTAATCGTAATAACCCTTGAACGCAGGCTTGGCGCCCAAGTCCCGAATCTTGCGCTCCGCCACCCGCTCCAGGTCCATCGTGGAACGTCCCGGCGCTACTGCGTCTCTCGCCGCTTCCAGCACCTGACGGACAATGCGCCCGCTGCGGCGCATCTTCTCGATCTCGGAAGCCGACTTACAAACGATTGACATTCTCGATCGCGCTAAAAGCCTGCGCCATTACTTCTTCCACCGGCTGCTCGCCATTCACTTCAATTAACCGTCCGCGGGCCCGGTAGTAATCCACCAGAGGCAACGTCTGCCGCTCATAAGCCTTCATGCGTTCCGCAAAAACGTCTTCCGCATCGTCCGGCCGCGTAGCAAGCAGCGTGCCATCAACATCACAGATACCCTGGACTTTAGGAGGCTGGAGGTAGATGTTATAAATCCGGCCACAGGTGGGACACGAACGACGTCCGGTAATCCGTTGCAGTAGAACATTATAATCCACTACCAACCGGATCACAACCGGGGCCGCGCATGCCTGTTGAGCCGCAACATCGCCCTTCTTGCCTTGCCGCATCTTCTCCAGCTGGCCATCCAGCCATTCCGCCTGCGGCACCGTGCGCGGGAAACCATCCAGGATGAACCCGCGAACGCAATCCGCATCCTGCAGCCGGTCCGCCACCATGTAGCACACCAGTTCGTCGGGAACCAGCTCGCCCCGCTCCATGATCGCCTTGGCCTTCATCCCCAGCTCGGTCTTCCGGGCTACATTGCCCCGCAGGATATCTCCGGTGGAGATCTGCGGAATGCCGAAGGTCTCAGCGATCAGCTTGGCCTGCGTTCCCTTGCCGGCCGCCGGTGGTCCCAGCAGAATAATGGGACCCACTACTCGCGCGTTCGTCTTCATGCCCACTGCCGCGGAAGTCTGCGCTTCCATGTTTGCACCCTCGTGGGGTTCGGAGCTCCCGGTACTCCGTGGCGGCATTTAGCATTTGGCACTTAGCACTTGGCCAAGTCCCCAACGTCCACTCCGTGCCGCCCAACTTAAACCTACTGCAACCACGCTTTTAGCGCCTTTGCTGATTGCTAATTGCTAATTGCTAATTGCTAGCTGCTTCTTCTTACCACGTCGCTCGCCGCCCGCGGATTCGTCCGCTGCGCGGGGTAAATCCTTCGTAGTGGCGCATCACCAGTTGCGACTCCACCTGGTTGATGGTATCCATCGCCACGCCAACCACGATCAGCAATGAGGTTCCGCCGAAGTAGAAGTTCACACCCAGGCCGTTGGTCACCCAACTGGGCAGGCGTTCAAAGAACCCTCCGATCGGGCCCCACAAGTGATTCAAGCGGATACCGGCAATCATCCACTCCGGAATAAACGAGATCAGGATCAGGTATAGCGCGCCTACCAGCGTGATGCGCGTCAGAATATCGTTGATGTAGTTCGCGGTTTTTGCGCCCGGCCGGATGCCGGGGATGAATCCGCCATACTTCCGCATGTTGTCGGCGACTTCAGTCGGGTTGAACACGATCGACACATAGAAGTACGCAAAAAAGATGATTCCCACCGCATACAGCAGGGTGTACATGGGCTCGCCCCATGCCAGCTGACTCAGAATACGGTCGAAGAATCCACCTTTCCCCTTGAACAGCGCTCCCGCAGTCTGCGGCAAGGTCAGCACCGACGACGCGAAGATAACCGGCATCACGCCGCCGGAGTTCACCCTCAGCGGCAGGTGGGTCGATTGCCCGCCCATGATCTTTCGTCCCACCACGCGCTTGGCATATTGCACCGGAATGCGCCGCTCGCTGCGTTCCACGAAAACAATGAACGCCACCACCGCCACCATCAGCACCATCAGCATCAGAATGGCGGGAACGGTAAACGCTCCCCAAGCCTGCGATTGTACTTTTTCAGCCAGGTCCATGACGCCACGCGGCAGGCCGACCACGATGCCGGCAAAGATCAGTAGTGACATGCCATTGCCGATGCCGCGTTCGGTAATCTGCTCGCCCAGCCACATGATGAAGACGCTGCCCGTAGTCAGGGTCAACATGGTCATCAGTACAAAACCAATACCTGGGTTGAGCACGAAATCCGGCTGCCGTTGCAAGGTGAACGCGATGCCCAGCGACTGCACTGAGCTCAGGCCCAGCGTCAGGTAGCGAGTCCATTGGGTAATCTTCTTGCGCCCCAGCTCGCCTTCCTTTTGCAGCTTGGCCAGCGGCTCATACACCACGGTCATCAACTGCAAAATGATGGACGCCGTAATGTAGGGCATGATGCCCAGCGCAAACACCGTCAGCCGCCGCAGTTGGCCACCGCTAAACAGATCGATGAAGCCCAGGAAACTGCCACGGTTCTGGTCGAAGAACTGCGCCAGCTTATCGGCGTTGATACCCGGCGTCGGAATGTGGCCGCCAAGACGGTACACCGCCAGCAGAAAAAGCGTGAACAGAATGCGCTTTCGCAGATCGGGAACGCGGAATACGTTGGCTAACTTCTCAAGCATAGAACCTCAGCTGTCAGTTGCCGGTTGTCAGTTGTCAGCTAAGACGGCAACCTCGACGGCGGCAACGCAACAGAAACTATCACTTCGAGCACCTGCCGGCCACCCAGCATCGGTTCGCAAACTGACAACCGACAACTGACAACCGACAACTCACACTGGCAACTGGTTACTGACTACTGACTACTTGTATCTTTCCCCCGGCCTTCTCAATCTTCTCCTGCGCCGACTTGGAGAACTTATGTGCGTGTACGGTGATCGCCTTCGACAACTCGCCGTGGCCCAGCACCTTTACCAGCGTCTTCTTGGAGCTCACCACACCAGCTTTACGTAACAATTCCGGCGTGATCTCGCTCTCGTCCAGGAGATCCAGCCGTCCCAGGTTCACCACTTCATACTCCACGCGGAAGATGTTGGTGAAGCCGCGCTTGGGCAGCCGGCGATGTAGCGGCATCTGGCCGCCTTCAAATCCGCGCATCATCCGCGAGCCGCTGCGGGAGCGCTGGCCCTTATGGCCGCGGGTTGAAGTCTTGCCCATGCCCGAGCCCATACCACGGCCCACGCGCTTGCGCTTCTCCGACGATTTTCTAGGTGCTCGTAGTGTACTTAAGTTCATGTGATTACCTTTGTCAGCGGCACTTAGTACTTAGCATTTGGCACTTAGCCAGAACTCAGCTTTGGCTAAATGCTAAATGCCAAGTGCTAAATGCCAGGCCGCTAGCTACTACTTCACTATCTCAACCAAATGCGGCACCTTCGCTACCATGCCGCGGATCGACGGCGTGTCTTCCCGCACGACGACTTGGTTCAGCCGGGTGAAACCCAGCCCCTTGACTACCAGCTTATGCTTTACCGGCGCCGCAATTGCCGACCGCACCCACTTCAACTTCATCTTCGTGCCCGGCTTGGCCGGCGCTACTACCGTTTTTTTTCGAATGCGCGCCATAGTTACAGCTCCTCAACCGTCTTACCGCGCTGTGCCGCCACGTCCTTACGATCGCGCAGCTTGCCCAGAGCATTGAACGTGGCTTTAATCACGTTGTGCGGGTTGGTAGTCCCAATGGATTTCGTCAGCACGTTCTGTACTCCGGCCGACGTCATTACCGCACGCACTGCGCCGCCGGCAATTACGCCCGTACCTTCCGGGGCCGGCTTCAGCAGCACCATCCCCGACCCATACCGGCCCAGCACCTGGTGCGGAATCGTGGTCTGCGTCAGGTTCACGCGCAGCAGGTTTTTCTTCGCCGACTCAATCCCCTTGCGGATCGCCTGCGGAACTTCCTTCGCCTTGCCGGAGCCGTAGCCCACGACTGCCGAACTCGGATCGCCCACCACCACCAGCGCGGCGAACGACAGGTTCTTGCCGCCCTTCACAACCTTGGTGACGCGGTTGATCGAAACCACCTGGTCCTTCAGCTGATACTGACCGGCGTCCAGCTTCTTCTTAACGATTGGCATTACTTTTGTATCTCCTGGCGCCGCTTCCGGCGCCTTCAAATCTTTCGTTGTCTCCGCCGGCACTTAGCATTTGGCACTTAGCACTTAGCCAAACCTCGTGTCATCCTGAGCGGAGGCGGTCTTCTTTTGGCCGCCGGAGTCGAAGGACCCCTATAGCCGCTAAAACTCTAATCCCGCTGCTCTCGCCGCATCGGCCAGCGCCTTAATGCGTCCGTGGTACAGATACCCGCCGCGATCGAATACCACTTTCTTGATGCCCTTGTCCTTGGCGCGCTCGGCAATCAGCTTGCCCACTTCCTTCGCCGAGCTTACGTTGCCGCCGGTGGGCCGCTTGTCGCCCTTAATGCCTTTGCCCTTTTCCACCGACGTCGCCGCAACCAGGGTCACGCCCTTCGCGTCGTCGATGACCTGCGCATAGATATGGTTCACCGAGCGATAAACATTGAGCCGCGGACGCTCCGTCGTACCCATGAGCTTCTTGCGGATCCGGGTATGTACCTTCTGCCGTGTCTGATCTTTTGAAGTCTTTGCTAGCATCTTTTTTAGCTCTCAGCCGTCAGCTATCAGCCTTCGGCTACAAGTAGGTTCTTTCTCTGACTACTGACCACTCGCCACTAGCCACTATTTCGCTCCGGTCTTGCCCACCTTCTTCTTCAGGCGCTCACCGGTATAACGCACACCCTTGTTCTTGTACGGATCGGGTGGACGCAGACTGCGCATTTCAGCCGCGACAAATCCCACCTTCTGCCGGTCAATCCCGCTTACCGTCAAGTGCGTCAGCTTGGGATCGACAGATACTTCAATGCCAACGGGCAGCGGATATTCAATCGGGTGCGAATATCCCAGCGTAAACACCACAGTGTTCTTGCCCTTCAACTCCGCGCGATAACCAATGCCGACAATGTCCAGTTCTTTGGTCCAACCCCGGGTGACGCCTTCCACCGAGTTGTTGACCAGAGCACGCACCAACCCATGGATCGCGGCCTTCGAGTCGTCCTCGCGCACGATCAGCAGTTGTCCGTCGTTTTGTTCCAGCTTCACGCCGCCGGGCATGTGGGTGATGACTTCGCCCTTGGGACCCTTCACGCGGACCGTGTTGCCCTCAACGGCATAGGTCACCCCTTTGGGCAACGGTATCGGCTTCTTTCCAATTCGAGACATAATCTTTAGCTCTCAGCTATCAGCCGTCAGCTATCAGCTTGTTTCATCCGCTGTAAGCCGCCGGCATCCAGATCCTAAATTTTGGTTCGAGCTGATGCAGCACGCCCGAAGCTTCTCTTGCACTAACCTTAACCTTGCACGGTCTTACTGACAGCTGACAGCTGACGGCTGAAAGCCATTTAGTAAATCTCGCACAGCACTTCGCCGCCCACACCTTCTTTGCGCGCCTGGCGGCCAGTCATTACGCCCTTCGGCGTGGTCAGGATGTTGATTCCCAACCCGCCTAGAATGCGGGGGATCTCGCTATGTCCCACGTACACCCGGCAGCCGGGCCGCGAAACCCGCTTCAAGTCGGAAATAGGCGAGGAATTATCGGAGCTGTACTTCAAGTACACGCGCAGGACCTTGCGGCCCTCTTCCTCGGTCGCCTTGAAGTTCGCGATGTAGCCCTCTTCTTTCAGAATGCGGGCCATCTCCACCTTCAGCTTGGAGTGCGGAACGTCCACCTTCTGCTGCCGTGCCTTGATGGCGTTACGAACTCGGGTCAGAAAATCCGAGACCGGATCGGTCAAACTCATGCTTTGCTTCTCCTGATATCGTCGCCCGTTAGCTTTC
>JBEKXQ010000118.1:0-14786 GCA_049511915.1 Candidatus Korobacteraceae bacterium
GTTCATCTGCTGCTGCAGCTGTCCGGCATTGAGCTGTTTCTGAATCACGTCCCGCAATGCACTTACCGTGGTCTGTGCGTCGAGTTCGTACGTCCGCTGGGAGTAGACCATCGATTCATCCAAACGTTTGCCCAGATGGACCTGCCGCATCTCCTCCTGGGTGATGGCCAGGTTGGTACACCAGATCCGCAGTAGGTACGCCCGGAGCGACAGTGCGCCGTTACCGAAGTCGGAGTTCTCCAGCGAGAGTCCGAAAGCGACGACTTCGCCGGGTACCGGCTCATACACCTCCGGCATGATCGCCTGGATGGCGATCTTGGTATCGGTGACATAACCCTCGTAGGGCAAGGCTCCCTTCTCCTGCACCGCCGTGGCAAATGCTTCCACGATGGGACGCGAGTCGATGCGGCGGTAGGAATCGGAAAGGAAGCCGCGTACTTCCTGCTGCAAAGAACGCAACAGATAGTGTTTCTTCTGAAACCGTCGATTGAAGACGGTCTGGAGGTTGTGAGCCAGCAGCTCCCGGCCCCACGGCTCGGCGACCGACTGCAGGCTGTCGATGAACTTCACCGGCATGTCGGTGGCCTGCGCCATCTGGTAAACCGCGTTGCGGTGCAAGGATTGTTCGATGGTTCCCTGCTCCCGGTCGGGAACGGTCATGAGGATTTCGGGCAGGTTGTCGGCGGCGCGGAACTGCAGCGTTTCGCCGCGCGCCAATCGGTCCGTTGGCTGGTTGCGCATGACGTGGTCGATGACGTTGGTGGCACGCGAGCGGCCACGCTCAATCAGGGCTTCGAGTTTGGAGACAGCTTGGTTCTTCGACTCGACGGTTGCGAGCATGAGATGGTTTCTCCTGGGATGAAGTTTGGTTAGGCGGTGAGGACAACGAAGCAGCAGGCGACTGATGTGGAGTCACTTGCTGCGTTGGTTGATGGAAGGGTTGGTGTGAGGACAGAGACACGGCTGAGTAACTCCGTGATTGCAGCGCCGCGAACCCGTGCATCGATGATGTTCGTTGCGTCTGCAATGCGAGCACCAGCGCCTACGCGGGCTGGGCGCACTTCTCCAGGCTTCGGCAGTCGTCATGGTTTTGAGTTTCATGGGAGATGAAGAAGGTGATGCGCGACCGGCGCGCTGCCCCTAGAACAGGGGCAGCTGCACCGCGAAGTCAGTTGATGGATCAGTGTGGCTTCCTGCGAAGGCACACACGGGAGTTGTTGCGTGGTCTGCGCCCGGCGGCATTGGGAACGCTGGGATGTTGGCACCGTTCCCTTCGCTGACAACCGGAAACTCTTTTATCGGTTCCTGCTGTCCGGAAGTGGGTAGGAATGCGCCGACCCGGCGCCAGAGGTTATCGGCGGGTTCTCCGATTCCCTTGTTCTGCACCAGTTCACGCGCCATCGCCGTGAGCATGTCGTCGTCGCCGTCGATCGCCTGCAGCCCGTCGGACGTGAACTTGCCTTCCATGGCCAAAGCGACGAGAAGCTTCTTGCCCATCAGGCGCAAACAGACCTCCTGCATGGTGCCGCTATAGGCGAAGAACTTTACTTCCACTTGATGCTTTTGGCCTATGCGCCACGAACGCCGGCTGGCCTGCCGCAGAGTGTGCAGGGAATAGCCGGTTTCGTGAAAGAAGATGGCCGGAAACTCCAGCAGATCGAGTCCGGTCTCAACCAGCATGGGGTGGCAGATAACCACGTCGATCCCGCGCTTGAGTTGCTCGCGGTACCAGGCTTCGCGTTTATGCGTTGGGACGCTGGCCCGGAGCACGCCGGCGCGAACCCCCTCGGCTCGCAGCAGCTTCTCCAGCCGTGCCGTCACGTCGTACTTGTTGGTGTAGACGGCAAACACCTGGCACTTGCGCCCACGGGCAAGCTGAGACTGGATTTCCTGGATGAGAGCTTTCTCTTTCGGATACACATTGCTCTCATCCAGATCCTCGGGTTCCGCGATGATGAAGCTTTCGCGCTGTTGGGTTTCGGGGTTGTAGCGGGTGCCGTAGAGCGTGCCCAGGCCGTAGGGATGGTCGGGATAGACCAGCAGCGCATTGAGCATGGTGCTCAGCACGCTGCGATTGCCGCGATGCTCCTGCAAGGTGCCGGTAATCTCGTCCTCCAGCTTCTCGTAGGCTGTTTTCAGGGCGCCTTCCAAGGCAACCGGAATGACATCCTCCCGGTACGCCGGCAGCGCATCGGAGATGTCCTCCAGAGAGACGAAAGCGCAGGTGTCCATCAAGTATTTGCCGAAAAGCAGCGGAGACGCTCCAGGCTTGCGGCGGATCGTCACCTCCGTTTTGTTCTTCCTGGAGCAGGCGTTGTCCTCGATCTTGGTGCGCTCGATGGTCTCGATCACGCCAAACTCGTGGGTAAATCGTTCCTTGCCTGCCGAGCCCCAGGTGAACCCGTCCCGGACCATGCGGCTGGCATCGACGCGGAAAAGGGTGTTGTAGAGATCGTCGGCATAGCCGCTCAAAAGAGTGCCGGTTAGCCCGGCGACCTTTTTCGCCACTCTTGCCAGCACACCCAAAGCGTTACCTTGTGCCGTATTTCCGGCTAATTGATGGACCTCATCGGCGATGGCGTAATCGAACCAGTCGCACATGTGTCGGCCCATGAAGTCAGCCGGCGCCATGCGCTGGATCTTGTTGCGGTCCGCCTGCCAGAGCGCCGAGTAGTAAGCCGTTCCGCCCTTGTCTCTCTCCACGAACTCGTGGAGGCGCTTCTTGTCGAAGTCACGGACATTGAGGAACTCGTCATCGGTGGAGATCGGTTTCGAGGTATCCGGGTTTAACACCAGGCCGAGGTGCTTTCCGGCTCGGCCTTTCAGGTAGACGTGCTTCCAGAAATAGTCGAGCTTGGCCCGCTCGCGCCCGAAGATGAAGATGGAGGATTCCGGACAGACGTTCCGCCATCCTTTTGGCCCAAGCATCCGCAAATCAGCCAACGTGGTGTGCAGTCCCTCGCGCACGATTTCTCCGCGCCGGAGGCGGACTTCGTTGACCACGTGCGACTGTCTGGGGTCGCCGCCGTTACGCATGTCGTCGATCAGGAAGACCCGCACTCGGGGTAGCGTGAGGAAGGTCTCGCGCACCCATTTCTCGACCAAATGCGGCGGGGCCATCACGATGCCGGAAAATGGTTTGCCTTGCGCATGGACGAACATCATGCCCAGGGCGATCAGGGTTTTGCCCGCTCCGCACTCAGCCACGACGTGAGCACCCCGCGCAATCTGCCATCGCCGGGCGACACCCATGATGGCCAGGGCCTGTGCTGGATAAGGGCGGCGAAGCAGTCGTGAGATGTGAGGTGAGAGTGGATCTTCGGGACTGTGTAGAGCGGGAAACGAAGCAAGGATGCGCTCTCCCAACTCCGCAGAGTGGTGAGCCATGTACTCATGAAGCGAAGAGAGAACTGGCATAGGTGCTCCCGGTAAAGTTGTATTTGGAGAGGAAGGAATCAGAGGCTGCGTGCTTCCGGATCTTGCTTTGCGGCAGTGGAAAGCTCTTCACGGACAAGCAATTGAGATAGGAGGCTGTCGAGGCACTCCATAACGATGGTCAAGCCTTCGCCCATTTCCTCAATGGTTTCGGCGATCTGCTTGCGTTGGTGCTCGCGTTCACGTTTGGCGTCTTCCTTAAGTGCCGACTGAGTTCGAGTCAGCAGATTACGCAGAACAGAAGCGAACTCCTGCCGTACCGAGTGACGGTACATTCGAATGGTGACTTGCGAGCAAGCCAGACACTCGTCGATGGACCGCAGTGCAGCTTCCTGATGCGACTGAAGTTCGTTTATCTCCGTGCCCCAAGCTCGGACGAGTTCAGAACGTGCTTTTTGCAAAAGTTCGCAGGCAATTGCCAACTGTGACGTTTTCTCGGTGCTTTGCGCAAGCACGAGGTCGAGAGCGCCGCGCTCAACCGTCACGTAGCGGCAGAGCGGATCGCCGTCGCGCAGCTCTGCGCTGAGCGCGTGAAAAGGTAGGTTGTTCATTTCTGGGTGCTCCGAAAGGAATTACGAAGGCCGCCCGCAACAGCGGCCCAACGGACTATGCGCTGGTGTTCTTTATCCGTAGTGTGAGTGCTGTCCCGAGCCGCCTTACTTGGTTGGCGTGAGGCGAACTGGGTACAGCTGAGACGAGGCCTTCGCAATACCAATAGCCGCAAGCGCTCGTTCGTACATCTTCAATTGCTCAGCGTAAGATGCCGACTGGTCTGCGACGTCGAGATCAGTCTTGTAATCGAGGATATGCCACGATTGCAGTTGCTTGAACATCAGGTCGATGACACCTGTGATCAACTGGTTCTTGTCGGCTGCGTACGTGAACGGCGTTTCAACGGAATGTTCGCTCTGCTCAGCCTTCTGCCAGATTTCGGCCTTCGACACTTCCAAGACAGTCCGGACTGCTTGTTCGAGGACACTGCGCAGGTCCGGCTCTTCCATCGACAGCCACATCGCCAAGCGGTACAGATCCGAGTAGGTCGACCCTTTGTGACGCATGGCATGTTCCAGTAAGCCATGAATTAGCGTGCCCCAAGCGTGTCCGGCATCGGCCCGGTGGGTGGGCGTGTCAGTGCTGACCACCTTGGAAGGATCGTCGGAAGCGACCTCAACGGACCGCACCATGCGCGCGATCTGTCTTGCCTCAGCCGTCACAGAAGAGATGGACCAAGAAGGCTCACGCAGCCTCGCGAGCGAGGCAGTTCGGGCATTCTCAGCTGCGGCTTGGGCCTCCTTCCCACACTCCAACGGCTGGACCGGAGCGACCGTGGGCTTGGCAGGAAAGGTAAGTTCCTTCGCCTCGGTAAGAAACTCGTTGAGAACGCCCCACGCCGTGTTCTTTTTCGTACAACGGCTAACAACCAGGACCTCTCTCGCCCGGGTGGCTGCCACGTACAGCAGCCGGTCCTCTTCCGCCTGAAGATAGGGAAGCTCAGCATCTTCATGGTTCTGCCAATCGGCAGGCTCGGCGAGAAGCTTCGGCGGCTTCGGATACTCGCGTTCCTGTTGGACCTTCAGCCAGCCTCTCGCGCTGAGGCCACTTCGTTCGATGCGCACATTGACGCGCTGTGGTACACCCCCAGCCGGATCCGCCAGTAAGACAACATTCGCCTCCAAGCCTTTGGCCTTGTGAAGGTTCATGATCCGCACGACTTCCGTACGCCCGGGCGCCAGTGGCAAGGACTCCACCTCGCTAGCAGCTTCAGCATCGGCCTCCAGCGCATCAGCAGCCTCGGCCAGGCTCCCGCCACATTCCGTGATTTGTCGCACCCGGTCCACCGCGTGGAGGACGTCTCCCGCATCCACGCCGCCGGGAGAAGTCGCTGCCAAAGCCAGATAGCCGGAGTGTTCCAGGATGCGATCCAACGCAGCCGGTGCCGGCAGGAGGCGAGTCCACCGATAGTATTGGCGCAGGACCGAAAGCGCTGACGACACGCGGCAATCAGGTTTTGTCGCCCCATCGGCCTCATGAAAAACGCTGAACCGTCCTGCAGCTTGCTTGAAAGCGAAGAGTTCCGGATCGCTGATTCCGAAAAACGGTCCGCGTAGCACGGCGATGAGCGACACTGGATCTTGCGGGTCCGAGAGAGCACGAAGTAAAGCGGTCAACGCTTGTACCGCCGGCGAATCTCCAAACGCGCCAGCCCCACTTACCTCGATCGGTATGTTGAGCGCCTCCAATGCGTGTGCGTAGGGCGCAATGCGGTTCCTCTTCTTCCTGGTTAGGATCAAGAAATCACTGAATTTGCGGAGTCCGGCATCCACCTCAGCTCGAATGTACGAAGCGATCTTCTCCGCATCCTGCTCCTGAACTTCCTTTGCATCGCATCCATGAGTCAGCGTAAAGACGCCTCCGGAGTCTTGCTTGCTCTCAGGATCAAGCGGTGAGAACCTCGGCGCTTGCGCCGTAGGGGTTTCAGGGAATCGCGTCTTGAAGACATCGTTGGCCCAGTTGCACAGGCGCGGGCCTGAACGGAAGTTACGCGTTAAGGGAAGGACGCGGCCGACTTTTGTATCTTCGAAGCGTTTGCGAACAATGTTGTAGATGTCGATGTCAGCTCGTCGGAAACGGTAAATCGACTGCTTGGGATCCCCGACGACGAAGAGCGCGCCTTTCCGCAACGAGACCTCGCGCCAATCGGCATTGTTCTTCCCCTGAGACTGACTGGCATCCTCCGCCAGCCAGAACAGGATTTCCGCCTGGATCGGATCGGTATCCTGGAACTCGTCGACCAGCAAAAATCTGTACTTCTGCTGAAGTGCCTGTCGAACCTGCGGATTGTCTCGGAGTACCCGAGCCGTTAGGTTGAGCAGGTCGCCGTAATTTAGAGCATTGACACGCCGCCGCTCGGCTGCGGCGCCATCGCGGGCTTTGACAAGCAGTTTGATGGCGAGGCAGTACACGTAATTGCGCCATTGCCGCAAATACGGTTTAACGAAGTTCTCGCGGAATGTCCCGTGAAGCTCTTCGATAGAGTCGTGCAGTTTCTTGCCCTGTGCGCGATCTGTGCTCCACCATTTTTGTGTGATGGAACAGTCACCTTCCCATTTCTCAAGCAGGGCGGCAAGGATGGACGGTCGGTTTAAGCGATCGAGCGAGACTCGCCAATGCCCCTCGAAGTCAAGGATCTTCTGCTGAACCGGACACTTCGTTTTGTTGTCGAGTGGGACTGGCAGGTAAGACGTTAATCGCTTCCAGAAGGCTTTCAGCTCGCGGACTGCCGGGTTCGGATCCGGACAGACGCCCCCATCGACAGGGAAAACTATATCTTCGTTAGTGCAGACAATCGCAAAGGCCGAGTCGAGATCTTTTGGCTTGATGTCGGCTTCCAGAAGAGCCACGAGGTCTGGATCACCATTGGCCCGTGCGCTGGTGACAAAATCGCGCCAAGCTTGTTGCCGCAGTTCCAGGTCCTGGGTCTCGTCGAGCTCGGTGAATCCCGGTGCCACACCGGACTCGACGGGGCGCTCTCTCAAAAGACGGGCACAGAATGAGTGAATCGTGCCTGCGAAGAAACGCTCCAGATTCGATAGGGCGCTCTCGATTCTGCTGATTTGCTCTCGATCCACCTCGCTCGGTTTCGGATTTTTTTGTGCGTTCTCCCGCTCCTTCTCAAGCGCTAAATGGAAACGACCACGAAGCTCAGAGGCAGCCTTTCGCGTGAACGTGACCGCCGCGAGCTGCTCCAACGGATACACTCCGGTAGCGACTCCGGCCGCCATGCGATCGGCCAGCATTTGCGTCTTGCCGGAACCCGCCCCGGCCTCGACCAAAATGTTCCTCAGCAGATCCTGCCGGATTAGCCGACAAGATTCTTCGTCAATGGCACGCGCACTATTCATGAAGGCTTAGCCTCCGGAAGTCGTCGAGCTTGGGGTCTTTCAGCTTTATTTCCAGCTGCCCGTCAGCGTACACACCACAGCCGCGGGCAAAGGAACAAAACTTACAGTCCTTTTCATTCGCACTCTGGCTGAACTCACCTTTGGCGATCACAGACCGCAAATCCCGCATCACCTGTGCGACCTTCTCAAGCGGGGGAGCTTTGATCTCACGGCGTTCTTGCCGGCCTTTGTGGGTTGAGAAGTAATAAATGCCCGCTTCAACCTTCGGGTTGTTGTACTGAGCTTTCAGCAGTTCAACGGCTGCAAGGCCATAGAGGGCGTGCTGAAGACGTCGCCCTCCGTCGAACACGCCTTTCCACCCGTCACGCCAGTAGCCACCCGTTTTATAGTCGAGAACCTCGAACGTTGTTTTGCCGACCTTATCGATTCTGTCCATGCGACCAGCGATTCGAAGCACCAGACCGTCTCCCAAATCGAGCTCTACTGGTTTCGGGCGAGCCAGGGGTTCGTCAGAGCGGGCGAGCGGACGCCCAAATGACAACTCGAAGGCGATAGGCGTGGAGGAGGAGGAATTGGATTCGGCTTCGATAAACAGCTCGACATCGGCAACGAAGTCCTTCGACTCGCGCTCGAAGATCTCCGGCGTCGCCGCAGGCATCTCCACGTTCAATTCCTCAAGGCGTTGCCGCGTCAGGGCAATCAGCCAGACCATGTCCTCGGCGTTGGGTCGGCGACTGCCATCACGGGTGCGGCGCAACAAGGCGGCGTAGAGATCGTGTAGTTCGGAGCCACGGGTCAGAGGATCGAGCCACACGTCTTTGTCACGCTCTATCTCATCGACGGGTTGTACTCCTAACCCACGCTTGAGAAAGAACCGGAACGGACATTGAGCTGCACCTTCGAGCTCCGTAACCGAAAAGACATTCTTCGGTGAACAGGGATCGAGAACCGGACCTGCCTCCGGAACGTAGCCATCAAATGCGGTGAACTCGGGCGATTGCCGCTTCAGCTCTGCGGTTCGGCCCTGAGCTACATCCGGGAAGTTGCCCTCGACCAGGCGGATCCCTTTGTCGCCGCTATTCACCACGCTTCCTAACCACCACTCTTCGGCGGATACTGATTTGTCGCGATCGGTTGGAACCGCTGACTTAGGCTCTCCTAGCGCCTCTTTCATCTGGGTGTAGGAGAGGTTGGGGTTCCGTTGTTGCAGCCTGTAGGCTTGCAACACTATCCAGGAAGCGTAGGTCTCGCGATACTCCCGGGTGTCGCGGCAGGAATAGCTGAACGTTAGCGATGTCGCAGGCGATGACGCGAGCCGGCTCAAGAACCCGTAAACCGATTCGTCGATCTTGTCCTGCGACAGCCTCAAATCGCCTGAAATGCGCTTGCGCTCTTCATCCAGCAATACGGCATCCTCGGTCGGTGCAGGAAAGACGCGCCCTTCCTCGAGGCCGACAACAAATAGGTGTTTCCGGCCGGCAAATCCGCATTGCGAGAGGCTGCAGACGTAAAGGTGTCCCGGACGCGGTCGCTCCGAGGCAACCTGGAGCGACTGCACTCGTTCGCGAATGAACCGCAAGGCCTCGGGCAGGCCACAGAGGAAGGGTCCGAGGGCTCGAAGCTCGCCAATATAGTCTTCGAGCGCTGCGGATGCGCGATGATCAAGCGCGCTGCTGCGAGCCGTTGCGCGTTGGAGGAATTCGAGTGTTGATGTGACGACGCTCTGTAAATCGACTTTTCGATCTTTATCCGGTTCGGGTACCGAGGTGACCAGGCCGGCGATCCAATCGCGGACCTTCGCTGTGAGTTCAGCTTTCTCTTTGGCATAAGTGCGGTCGTCTTCCGAAGCCTCTTCGTCGGCCGCCTTTCCCTCATAATTCTTCAGTAGACGGGCAAAGGAGAGGCCGTAGGTGGCTCGCCCCCATCCCGCTCCGGCACGGGCCAGTTGCCGTGCTGCCTGTCCAGCGGTGAATTCGAAGGAGTCTTCCACTCGCAGGTCGCCCGACTGCAGAAGCCGCCGGAAATGGCCGGCCGCGAAATCCGTCTCGATCCAGTTGCACAAGCCGATCAAGGCTCGCCCCGGTCGGGTGAACGCGGCGGGTATGCCGGCCCCGAGGGTTACGGGCCACTCGTGGCGTAATGTCTTTTCCCAGATCAGGCTGACGTGGGCGTCGGACGGACAGGCAATCTCGACCTGATCCAAAGGAGAGCCCGACGCGAGAATGCTGCGAAATACCTCGTCAATCTCGGCCGCTCGGCCACCCGCGTTGAATAGGTTGATTTCCGTAGCGACCGGTTCCGTCGTCGCACTTAAGGTCGGAATCATGAGGAAGGCCAGCGGGTTCGTCCTGAAGTCGGGCTTAACCCTGTCTGCGGATTGCGACAGTCGCCTGGGAATTCTGTAGTCGCTGACTTCAAGGGCACGCGGAGCGATCCGGTCCCCACCAACCGAGTCGATAAGCTTGCGCTGGGCTGGAGTCCAGAACGTGTCCGGTAACTCCGTCCAGCAGTCTTCAGGCTGGATGGGGCACCAGGAAACATGTTTCAGCGCCTCTTCATATACGGTGGTCATATCGCCCCGCTTGTGGTCCGCGAGGAAGCCCTCATACGCGGAAATCAGGGCAACCAGTTCCTTGTGCTTAGCAGGGGCGGAGAACCAGTCGGCTTTCAACCCGTCGGATCTCACACCGGCCATGCGCAGTTCCCGCAATGTAGACCAGAGTGCCTCCGCCATCGAGGGCTGTTCTGCGAGGGGGCGGAAGTAGCCGGGCTGCGGTGGAAGATCATGCAGCAGGCGCATCATCAGCGCGGGACCGAGGCCTTCCTCGGAGGGTTCGATTCCACCTTCGACGAGAAAAGGGCCCGCCATGCGAAGCGCGATGTCCAGCGGCGTCACGAACCGCAGGTTGAGCCAGTTGGTTCCCTCAAGCGTGAGACGCTCGCCCAGCGTCCTGCCGATGGGATGAGATGGAACGAAAATCCACTTGTTTCTAGTCGGATAGGCAGCGCAAAGCTGTTTAAGCTGTTCGAGGAAGGGGTCCACGCATATGCCTCATGATGGCCGGTTGCTGCAGGACTCAGCGTAGGAACCGGAAACTGGAGGAGCAACGAAGCCCCAAACCCGGCGCGAGGACGATTTTGACCCCGCGGCAGGCTGCTTCACAGTGCCGGCTATCACTCTGCACTGTGACCATACGAGGCTATATGGCCAGTATCTTTAACCGGACTCCGACAACGACCGCTCTCTCTCAGTTTCGCTTCTCAATTCATTGATTACTTGAGCCAGTTCCTCCACAATCCTGTTTGTTCCCTTTGACCTGTAAGCGGCGATTAGAGCATCGAAATACCAGAGTTGGTCCTTGCAACCACGCTTGAATCTCCTCCAGAGTTCTGGTCCCAGAAGCCTGTAGTCGGAAAGTATTGCCCGCGCGTTGTATAGCTTATCGGCTGCGGATATCAGCAAGACCTCCGGAGACTCATTACTTAGTTTCTCGACATAGGCTTTCTTCCGGATATCCCACGGTTCTTTTTCATGCGAATTTTCCGCGAAGCTGTCAGATAAGGCAGCGACCACCTCGGCCACCTTCGAGCCGAAGTTCACCTCAATGTGCTTCAGCCTCGGAGATCCGCCATGATCCTCGACGGCGTCGTGGAGCAGGGCCGCCAAGATCATGTCCTCAGTGATAGGAAATTCCACATATCCAGCTTCGCCCATGACCATGGAAGCGACTCCAAGCAGATGCGCGATGTACGGAATCTCGGTACCTTTTCGGGGCTCGATGTGCAAGATACGCGCGTATTCGACTGCTTGAGTAAATCTGGCTGTGAGGTAGAGGAAGTTGTCGTCGTTCTCTTTAAGATTCATAGATTCTGGGTGTGCGGATACTCAATGTTAAACCTAATGGGACGGCATCGATATACTCAATAATACTTGGGAGGATCTAATCCATGGGGCTGGACGCTGTTGTGTTCTGCGACTGTGTGGAAAAGAAACGGCTCAAATCTCCTCACCCATTCCCTGATCTTTTATTTATTTCGCCGAACGGTAGTCCTGAAATCCGATCCCGGAGTAGCGCCAAACACAAACAACATGACGAATGGATGCAACGTGCGTGCCGGCATGAGGACATGATTCTTGACGGCGATCAGCTGGGCTCCATTGGCGGAATCGAGTTCATCAGGGAGTCGCTGACGCAAGCTGTGCAACGTCCAGATCGGCACTTTCCCGTTCTCTGGAGCAAAGATATCTATGACGGAGCTCACTGTGGCGACCACCTGAAATTGGGCGATGTCGTGAAGTTGCGGGATGAACTGCGGCGGCTGCGTAAGGTCGATTTTTCAGGATTGTCCCTCAAGAGTGAGGATGCGAATTATCTAAAGCAGTTCCAGTCGATCTTGACTGCCATCGTGAGGACAGCTCTCAGGGTGCAAAAGCCGATTGCCTTTTGACGCGAGGTAATCAGTACGGGATGGCGCTCTGATCGCAGGCCTCGTCGCCGCGACTACTTCATATGCTCTTCGAGAATACTGGCGAACTCTCGCCAACCTTTCTTGACTGAATTCTTCTTATTTCCTTTCGGCCACCACTGGACACTGCCTCTTCCCATCAGCAAGTTTCCAAGGAGATCATCCCCTCGTCTGACCTCGATGGAAAGCGAGTTCTCGCTGTTGCGCTTCGTCAAATCCATATACCCGGGAAACATCACCCTGACTTTCGTTTCCTTGATCTTTTTCATCGGAACACTCTTCCTAACGTATTTGCTTAGGTACGCCTTCACTTCTCTACGTAGCCCGAAATCACTACGATCAGTTGTTATGACCAACTCTGACAAGTCGCGTCGAAGGTGCGTGGTTATGGGCGGAATTCTATAACGTTTGCTCCCCCGGCTTAAGTGATATTAAGCACCACGTTCGTGCGTCTGCGCGTATGTGGCCAAGAATTGGCGTGCCTGGTTGCAAACGTCGCGCAGTGATGCTTGCCCTTGAGCGCGGCCCAAGGTGTCCGTAGACTTTTAGTCCTGGTATCGTACATCGGCAACCGTACTCGAAAATGCTTTAGACTTTTGGCGGGAGTTTGTTTTGGCCTTTCAGCTCGCTCCTTACTTACATAACTGGGACGAGATCTGTCGGAAGAAATTTGGACGATCCTACGAGTTCGCCCCGCTGGAGGACTATTTTCGAGAGCACGCCACCGGCAAACGTCACCTCACGGCGAAAGATGTAGGCAAGCTGTTCAATCCGGAGAACACGCCCTTTGCGAAGTACTGGCCGCGTCCTCACGGCAAAGCTCTGGACGAGATCCTCACGCAGAACCGGGTCTACGTTGGCCCGCTTTCGAACGATTCGAAGGCACTGATCGAGAAGCTGCTCTCTGTATTCCACAACGTTGGAACTGCCTCCCTGGTCCTCCGCTTTGTCCATCCGTCCAGGTTCGGCATCTTTAGCACACCGGTAATCCACCTTCTCCAAGTCATGCGGCCCGGAACCGTAGACCTGTACCTTGCCTACTGCGACGAGTTGGAAAGATGGTGCCAGCACTTCGGGATGGCGTCGGTCGCCCAAACCGAAACCGCACTCTGGACGTTCGCGGAGTTCGCGAAGCTCAGTGACAGTGACGCTGCCGCAATAAAGGCGCGCCGCGAGTTCGACGACGACATGTGGGCACAGCGAGAGAGAGCCGCCCAAGTCATTCGACCGTTTTTCCGCCGTTATGGCCGTCTCCAACTTGCTCAGATTCTGCTGGACGAAGACCCGATTGTTGCTGGGAAGATCGCCGCCGAGGAATACGAACGCTTGTTGGGCATCGCCTCGTTGGAGGTGCGACACCGCCCCTTACCTCGCGAGAAGGGAGCGCCGGAAGGACTCATTGACGAGTTGGCTGAAAAAGGCTACATCCGACAGGAGGACAAGCCCGAGCTCAAGAGAATCTGGTTCACTCGCAATAAGGTCATTCATCCTTCCGGCGAGCGCCCTCAGCGTGAGGAGGTCGAGGTAATGATCGACTTTATCCAGAGGATCTGCCTGCCTTGGGAGAAGCACGGCTCCCGAACCGCTACTCCACGGCTCGTGCGAGCCGCTAAGCCCAAACGCTAACTGGCTTTGCGGCAGAGTCGCCAGATGAGGGGGGATCCCAAGAAATCGGACCGTTTGCAGCGGGGAAAGGGAGCTTCCTTCTTCGGATACCGTGTTCGATCAGCTTGAGCAGTTCCTGCCGGCGGGTCTTCACGGCCACAGCCCGGTACCCGACGACCAGACGAACATCGGTTCATCACTGATGAGCAACAGCCGATCCTGCTGGGCATTGCCGATCATCTCCTGCGACAGCCCGATCAGGTGCCGCAGTGGACGCCTACGATTGGCTACACCGATGGGACCGCGAAAGCAGGTGGGCGTCGCCCCGAGCGAGACGATCTTCTCGACGCCATCGGGATCAATGGTGGTGAAGGGATCGTTGTTGGCAAAGGCGGCGGCCAACGCGCCGATTTCCGTGTCGCCGCCTACGACGGAGACCAGGTGGGCCTTGCTGTCCTCACCAATCCAAGCGCTCAGATGAACGCGTATGTGCGTCCGCGTCTTCTCCGTGCGCCGCAGGTAAACCAGTTCTCCAAATCGTTCATGCGCATTTTTCATCGCTTGTGGCTTTTTCCTCCGTTTCCTTGAGTACGAAAACACGGCCGCTTTTGTAGGCCAGTGTCAGCTCGTGGCTGAATCGTTCCCGCCGGCGCACGATCTGATAGCCGTCTTCCTGTTCGTGATAGACGTCAACGTGTTTTACGGAACGCCAGTGCGCGATATGCCGGCCCTCGTCTTTACCGAACGCGCCATTGAGCATTCCTGCTGTACAAAGTAGCCCCACGTGTCCGCCGTGCAGAGGAGTCACCGGACGTCCTTCGATCCGCTCCTGCTTGCGTACCAGCAGGTTGAGCGCATTCTGCATGGCGCTGGAACGGTTGATTGCATCCTCGATCGCATCCAGTGGCAGGCTGCGATATTGAATGGGAACTGCCGTCGATTCCGGGACGACGAAACGCTCCGTCGTCTCTGAACTAAGTGTCGCCAGTCGATCGCTGTTGTACGCCAATCGCAGCAGTTGGTCGGCGTAGCGAGTGTCACCGCGGTGGTGTTCTTTCTTGCGAATCGCGACGACAGCGAGTTGCCGGAAGCGGACAGACTCCGGGTGGGTGAGGCGGAATACCGAGATGTTTTCGAATTGGCTGGCCAGACGCTTGGCGCAGTGGGAAAGCGCTGTGTCAGGGATGACGAAGATCAGGACGCCCGCCGTCTTCAGCCAGGAGTAGCAATGGTCGAGAAACACGAGCTCCAGGCGCTGGTTGCTGTGGTTGCCGACTTCCACGTCGTACGGTGGGTTGAGATAGAGGAGCGAACAGCAGCCTGCCGGAAGGTGGGATTCGAACGTGCTGCCGTGTGTGGTTGGAATGCCGCGCGCAG
>JBEKXQ010000119.1:0-22849 GCA_049511915.1 Candidatus Korobacteraceae bacterium
TTAGCGGACATGATGTTTTCCTCCGAAAGGCTTGCGGCCCGAGTTGTGGGCCGGAGCTTTGGTCAGCCCGCGAGTGCAGTCTGGTTGAGCCGACAGCGCGGGAAGCGGAAGGGAGAACGGAATGTTAGTCGCCGGAGAAGAGATTGGGGCGAACCATGCAGGGAGCCAGCTTGGACTCCGCGCGGGTCGAAACCGGGGACTTGCCGGGATGGTTGCCGGCGCTTGACCAGGCAACGCGCGTAGCCGTAGCGGGCTTCGGACGGAAGCCTTTCGCGGTAGCGTTATTGGCGCGATGGGTCAAGACAATACTCCTATTGCCATTATAGCCAGCTTGGATGCCTGGCGTAACCCCCACGATTAGCCGTCCCTAGGCGAATTTTCTCGTCGTGTCGTTGGACCTAGATCAGCACAGGTTGCGCAACGTCGATGAGGACTTCAGGCGTACCAACAGGAACCACGTCGCTTGGCCGGACTAACGTGTGACATGGGAATTTCGCGCCAGCTATCCGCCAGCACGCGGGTACCCAAGAAAACCACCTCTCAAAAAGCCTCTGTTTTTATAGCCTTGCCCCGTAATGTGAAATTAAATTGATTTATTCCTCGCGAGCGCACAACATTGCCGCTCAGACCGTCCTTTTCGGACCGAAGGAAACGGAGAATCAACGTGACGGAAGCATGGCAACATCGCAGTTTGAGTTTCAGAACCAGTCCGGGAGGGTCAGCCCTCGCGCGGACGTTAGCCATCGCGTTTATTCTGGCTGTGGCGCTGCCAGCGGCGCAGGCACAGACGTACACCGTGCTTCACGCCTTCATGGCCACAGACGGCGCCCTTCCCTACGCGACCCCAGCCATGGACGAGGGAGGCAATCTCTACGGAACCACCTATAATCGGACGGGCTACGACTGGGGGACCGTCTGGAAAGTGGCGTTCCACAGCTCCGGCTGGACTTTCTCCACGCTGTTTGACTTTCCGGGTGGCTATGCCAGCTATCCGTATGGCGGAGTGATCTTCGGTCCCGACGGTGCTCTCTACGGAGCAACCGAGGGATCATTCGGAAAGGGAGTGGTTTATCGGCTCACGCCTCCACCCACTTTCTGCCGGAGCGTCTCGTGCTTCTGGTTCTACGGCGGACTCTATCAGTATGCGGGCAGTGGCGACGGCGCTCACATGGAGGGTGATGTCGTCTTCGACGCTGCCGGAAACATGTATGCCACCAGTTACGCCGGAGGCTTGTATGACGGGGGCACCGTGTTCAAGCTCACACCCGGCAGCGGCGGCTGGACCAAAACGGTGATACACGATTTTGGCAACGGCAATGATGGCAAGTTTCCCTTCTCTGGCCTCGTCTTTGATAAATACGGGAACCTCTACGGGACTACCACAGGCGGTGGCAATTCCAGCTGCGGTTCGCCTTATTACAGCTGCGGCACGGTGTACCAGTTGACGCTCTCCGGCGATACTTGGATGGAGAGTGTCATTTACGACTTCCATGGACAGGCGGACGGCAGCGTGCCTTACGCTCCGCTGATTATTGACGACGGCGGCAATTTATACGGCAGCGCATCCGCCCAAGGTCCCACTAATGGCGGAACGGTATTCGAACTCAGCCCATTCGCGGGTGGATGGACGTTCAATTTGCTCTACGCCTTCGACTACTCCGGATATAACCCATGGCCCGGCCCGCGCGGCAACCTGGTGATGGATCCTGCGGGCACTCTCTACGGCCTCACCAGCGCAGATGGAGCCAACAATAGCGGCACCATCTTCAAGTTGGCCCCGTCCGGCGGGAGGTACGCATATAGCACTCTGTACACCTTTTGCAGCCAAACCAACTGTAGCGATGGAGGCGGCCCAGTGGGCGGCCTGGCGCGCGATACCGACGACAATTTCTATGGCACGACAAGCGGCGGTGGCAACACCGGTCCTAGTTGCGGCAATGAAGGCTGCGGCGTCGTCTTCAAGTTCACTCCGTGACAGTTCGTTCAGGGAGAATATCCCACCCTGCGCCGGGCGTTTTTTCGTAGTGATGCAACGGCACTACCAAAGCCGCTTTCCGCTTGACTTACGGAATCGCGAAATTCACAATACCCGCGGAAGCGCGTTTCTTGTCCGCGGCAGTATCGAGCGGGGCGCAGGCTGCCGGGATGAAAAGGCCAGCCCGACAACGCTCCCAATGTTCACTCGAAACCGGAAAAAGAGTGTAAGAGTTTCGATGAGCGTCGGGCTGCTGGAGTCTTTCATCCTGGATTAGCGCATCCGAAATGTGCCGGAGGGCCGCTCTCCCCACTGGCACGGTCCTGCTGTCGAACTCGGCGCGTCGATACGATCTATGACGCGGCTGCAGTCCTTACCTTCCCGAAAGAAAAATCCTGCGACAGCGTTGGATGTGAGAGCTCTGCTCACGAAAGGCGGCAAAGATGGGCGAGTTCTACGATTTAGTAAGGGTCTATCGATTTTCCGGGAGGGCGAGCCGGCCGATGCCGTGTTCTATATCCAACAAGGACGCGTCAAGATCAGCATGGTATCGGCACAAGGAAGGGAAGCTATCCTGGCGCTGGCGGGGAACGGAGACTTCATAGGCGAAAGGGCTCTCGCCCCAAGCTACATTTCGCGGGGGACTACGGCGACCGCAATTACGGATTGTGTGTTGCTGCGTATCGAAGTGCAGAAGATTTGGCGGCTCTTGAGGAAAGAGCCGGACTTCCTGCGTCTGTTTGTGACTTCCCTGCTCCACTGGAACAGCCAACTTCAGGAATCACTGGCAGACCAACTGTTCAACCAAAGCGAGAAGCGCCTGGCTAAGGTCCTGCTCTCACTCGCCGGCCTGAAGAACAAGCAAACCCCTGGTGCGCCCGTACCCAGAGTGACTCATCAAACCTTGGCCGAGATGGTTGGCACGACCCGGCCGCGTATAAAGCCTGTTCATGAGCCGCTTCAAGAAGCTAGGGATGATTACATACGATAAGAAAGAATTGTACGTCCACAATACCCTTCTGGATTTTGTTCGTGGTGGATGAGGGATGCGGCTTAAGCCCTGAGGAAACTCGAATTCAGCAAACCCATATAATCCGAGTTCCCTCGGCGGCTAAAGCCGGAGGGTTCGACGGCTTTAACGGCGTGCCTAAAGGCACGCCCCTTCACATTCGACGGCTTTAACGGCGCGCCTGAAGGGCCGCACCTTCACAATAAGTGTCGGAACAACTACAACAGACTCAAAGCGGGTTGGATGTGAATTCGCCGCTCTTGAAGCTGTCGCGCAGTGCCTCTTCAGCGGTGTACTGGATCACGCGCGGATAGTCCGGGCCGAGGAATTGCTGCAAGCGGGTGGTGTCCATGGTGTAGGAGCCGATCAGGTACGGCAAAGCATCCGGCGGAATTGACGAGATCCCAAATTTCCACAAGAAGCGCAGGACACTGCGGAAGGCGGCGCGCGTGGGAACTCGTTTGATCGTAGCCTGGGCAATTTCCGCGCAGCGCTGCACGGTGAGCGGCTCGCCGCGTCCAGCCACATTCATGATGCTGATGGGCGGGTCGCTTTCAGGGCGAGATAGCAGAACCACCAGCAGCCGAGCCATGTCGTCGACGTGGAGAAACTGCAAACGCTTGTCCAGATACTTAGAGCCGCGAGGAAGCATGAGCGGCAGACGCCGTCCCTCGGCGCGCATGCGCGCAGCGCGCTTGCTGGCGCCTAGCGGCGTGCCGCGCAGCGCTCCCACCATATAGTTCTGCATGCTGGCGCCAGTGAAGATGTGCGGGCGCAGGAGATAGCAGCGGCAATCGCCCAGGCTTTCGGCGCGATAACGGACCACTTCATCGCTCTCGCGCTTATGAATGGCGTATGCCAAGGTGTGAGCGCGAAGGGGAGCGTCTTCTTTCACCGGACCAGCCGTCTCCGGTCCGTAGGCCGCGACGCTGCTGGGAAAGATAAATCGCTGAATGTTGCCACCGGTACGGTTCACGACGCTCACCGCTTCCATCACACGCGCGGTGCCGGCAACATTGATTTGCCACATGCGTTCCACGTCCAGAACGCCAGTGCGCTGCGGATCCAGAACGAATGCCAGGTGAACCACGGACTGGGCATCGCTGGCACGGAACAGCTCGATGAGTTGGCGGCAGCTGGCCTCGCGGCCCAGGTCCATTTGTTCGAATTGGATGAGCGAGGAGCTCTCGGGTGGGCGCATGTCAACGCCCACCACGCGAAAGTCCGAGAGCAAAGGAAGCAGCCTGGTCCCCAGATTTCCCGAGATGCCCGTAATCAGGACAGTCCGGTTTGGCGCCATGACTACTTCGGCGACGGTGCAGAGTTGTCAGCCGGAGGAGTTCCTCCGGAGGCAGGCGGCGGAGGCGGTGCACCCGCGCCAGGACCAGGACCAGCACCGGGCGGCATGGGCGGCCCGCCTGGTCCCCGCATCGGACCTCCCGGCCTCATCATATTGCGCGGCGCCGGCGGCGGAACATCAGGTCCGAAGTAGGCATCGTTCAGTGTGACCGTGACGGCATTCTGCACCTGCTGGATCTTATCTTTGAACATTTGCTGCTGCAGAGTTTGCGAGATAGTGGACTTCACCTCGCTGAGGGGAACCTGGCGGACTGACAGCACTTTGTAAATGTAAGACGCGGCCTGGTCGGAGTAGACCGGCGAGATTTCGGTGGCCTTCAATTCGAACACGCCGCTGTGGGCTTCCGGCAGCGTGCCCGGACGACGAGCACCGACGTTAATCTCGGGAGCGGCGGTGGTGACACCGTTATGTTCCATCACGTCTTTTTGCAGCTTGACCGGATCTCCGCCAGCCACCCACTGCGCCCGGATCGTCTCAGCGTAAGCGGTCCGTTCGGCCTCAGTTGGCTTCGGCTTATCTTTATCGGCGGCTCCCGGGTTGGCAGGGAGGATGATGCGCTGCAACGTCACTTCTTTGTACTTCTTGATGTTCTGGTCGTAATACTCCTGGATCTGCTGATCGGTGGGATGGGCGAATTCCTCGGTGTAATGGGAATTCAGCGTCTCGGCCAGGATCTGATTCATGGCGAAACGGTAGATCTCCTGGACCTTGGGGTCGTTTTGCAGCCCCAACTCGCGAGCCGCGTCCGCAAAGGTCAGCAGCTTGGCATACTGGGTGGCGAATCGACGTTTCACGTCGGGAGCCACGGGCCCCTTGTCGGCCGATTGCAGCGCGTTAGTGAGTTTCTCGAACTGCTCACGGGTAAGGCTGCTGATACAGCCGGCGGGCGGTGTGCTGCCGGCTTTCGCCTCGCAAGCGCCTTTCAGGGTCATTACGACCGTGTCCATGGGAACGTTGGTTGTCGCGGGCGCTGGGGCTGGTGCCGGATTGGAAGACAATTGGCCAGCGGGCGCTGCCGGAGGCGGTGCTTGTTGCGGGGACGGTTGTTGACCGTAGGTGGTGCAGGTGATGGCACACGAAAACGCAAGTGCCCACAGTGTGAAACGTGGCATGAAGTGGTGTTCCTCCAGAATAGTTACCGCCTGAGGCGGAGCAAGTGGATGCAGAAAATCGTACCACATTGTGACCAAAATACTGTAAACGCGGGCGAACGGCCCCCTGCCGCCGGTTGGCGGATTTCGAGCGGAAAGTGAATAATCGGAGCAGCTATGGACACTGCCGCCACCGCCAACATGCAGCGCGAGAAGAAGGCGGTTGCCCTGAACTCGATTCTGGCGGCGGTTGGGATCACCGTGATCAAGGTGATTGTCGGCATAGCCACAGGTAGTCTGGGCATTTTGTCGGAGGCGGCGCATTCCGGGCTCGACCTCGTGGCGGCAGGGGTCACCTACTTTTCGGTCCGCGTGTCCGACAAGCCCGCCGATGCTGATCATCAATACGGGCACGGCAAAGTCGAGAGCTTCTCAGCGTTTGTGGAAACCGGCTTGCTGCTGCTGACCTGCGTCTGGATTGTCTATGAAGCCTGCAAGCGCCTGTTCTTTCACTCCGTCGAGATCGAACCTACAATCTGGGCCTTCGTAGTGATGGGCGTCTCGATCGTGGTGGACACTTGGCGTTCACGGCGGCTGCGCCGCATCGCCGACCGGTACGACAGCCAGGCGCTGCATGCCGACGCGCTGCACTTCCGTACCGACATCTGGTCCAGCAGCGTAGTCATCGTGGGGCTGGCGCTCGTATTAGCGGGACGGCAGTTTTCAATGCCATGGCTGTCCAAGGCCGATCCGATTGCGGCCCTGTTCGTGGCCTGCATCGTGGTGTATGTGAGTTGGCGGCTGGCGCGCCAGACCATCGACGCCTTGCTGGACGCGGCGCCCGCCGGCATCCGCAGCCACATCATGCAAGAGGTCTATCGCGTCGACGGCGTGCTGGAAGTGGGGCGGGTACGCATTCGCCGCGCCGGCAGCCGGTATTTCGCCGATGTTTCCATCGCCATGTCACGCAGTGTAACGTTTCAGAAGTCGGAGCAGGTTTCCAACGAAGTCGCGACACGCATCCGGAAATTGCTGCCCGACGCCGACGTGGTGGTCAATACCGTGGCCCGCGCCAGCCGCCAGGAGAGCCTCTTCGACCGCATTCGCGCGGTGGCCACGCGCAATAACCTGAACGTCCACGACATCAGCGTGCAGGACATCGACGGCAGGCTGCATGTGGAGCAACATGTCGAGCTGGACGAACGGCTGAGCCTGAAGCAAGCCCACGATCGCGTGACCCGCCTGGAAAGCGAGATGAAGCAGGACGTGGGCGAGATCTCCGACATCCTGACCCACATCGAGAGCGAGCCTGCGACCATTGAGACCAGCGATGGCCTGCTGCGCGTACCGAACTTCGAAGAGCGGCTTCAAGCGGTGACGGAGAATTTTCTTCCCGAAGTCGTCGACATGCACGACCTGATGTTCAAGCGAGTAGGCGGGAGGCTGTATCTGTCGCTGCACATCACCATGCAGGACGACTTGCCGCTGTCGCGCGTGCACGACATCCAGACTGCGGTGGAAGGCCGCTTCCGCCAGGAAGTGCCGGAGCTATTCCGCGTGCTGATCCATCCCGAGCCGCAGACGGATAATCGGCGATAGTCGACGCGTGCGGCTTCGGAGCGTTGTCGCGGTTCCCAGCACTTCTCTCCTCTCGGCCGGGGGCACATCAGCCTCACTGAAGGGCCCCATGCCCACACACGGCACACGGATAAACGTGCGTCAAAATGGGCGTCAGCTCGAACACCGTCCCGTCGCCGTAAGTGCCGCCATAGCCGGTCGTGCTGTAGAGATTGCCTTCGGCATCGAAGATCAGGCTGCCGTCGGGCCCAACTCCGTCCGTGCCGTTGCCGAAGTCGTGCAACACCTGCTCCATCCAAGCCCCGCCCCCTGCGGGCGTCAACTCGAACACCGTCCCGTCGCCGTTAGTGCCGCCTCCGGTCGTGCCGTAGAGATTGCCGGCGGCGTCAATGATGAGGCCAGCCAAGGGCTGAGCTCCGTCCGTGCCGTTGCCGAAGCTATACAGCACCGCCTCCGTCCAGCGGCCGCCGCCAGTGGGCGTCAGCTCGAATACCGTCCCTCCGTCGTAAGTGCCGCCGAGGTAGGTCGTGCCGTAGAGATTGCCAGCGGCATCGAAGATCAGGACACCGAAGTGGGGGAACTCCCCGTCCGTGCCATAGTTGCCGAAGTTATGCAGCACCGTCTCCGTCCAGCCGCCGCTCCCATTGGGCGACAACTCGAACAACGTTCCAGCGCCGTAAGTGCCGCCGAGGTAGGTCGTGCCGTAGAGATTGCCGGTGGCATCGAAGATCAGGCCGGCCCAGGGATACATGCCGTCCGCGCAATTGGCCTCCGAGCAGAAGCTGTGTATCACCGTCTCCGCCCAGTTACCGCCTCCGATGGGCGTCAGCCCGAACACCGTCCCAGAGGAATAAGTGCCGCCATTTTGGGTGGTGCCGTAGAGATTGCCGGCGCCATCGAAGATTAGGCTCGCGGAAGGGTTAGCCCCATCCGTGCAATTGGTCTGCGAGCAGAAGTTGTAGAGTACCGTCTCCTCCCCCGAGGGCGTCAACTCGAACACCGTCCCGCAGTTGGGACCGGGGGCAGTGCAGAATGTAGCGCTGCCGGTGCCGCCCGCCCAGGTCGTGCCGTAGAGATTGCCGGCGGCATCGAGAATTAGGCTGGCGGAGGGAATCGCCCCGTCCGTGCAATTGGTCTGCGAGCAGAAGTTGTACAGCACCGTCTCCGTCCACCCTCCACTCCCGTTGGGCGTCAACTCGAACACCGTCCCGTAACCGTAGGCGCCGCCCCTGCCGGTTGTGCCGTAGAGATTGCCGGCGGCATCGAAGATCAGGCCGACGACGGGATTGGACCCGTCCGTGCCGCTGAAGTTGAGCAGCACTTTCTCCTTCCAGTTGGTAGCCGCCCAGGTGCTCGTCACCAACAGGGTCACAGCAAAGATCGCCAGGGCCCTCAATCCGATGGAAAATTTCTTGCCTCGCATGAGATGTCCTCCTTTACGCGGGAATGTCCGTGAACATGACGGTGGACCGCAGCCGCTAGACAGACCTTCGGATCATCGTTGCTGCTCGAGCACGTCTCTCTGCTCGGCTGAGGAGCGCACCGACCTCACTGACGGACGGCGTGACTGCACACCACACACGGATAAAGGGGCGACAACTCGAACACCGTCCCGTAGCCGTTAGCGCCGCCATACCAGGTTGTGCCATAGAGATTGCCGTCGGCATCGAAGATCAGACCAGCGTAGGGGCTAGCCCCGCTCGTACCGGGCCAGCCGAAGTTGTACAGCAACGAGTCCGTCCACCGACCGTAATAGATATACAACTCAAAAACCGTCCCAGCGTTGTCGCCGCCGCCCGCGAAAGTGGTGCCGTAGAAATCGCCGGCGCCGTCGGAGATCACTCCGGCTTGTGGATAATCTCCGTCCGGGTCCCCGGTGGGGCTGAAGTTATACAGCACCGTCTCCGTTCCTCCGGGCGTCACCTCGAACACGGTGCCGCAGCCATTCTGGCCGCATTGGCCGCTAGAGCCGCCGACCCGGGTTGTGCCGTAGACATTGCCGCCGCCATCGGTGATCACGCTGGCCACGGGATAGTACCCGTCCGTGCCGTTGTCGCTGAAGCTATGCAGCACCCTTTCCGATCCACCCGACAACACGAACACCGTCCCGCAGCCGATACCCTCACACGGGTACTCGCCACCATACTTGGTCGTGCCGTAGAGATTGCCATAGGCATCGAAGACCAGGCCGGCGTAGGGAACAGCTCCGTCGGGACCGTTGCCGAAGTAATGCACCACGTGCTGACTCCAGCCCCCACTCCCATTGGGTGACAACGCGAACACGGTTCCCCACTCGTCGCCGCCCTCGCTGGCCGTGCCGTAGAGATTGCCGCAGCAATCGAAGATCAGGCCGGCGACGGGGTTAGCACCATCCCCGCAAGAGGAGCCCTGCGGGCAGAAGCTGTATAGCGCCGTTCTCGTCCAGCCGCCACTTCCATTTGGCGTCAACTCGAACGCCGTCCCGCATCCGTGCGCCGAGTAAAACGAGCAGTCGGAACTGAAATTGCCGCCATATTGGGTGGTGCCGTAGAGGTTGCCGGCAGCATCCATGACCAGGCCGCCAACAGGATTAGACCCGTCCGTGCAGCCGATCTGGGAACAGAACTTGTACAGCACCTTCTCCGTCCAGCCTCCACTCCCGTTGGGCGTCAACTCGAACACCGTTCCGCATCCTACCTGCGAGCAGTAGCCAGTGAAATTGCCGCCGCCTGCGGTAGTCCCGTAGAGATTGCCGGCGGCATCGAAGATCAAGCCGGCTTCTGAATAACCCCCGTCCGTGCCGCTGAAGGTATGCAGCATGGAAAGTCTCTTGCCTCGCATGAGATGTCCTCCTTTACGCGGGAACGTCCGTGAACATGAGGGTGGCCCGCAGCCGCTAACCTGCGCGACGCAGCCGTCCTCATACCTTGCGAACCTAGCAAGATCAGTGTCGGAGGAGAGCCAGGACAGATCAAGACAAGAACTAGAATTCTTCCTGTTTTCGTCCACCGCTTCCCGAAGTGGAACCGAGGGCGATAGTGCCTGATTAAAGGAGGTTTCACTGTTGGTATAGAGGAATGGGTGGAGCACGTCTTTCAGGCGTGCAGTAGCGAGTCGAGTTTTGGATCGCGCTTTAGCGCCTGAGGTAAGGGTTTCCGTCACCTCAGCGGCAAAAGCCGGGTTCTTACGATGCCTTTTTCTGCACGCCTGAACAGCCTGCCGAAAACCTCGAGAGCAGATCCCTCGTCGGCCTTAAAGGCCTCCTCGTGATGACAAATCTAAGGGACTTGCAACGGTGCAGCACCCCCTGAAGGCGTGCTCCACCCGCTGCAGCCAAAAGCGCACAGCGAACGGCGAAAAGCGGCCTCTCACGCTTCCAGTGTGTAGCGGTTAGACGCGAGGCGATACAGTCTGCGCCAGACCAGTCGGTTCACGGTGACGACGATAAGCGACATCACGATGGTCGATCCCAGCAGCAGGGCGAAGTTGCCGGAGTCGGTGGCGCGCGAGATGGTCGCGCCCAGGCCGACGGTCGTGTAAGTCTGGTCCTTCAGGCGGAAGTACTCGGCGACGATGCTGGCGTTCCAAGCGCCGCCGGAAGCGGTGACCATTCCGGTGACGAGATAGGGAAAAATTCCCGGCAGGATGACTCTGCGCCAGCGCTGGCCGGTGGTGAACTTAAACACCGATGCAGCTTCCTTCAGGTCGGTCGGGATGGCCATTGCGCCGGCGATCACATTGAAGAGGATGTACCACTGCGTTCCCAGCAACAACAGCAGGATGGATCCCACGCCCAATCCGCCGCCGATGCGGATGAGAACCAGCAGCACAATGGGGAACAGCGCGGTGGCCGGAACCGAAGCTGCGATCTGCGCCAGCGGCTGCGCGATGCGCGCCAGCTTTGGATTGAAGCCGATGGCGACGCCGACGGGAATCGTCCACAGAGCGCCGATGAGCAGAGCGGCGATCACGCGGCCAAAGGTCGCCGCTGCGCCTTGCAGCATCTGGCGGAAGTCGTCGGCGTTCAGTTGGGTCAACATGCCGAAGGCGCGCACCATCGCATAGAAGACCGCCAGTACGGCGAACGCGGCGAGGGTGCGGCCGATCCACACCTTCCATGTGGGCGGCGCAGCCTCCTCGAGGTCGGGATGATAGCCGCGCGCAAAATGCAGTCCTAAACGCTCCCGCACCGGATTAATCGCCTTTTTACGCAATCGTTTGAGCAGCCGCGAGCCCTGCATCAGATTGAGAAACCAGGACTGCGGGGTGTCGGTGCTTTCGACCTGCTCGACCTTAAACTTCTCCGCCCAGGCAATCACTGGCCGCCAGACGATCTGATCGAGGAGTACGATGACCGCGATCATGGTTCCGACGCCCCACAGGATCGCTTCGGTGTCGCCCGCGCTGGCAGCCGTTTGCAGATAAGAACCGAGGCCGGGCAAGCGGAAATCGTTGGAGCCGAGCACGAACATCTCGCACGCCATCAGGAAGAACCAGCCGCCGGCCACCGACATCATGGAGTTCCATACCAGACCGATAGCGGCGAACGGCAGCTCGAATTGCGTGAAGCGCTGATACCAGTTGAAGCGGTAGATTTTGGCGGCTTCGCGCATGTCGCGGGGAATGCTCTTCAGCGACGAGTAGAAGCTGAAGGCCATGTTCCACACTTGTCCGGTGAAGATGAGCAGGATGGCCCCCATCTCGACACCGACCTGGTGATGCGGAAACAGCGCGACCATCGCCAGCATGACGCCCGGTAGAAAGCTGAGCACGGGAATCGACTGCAGGATGTCGAGCAGAGGAATCATGATGCGCTCGGCACGGGGGTTATAGGCGGCGACATAGCCGTACACCAGCGTGAAGGCGAGCGAGAGGATATAGGCGATCGTGATCCGCAGCAACGAGTAAGCCGCGTACAGCGGAAGATGCGAGGGATCGCGCGAGATCTCGACGTGCGGATTAAATGGGCCAAACCAACTGCGCGCCAGAACCAGAATGGCGTAGAAAACTGAGAGTCCGGCGGCGAAGATGAAGAAGTCAGTGAGTACAGACCAGGTCTGCGCCGGCAGCAACGACCATGGCCCCTTACCCAGAATGCGGACGGGCTGCCACTCGGAGCGCGCCATCAGGCCTCTTCCGCCGCCGGCAAGACGTCAGCGTCTTCGCGATGGAAGAGCCGGTGGCTCTCCGAGTCATAATCGAAGATCTCGGCGTAGCGTCCCCAGTTCAGGACGGTTTCGAACTGGCGTTCCACTTCGTCGGCGCTGAAGTGCTCGTCGAGAATGTCGCGGAAAAATTCCTCGCCGATGGCGTGATCGCGCTTGGCGTGCAGCGTGTTCTCGATGAGACGCAAGATGGCGATATTCTTCAGCGCCGCCTCACGGAAGAATTCCTTCTGCTTCTGGATGTCGGCTGCGCCAAAGGTGCGGCCTTCGGGCGTGATCTCCACATCACCCTCGTGGAGCACGGCAAAGCCCAGCATCACCGAAGCATCCACGATGGGCAACAGATCGTCGACATCCATGGACAGCTCGTCGGCCAGCTTGTACAGATCGTCGCGGCCGCCGCGGTCGGTCAGCAACTCCATGAAGCCGGCAATGCCGCCCGGCCGGGCGTGAGGCAGCATCTGGAACTTGCTGCGCTCGCGTGCCTGCCCGTTCCCGGCAGCCACAACTGGTTTGCCCGGCGCAGCAACTTCTTCCTCCGGACGTGTCAGGGTCTTGTAAATGTAATCGACGTAGGCGAGAAATCGCGGCGACTTGCGATCGCGATACTGCGGGATGTCGATTTCAAAGTCGGAGCGGATGCGCGCCGGATTGCGGCCCAGTACGATCACCCGATCGGCCAGCAGCACAGCTTCCTCGATGTTATGTGTGACCATGAAGATCGCCTTTGTCGGCATCTTCTTGTTGAGCCAAAGCTCCATCAGCTCGGAGCGCAAGTTCTCGGCGGTGAGCACATCGAGCGCGGAGAAAGGCTCGTCCATGAAGAGGACTTCGGGTTCAACCACCAGTGCCCGCGCGAAACCAACGCGCTGCTTCATGCCGCCGGAAAGTTCCTTGGGGTAAGCCGTCTCAAAGCCGTCGAGTCCGACGGTGTCGATCATCTTCAGCGCCCGCTTGTGGCGCTCAATTGCGCCGACGCCGCTCGCAACCAGCGGAGCTTCCACGTTCTCCAGCACCGTCAGCCAGGGGAATAGTGCGAAGCTTTGAAATACGATGGCCACGTTGGGAATTTGCCCGTCCATGGTCTTGCCATGCCACAGCACGTGACCTGAGGAAGGCTTGGAGAGGCCGGTCAACATGCGCAACAACGTGGATTTTCCCGAGCCCGACGGTCCCAGCAGCCCAACGATCTGTCCCGGACACACTTCAAGATCGGTGGGAGCAATCACCTCAATGCGATTGCCGTCGGGATGCGGGTAGTATTTCTCCACCGCTCGGGCTTGAATGATTGCCTCGGCCAAACGTTCTCTCCTGTAGTTATTGTTCTCTCAGTCTAGGTGTACCTCAAGCTGCAGACAACGCGCAAGGACGCGAGAATTGTGAAAGGACGGTGAATATTGGAATCTGCAACAGCAGATTCAAGGGTGGAGCGCCGCTTCAGCGGTGCTATTCAGACCTTCGAATAGTGAATCGGCTTTAGCCGCTGAGGTGAGAAAAACTTACCTCAAGCGTTAAAGCGCATGCTCGATTATTGCAATTGTCCATGCACGCCTGAAAGGCGTGCTCCACCCGCGACACAGGAATTGTTTGCACAATGCTATCTGCTATTTCGCTGGCAACCGGATCATGTCGTCCAACGCGAGGTTGACCTCCAATACATTGACCCGCGGTTCTCCCAGAAATCCCCACTGCCGTCCCTGCGTGTGCCGCCGGATGATCTCCCGTACCTGATCTTCGCTCAGGCCCCGTTCGCGCGCGATGCGCGGCACCTGGAACTCCGCTGCAGCGGGAGTGATGTCCGGATCTAGACCTGAAGCCGAGGTGGTCACCAGATCGATGGGAATCAGCTTCCCGGGATTTTCCGCCTGCAAATGCGCCACGTCGCCATTCACCCGGTCGATCAACTTCTGATTGGTAGGGGCGTAGTTGGAGCCACCGGAATTCGCGGCGTCGTAACCGTTGCCCGCCGCCGAAGGCCGCGAGTGCAGGTTTCCCTTGCCGGCGAAGGTCTGCCCGATAATCCTCGACCCGACGATTTCCCCGCGATGATTGATGAGTTGGCCATTGGCCTGGTCATGGAACAACATCTGCGCCAGACCGGTGACGATGAGCGGGTAGATGATCCCCAACAACACGGTTGTGACCAACGTCATCAGGATTGCGATTTTCAGATTCTGCTTCATAGGTCCCTCAATAAACCCTTTTCACCACAGAGGCACAGAGACACAGAGTTTCTTGTCTTTTCTTTTCTGATCTTCTTCCTCTGTGCCTCTGTGTCTCTGTGGTGAACATATGTGGCTGTTGAAAAACTCTTACGCGCCCGAACCAGCAGAAATTAGATTACGCCAGGATGCCGTATAAACGATCTTCTCGAATTTCGAGACATTTCTGGTCACCCGATTTCACCCGAATTAGCGACCAAAAAGAGTTTTTCAACAGCCACATATGTTTACGCCAGCCCAACCCGCGTGATGATCATGTCGATCAGCTTAATGCCGATGAACGGCACGACGATGCCGCCCACTCCATAAACCCAGAGATTGCGGCGCAACAATGCCGCGGCGCTCATCGGCCGGTACTTCACGCCGCGCAGCGCCAGCGGAATCAGCGCGATGATGATCAGCGCATTGAAGATCACGGCTGACAGAATCGCCGACTGCGGCGTCTTCAGATGCATGATGTTGAGCGCGTTCAGCACCGGAAACGTTCCGGCAAACATCGCCGGGATGATGGCGAAGTATTTCGCGACATCGTTGGCGATGGAAAACGTGGTCAGCGAGCCGCGCGTCATCAGCAACTGCTTGCCGATGGCAACCACCTCGATCAGCTTGGTCGGGTTGGAGTCCAGATCGACCATGTTGCCGGCTTCCTTCGCCGCCTGCGTGCCGGTGTTCATCGCAACGCCGACATCGGCTTGCGCCAGCGCCGGAGCGTCGTTGGTGCCATCGCCGGTCATAGCAACCAGCTTGCCCTGCGCCTGCTCGCGCCGGATAAGGTCCATCTTGTCTTTGGGAGTTGCTTCGGCAAGAAAGTCGTCGACGCCCGCCTCGCGCGCAATGGCGGCAGCGGTGAGGGGATTGTCGCCGGTGATCATCACCGTCTTGATCCCGATGGCGCGCAGCTGATCGAAGCGCTCGCGCATGCCGCCCTTCACGATGTCCTTCAGGTGAATGACGCCCAGTGCGCGACCTTTTTCGGCAACCACCAACGGCGTTCCCCCAGAGCGCGCAATCACCTCCACTGCGGCTTGCACCTCCGGCGGCATCGAGGAGCCATTCAAAGCAAGGTACTTTGTGATGGCGTCCACCGCGCCCTTACGAATCTGGTTGCCGTTCATGTTGACGCCGGACATGCGAGTCTGCGCGGTGAAAGGAACGAATTCCATTTCGTGCGAGCTCAGTTCCCTGCCCCGCAGGCCGTATCTTTCTTTGGCGAGAACAACAATCGAGCGGCCTTCCGGCGTTTCGTCCGCCAGCGAGGAAAGCTGCGCTGCATCGGCCATTTCGCTTTCGCTTACGCCGGGCGCGGGAATGAATTCCGATGCCTGGCGATTACCGAGCGTGATGGTTCCGGTTTTGTCGAGCAGGAGTGTATCCACGTCGCCTGCAGCTTCAACTGCACGGCCTGACATAGCCAGCACGTTGTGCTGGATCAGGCGATCCATGCCGGCGATGCCGATGGCCGACAGCAAACCACCGATGGTCGTGGGGATCAGGCATACCAGGAGCGAAACGAGTACAAACACCGTCTGCGGCGCGCTCGCGTAAATTGCGAAGGGCTGCAATGTGACCACAGCCAGCAGGAAGATGATGGTCAAGCCGGCGAGCAGGATGTTGAGCGCGATCTCGTTGGGCGTCTTCTGCCGCTCCGCGCCTTCCACGAGCGCGATCATGCGATCGAGAAATGTCTCACCCGGATTCGATGTCACCTTCACGCGGATCTGGTCGGAGAGCACGCGCGTTCCGCCGGTAACGGCGGATCGATCGCCACCTGATTCGCGAATCACAGGCGCGGACTCGCCGGTGATGGCCGATTCGTCGACGGAAGCGACGCCCTCGACAATCTCACCATCCGACGGAACAAACTCGCCGGCGATCACCATCACCATATCGCCCGCGCGCAGATTGGAGCTGGGAACCTTCTCGATCTGGCCGCTCTCGAGAATGCGGCTGGCAATGGTCTCCGAGCGCGCCTTTCGCAAGGTGTCGGCCTGCGCCTTGCCGCGGCCTTCGGCCATGGCTTCCGCGAAGTTGGCAAACAGCACGGTGAACCACAGCCACAGCGTGATCTGCAGGTTGAAACCAAAATTCTTTTTATCGCCGAAAAGCAACACGGTGGTAATGACGCTGCCGACTTCGACCACGAACATCACCGGATTGCCCATCATGTGACGAGGATCCAACTTGACGAAGGAATCCGCGATGGCGCGGCCCACGATCTTGCCTTCCCAGATAGCTTTGGAACTCTTGCTTGCCATTGTCTATCGCCTCAGAATGTCTTACCCGCCGCCAGCAGCAGGTGCTCAAGGATCGGTCCCAGGCTAAGCGCCGGGAAGAATGTCAGCGCGCCCACGATGATGATCACGCCGATCAGCAATGCCGAGAACAGCGGCGTGGTGACGGGAAATGTCCCCAGTGAAGGCGGAACATATTTCTTCCGCGCCAGATTTCCGGCGATCGCCAGCATGGGAATGATCATGAAAAAGCGGCCAATCAGCATGTCAAATCCAATGGTGTTGTCGTACCAAGGCGTGTTGACCGTCAGGCCGTTAAAGGCAGAGCCGTTGTTGCCGGCGCCCGAAACATAGGCGTACAGCATCTGCGTGAATCCGTGCGGTCCGGGATTGCTGATGCCCGAAGTACCGAAGGCGTTGACCGAGGAAACGCCGGTGAAGACGAGAATCACCAGTGGAAACACCAGGGCCACCAGCATCGCCATCTTTACGTCATAGGCTTCAATCTTCTTGCCGAGATATTCCGGCGTGCGTCCAACCATGAGGCCGGCGATGAAGACAGCCAGCACGACATAAATCAGAACGCCGTACAGACCCGCGCCGACTCCGCCGAAGATCACCTCGCTGAGCATGATGTTGACCAGCGGGATCATGCCGCCCAAAGGCATGAAGGAATCGTGCTGGCCATTAATCGCACCGCAACTGGCGTCCGTGGTCACAGTGGCAAATAAAGCGGAGTTGGTGATGCCGAAGCGGACTTCTTTGCCTTCCATGTTGCCGCCCGGCTGCGACGCGGTGGCTTGCGTGGTCACGCCATGGAGCAGAGGATTGCCGCGAGCTTCCGCCCAGTAGGCGACTGTGACACCGGACAGAAATAAGACTGCCATCGCTCCCCACACCGCCCAACCGTGGGCCTGCGACCCCGTCATGCGTCCCAGGGTGTAGGTCAATCCGGCGCTGACCGCGAAGATGGCGAACAACTCGATGAGATTGGTGAGTGGAGTCGGATTTTCGAATGGGTGCGCGCTATTGGCGCCGAAGAAGCCGCCGCCGTTGGTGCCCCACTCTTTGATGATTTCCTGCGATGCCACTGGACCTTGCGCGATGGTCTGGGTAGTCACGGTATCCATTACCGGCTTGCCCTGAGCATCAACCGCAGGCTTGCCGTCGGCATTCACATGCTGCACTTGCTGCGGTTCCATCAGCTTGACGGTGTCGTAGGGCTTCAAGTTCTGCACTACGCCCTGCGAGACCAGCAGCAACGCGCCGACGATGGAGAAGGGCAGCAGCACCCACAGGCAGGAGCGGGTCATGTCGACCCAGAAGTTCCCGATGGTCTGCATCTGCCGGCGGGCGATTCCGCGAATGAACGCAATCGCCAGCGCGATGCCGGTCGCAGCCGAAGCGAAGTTGTGGTACGCCAGCCCGGCCATCTGGGTGAAGTAGCTCATCGTGCTCTCACCCGAATAGGCTTGCCAGTTGGTATTGGTAGTGAACGAGGCTGCCGTGTTCCATGCCAGGTGTTCAGGTGTAACTCCGGCAAACTTCTGCGGGTTGAATGGCAGATGTAGCTGGACTCGCTCGATCAGATAGAGCAGCAGCATCGACACTACGCTGAACAGCAGCATGGCAGCGGCGTACTCGGTCCAGCGCATCTCGTGGGTTTCGTCCACGCCAGTCAGGCGATAGAGCAGGCGCTCCACCGGCCTCAAGACTGGATCGAGGAATGTGCGCTCGCGATTGAAAACCCGCGCCATGAAGACGCCCATCGGCTTTGTGACCGCCAGGATCAACGCGAGAAAGACAGCGATTTGTATCCATCCATTGGCAGTCATGTCAGAACTTCTCCGGCCGCAGCAGCGCGTAGAAGAGGTAAATCAACATCAACGCGCAAATTGCGAGCATGATGCTTGACTCGATATGCATGGTTCCCCTTTACTTAATGCGGTCGCAGAAGGTTACATACCCCAGCGACAGCGCGAAGAAAGCAATCGTGATTACGACGAATAGCAGGTCTTGCATTTCGGCTCCTCAATTTCCCAAAGCGAATTCACCACGGAAACACGGAGAGCATGGAGGAAAACATAAACGAAACAGTCATAACTTATGTCCGTACTCTGTGCTCTCTGCGCCCCGTTGGTGAGCCGCCCAAATTTCACAATACAGATTCCCGCGGAGGGCATTGGAAAGTACAGAGTTGCCACTCATTTTCTTGATCCTCTTTTTTGACTTCTTTCTTGATTTCTCGTTTGCTTTTTTCCGTGTCCTCTGTGTTTCCGTGGTGAACACTTCCTACCACGGCCCCTGTTTGCGGCCGAACCACCAGATCAGTCCCAGAGTAGCCGTGTTCTGATCGGGGCTATACACGCCCTGGGTACCGGTGAGAAAGATGGGGCGGTTGGACATATCGCGCCGGTATTCCCAGCGCATGTCAAATCCATTTGCCAGGTTGAAGTCATAGGTTGCGGTGACCTCTTTCAGCGCTTCGATATAGCCGGTAATTCCCGTGAACAGGCCGCCGTGATCGTTTAAATATTCCGTGCGGCCAGCCAGATAGGTCCGCGGGGTCAACTGATACTTGGCATAAGCGGCTCCGCCCCACACTTCGGATGGGGCTGAGGATTGACCGGGCGCGGTGCTGGCCCACAGACGCTCGATTTCGTAGTCGCCTTCCAGCGCCAGGTAGAGCTTCGGCGTAGTCTGCCAGCTCACGTAGCTATCGAAGATGTTCGTCTTGCCATCGGGTGCGGGACTGACTTGCTGAAAGCACAGCCCGGGCTGCACCGGTACCGGGCCGCAGGTGGAAACCGCGATCGCGTTCGGATGCTCCTGGCCAAAGTAGTAGTTCACCGTCCAACTGACATTCTTGTTGGGCGTGAACACTAATCCAAAGAGTTCATCCTTGAAGGCGTTGGTAGGTTCGGTCTGGTTGGTACCATTGACGATCCAGTAGTTCACCGCGAGCTTCTTATTGACCGGGTAGCTTACCCTTGCCCCCATGTGATAGAAGGGCAGGAAGTTGAACCAGTACGAGCGGGAATAGTTAATCTGATACTGGGTGTAGTTACCCTCGGCTCCCAGCGAGCTGGCCCACTTGCCAAAGTCCACCGTAAGACCATTGCCGAGCGGAACAACATAAGTTCCGTAGGCCTGGAAGATATTGCGATAGATGTCGGGGCGCGGCTCGTTCAGAGGATTTCCCTGCGAAGTTGCGGTCGCCTGCCCCCATTGCAGGTCGATGCGAGCACCGTAGCGCCGGCCGTCGGCCACATCCGGCGCGCGTTCCAAGATCAGATCCGCCTGGCTCAGACTGAAGGCGTTGCTGAGGACATCATAGGCCCGCAGCAAATTGACTCTGCCCACCGGGTCGTTGAAGTTGTATTCGTAATAGCCGTCAACCATTGCATTGATGGTGGTGCCCTTCAGGAAGTCGAGCACGCTGCGATCCTCGGCAGTCAGGGTAAGCGCTCCGGAAGCAATAGCGGGGGCCTGAGCGTCGACCGTGCTGTGCTCAGCACTGTCATTGCTTGCCGTCACCGATTTGCCCGCCATTACCGCTTTCATCTCTTTCACCTGTTCTCGCAGCTCTTCAACTTCCGACTGCAGTTGCTCAACATGCTGCTGGAGCTTCTGGGTCGTTTCCTGCGCTTGTGACTCCGGCGCTGCGGATATATTTCCCGCATTTGGCTGCTGGGCCTTCGTCTGACTAGCGAATGCCAGGGCCAAAAGCAGAAGCACGAGCCCCTTTCCAATCCAGTTTCCACTCCGTGCAATTGAAATCATCGGAACACCTCCTCGATGGCATCCGTGCTGGTCGAGCAGCGGATGCCGTGCGGCTCCCATAGGAGCCTACTACGGGCAGGTGTTCGGTTACTGGGGTGTGCGTCACATATGTCGTGTTCGTCAGAACATGACCAAGATCGCCAGGTCCAGGGTGTTCTGTGTGTTGACCAGGTCCGGTACAAAGCCAGGAACCAACGACCCGGGTGCGCCGGTGTTGCCGCCCGATGGTGTTATCCCACCCGGTCCGGTGAAGTAGGGAACGTTCGAGGCGCGATGGTCATACTCGAACCGGAACGTAATGTATTGGCTCGGCATGTAGTCGAATGTGGCCGACGTATCCCATGCCTTGAACGGATCGCCCGGGTTCTCCGGGAAGTACGGCGTCCCTGAGATTGCAGTTGCGCCATTGATTGGCGGTAACAGCACCAGGTAACGGCCCGGGTTGTTGATCTGGCCTCCGCCGAGGGTCACGCCGTACAGGTCCTTGTGGAACCAGAAGCGGTTGTAGAACATGTAGCCGATAAAGCTCTGCTTGGGGCCTTTTATGGAATCGCCTGCACAACTGACGCCGCCGCCGTGCTCGCAGCCCATGTCACCGGTCAGCGAGAACGCCATCTTGTCGAGGACGCGGCCAGGATGGTCGTAATACTTCCACTGGATGCTGTCGTCGGTGTGATAACGCACGCGGCCGGGGACGCCGAGGGTGTCCTCGCCAAGCGCGTACTGGTTGCCGACAAATTCAAACGAACCGCTCGGCCGCCACAAGATCTGCGCCCCAATGCCCGGCCGATTGTTGAAGCGCCCATAGGACTGCCATCCGTTGATGATCCAGGGCTCAATCTTCAAGTGCTGGTTGGGATAAATCTGTATGCGCATGCCATTAAAAAACCACGGCGTGTTGGACGACACATAGGACGGCTGATAGGCCCAGTTATCGAAGTTGTAGTAGCTGAACAGGCCGATGTACGACATGAAAATGCCGGCCTGCACATTGATTCCGTCCCACACGTTGAAGTGATATCCGCCGTAGGCTTCTGAGACATAGCGGTAGGCATCGGCAAGCTGCCACTGACCGCGCGCCGGGCTGGCATCGTTGCGCGGCGTGGTCTGCGAATACATACCAAACTGCGTCATTATCCTTGCCTGGACGTTGTCCCAGTGAAAGTCGCCGCCGACTCCGAGTTGCGTAACCTGGAATTCGCTGGAGCGGAAAATCTCGCTCGAACCGCCGATGGTGTCGTCGGCTGGATGAGCGAAGTCGTAGATGTAGTCGACGTCCGAGCGAATTTCCGGCGTGAAGAACTTCGTGTCAAACGGAACCTCTTTGATGCGGCTGTTGCCGTTCAGCCAACTGAAGTCGGCAAAGGAAAACGGCGCCGGCGGTCCCGGATTCTCAGGCGGAGTAGCCAAAGCGGACTCGGCAGCCGGGGCAGACTGGTCGCCGACCTCATGCATCGGTGCGGTTGCCTTCGAGGTCAAAGGCGCTCCCTCGGGCGTCCGCGAACTGAGCTCCGCTTCCAACTGCGCGATGCGCTTCTGCATGGCATCAAGCTGCTTCTGGACCGCGGGCGGAATTTGCTGGTCGCCGCTGTTGGTGGACTGCTGGTCGGCGCCGGCCGTTGGCTGGTCAGGCGAGGGGCCGCTCGGCGACTGCGCCCGCGCCATCAAGGGAAGCGAGATGACGAGCAGCAGCACTGCGGCGTGCCGGCTGTGGGCCGACAGGAACTCCGCCATCTGCTCTTCCAGATGAGCAAAGAATCGCCGTCCGCCGACGGCATACGCCGGCTGCGGCTCCGCTACCTTCCGGACCGTCAACCTGTTGTTGGACTTCTGACGGAAGCTTGTGGACTTCCGATTGGGAAGTGAACACTGCACAAGAAAAATCAGAAAGAAAACAACGCTCGCCGCGCAGATAATGAGAAACAAAACTGTCATGATTTCCTCTCGCACACGTCAGCGTCTTCGCTGCCCGCACCTGGATTTGAGCACTCGGCCAGTAAGGGCGGGCTAAAGAAGTCGTAAGTTTTTCGTAAATATGAGCGAGGAGCGCGGAAGACAAAGGTCGAACTGGTTCGGGCGCTATGCCGCGGAGGCTGGACGAAAAGCAGATCCCTCGCCGACTGATACCACCCCAACAAGCACAACCGCGGCGCCTGTCGGAGTCCGGTTTTTGTCGGCTCGTGATGACAAGAAAGAAAATCTACGCCGGCAACTCTTCCGCCGAGGGGAAATGATGTTGCTCGCGGCCGACGCCCCCGTCGTACTTCTTGGTCACCTTGAACAGCTCAAAGCCGCCATCGGAGGCGAAGAAGTTGCAACGGTCGCGCAGCGCCTGGAGTAGAGTCGAGAACAGGCGCAGTGGCTTTAGCCTCCCGGTGGCTGTTGGGGTGCTTTCGCAAACCCGCCTCAATCCGGTTTGGCGTAACTCTGTTTCCTGTTCCCGCTCATCGAACCGG
>JBEKXQ010000120.1:0-13225 GCA_049511915.1 Candidatus Korobacteraceae bacterium
CTGTCATCCCTATCCTCTGCGGCGCATGGGCGTCATCACCTAAGGCAAGAGCCGGATGCGGGAAAGCCGCTCGTCCGGATCCGTGGAGGGGGTCATGAGCGATCGTGATCCCTACTCCGACTGGGGGTGGCGCTCCCGCGCCGTTATTCTAAGTCGGCGAGCCGGCAAAGTCGTTGCTCGCGGACAGGCTAGAACTTGCTCCAGAGCAAGACGCGACTGGTTTGCGGTCGGGGCGGCACCCAGAAGGGAAGTCCTATTGAATCCGGATACGCTGACGCTTTCCGAAATTGCTGCCGTCATAGCCAGGGTGAAGCCGCGATTTCTTGAGGGACTGGCGCCGGAGGAACTCAAGATTGTTCTGGCAGCCGCGAAACAACGGCGCTATCTGGCAAATTCCGTGGTCATCAACCAGGGACATCCCGCCGACTATCTATTCCTTTTGTTGGCCGGGCGGGCCCGCTATTTCTTCATCACACCTGATGCCCGCAAAACCCTCCTGCTTTGGGTCCCGCTCGGTGAGATTTTCGGCAGCGCGGCTATTGTCCCCAAACCCATCACTTACCTCACCAGCACGGAAACCATGAAGACGAGCCACCTGCTGGTGTGGGACCGCGCTGCAATCCAGAAGCTGGCTGCGCGATATCCCCGGCTGGTAGCCAATGCATTGTTGATTGGCTTCGACTACATGGTCGGCTATCGGGCGGTTCACGTCGCCATGACGTACCAGAACGCTCGCCAGCGGCTGGCCAGCGTCCTGGTCAGCCTTGCTACTGGAATGGGCCAAGAAGTTTCGGGAGGAATTGAACTCGACATCAAGAACGAGGAACTGGCCAATGAGGCCAACGTCACGCCGTTCACCGCGAGCCGCTTGTTGAGCGAATTTCAACGCAGCGGCATGCTGGTAAAGAATCGCGGCAAGATCCTGCTGCGCTCCGCCGAAGGATTGTTGTCGCACGTGGCGGACTCCAGCTCATCTCACAGATGACGGCCGATCATTTCTGGTAACTCTGAAGGAATGTTCCAGCCGATCACCATACCGCGATGCCTGCGTATCCCACAACCATGTCTCGATCGTCTGAGACATCGCCTGAAGTGGCATAGCGAATCAGTTCCGCCTTCGTGGCACCGAGCTTTCGCGCTGCCGTCAGCATCACCACCGCCGGCCCGTATCCGCACATGCTGATATTGCCTTCCTTCACCACGTCGTACAGGCCGCGCGCGTCCAGCGCCAGCAACTGATCGATGGCTCTGCGATCCTTGACTCGCGTAACGCTGTCGCTCTCGTAGTGGTTCATGTCGCTGGAGGCGATCACCAGGAATCGCCCGCCGTGCTTCGCCAGCGTGTTTCCGATCACCACGCCGAGAGCGCTCAATACTTCAAAGTTGCCGGTGCCGACTGTAATAGGCACGAACTGGAATCCCGGCGTCAGCACCTGCAGAAAGGGAAGCTGCACCTCCAGCGCGTGTTCGGCGCGATGAGCCGCTTCGTCCTCGGAAAGCAAGGGCATCTGTCGCTTCAGCTCCGTCGCCAGCTCCTCGTCAATCGCAACCTCGCCCAGAGGCGTTTGCCATGCTCCTTCGCTCATGATGGCTAGCCTCTCTCCCATGCCGGTGTGATTGGGACACAGAATCACCATCCGCTGCGGCAACTCAAGGCGACGATAGACCGCGCCCGCGACGTGTCCGGAATACATGTATCCCGCATGAGGAACGATGCAGCCCAGCGCGCGAATTTTCGCCTCAACCGGCGCTCCGGCGGGCGCGGTGGTATAGCTTTCCACCTCAGCGCGTAGGCGCTGCGCGTTGGCCGGATAGAATCGGCCGGCAACGGCGGGCTGTCGAACTACGGTTGCCATGAGATGTGACCTTAGACGCTGTTTTGAAGGGGCACGGCTTCAGCCGTGCCGTTACAAGTCCTTATTTCTTGTCATCACGAAGGCGGCTTCAGCCGCCGAGGGATATGCTCTTTTTCGCACCTCGGCAATCCGAAAAGCAGTCGGGAAAGCTGCCCATGTCCAACCTTACGCCTCTCGCAGCGCCCGGTACACCGCCGCGGTTTTCTCTAGCGACATGGCTTCGGCGCGCACGTCGGAGCGCAATCCCGCTGTCTTCAGCGCCGCTCGAATCGCAGCGGCGTCATACTGGCCACGCAGATTGTTCGCCAGCGTTTTCCGCTTCTGCGCGAAGGCCAGCTTCAGAAACGCGATGAACGACTCCTCCTCGACCTGCAATTCTTCCAGGCGAGGCGCCATGGTCAACCGGATCGCGCTGGAGTGCACCTCTGGCGGCGGCGAGAAAGCTTCCGGCGGCAGCGTAAACAGCTTGTCCACGCGCGCAAATAACTGGGCCGTGGCCGAGAGCAATCCATAGTCGCGGCTGCCCGCTTTGGCGGCAATGCGGTCCGCCACTTCCTTCTGCACCATGATGACGGCGCGTTCAATGTTCTGGTGCAGTGCCAGAATTCGCAGCACGATGTCCGTCGTTATGTAGTACGGCAGATTACCGACAACGTCCACGGTCTCCGGCTGCGTTGGACGAAGATCGTGCAGTGGCCCGGGGCGGCGGCCAACCATCGAAGTGAACTCTGCGGTAACGAAATCGGATTCGAGTATTTCGACATTCGGCCTGGTCGCGTAGCGCATGCGCAGCTGCGCTGCCAGCACGCGGTCCAGTTCGATCCCGATCACGCGCCGGGCGCGTGGCGCCAGAACGTCGGTCAGCACCCCACGCCCTGGACCAATTTCAATCACGGTTCGGTTGGACACGTCGCCCAGCGCTTCGACAATCTTCTGCGCCGCACCCACATCCAGCAGGAAGTGTTGTCCAAGTTTCGGCTTGCGTTTTGGGCTACGGCTTGCGCCGGGTTTATCGGTCGACGGCTTTGCCACGTTGACCCTCTTTCGACTCGGCAATTAGACTCAAGTGTCCCGGCATTTCGTGCGTCATCCTCAGCGGTCCTCTATTAGCCAGTTCCACAAATCCCGCGGGAGCGTTACAGCCGCGCAGGAGGCTTCATGCATATCGCTTTCGCGGCATCCGAGTGTGTGCCGCTTTCCAAGACCGGCGGCCTCGCGGATGTCATTGGAGCGTTGCCGCCGGCTCTGGTCAGTTTAGGTCACAAGGCCACAGTCTTTCTTCCTCGTTACCGCCAAACGAAGCTCGAGAATCCAGCTACCGTCATCTCCAGCATCACGGTGCCTTTCGACGATCGTTACCGCTTCTGCTCCGTCCTCGACGGCGGCGTCCGCTCAGGAGTGCAATTCTATTTCATCGACTACCCGCCGTTCTTCGATCGCGACGGACTGTACGGTACCGCGCTGGGAGACTACCACGACAACGCCGAGCGGTTCGCGCTGTTTTCGCGCGCCGTTCTGGAAGCCACAAAAATTCTCGGAGCGCCGGACGTGCTGCACTGTCACGATTGGCAGACCGCACTGGTTCCTATCCTACTGAAGACGCTGTATGACGAGGACCCGGCATTCGCCGCTGCGCCGTGCGTTTTTACCATCCACAACCTGGGATATCAGGGACTCTTTCCGCCGGAGATCCTGCCCTTACTCATGTTGCCTTGGGACTTGTTCACCATGCTGAAGTTGGAATTCTACGGCAAGGTCAACTTCCTGAAGGGCGCGATCTCTATGGCCGACTTCATTACCACGGTCAGCCGCAAGTACGCCCAGGAAATCCAGACAGCAGAATACGGCTTCGGCCTCGAAGGCGTGCTGCGAGCGCGCGGGAACACGATTGCTGGCATCCTCAATGCAGTCGATTACGCCTCCTGGAGCCCGGAGACCGATCCCTTCGTCGCCGCGCGTTATTCCGCTGCGGACCTCAGCGGCAAGGCGAAATGCAAAGCCGATCTGCTGAAGGCGTTCGGTCTGGCGGCGGATACGCAATTGCCGGTAGTGGGCATCGTCTCTCGCTTCGTTCCGCAAAAGGGATTCGACCTGATCCTGCAGGTCGCGGACCGGCTGGCATTGGAAGATCTCATCCTGGTCGTGCTCGGTAGCGGCCAGCGCGAGTACGAAGACATGTTTCGCCGCCTCAGCAAGCAATTTCCCCAGAAGGTCGCCATCAAGATCGCCTACGATGATCCGCTGGCGCACAAGATCGAAGCCGGCAGCGATATTTACCTGATGCCTTCGCATTACGAACCCTGTGGCATGAATCAGATTTACAGCTTGAAGTACGGCACCGTGCCGGTGGTGCGCGCCGTCGGTGGACTCGACGACACCGTCGAGCAGTTCGATCCCCGGACGTCGAAGGGAACAGGTTTCAAGTTCCGCGAATACACCGGCGAAGCGATGCTGGAAACTCTGCGCGCCGCGGTTGCTCTGTATCGCGGCAACCAGCCCGCCTGGCAGGCATTGATGCGCAACGGCATGGCGCAGGACTATTCCTGGACCAGTTCCGCTCGCGAATACGTTAAGGTCTACGAGCGCGCGCGACAGATCAAGCAGCAGTCGACGAATGGTGGATAGGGCAGGTATGTCCGGTCAACGGCTTCTGGCCGCTTGATTTTCAAGTTTCGGCCGATTTTGCCGAAGTATCCGACCAGCCACCCTTAGCAACTGAGGTGTTCTCAGGGCGACTGGTTGGCAGTAGAATGGGCGAAGCGAGCAAGTCGTTTGGGGCCACAGTGGCCAAGTCCGGTCCGATTGGGTCTAACAGCGACGGCATGCTCTGCGGAGGCGATCGCCCTTCTGCCAAAATGCTGCAACGGTGGAGGGGGCAGCTCACCCGGAGACGGTCAGATCGGAGCGGACAGCCCGCCATTGTCTATGTCATCCCCTGAATTTCTCTCGCAGGCCAGGCCCGCAGAAGTGCTGCGCGAGGCCATACTGCGTCATGTCCGTTACACCCTGGTCCGCCCCACCTCAGAACTGAAGCCCGCTGATTATCTCAAGCCGGTCTCTCTGGCCATTCGCGATCGCATTGTCGACCGCATGTTGGAGACCGAATCGCGCTATCGCCATAAAGACGGCAAGAAGCTGTACTACCTCTCGATGGAATTCCTAATGGGACGCTCGCTGGGCGACAACTTGTCGAACCTGCGTGTCGAAGAGCTCTGCCGCGAGGTACTCGCCGGCTTTGGCGTCAGCCTCGACGAAGTCCTGGACAGCGAGAATGACGCCGGTCTGGGTAACGGCGGTCTGGGCCGTTTGGCGGCCTGCTTTCTGGAGTCCCTTGCCACTCTCGGCATGCCCGGCTTCGGGTACGGCATCGATTACGAATACGGCCTCTTCAGGCAGGAAATCTTCAACGGCTTTCAGCGCGAGAAACCTGACCGCTGGAAGGCCAACGGAACGCCGTTCCAGATTGAGCATCCGGAGGAGTCGGTCAACATTCCGCTGTACGGACGGGTCGAAGGCCCACGCGAAGTCGAACATAGCCTGGAGCAGGTTTGGCTGAACCAGAAAATCGTGGTCGGCATTCCCACCGATATGCCGATTGTCGGTTATCTCGGTCAAACCGTGAACTGGCTGCGCCTGTTTACCTCCCGCGCGTCAGAAGACTTCGACATCGAGATCTTCAATCGCGGCGATTACATTCGCGCCGTCGAACAGAAGATCCAGTCGGAGAATATCTCGCGTGTGCTGTATCCCTCCGACTCAGTGATGAGCGGCAAAGAGCTGCGCCTCATTCAGGAGTATTTCCTGGTCGCCTGCGCGATGGGTGACATCATGCGGCGCTTCCGCCAGCAGCATAAGAAGATCCAATTGCTGCCGTCGAAGGTCGCCATCCAGATGAATGACACGCATCCCAGCCTCGCCGTTGCTGAGTTGATGCGCGTGCTCCTGGACGAAGAGCGGCTGAGCTGGGCAGAAGCCTGGGAAATCACGCAGCAGACGCTGGCTTACACCAATCACACGCTTCTGCCTGAGGCGCTGGAGAAATGGTCGGTGCCGCTGCTGGAAAAAGTGCTCCCCCGGCACATGCTCATCATTTTCAACATCAACCATGAATTGCTGCGCCAGATGCAGCAGTACTCATTCCTCGATGACGAAAAGCGAAGCCGGATGTCGATCATCGAAGAAGGATATGAGAAGCAGGTGCGGATGGCGAACCTCTGCATGGTGGGCAGCCATTCCGTCAACGGCGTTTCCAAGCTGCACACCGATCTGCTCATTCATTCGCTGGCGCCGGAATTTGCTCAGGTTTGGCCGGAGAAGTTCAACAACAAAACCAACGGCGTAGCGCCTCGCCGCTGGCTGATGAAAGCCAACGAGGGGCTCACCGACCTCATCGGCCGCACCCTCGACGAGAATAAATGGATCACCGATCTGCATAAGCTCCGCGACCTCGAGCCGTTCGCCGACGACGAAGGTTTTCGCGAGGCATTCAAGGAAGTCAAGCGCCAGAATAAGCTCCAGTTGACGCGCGTGATCCAGGAGCAGAGCGGAGTCGCCGTCGATCCCGACTCCATGTTCGACGCGCAGATCAAGCGCATCCACGAATACAAGCGCCAGTTGCTGAACGTGATGGGCATCATCCACGACTATCTGGGAATCGTCGAACGTGGCGAGATGCCTGCGTTGTCACGTACCTACATCTTTGCCGGCAAGGCCGCACCCGGATACTGGGCTGCCAAGCAGATCATCAAGCTCATCCACAGCGTCGCGGAAGTGGTGAATAACGACGAGAAAACGCGCGACGTGATGAAGATCGCGTTCCTGCCCGACTATCGCGTTTCCCTGGCCCAGTTGATCATTCCTGCCGCCGACCTGAGCGAGCAGATTTCCATGGCGGGCATGGAGGCATCCGGTACCGGCAATATGAAGCTGTCGATGAATGGCGCGCTCACCATCGGTACCTATGATGGCGCCAACATCGAGATCGCGGAGGAAGTTGGCGAAGACAACATCTACATCTTCGGATTGCGCTCGGAGCAGATCCGCGAGATGCAGCAGAAGGGATCGTACAACTCGCGCGAGCGCTATGAGAACGATGCCGCTGTTCGCGAGGTGATGGATGCCCTGGCCTCAGATCGCTTCTGTCCCAATGAACATGGGCTCTTTCGCTGGATCTTCGACGAACTCGTTCACCGCGGCGATCGCTATTTCCACATTGCCGATTTTCCCGCCTACGTCGAAACCCAGAAAGTGATTGATGGCGAGTACCTGAACGAGGACGTCTGGTGGCGCAAGGCGATCTTGAACGTCGCTCGCATCGGCAAGTTCTCCAGTGACCGCACGGTCCTGGAGTACGCTCGCGACATCTGGCACATCGGGCAGTTCGAAACCTCCGGCCGTCCTTCCAAGGCGCCTGTGCGTAACAGTGCTACCGTGGCCAAACCTAAGGTCGAGACCCTGCCGGCGATCGACGCCGCGCCTGACATAGAAACCAAACAGGTTGCCGATTAGTCGTTGCTTCCGGGCCGCACTTTTTGCGAACCATTTCCACATCTCCAGGACGCAATGTTCAATCGCCTCTTCAACCACGGCCACGGTCCTGAATCGCTCGCCCAGAATCGCGCCCGCATGGTTGAGGAACAGCTACGCTCGCGCGGCATTCGCGATGAGCGTGTCTTGGCCGCGATGGCCAAGGTCCCGCGGGAAGAGTTCATCCCCAACGAAGACGCTGCCAATGCCTATGGAGATTTCCCGCTGGCAATCGGGGCGGGCCAAACGATTTCCCAGCCCTACATCGTTGCTGCCATGGTCGAGGAACTGGAGTTGGATCCTGACGATCGCGTGCTCGAGGTCGGCACCGGTACGGGATACCAGGCGGCCATCCTCGGAGAGTTAGCGGAAGACGTGTGGACCATCGAACGCCACGCAGAGCTGGCCGACAAAGCGCGCGAGATCCTGCCGAGGCTCGGCTACAAGAATGTTCACGTCCTCTGTGGCGACGGAAGCCTTGGTCTGCCGGAGCGCGCGCCGTTCGACAAGATTCTGGTTGCAGCAGCGGCCCCGTGTGTCCCCGAAACTCTAGTCGCTCAACTGGCCGATGGCGGCCGGTTGGTCGTGCCTGTCGGTAGTCGCGCTGAACAGCAGGTGGAGGTTATACGTAAACTGGGCGACCAGATCTCCATCACCAAACATGACCTCTGCCGTTTTGTGCCGCTAGTAGGAGAACAGGGCTGGGAGCTGTAGCGCCGCCGGTGACGTCGCCTCGCGTCAATGCATTAGCAACCCACTTGCGGCACAGATCACGCCAAGCGCAGCCAATACGCAGCCAAAATACCAATAGGCGCGCTTATCGGTGAGCAGCGTGATGGACGTGACCACCAGCGCAATCTCCAGCAGCACCTCGCCTAGGTCGAAGCGATTGGCGCGGCTGCTGGTCCGCTGCACCTCAGCTTCCAGGCTGCGCGCCTCGCCCTGAATTTCAGTTTGCTGCTCGCGATACTTGTCGATCTCCTCGTGAAAGTGCTTGCGGACCTCGGCGGCGCGATCCTCTTTCGTACCCTGTATGGCGGTGAGTACTTCGTCCAACGCCTCCAGGTTATTGCGGCGCATGTTCTTGGCCTGGTAGTAGCTCCATTGGTCGGTCGCCCGGGTTTGCAACAGCAGTTCTTCGGTATGTGCCCGGTGCCCGAGAAGGGTAGTCGTGGCAACCAGGACTGCCACAATCGCCATGGTCAGGCTCACAGGAGCCAATTGCTTGCTCTCCCTCGCGCGTTCGGCTGCTTCTTTCAGTTCATCGACTTCGTCGCTCATGGCTCTCCGGTGCCGCTGGAATTTTGATGGGAAGAAAATAGTACGAATTAGCGCTGCAGGAAGCAAGTTCGGCAATGCAAGTTGAACTATCTCACCACCGGCGTCTCAACGCGAGCCGTCAACCTGGCTTGGCTCGGCAATCTCTCCCAGCTCCCAATACTTCTTCAGCAGCATGTCCGGGACGCGCACCGGCCTTCCCACGATCATGCTCTTCAGCTGCAGCGCATTCACAGCAGCCTTGCCCTCAAAGTGGTTGTTGGCGATGACAAACGTCTTTTGCGCCTTCCCGGCAATGGCGTCGATCCGCGTCTTCCAGCCTCGCAATTCCGGATCTGTGTAGAGATAGTTGTAGCGATCGTTACGCGAATCGCTGTCGAACCATTGATCGTAGTTGCGTCCGTGCAGGCGAACGTAGGCGATCGGGGAGGTGACATGTTCGCTGGGCAGCACCGCTTTGCCCAGATTCGGCTGGTCGATGTTGCAGAAGGCCACACCCTTCTGGATGAAGTAGCGCAGCGTGCCTTCGTTGGTCCAACTGTTGTGCCTCACCTCGACCACCAGCGGAAAATGCTTGAACTTCTCGATGACGCCGTCGAGATAATCGCGGTTGGCATTGGTGTTCTTGAACGAAATAGGGAACTGGGCGAGGACTGCGCCCAGCATGTTCTCGGCGGCAATAGACTCAATGCCTTCCTTTGCCAAGCGCTCGTCTTCGTCACTGGCGCGGATAGTCTCGGCCGACGTGCTTTCCACGACGGCGATCGGCGAATGGGTGAAGGCGCGATTGAGCTTGGCCGTAAACATAAACTGCGGATTGACCACTCGCGCCATGCGGCACCAGAGTTTGCCCCACTCCGGTTTAATGTGGCCGTAAAACGAGGTGTTGATCTCGAGGACGTCGATGTAGCGTGCCAGATACTCCACCGGGTGCTGCGATTTCTTGATCTGTGCCGGATACACGATCCCTTTCCAGTCTTTGTACGACCAGCCCGCCGTGCCGACGTAAATTTGCGATGTCTCTCCCATCTCGAACCGAGGTTAGCACAGGGCGATAGAGCAAATTCGCGAGGAATCTGCCAGCTGGGTTTCACATCAGTACGTCACCATTACCACCCAGTACACTCCTCCGGGGTGGCTCACGCTGGGGGCGAAGCAAGCTCCCAGCGAGTACCCGGATATCTGCGGTGTCAGCACCTGTGCGATTCCTTTAGGCAGATTAGCTGGGTCGTCAGCGGTCCAGGCCAGGACACCGTGCACTCCCGGCAGTCGCAGCGCATCATTGCCGTTCAGCGTATCGGACAAAGCCATGGCGCACGCCATGTGGCGTAGCTGTAGTTGCGGCTTCCGGACGGGAGCAAGGAATTTGTGCGATCTTGCATACTGCTCGATGGCCGCCTGCGCACTTGCCTCCGCCTGAGGTTCCGAATATTCCGGCAACTTGTGCGCGAAGTCCTCGGTGACGTAAATGTCCTGGCCACTATGAAGGACACCAACGCCTACGACATTGAAGGCCGGATCAAGGATGCTGGCACGATGCGGTGGCGAATGCATCAGCCCGTCGTGCGCCGAGGCGACGTCCAGGTTATTAAGGGCGACGTTTTCGCTCTGGCGGTCCGAAGGCAGATTTTCATTGCTGAATCGAATCTGCAAAGCCGGCTCGCCCGTAAACTGATGGGAAAGTTGCCCGTGTTGCGCAATCAGCACCGTGTGCTTACGCGCAGCCTGGGTCAGGCGCTTATCGACGGTCAGTGGCAGGAGGCCATGCTCGGTGCGCTCCTGGTTGATCAACTCCACCAGCTGCGCCTCGCCCGCGGTGTCGAACTGTTTTGGCTGGGCATTGGGTGCAGTGTCCGCTTGTGAGTTGAACGCCGAGCCGACGGCCATGAGATCGTCTGCGAGCACGCACGAGGTAAATAGGAGGGAGACAATCAGCAGCCATGAGGCCGCCCGCTGGCGAGGATCGGCTGATTTATCGCGTGGCATTGTTTCTTTTATTGCGAACCATCTATATTGCCAATACTCTATTGTCCGCTGGAACCGAAGCCTTTCGCACCGCGGGCTGCCTCGCTTAACTCGCTTTCCGTCACTTCGCCGGCCAGAAAAGGATGCTCCAGCAGTTGCGCAATCTTGTCGCCTTTGTGGATGGTGTAGGCTTCGTCGCCAAGATTTTCCATCAGGACAATGATCTCGCCCCGATACCCTGCGTCGATGACGCCCGCATTGCACAGCAGGCGCTTCTTCGCCAACCCGGAGCGGGTCTTCACGATTCCGCCCGCTGCCGGTACGAATTCAATGGCAATTCCGGTGTGAACTCCAGCCGCGCCGTGTGCAGGGATGGTAAGCTCTTGGGCGGAGTAGAGGTCATAGCCGATATCTTCTCCGGGATGAGCGACGGTCGGCAGGATGGCATCAGGTGATAACCTTTTCACTTTGAGCATGAGTCTTCATTGTGCCAGAAGTCGCGGCAACTGGACCCCGATCGTACTGCCACTTACTCGCCAGACTGGTGATTCGCATCGATGAATGAGCAACCCTGTGATACTCAGCCGGTCCGCTTCCTCGACGAAGGCGCAATCCGCCCGTTGCTGAGCTTTGCAGCGCTCATTCCTGCGATGCAACGCGCGCTCATCGACTTCTCCGCAGGACGCGTGTCGCAGCCGGTCCGCAGCATCTTATCGATTCGGGAGCATCACGGCTTCATGGGCGTCATGCCTGCCGTTTATCGCGATGTAATGGGCGCGAAGCTGGTCACCCTTTATCCCGATAACGGATCGCGAGGGTTGCCGACGCACCAGGCTGTGATTGCCCTCTTCCGCGCCGAGACGGGCGAGCCCCTGGCAGTGATGGATGGCCGCCTGATCACCGAGATGCGCACCGCAGCCGTGTCGGCGGTCGCTACTAAACTGCTGTCGGCATCGGACGCGAAAAGCCTGGCGATTCTGGGCAGTGGTGTACAAGCCAGGGCGCACGTTCACGCGCTCTCCCTGGTGCGCAAGTTTGATGACGTTCGCGTGTGGAGCCGCAATTCGCAACATGCTCAGTCACTGGCCGATGAGATTGGAGCGCGGGCAACCTCTGCGGAGGACGCGGTACGCGGAGCCGACGTCGTCGTGACGGTTACGAATTCACCTGAGCCGGTACTGCGGGGCGCGTGGCTAAAGCCCGGCACTCTGGTGAATGCGGTGGGCGCGGTCGGAGCGAAGAATCGCGAAGTGGACGATGACGCCATGCACGGCGCGGTGATCGTAGATTCCCGCGAGGCGGCTATGAAGGAATCCGGCGATGTGTTGCTGGCGAGCGCGCCAATCTATGCGGAGCTAGGCGAACTGCTTGCCGGAACGAAACCAATGCCGCAGGCGAAAATCACGGTGTTCGAATCGCTGGGGCTGGCAGTCGAGGACCTCGCCGCCGCCAAACTGGTATTGGAACAGCTACAAACCTCGTAGCTGATCTGTTTTCGATCGGCGTCACTCTCCCGCCAAAAAGTAAGCTCCGTAGCGCCGGCCCATGCGGTAGGCAAGGCGGGCGTGGCAACGGTAGGCGGCCTCGCCTTTCTGGTGGAACTCAAGGATGACGATATCGCCGACATTCAGCGCCGCTTCGCAATCGAAGGCGACTCCCCCCTCGCTCAGGTCGGTGCAGGTTCCGTCGTTCGACTTATCCACCAGCAAGCCATAAGTGCGAATTCGCAACGGGATCTTGAGGGCGATGCGCTCCCGCCGTCGCCGGTCGAAGGTCGGCGGTAGCTCAGGAAATGAGCTTCCTGGTTCGTTTTGTATGTTCTTCATGCGGCGCTGCCCCCGGCTATGGGTTACCCACAGGTTGTCAACTAAGCCATCGGCGGGCAAGGGCAAAGACTTCACTGGCGAGCGAAGATCGCACCAACCGTTCCTCCTGGGAACAGTTCTAACTTGGGCCTTGCCAGTGAGGGGCCGAGTAACGGCTTCTGGTGTGCTCTACAATGCTCAAGTATGAGCCCCAAGTCTGAGGAGTTGCTGCGCCCCCGCGATGCCGCCGTCGTCCTGGGCATCAGCTATGCCAGTCTGAAGCAGTGGATCTACAAGGGCAAACTGCGCACGGTGAAGACTGCCGGCGGCCACCATCGTATTCCGCAAAGCCAGATCGACGCCTTTCTTTTCAAGTCGCTAGGCAAGCAACCGGCGGAGAGCCGGGCCAACTTCCGTACTATCAGCGGACGCAATCAACTGATAGGTCGCATTGTGGAAGTGCGGATTGAAGGCCTGATTGCACAGATTAAGCTATCCATCGGCGGGCAGCACATTACCTCCATCATTACTGCCGATGCCGCTCGCGAGATGCGCCTGAAGCGCGGCGACAAAGCTGCGGCACTGGTCAAGTCCACGGAAGTGATGATTGTCAGGGTGTAGAGCGGTTCCGAAGGAAGCGATTCTCCACAGAGAAAATTCGGGTGGCTGGCCGAGCACCAGCCACCCGCAGTGTTTACGGCAGGTAGTAGCGGAAGGATGTGAAGAACATGTTGTCGAGAGCCGTCGGGCTGTTGTTGGTGGGTACAGGAAGCTTGGTGCCAATTCCCGCCCACG
>JBEKXQ010000121.1:0-13090 GCA_049511915.1 Candidatus Korobacteraceae bacterium
CCGGTGCCCGCGGGAATCAGACGGCCCACGATGACGTTTTCCTTCAGGCCGCGCAGGTGATCGACGGCGCCCTGGATGGAGGCTTCCGTCAGCACGCGCGTGGTCTCCTGGAACGACGCCGCCGAGATGAACGAGTCGGTGGAGAGCGACGCCTTGGTGATGCCCAGCAGCAGCGGACGGCCCGTGGCCGGTTTGCCGCCGTTGGCAATCGCCTTCTCGTTCTCTTCGCGGAAGCGGAACTTGTCGATCTGCTGTTCCAGCAGGAACGACGTGTCGCCCACGTCTTCCACTTTCACCCAGCGCATCATCTGGCGAACGATCACCTCGATGTGCTTGTCGCTGATGTTCACGCCCTGCAAGCGGTAGACTTCCTGGATTTCGTTCACCAGGTAAGCCTGCAGCTCTTTTTCGCCCAGCACGGCAAGAATGTCGTGCGGGTTCAGCGGGCCATCCATCAGCGGCTCGCCGGCGCGAATACGCTCGCCTTCCTGTACGTTGATGTGAACGCCGCGCGGCACCTGGTATTCCTTCTCGGTGCCGTTGTCGGCCACGACGTAGATCTTGCGCTGTCCCTTGGCTACATCGCCGAACTTCACCACGCCATCGATCTCGCTGATGACCGCGGTTTCGTGCGGCTTGCGCGCCTCGAACAACTCCTGTACGCGCGGCAGACCGCCGGTGATGTCCTTGGTCTTGGTGGTCTCGCGCGGGATCTTCGCCAGCACGTCGCCCGGCGTGACCGTGTCGCCATCCAGGATCATCAAGTGAGCGCGCGACGGCATCAGGTAACGCTTGCTGCCCTTGGCGCCCTTAATGACGATGGCCGGCTGGCGCTTCTCGTCTGGCGAATCGACCACCACGTGACGCGACAGTCCCGTCACCTCGTCGACTTCTTCGTGCAGCGTCAGGCCTTCCTGAAGGTCCTTGAACTGCACCGTGCCGCCGATTTCGGTGAGGATCGCGAAAGTGTACGGATCCCACTCGACCATGACATCGCCGAGCGAAACCTGCGCACCCTCTTCTACCTTGACCTTCGCGCCGTAAACCACCGCGTAGCGTTCTTTTTCGCGGCCCTTGTCGTCGACCACGGCGATGGAACCGTTGCGGTTCATCACGACCAGGAAGCCTTCCTTGGACCGTACCGTGATCAGGTTGACGAAACGCACCGTGCCATTGTTCTTGGCATCCAGGCGCGACTGCTCGCTCACGCGCGAAGCCGTGCCGCCGATGTGGAAGGTACGCATGGTGAGTTGCGTTCCCGGCTCGCCGATGGACTGCGCTGCGATGACGCCCGTGGCTTCACCCAGTTCGACCAGTCGTCCGGTCGCCAGGTTACGGCCGTAGCACATCACGCAGACGCCGCGCTTGGACTCGCAGGTCAGCACCGAACGAATCTTCACCCGCTCGATACCGGCAGCCTGCACTGCGTTTGCCAGGTCTTCCGTGACCTCCTGGTTGATGTCGACGATGATGTTGCCCTCGTAGTCCTTGATCTTCTCCAACGAGACGCGGCCCACAATGCGGTCGCGCAGCGGCTCGATGATCTCGCCCGACTCCACGATGGAAGTCACGTAGATGCCGTCGACCGTGCCGCAATCGTATTCGCTGATGATCACGTCCTGGGCAACGTCGACCAGACGGCGGGTCAGGTAGCCTGAATCCGCGGTCTTCAGCGCCGTGTCGGCAAGGCCTTTACGAGCGCCGTGCGTCGAGATGAAGTACTCCAACACCGTGAGTCCTTCGCGGAAGTTCGCGGTGATCGGCGTCTCGATGATCTCGCCCGAAGGCTTGGCCATCAGGCCGCGCATGCCGGAGAGCTGACGGATCTGCTGTTTCGATCCGCGAGCGCCGGAGTCGGCCATAACGTAAATCGGATTGAGCTCGCCAACCTTGTCCTGCTGCTGCATGTCGCCGAACATTTCGTCGGCAACTTTTTCGGTGATTGCCGACCAGATCTCGACGACCTTGTTGTAGCGCTCGCCGTTGGTGATTGCACCGTCCAGGTATTGCTGCTGTACTGCGATGGCCTGCTTCTCCGCGTCCTTCACCAGTGCCGCCTTGCCTGCCGGGATGACCATGTCGTCGATGCCGATCGACAGGCCGGCCTTGGTGGCGTAGTGGAAGCCGAGCTGCTTGATGCCGTCCAGCAACCGCACCGTCGTTTCCAGCCCGAAACGCAGGTAGCAGTAGTTGACTAGGTTGCCGCTGCCCTTCTTCTTCAGCAGGCCGTTGATGTACGGCATGTCGGGCGCACCACGCTTGATGTGGTCGTTCATGATGGCGCGGCCCACGGTGGTCGAGATGTATTGCCGCTCGAACATCGTCGGCTCGGTGTGGCTCACGTCCTGATCGTCGTAGGCCGTGGTGAGATCGATGACCTCGCCGCTATAGCGCAGACGAATCGGAGTGAGTGTCTCCACTTCGCCCGCTTCCTTGGCCAGAATCACTTCGTCGATGTTGGCGAAGGCCCGTCCCTCGCCCCTGGCGCCCGGCTTGGCTTTCGTCAGGTAGTAAATTCCAAGCACCATGTCCTGCGTAGGCACAGTGATCGGCTGACCCGATGCCGGCGACAGAATGTTGTGCGAGGCCAGCATCAACACGCTGGCTTCCACCTGCGCTTCCGGAGAAAGCGGAATGTGCACGGCCATCTGATCGCCATCGAAGTCCGCGTTAAATGCGGTGCAGACCAGCGGATGGATCTTGATGGCTTTGCCTTCCACCAGCACCGGCTCGAAGGCCTGAATGCCCAGGCGATGCAGCGTTGGCGCGCGGTTCAGCAGCACCGGGTGGTCCTTAATTACTTCTTCCAGGATGTCCCACACGATGGGCTCTTGCTGCTCCACCATTTCTTTTGCCTGCTTGATGGTGGTGCAATGTCCAGTCTGTTCCAGACGGTGATAGATGAACGGCTTGAACAATTCCAGCGCCATCTTCTTCGGCAAGCCGCACTGATGCAGCTTGAGGTCGGGACCAACCACGATGACCGAACGGCCTGAGTAGTCCACGCGTTTGCCCAGCAGGTTCTGACGGAAGCGTCCCTGCTTGCCCTTCAGCGTGTCTGACAGCGACTTCAGCGGCCGGTTGTTGGCTCCGCGCAGCACGCGTCCACGGCGTCCGTTGTCGAACAGCGCGTCGACTGCTTCCTGCAACATGCGCTTCTCGTTGCGCACAATCACTTCCGGCGCGTGCAGGTCCATCAGCTTCTTCAACCGGTTGTTGCGGTTGATGACGCGGCGGTAGAGATCGTTCAAATCCGACGTGGCAAAGCGTCCGCCGTCGAGTGGAACCAGGGGACGCAGCTCCGGCGGGATTACCGGGATGACGTCCAGGATCATCCACTGCGGCTTGTTACCGCTCTTGCGGAACGCCTCGACCACCTTCAGCCGCTTGGCATACTTCAACCGCTTCTGCACCGACGTCTCCGTGCGCATCTTTTCGCGCAGCTCGGTAGACATCGATTCCACTTCCACGCGCTTCAGCAGTTCCTTGATGGCTTCAGCGCCCATCATGGCCTTGAAGCCGCTGGCACGGAATTCCTGGTCGAGCTCGCGGTACTTGGTTTCGTCCTTGATGACTTCGTGGTCTTTTACCGGCGCGTCGCCGGCTTCCACCACCACGTAGGCTTCGAAGTAGAGCACCGACTCCAGATCGCGCAGCGAGATGTCGAGGATGTGCCCGATGCGGCTGGGCAGTCCCTTGAAGAACCATACGTGCGAGCACGGCGAGGCCAGCTCAATGTGGCCCAGGCGCTCACGGCGCACTTTAGATAGAGTTACCTCAACGCCGCACTTGTCGCAGATCACGCCGCGATGCTTCATGCGTTTGTACTTGCCGCACAAGCACTCCCAGTCCGTTACGGGACCGAAGATGCGGGCGCAGAACAAGCCATCCCGCTCCGGCTTGAAGGTGCGGTAGTTGATCGTCTCCGGCTTGGTGACTTCGCCGTGAGACCAGCTGCGGATCTTTTCCGGCGAAGCCAGGCTGATGCGGATGGCGTCGAAATCGGCGATTGGATTTCCGAGGTCAAATGGACTTGATCGGTACAAAATGTCCTCCTTCCCTGCGCGTCATCGCATGCGATGCGCCAGGGACTTGCGGCTCTTGCGCGGCCGCTATCGGCTCCCGGTGATTACCTTTTCGGCAAGTGCTGTCTCCTGCGCGGGAGCCACGGAGACAGCTGCCCTAATCCTTTGCGACTCCCCAGTTAGTCAGCCGCGACCGGAGCTTCCGGAGCAACCAGCATCTTGCGCTCGTTGGTCTTGATCAGCTCCACGTCGAGGCACAGCGACTGCAACTCGCGAATCAATACGTTGAACGATTCAGGCACGCCCGGCTCAATGGCCGCTTCGCCTTTGACGATGGCCTCGTAAATCTTGGTGCGGCCGTAAACGTCATCGGACTTCGCGGTGAGCAGTTCCTGCAGGATATAAGCGGCGCCGTAAGCTTCCAGCGCCCACACTTCCATTTCGCCGAAGCGCTGGCCACCGAACTGCGCCTTGCCTCCCAGTGGTTGCTGGGTGATGAGCGAGTATGGTCCGATGGAACGCGCGTGGATCTTGTCGTCGACCAGGTGCGACAGCTTCAGCATGTAGATATAGCCAACCGTTACCGGCTGCTCGAACTTCTCACCCGTCATGCCGTCGTAGAGATACGCCTTGCCGGATTCAGGCAGCGAGCCTTGCGCCAGCAGTGACTTGATCTCTCCCTCTTTCGAGCCGTCGAACACCGGCGATGCGAAGTACACGCCATCTTTCATGCCGTCGGCGGCGCGCTCAAGGGTTTCATCATCCATGCCGACGAGGCTGTCAACAAAGGGCGTGCCCTTGAACAGGACCTTCAACTCCTTGCGCAGGTGTTCCGCCCTGGAGTTTTCCTTGATCAGTTCGCCGATCTTCTGTCCCAGAGCGTAACCAGCCCAGCCGAGATGCGTCTCCAGAATCTGGCCGACGTTCATACGGCTTGGCACGCCCAACGGGTTCAGGACGATCTCGACAGGCGTTCCGTCCTCGAGGTACGGCATGTCCTCTTCCGGCAGGATGCGCGCGATAACGCCCTTGTTACCGTGGCGCCCGGCCATCTTGTCGCCCACGCTCAGCTTGCGCTTCATGGCGATGTAAACCTTCACCAGCTTGATAACACCCGGCGGCAGTTCATCGCCCTTTTGCAGCTTCTCGACTTTTTCCCGGACAATCTTGCGCAGCACATCAATCTGGCGCGAGGTCATCTCCTCGATTTCGTCGATCTGTTCGTTGATCCGCGGGTCCTTGTCGGCAAACTTGATGCGCTTCAGGTTGCGCGTCGAAATGCGCTCAATGGTGTCGCGATCCAGCATCACGCCCTTGGTCAGCAGACGTTTGTTGGTGCGCTCGTCGTGCAGGTCGGCAAGCACTTCTTTGCCGCCCAGCAAGGCCTCCAGGCGCTTGAGACGCTCGTCCGTTAGGATTCGGATCTCGTCCGCCAGGTTCTTCTCCAGTTTGGCAATCTGCTCGGACTCAATGAACTTGGCGCGCTCGTCCTTCTCCTGACCCTTGCGGGAGAAGATCTTCACATCGACCACCGTACCCTCGATACCCGGAGGGCAGGTGAGCGAAGCGTCGCGAACGTCGCCGGCCTTCTCGCCGAAGATGGCGCGCAGCAGCTTCTCTTCCGGCGTCAGCTGGGTTTCGCCCTTCGGCGTTACCTTGCCAACCAGAATGTCGCCGGCCTTGACGGTCGCGCCGATGCGGATGATGCCGCTCTCGTCGAGATCGCGCAGTGCCGACTCGCTGACGTTGGGAATATCGCGCGTGACTTCTTCCGGTCCCAGCTTCGTGTCGCGCGACTCAATCTCGAACTCCTCGATGTGGACCGAGGTGTAATAGTCGTCCTTCACCATTTTTTCGGAGACCAGGATCGCGTCCTCGAAGTTGTAGCCGCGCCACGGCATGAAGGCGACCAGCACATTGCGGCCCAGTGCCAGCTCGCCCATGTCGGTGCAGGGACCGTCGGCGATTACCTGACCCTTGGCGACGCGCTCGCCCTTCTTCACGATTGGACGCTGGTTGATGCAGGTGTTCTGGTTCGAGCGCTTGAACTTGGTGAGCTGATAAATGTCGCTGCCCACCTCGCGCGAGAGCTGCATCGGATGATGCTCGCCTTCGACGCGAACGATGATGCGCTCAGAGTCCACGGAATCGATGATCCCGCTGCGGCGAGCCAGCACCACCGCGCCGGAGTCGCGCGCCGTGACGCCTTCCATTCCGGTGCCGACCAACGGCGCCTGCGCGCGCAGCAACGGTACGGATTGACGCTGCATGTTCGCGCCCATCAGGGCGCGGTTGGCATCGTCGTGTTCCAGGAACGGCACCAGCGATGCCGCTACCGATACCAACTGCTTCGGACTCACGTCGATGTAGTCAACCTCTTCGCGATTCACCAGAACGAAGTTGCCGGCCTTGCGAGCGTTGACCAGTTCCGCAACGATGCGGCCTTTGTCATCGATCTCGGCGTTGGCCTGCGCGATGACGTGACGGTCTTCCTCCCATGCTGACAGGTAGAACGAAAACGGCTCGAAGTCGATCAGCTTTTTGCGACGTTCCTTCAGATCGGCGTTGGCCTTCAGGACCTCGGGCTTTTCCAGATGATCGCCGACGCGGTAATCGCTGTCGCCGGCATTCACTACGCTGATGAAGTCGAGCACGCGGCCGTTCTTCACCTTGCGATACGGCGACTCGATGAAGCCGTAATCGTTGATCCGCGCATAGCAGCTCAAAGACGAGATCAGGCCGATGTTCGGACCTTCCGGCGTCTCAATGGGGCAGATACGTCCGTAGTGCGTGGGGTGAACGTCGCGGACTTCGAATCCGGCGCGCTCACGCGACAACCCGCCCGGCCCGAGTGCGGACAAACGCCGCTTGTGGGTAATTTCCGACAGCGGATTCGTCTGGTCCATGAACTGCGACAACTGCGACGATCCGAAGAACTCCCGGATGGCAGCCATCACCGGCTTGGCGTTTACCAGGTCGTGCGGCATCGCCGTCGACATCTCCTGATACACGCTCATCTTTTCCTTGATGGCGCGCTCCATGCGGACCAGGCCGATGCGGAACTGGTTCTCCAGCAGCTCACCAACCGCGCGCACGCGGCGGTTGCCCAGGTGATCGATGTCGTCCACCGAACCGATGTTCTTGCGCAGCTTCAGCAGGTAGCGAATGGTCCCGTAAAAATCCTCCGGTTCCAGCGTGCGATGGTCCAGTTTGGTGGCATCTTCGCTCTCGAACAGCTTGATGTTGAACTTCAAGCGTCCCACGCGCGAGAAGTCATACTTGCGAGCGTCGAAAAACATGCCGTGGAAGAGCGAAGTCGCGGTGTCCAGTGTCGGCGGATCGCCCGGCCGCAGCTTGCGATAAATCTCGATCAGGGCTTCCTGCGGCTGCTTCACCGAGTCGCGACGCAAAGTCGCGCTGATCACCGTGCCTACATCGTCACGTTCGGGGAAGAAGACATGGAGCTCGGCAATCCCGGCATCCATCATCTTCGACAGCTTGTCGGCAGTCAGCTCCGAATTCGCTTCCAGCAGGATCTCGCCGGTGTTGACGTCGATAACGTCAGCCGCGACGAATGCGCCTTCCAGGTCGGTGAGGTCGGCTTCGATCTCAGAGATACGGTGCTTCTGGATCTCCTTTATCACCGCGGGCGTAACCTTGCGGCCCGAATGCACGATCTCTTCGCCACCTTTGGTCGCAATCTTGTGGACCAGCTTCATGCCCAGCAGGTTGGTCGGCTTGTCCGATCCAGGCTCCAGCGTCCAATACAGTGTCTTGTCGCGGATGGCAATGCGATCCACCGTATAGAAAGTGCGAAGGATCTCCTCGTCGGAACGCAGGCCCAGCGCGCGCAGGAAGATCGTTCCCAGGAACTTGCGCTTGCGATCGATGCGCACGTACAGCACGTTCTTCTGGTCGTATTCAAACTCGACCCACGAGCCGCGGTACGGAATGATCTTGCCCAGGAAGTAGGTGCGATTGTTCGCGGTCTCGAAGAAGACGCCTGGCGAGCGGTGCAACTGGCTGACGATCACGCGCTCGGTACCGTTGATGATGAAGGTGCCGTTTGCGGTCATCAGCGGAATGTCGCCGAAGAAGACTTCCTGCTCCTTCATGTCGCGGATGGAGCGGTTGCCGGTCTCCGGGTCTTTGTCGAAGATGGTGAGCCGCATGGTGACCTTCAGCGGAGCGGAGTAAGTCATGCCTCGCTCTTCGCATTCAGCCACGTCGTACTTCAGCTGCAATCCCACGGGATCGCCGCACTTGTTACAGAAATCGGGCGTATTAGCGTTGTAGGTGCCGCACTTGGTGCACAGCACGTCGCCCAGGTGGAACGGGTCGGTCTTTACCGTTGCGCCGCAGTTGCGGCAGGTCGTGCGCAGGTGGTTCAGTCCCTTAAGGTGACCGCACTTGCACTCCCAGTTACCGATGGCGTACTCGACGAAATCCAGCTGCGAGACGTTGCGGAAGTCGGTGATGGGAAAGACCGACTGAAATACAGCCTGCAGGCCGGCATCATCGCGTTCGCTCGGCAGCGAGTCCATTTGCAGGAAGCGGTCGTAGGAACGCTTCTGCACCTCAATGAGGTTCGGAATCTGGATGGTCGCAGGAATTTTTGAGAAATCAAACCGATTTCGGTTGGCAGTTTTCTGTTGCGCCATGTATAAAGCTCCTAATCGTTACCGGCCATTTTCGCGGGGTGCGCCAGAAGCCCCGACTACGGGCTTGTGGCAGGCTCGCTCGCGTTGGCCTTGCAAACTGAATTGCTGATGCGCGACAGGAAAGGCACCACCGTCGCGCACTGAGAGGTTGAGAAAAAAGAAGGACCTGGTGCTGCCGTCACGAAAAAACACGCCCGCGCTCTCGGAGACAAACTCCCCCGTGAGCGCCGCTTGAGGCGTCAAGCAATCCCATAACCAATCGGCCTGGGATTTCGGCACATTTCGTGCCGCGATGTTGTTAACTTCCCGCGCCAGTATCTTCAGGCCTTGTCTTCGTCCAGCCTTGCCGTCGCGTCTGAGCTGACACGAGTGCCGGCCAAGCTAGCCGCCCGCCGTAACCTGTTTTGATGCTGGAATTCTCAAAAAGACTCCAGCTCTCAACGATGCCCGGGAATTCCGCGGCCCTCCCGCTGAGAGAACCGCTTGCTTCCTCGGCTTCATCGCGCTTCCCCACGACCGCTCCGCCGCGGAGAAGAACGTAGCCGCCGCCTCGCAGATTGCGCAGGCAGCAGCAGCCAGAAACTCCGGTCAGCGCGCCCGGAGTGAGTTGCCCCGTGCCGTCCACGGAACGGGGCGGAAAATTTACTTCACCTCGACGGTTGCGCCCGCCTCAGTGAACTTCTTCTTGATGCTCTCGGCTTCTTCCTTGTTCACGCCCTCTTTGATGCTCTTGGGCGCGCCGTCCACCAGGTCCTTGGCTTCCTTCAAGCCCAAGCTGGTGACTTCACGGACAGCCTTGATCACGTTGATCTTGTTTGCGCCAACGCCAGTGAGAACGACCGTGAATTCAGTCTTCTCTTCCGCCGGAGCCGCGGCCGCTGCTGCTCCGCCGCCTGCGCCCGCCATCACGACCGGGGCCGCCGCCGCCGCCGAGACACCGAGACGCTCTTCCAACTTCTTCACCAGGGCTGCCGCATCCAACAGCGACAGGCCTACGATCGATTCTTCCAACTGCTGTAGATCCGCCATGTCTTTAGTCCACCTATTCGTTATTCGTTATGTTGATTTCATTACCGTCTCGAGGTTTCCAATGTGCCACCTGCGCGCCAGACCCGCTCAGCGAGCACCCCTCACAACGGATAACTCAATCTCTCGGAAAGCGCTTTCGCGCTCCCAAACCTGTGATCCCACGTCGTGGGTGCCCCACCCTTGTCCGCGCGTTTTGCGGACAGGGTGGGAGCGAAAACTCTATGCCTGCGCTTCTGCCACAGCAGGCTCGGCTGCCGGCGGCGGCGCTTCCGCCGCGCCGCCAAACTTGTTCTTCTCCACGCCCTGGTTGATCACGACAGCCAGGTCGCGGCCAATCGCATTCATCACCGTCACCAGCCGCTGCGCCGGCGCATTCATCAGAAACAGCAGCTTGGAGTGGATCTCTTCCTTGGACGGCATGCTGGCCAGCGCATCAATGTCCTTGATGGCAATGACGCGGCCGTCGACGATGCCTGCCTTGAAGCTGTACTCCGGATTGTCCTTGGCGTACTTGCTGAGCACCTTGGCCAAGGCAACCGGGTCGCCGCTGGTGTACGCAATCGACGTGACGCCAGCCAGGTCCTTCATGGCGTCGGCGACCGAAGTGCCCTGCGCCGCACGCTCGGCCAGGGTATTCTTCACCACGCGATAGTGTGCTCCTGCGCTCCGCACCGCTTTGCGCAGTTCGAAATCTTTCGCCACAGTCAACTTGGCAAAAGTTCCAACGATGGCATGGCTCGCGCCATGAAGTTCCTTCGCGAGCTGTTCTGCTTGTTCGATTTTCTTTGCTTTGCTAACGGCCATGTTCTGATCCTTATCGCTGCGCTCAACAGCCGCAGCCAAAATTCTTTGAAGGGGCGCACCTTCAGGTGCGCCGTTACATCCTTCTTTTGTCATCCCGACCGAGGACTTTAGTCCGAGCGGAGGGATCTGCGGTTATGCGCGCGCGGCGGCTTCTACAGCCGACGTATCGATGGCGACACCCGGTCCCATCGTCGAGCTGAGATAGCATCCCTTGATGTATTTGCCCTTGGCCACGGTAGGTTTCGCCTTGATCACGCTGGTGATCACGGTAGCCGCGTTCTCCACCAACATCTTTGGCTCGAACGAAATCTTGCCTACGGGCACATGCACCAGGGCGGTCTTGTCAGTACGGAATTCAACTTTTCCGGCTTTGGTTTCCTTCACGGCAGCAGCGACATCGAAGGTTACCGTCCCGGTCTTCGGATTCGGCATCAGACCACGCGGTCCGAGCACCTTGCCCAGGCGTCCAACCGACTTCATCATGTCGGGCGTCGCGATCACGGCGTCGAAGTCGGTCCAGTTTTCCTTCTGGATCTTCTCCACCATGTCCTCGCCTCCGACGATGTCAGCACCCGCGGCTTCCGCCTCGCGCAGCTTCTCGCCGCTGGCAATCACCAGGACTTTCTTCGACTTGCCCAGCCCGTGCGGCAGAACAACCGTGCCGCGGACCATCTGGTCGGCGTGCTTGGGATCGACACCCAGGCGCATCGTCAAATCGACCGTCTCGTCGAACTTGGCGTACTTTACTTTCTGCAGGAGAGGCACGGCTTCCTGAAGCGGATACGACTTCGCTTCTACGGCGGCCCGCGCCTTCTCAATGTTCTTTCCGGATTTCTTCATGTTGCTCCTTGTCTCCCACCGCCAGTCGTTGCTGCTGAAAGGCCGTGGTGTTTACGACTCCTGAAGGGGCACAGCTTTAGCTGCGCCGTTACGAACCTTCAAAATTGTCATCCCGACCGAGGACTTCAGTCCGAGCGGAGGGATCTGCGGTCTACGCCGTTACTTCAATGCCCATGGAGCGCGCGGTGCCCTTCACGCTCTTTACTGCGGCTTCCACCGAAGCCGCATTCAGGTCAGGCATCTTCTGCTTGGCAATTTCCAGCACCTGCTTCTCGGTGACCTTGCCGACCTTGTCCTTGTTAGGCGTGCCTGAACCCTTAGCCACACCCGCAGCCCGCTTTAACAGAATCGCAGCCGGCGGCGTCTTGGTGATGAAGCTGAAGGTGCGGTCGCTGTAGACGCTGACCACCACCGGGATGATCAGGCCATCGAGTTCCTTGGCGCTTGTCTTCGCGTTGAACTGCTTGCAGAACTCCATGATGTTGATCTGCGCCTGTCCCAGCGCCGGACCAACCGGCGGGGCCGGAGTGGCCTTGCCCGCAGCAATCTGCAACTTCACCGAACCAGTAATCTTCTTTGCCATTTGATTTCCTAAGCTTTTCGCTACTCGCCTTTCGCTGTTCGCCAGAGTTTCTCATCGCACCACGTGCGAATAGCGAAAAGCGAAGAGCGGCCTAATTACGTAATAACTTTTTCGACCTGCCCGAACCCCAGCTCCACCGGAGTCGAACGCCCAAAGATGGTGACCATGACCTTCAAGGTCTCGCGATCTTCGTTGACCTCGTCCACCACGCCGGTGAAGCTGGCGAACGGCCCTTCGCTGATGCGCACCGACTCGTTCTTTTCGAACTTGACCTTGAGCTTCGGCTTTTCCTTGCTGTCGGCTACGCGGTACACGATCTGCTGAACTTCTTCGTCCGACAGCGGCGTGGGCTGCTGGCCGGTGCCGACAAATCCGGTTACGCGCGGCGTTCCTTTGACGACGTGCCACACGTTGTCGTCCATGTCCATCTCCACCAGCACGTAGCCGGGATAGAACATGCGCTCGCTGGTGTACTTCTTGCCGCCGCGAACTTCGGTGACCGACTCAGTCGGAATCAGCACGCGGCCAATCCGGTGTTCGAGTTCGGGATAGGCGCGCACGCGCGACTCAATGGACTCCTTCACCTTGCGCTCGAATCCCGAATAGGTGTGGATGATGTACCACTTCATATTCGGGTTCTGCGGGCTGGTGAGCCCGGTTTCCGACACAGCAGCCGCGTCCGCGCCCGGCTGCTGGGACGCGACGTCCGCTTCAGGCTGGGCGCCGTTAGTCTCCGATTTGGTTTCTTGTTCTGTCATGTTTCTGCGCACTAGTGGCTTATCAGGTATCTCAGCATGTGATCAAGGCTCTTGCCGATGATCGTGTCCACCATCCAAAAATAAACACCGAACAGAAACACGGTGATGATGACTACCGTCGTCGTGCCCTGCACTTCCTTGCGGGACGGGGTGGTCACCTTCCGCATCTCGGTGCGCACGTCGTTGTAAAAACTCTTCGCGCGCTGCGGCCACGCCTTCAGCGTGCCCAGTTTGCCTTCGCCAACGCTCTCGATCGCTGCTGACTTCCCCATCTGCTACCTTTTTCCGGCGCTCGCTGCGCCACTACAAATACCTTCACCAAAACTGGCAGGGGCGGAGGGATTCGAACCCCCAAGTTCGGTTTTGGAGACCGACAGTTTAACCGTTGAG
>JBEKXQ010000122.1:0-12955 GCA_049511915.1 Candidatus Korobacteraceae bacterium
CGCACCCGTGACGCGCTCTGGGATCAGTTCGGCCAATTCCTAGCCAGCTTCTCGCCTAAGGAGTGCGCCAACTATTTCGCCTCTTCCGGATATGTATACACTTAAATTGAAAATGCTCTAATGCTAAACTGAGGTGTGCAACTCAAGCACAAGCTGTGGAGCGAAGCCGGTCAGAAAGTGCTACGCGAGCTGCCGCCTGGAGGGTTGTTCCCCGGAGCAGCGTTCCGAAATAGCGCGGAAGGCGGGGAATGCAAGAATGACGAGACTCTCCGCGACGGAACGGAGCCGAATCGCGAAACTTGCTGTCGATGCCCGCGAGCGACAACGAAAACAACGTTCAACCGAGCGTCGATTGCCGAAAGGGCAAAGGCGAACACGTTTTGGCGGACCATGAATTTAAACAGGATGAGAAGCTTCCGAAATGGCACGGCTGGCACGCCGCTCGGCGCGGCTTGGGAACTAATCTGTATCACCTAGGGGTTCCTGAAAAAACAATTCAGGCAATTCTGCGCCACGCGAATGTTTCGACAACGGCAACGTACTACATCAAAACTGCCGCCGCAGAGATGGCAAAATTTGAGACGGAGCTTATCGGACAGTTAAATGGGCAACGGATGCGGGGTCACGTCCGAACACCTCGATCCAGAAAAATCCCGCAACTAGTGACCCTGCCTTGAGATAACTGCCTGGAGGCTTTGGGGTGGGTGGAGGGATTCGAACCCTCGACAGCCGGAGCCACAGTCCGGAGTTCTACCACTGAACTACACCCACCGCAGTCAACGCAAATTATAACATTCGAATAGCAGGACAATTTTTCCAGTGCGGAAGGCGTCTTCGTTTTGCTGCCCGTCTGGTGTACCCTTGCAAATTAAGTTTCTTATCGATGCAGGAGACCAAGTAAGGTGATTTCTATTCGCCGGGTATTGTTAGGCTTGGCGTTGGTGATCGGTGCGCCGGGCTTTCTCCTGGCTCAATTTCCGGTGCCCACACAGCATGTTACGGAGGACACAGAACCCGCACAAATCCATGAGCTAGTCTCGAAATATTGCCGGTTGGACTACGAGGGCGCGCGTCTGGACTCGCAAGCGTGGCCCAAGTTTGAACCAATAGTCTGGTGGAAGTCGAATCCCAACTACACGCAGATTGATGTTGTGGCCCGCTACAGCGTGGATATTCCGCCTGAGGCCTCGAAAGGGAAGTATGTTGTGACGGTGCACTATCGCTTATTGGGCACCTACGACTTGAAGACCGGTTACGTGCGTGAGCCCGAGGTCAGCAACCAGAACGTTGACTTCCTGGTGAGTCAGGAAAATTTGGAGTGGCGTATCGCCGACGCTGAGAATACGTCTCCTCACCTCTCACGTGCGGCCATGTTGAAGTGGCTGAACGAACAGATAAACACGACGCAAGACAATGGAGTTAAAGTCCGATTGCAAGACGCCTTGCAGCAATTGCAGGCGCAATCGGCGTCGCCCTTCGCAAAGTAATCCGGACGCTACTGCTGTGCCCCGACTGGCGGCACCGCAATTCCCTGGGCTGCAGTCGCCGGTGCCTTCACCGCGAAGAAGTCGTGGTCGTAGAGATTGCGGTACATGATGCCGGCAAGTTCCGCCGCCTTAGGTCCAAACGTCGGCCGCCCGCCTTCCAGGAAGACGACCGTGACGATGCGTCCGTATTGAGTATTGGCGAACGAGCCGAACCAGCCAAAACGAGTTCCGTCCTTGGAGCAGGTCCCGGTTTTGCCGAGTATCGGCTCTTCAATGAAGTTGGTCCGCAAAAGACGCGCCGTGCCATATTCCACGGCCCCCGACATACCATCGGAGATTTCAGGGATGAGCGGACCGATGTCCAGCTTGCGCTTCGCTTTGGGAGTGAAGTTCGCAACCTCCTCCGGCGTCGTAGGATGCTGCAGGTAATAGAGTGTGCCGCCGTTGGCAATTGCGCCCATCAGCGCCGCCAGTTGCAAAGGCGTCAGGGAGATGCTTTCCCCGAAGGAGCACATCTTGCCAACCCCGCCGAGTTTTTCGTCAAGCTCGGTCGAAGGGAAGGTCCCAAGATGTTCGCTGGGAATATTCCATCCAGCCAATTCACCCAGTCCGAATTGGTGCGCGTAATAACTGACCTTGTCGAATCCCAGCTTGCGGCCAACGGCCTCGAAGTATGCGTTGTTGGATTTCGCCAACGCCGTCGTCAGATCCACCTTCCAATACTTGCCCAGCGGCACCTGCGTATCTTTGGTGATGACGTTCTCGCTGAGCGCCGCCAGTGCCACCGCAACCTTGATGGTCGAGCAAGGTTGCGCGCCTGCGGAGAGCGCCAGCTTCTGGTTCACCATTGCCAGAATGCGGCCGCTGTCTGGATCCATCGCGACGATGGTGCCGTTCATGTTGCCCAAAGCTTCAACAGCCGCGGCGCGGACAATCGGATCCTCACCCGCGGTAATATCGCCTTCCACCTGGTCGTTGGCAAACGAACTGGCGTAGAACCGCTCTCCGTAGTAATGGTGCCTGCTGGAAACGACTACGTGGGTGGCACGATTGAGACGGGCTGTCTGCGCGCTGCTATGCCGCATGCGCGCCATCTTGCTTTGCGCCGCGGGCGACTCGGTTACGTGATGTGAAGATTTGCTATGGGACTTGTGGGTGACTGTGGGATGAGTGGCGATGGTGGCAGCTGAAGCTCCGAAGCAAGCGAACAGCGCCACTAGCATCACGGCTGCAAAGGGGGAGCGCTTTAGCATGGGAAACCTTGGAATTCCCTCAAATAGAATGGACGTGCTAGCCGGAGCCGCTTGCTGCTCCTCCGTTGCTCTTATCTTCTCGGGCTTGAACTCAGGCTTCATACTAGGAACTTTCTTTCCCGAATTCAACTCGAAACTGCCCTCGCAGTACCACCAACAATCCTGGCCCCGAAAAAACGGATGCCGGGACTTCGAGCTGAGTTGCGCGCCGGCGGTCCTGTCTTCAGAGAACTCCGACTTGCCACACCGACTCTGTACTTAATTACCACACTTCGGAGCTAATCTGGCCGTAGCAAACGTGGTTCGGGGCGATTCAGAACTCGGTTTTGGATCGAATCGAAAGTGCGGCCCAATTTGGGTGCCTCACGGCATTCGAAGGATAGTCAGTTGTCATCTCACGTGCTTGATTCCGGAACTTGGTTTTTCACCACCCGAAACTTTTGGCGACCGCGAGAGTTTAGGCGAGTAACAACCCTGAGAATGGTCGTGTAACAACGGCTAACCCCCTCCGATGCGCAACTCGCCCCTGTCCATCGGAGGGGCTCTTTTTGCTTGTTGCTGATGTGGCGAGTTTGCGAATTGCCCGCTCGCCTGCCGGACGAGAACCACCCGCCAGCATGGCAAGAATCAGGATAAGTTTGTGGACGGGTTGTGACTGCGCGACTGAATGTATTCCTCAATCACGCGTTCCAGAGTGCCTTGCTCGCGCAAAACATACTCGATGGCATCGCGCACTGCGCCTTTGCCGCCTTCACTTGGGGTTACGTAGTGCGACTCGCGGACAACTTCCGCTCGCGAATTCTTCACCGCAATTGCCAGGCCGCACAGCCGCATCACCGGCAGATCGATGACATCGTCTCCCACATAGCAGACCTGTTCGGGCTGCAAGCCGGTCTTTTCCAGGATTTCGTAGAACGCCGCCGCTTTGTCCTGCTGCCCCTGATAGATGTGTTCGATCTTCAGGTCGCGGGCGCGCAGCGCGACCGTCTCCGAGATGCGTTTGGTGATGATGCCAGTCTTCAGGCCGCCGAGCCGCGCCAGCGAAAAGCCTGTGCCGTCGTGCGCGTTGAAGCCCTTGGCCTCGATGACCTCGTGGCTGGCAATGCCGAATCCGCCCGCGTCGGCCATCTGTTCGCGATGCTCGTGCGTTCCGCGACCCGTTCCGCCGCCCGGGGCAGGGAAGAAAAAGATAGTGCCGTCAGTCATGACGCCGTCCACGTCAAAAAGCATCAGCTTGATCTTCCTTGCGCGCTCGGAGGACATGCATAAAGTGTAGCAGTGGAGAGCCCGCTGTTCGCTCTTCGCTTTGGGCTTTTTGGCAACTTAGCTTCGCCTTGAGACTTGCATAATTCCATGGGTGCCTGCAGCAATCCGCAAGGCCAGTAGCTAACAGCGAAAGGCGAACAGCGCCCTTTTGTTGGCGAACAATTAGCGAAAATCTGATAAAATAGTTGGATGCCTTTGGGGGAAACTCCAGCTTCGCTTGCCTGGGCACATCCGCTCGTTGCCGAGTGGTTCGTCTCGCGCTTCGGAACGCCGACCGAGCCGCAAGAGCAAGGCTGGCCCGAGATCCTAGCTGGCCGGACCACGCTGATCTCCGCTCCCACCGGATCGGGCAAGACGCTCGCGGCATTCCTCATCTGTATTGATCGCTTGGTTCGCAAGGCGCTTGCCGGCGATCTGCGCGATTGCACCGAGGTTCTCTATGTCTCCCCGCTGAAGGCGCTGGGCAACGACATCCAGAAGAATCTCGAAATCCCGCTGGGCGAGATCCTCGCGCTGGCCGGACAGCGCGGTCTGCTGATGCCGGAGATTCGCACCGCCGTCCGCACCGGCGACACGCTGATGAAAGAGCGGCGCGATATGCTGAAGCGGCCGCCGCACATCCTGGTCACCACACCTGAATCGCTTTACATCCTGCTCACCGCCAACAGCAGTCGCGCCATCCTGAGCCACGTCAAGACCGTCATCGTCGACGAGATTCACGCCGTGGCCGACGACAAGCGGGGCGCGCACCTCACGCTTTCGCTCGAACGTCTCGATCTGTTGGCTGGTCAGCCGACGCGCATTGGGCTGTCGGCGACGCAGAAGCCCATCGAGGAGGTTGCGCACTTCCTCACCGGCTCGGATCGTCCGGCGCCCGCGATTGTCAACATAGGCCATCGCCGCAAGCTCGATCTCGCTGTCGAGGTTCCGGCCTCCGAGCTAGGTCCCATCGCCAGCAACGAGATGTGGGGCGAAATCTATGACCGCCTCGCCGAGTTGGCGCTGCAACATCGTTCCACACTGGTCTTTGTCAACACGCGACGGCTGGCCGAACGCGTTGCGCTGCACCTCGGCGAGCGCATCGGCGAAGACATGGTTGCGGCGCACCATGGCAGCCTGGCGCGCAGGTTGAGACTGACAGCCGAGCGCAAGCTGAAGAATGGCGAGATTCGCCTGCTGGTTGCGACCGCCTCGCTGGAGCTTGGCATTGATATCGGTACCGTCGATTTGGTTTGCCAGATCAACTCGCCGCGCTCGATTGCCGTTGCGTTGCAGCGCGTAGGCCGTGCCGGTCACTGGCGGGGCGCAATCCCAAAAGGCCGCCTGTTTGCCACCACGCGCGACGACTTGCTGGAATGCGCCGCTACCGTGCGGGCCATCCGGCAAGGCGACCTTGATGTGCTGCACATTCCAGCATCGCCTCTTGACATTCTTGCGCAGCAGATCGTCGCCATGTGCAGTTGTGAAGACTGGGACGAGGGTGCGCTGTTTGAATGCGTGCGGCGTGCATATCCTTACCGCGAGCTTAAGCGCGAGGAGTACGACCGCATCCTGGAAATGCTGTCGCAGGGAATCGCGGCGAAGCGTGGCCGCTACGGGGCTTATCTCTTTCGCGACATGGTGAACCGGCGTCTCCGGGCGCGTCGCGGAGCCCGGCTGGCGGCGATTACCAGCGGAGGCGCGATTCCGGACACGGCACTGTTCACCGTCGTCGCGCAGCCGGAAGAAATCGTTGTGGGCACCTTGGACGAGGACTTCGCCGTCGAGAGCAACGCCGGCGACATCATGCTGCTAGGCAACACCTCATGGCGCATTCGTCGAGTCTCGTCAAATACCGGGCGCGTCCTCGTCGAGGATGCCCACGGTGCCGCGCCAACGATTCCTTTCTGGCGTGGTGAAGCTCCGGCGCGAACCGACGAGCTGTCGCTGCACGTGGGCGAACTGCGAGAGCGCGTCAGCGCGCTGTTGCCGAATACCGCACCGTTGGCAGTACCGGCAAATCCGGAAGCCTGGGATGGTCGGGCAGAGTTGAACTTGAAAGACGCACCGCGAACGGGCGCACCGTTAGGAGCGCCGGTAGAGGCCCCCTTCTCTATTCAATCCGAGCCAGCTTCAGCCGGTGCCAGCCCACGCGTTCGCCTGCGCGGCATCGAATCCAGCCCCGAGGTACAGAATGCCGTCGTCTGGCTGAAAGAGGAATGCGGCCTAGATGACTCAGCAGCGGAACAGATCATCGAATACGTCGTCACCGGCCGCGCTGTGCTGGGTGAAGTGCCTACGCAACAGACCATCATTGCCGAACGCTTCTTCGACGAAGGCGGCGGGATGCAGCTCATTATTCATGCGCCCTTCGGTGGACGCATCAATAAAGCCTGGGGACTGGCGCTGCGCAAGCGCTTCTGTCGTTCGTTCAATTTCGAGTTGCAAGCCGCAGCAACCGACAACGGCCTAAATATCGCGCTGGCCGAACAGCACAGTTTTCCGCTGAGTGACGTCTTCCATTACCTGCAGACGGAAACGGTGCAGGAGATACTGGAGCAGGCCGCACTGGCGTCACCGATCTTTGCTACGCGCTGGCGCTGGGACGCCAACCGCTCGCTGGCGCTGCTGCGCTTCCAGGGCGGCAAGAAAGTTCCGCCGCAGATTCAGCGCATTCGCAGCGACGATCTTTTGGCATCGGTTTTTCCCGACGTAGCGGCGTGCCAGGAAAACATCGAAGGCGATATCAAGATTCCTGATCACCCGCTGATACAGGAGGTGATGAAGGATGTCCTCACCGAGGCAATGGACATCGATGGCCTGCGGCGCGTGATTGATGGCATTCGCAGCGGCGCGATTCGCTGTCTGGCGGTCGATACGCCTGTGCCGTCGCAGTTTTCGCACGAGATCCTGAATGCCAATCCGTATGCCTATCTCGATGATGCTCCGCTTGAGGAACGGCGCGCGCGCGCCGTGCAGATGCGGCGCATGTTGCCTGAGGCAGTGTTGAACGAGGTCGGCCGGCTCGATCAGCAGGCGATTGCTCGGGTGCGCGAAGAGGCGCGACCGGATGTTCGCGACAGCGACGAATTGCACGACACGCTGCAGACGCTGGTGGCGTTACCGCTGGAAATCCCCGAGGAAGATTGGCAGCAAGCGATCGCAAGCTGGATGCCCCTGTCTGCGGAGTTGCTGGAAGGCTGGCGCGTGGTAAAGGCAAGGCTAGAGCGGCGCTCTAGCGCTCTATCCAGCCAACTCTCTTCTTCTTCTCAGCCGGCTCCAGCCGGCGGCAGCAATGAAACGCGGCGATACCTTGTCCCCTCAGAGCGGGCCAAGGATTTTGCGCTGATCTTTCCGGAAGCGCAGTTTGAGGTGACTCCACCGGACCTGCCATCGACTACCACCTCGCGTGACGATGCCATGCTCGCGATGGTGACCGGCTGGATGATGCACTCTGGGCCGATAACTTCCAACGCACTGGCCTACTGGTTGGGAGTGCCATCCCCGGATCTCGAAAAAGCTCTGCTGCGATTGGAAGCTTCGGGAACCATTCTGCGCGGGAATTTCACCGGACAAAATACCGGTGACACAGTCGAGTGGTGCGAGCGGCGCTTGCTGGCGCGTATTCATCACCTGACCGTGGCCACGCTGCGCAAGCAGGTTGAGCCGGTTACGGCAGCGCAATTCATGCGCTGGCTTTTGCGTTGGCAGCACCTCGCTCCGCAGTCGCAGTTGAGCGGCGAGCGGGGATTGCTACAGGCATTGCGTCAGTTGCAAGGTTTCGAGATTCCCGCCAATGCCTGGGAGAAGCAGATTCTGGCGCGGCGCGTGAACGAATACGATCCGGCTACGCTGGATCAACTTTGCCTGACCGGTGCTGTCGGCTGGGGGCGGTTGTCGCCGCATCCGGCGACGCTGGAAGATTCGGGTGAGGGCCGCCGGCGAGTTGTGCCGACCAGCATTGCGCCAATCACGTTTTTCGTCCGCGAAGAGTCGGACTGGATGCAGCCCCGTCTCAGTGATGATGAGCAGAGCTACGAACGCGTTTTGAGTCCGGGAGCACATGCCGTGCTGGAATTCCTGCGCCGTCGAGGCGCTTCTTTCTTTGCCGACATCGTGCGCGGCACCGGCAAGCTGAAGGCAGAGATCGAAACGGCACTGTGGGAGTTGGTCGCGGCCGGAATGGTGACCGCCGACGGCTTCGACAATCTACGTTCTCTGATCAATCCCAAGCGGCGGCTGGGGCCCGGTTCGGCGAAGGCAGCCAGACCTCGGCACACGCCGGGGCGCTGGTCGCTGCTTTACGGCGCGGAAGCTGCGGATCATGCGAAGCGCGCCGAGGCGACCTGCTGGATGCTGTTGCGGCGCTACGGTGTGGTCTTCCGCGAGATGCTGGCGCGTGAATCGAACCTGCCAAAGTGGCGCGAGTTGCTGATTGGCTTCCGCCGTCTCGAAGACCGCGCCGAAGTCCGCGGCGGACGATTTGTCAGCGGTTTCCTGGGCGAGCAGTTCGCGCTGCCTGAGGCGGTTGAGTCGCTGCGCGCCATGCGTAATCTGCCAGTGACCGGCGAGGTTGTTACAGTGTCGGCCGCTGATCCTCTAAACCTTGTTGGCTTCATCGTTCCGGGCGAGCGTGTAGCTGCCATTTCCGGAAAGTATGTCGGCTTCCGAGATGGCGTTCCCGTAGAAACGGAAGAGCGACTGTCCGTGTTGCGTGAGGCCGCTGCGCAATGATGTCCGAGAAGTTAGTCGAGGGGACCGACTATTACATGGAAGACGGCTTCATGGTGTTCACCGCGATCTATCTCAACCGACGCGGATATTGCTGTGAGTCGGGATGTCGGCATTGCCCGTACGGGTTTGTGCCTGATGCTAAGAAACACCGCGATTCATGACGGCGACCAGCGTGTGACGCCGGCTGACGCCGGCTCAGATTCAATAAACGCAGCATACCCAGGGCTTACGCCCTGGGCTAAATTCAGTTTCGCCCTGACGGGCTCGATTCACGAGCGGCGCGCGCCTTCCGTCTGTGCCGTGAGCGCATCCGATCCTTAAATCGTCCCGCTATCGCTGCGCGTTACCCATGCGGGCTGACGTGCTCCGGGTCGATCTTGTAGATGACGCGCTGTTCGCCGGGTTGCGCGAACGGGTACTTGTCCTTGTCCAGATACTTCTTGGCCAGCTTGTCGATCAACTTATCGGCGCCCTCTTGCGTGATTTCGCTGACCTTGCCGCGCACTTCCAGGTAGCGGTAGGGATTGTCGGGATCGATCAGGGTAATGGCCACGCGCGGATCGCGGCGCAGGTTCTTATCTTTCTGCCGGCCAAGCGCGGAGTTCACCAACACTTTGCCGTCAACGTAATCCACCCACACGGGTGTGGTCTGCGGACTGCCATCAGGCATGAGCGTGGTGAAGCTGCCAAAGGCCTTCTTGTGGAAGAGGTCGAGATAGTTCTCGGGAATCTTAGCGGACATGACGATCTCCTTGCGGAATGACGAATAACCACGGATTGGATTCCAGAACCATTGTATGGGGTGCAACCAGCGATGCAAATCATCGAGCCGTCCTTGCTGAAGTGTGCGGACTTGTTCTAAGTTGTCAGCGCAGGTGTCTAGACGTCCGAACGAGGGTTGAACCATGGGGCAGATAGAAACAGAACGTAATGGCGCTGTGATGAGCATCGCTATCAATCGTCCCGAGAAGAAAAATGCTTTGACGGCCGAGATGTACAACGCGCTGGCGGATGCTGTGGAACAGGCTGAGATTGACCCTACCGTTCGCGTGATCCTGCTGCACGCCAAAGGCGATGCTTTCACCGCAGGCAACGACCTTGAGGATTTCATGAAGAAGCCGTGGAAAGGCCAGGCAGTGCCGCCGGCAGTGCGTTTCATCCGTGCTGTGGCTGGCGCCAGGAAGCCCATCATCGCCGCCGTCCATGGGTTAGCGGTCGGTGTCGGCACTACCATCCTGTTGCTTTGCGACCTGGTATATGCGGCGGAGGATACCAAATTCGTGATGCCTTTCATCAATCTTGGCATCGTCCCGGAGGCCGCCTCGACGGTGCTGTTGCCGCTGCTGATCGGGCGCCAGCGGGCAGCGGAGCTATTCATGCTGGGAGCGCCTTTGACGGCGCAACGTGCGTACGAGATCGGGTTGGTGAATGCGGTTCTGGTTCGCGCGGATTTGCTGGCGACCGCCTCCGCGATTGCCCAGCAGTTGGCCGCAAAGCCCGCCGGAGCCCTACTGGCCTGCAAGGAACTGATGAAACGTAGTCTTCGATCAGAGGTAGAGCGAGCGTTGAACGAGGAAGTGGACGTGATCGCAGAGCGGCTAGAGTCACCCGAAACTCAGGAAGCGTTGAGCGCGTTCCTGGAAAAGCGTGCTCCCGATTTTTCCCGGTTCTAGTCGCGGAGCATTGCAACGTCACCCGCGGAAATAATCAACTTTCCGGCATTTCATGCGAAAATCGTTCCTGCGCTGCGATTCCCTCCTTGACGCCAGCGCGCAGAAGTATTACCTATTGGGGAACAGTAGAACATGAGTGGGGTAGCAACTAAGATCCAGTGGCTGACGTGGTGATAGCGCGGGAGAACTTTGATCGTCTGCGGCAAGCAACCGCAGCCGATCCCGGCGTGCTTGCCGAGTTGTGCCGAGAGTATGTTGCTGAGGCGCGGTCCACTATTGTTAGACTTCGGAGAGCGCTTACTCAACAAGATGCGGCGGAAGTGCGCGAGCGGGCCCATTATCTGAAGGGCAGCAGTCTGATGATCGGAGCCAGAATTTTGGCGCAATGCTGCGCGAGATTGGAACAGATGGGACGCGATTCAGAGCTGGACACCGCGGAACCCGTACTGGAGCAGGCAATCGCGGCGCTCAAAGCCGTGGAGGACGAATTGAGCCAGGAGCTTGGTCCCGTGGTGCTTCCCGCCGAGGGGTCAGCAGCCTAGATGGCGCACATGAAGACCATCCCTAGAAAAGGAAACAAGATGGCGGCGACTGCAATTCGCATTCTGATTGCTGATGATCATCCGGTAGTCCGTATCGGTCTCCGTAACATGCTGATGTCCGACCCCCAGGTAAAGGTGGTAGCCGAAGCCAAGGATGGTGTCGAAGCGCTCCATATGGTGCGCACGCTGCGGCCGGACATTCTTTTGCTCGACCTCGCCATGCCCAAGATGCCGGGCATGGACGCCTTGCGCGAGCTGACCGGCGACAATGGCGGTACTCGGACCATTGTTCTGAGTGGTCACGTGGACAAACGGCAGATTCTGGAGGCATTGCAACTTGGCGCCCGCGGCGTGGTGCTGAAAGATGCTGTCGTGGCCCATCTCTCGGCATGTGTCCGTGCGGTGATGCAGGGGCAGTACTGGCTTGACGGTCGGCCAGTGCAGAACCTAGTGCAGGTGCTGCGTGATCTGACGGCGCAAACCGCGCCGCCGCCCCGCAAGACCTTCGGTCTCACAGCGCGCGAGTTGGAAGTGGTCACTTTGATTACGGAAGGCTCGACCAACAAGCACATTGCCGAGACTTTTGGTATCAGCGAGGAGACGGTAAAACGCCATCTGACAAATATCTTCAACAAAATCGGAGTCGGAAATCGTCTGGAGCTGGCGCTGTTCGCCCTGAACCACCAACTGCTCCCACCTGCCGCCAGCACTGATGTTTCGTAGCCCGAAAAGTCTATGGCCCGGGCCAGCCTGAATTTCCTTAGCGAGTTTGCAGCTTCGTCCTCATTTCCTGACCCGTTACTCTCCTGCTTCCGTCCACAAGTAAGTACTTTCCCAGCGGGCCGAAGACGGCTAGCTTCTTACTATGGACGAAAGCCGCAAATGGGATCCCATCCTGAACTCGGTTGCTTTGCTGGAAGCCGTACTTTGTGCAGACTGCGAAATTATCAGCAATAGCGGCGGTGAGACCTGCGAAGTTTGCGGCAGCCGTTCGCTGTTGAGTTTGGGTCGCGTGCTGGGCGGATGCATCGAAGGCGATCGAGCGACGTTGGTGGATGTGGATCCGAGCCGTTTTCGCAATGGCTTTACTGTGCTGGTGAATCCCGATGCGGCAAGTGTTTTGCGCCAGCGGCGACGAAACGGCGGAGGCTAACAGATGCCGAGTTTGTGGGCATAATCTGCTGGGCTGTACCCTTGACCGACCACTGACCAGTCCAAATATTCCGCGCGAGATTACATCCGGCTACCTCACTGTCACATCCCATACCTGTTAATTGAACTCTCGAGGCCCTTATGGAGCATGACAAGCAGCTTCGTCAACAAATTGCGAAAGTAATGGATTGGAACGAGGCGCACGCCGATCTATCCGCGGCAGTTTCTGATTTCCCCGCCGAATTCCGCGGGCGGGTTCCGGATGGGTTGCCCTATTCCGCCTGGCAACTCCTGGAACACCTACGTATCGCATTGTGGGACATCCTGGAATTCAGCCGCGATGCAAAGCACAAGTCCCCCGAATGGCCGGAAGGTTACTGGCCGAAGAAAACAGCTCCGCCCAACGATGCAGCGTGGGAGAAAAGCGTCAGCTCTATCCGGGAGAACCTGGAAGCGATGCGCAAACTGATCAACGACCCGAAGCAGGATCTGTTCGCGCCAATTCCTCATGGGTCGGGACAGACTCTCTTGCGTCAGGCGCTGTTGATCGCCGACCACAACGCCTATCACATCGGCCAATTGGTGCTGGTGCGCAAGGCGTTGGGAGCGTGGAAGGGATAAGCGGCAACTAGCAATTAGCAACTAGCAATCAGCCGCTGACTGACGAACTTGGGGTGTCGACTGTCCCAGCCTTAAGGACCGCCGCAACGATCCGTGTTGCTGGTTACCACAAGCTAGCTCCACCCAGGCTAGAGCATTTTCAATTTAAGTGTATACATATCCGGAAGAGGCGAAATAGTTGGCGCACTCCTTAGGCGAGAAGCTGGCTAGGAATTGGCCGAACTGATCCCAGAGCGCGTCACGGGTGC
>JBEKXQ010000123.1:0-12633 GCA_049511915.1 Candidatus Korobacteraceae bacterium
GCGACGCTGATCGGCAACGGGCCGGATGTGCTGACGAGAGTCTCGATGGTGGGCAGCGACCTGCAACTCGACGAAGGCGTTGGGACGTGCGGCAATGATGGGCAGTCAGTGCCGGTGGGCGTTGGTATTCCCACGCTGAAGGTTGATCGGCTGACCGTCGGAGGCACCGGCGGGTAGCCCGATCGCCGGTGATTTGTCTTGCCCCGCGCCCTAGCCAACACACGGCTAGAGCGGGGCACCCAGTTCATTTTTTGGTTGTCATCTTGGGCTGTAGGCGGCCTGATGTTGGCCACCGGAGTCGAAGGCCCCTATTCACATTCTTATCCCACATAGTAGGACTCTTACAAAGTAGGGCTTAATACTTATGAATGTTTCCACGGAAGACCACGCCATGACCCCCTCAGCACCAATCGCAACCGATCTGAAGGAAATCGCGGCCGACGTCATCCGCCGTGCTATGGCCGGCGGGGCCACCGCCGCGGAAGCGGTTGCGATGGAAGGCAGCGAGTTCTCCACCGTCGTCCGCCTGGGTGAAGTTGAGACCCTGAAGGAATCAGGTTCGAGGGGCATCGGCGTGCGCGTTTTCTTTGGACAGCGCGCCGCCAGCACGCACTCCAGCGATCTCAGCCCGGCGGGCATCAAGGAGTTGGTGGATTCGGCGCTGGTCCTGGCAAAGGTCACCAGCGAAGATCCATTCTCCGGGATTCCCGAGCCGTCGCAACTGGGCAAACTGGAAGGCGACCTCAATCTTTACTACGACGACGTGTACTCACTCTCCACCGCCGATCGCATTGACTACGCGCGCCGCGCCGAGAAAGCTGCGCTAGACGCCGACCCGCGTATCACCAACTCCGAAGGCGGAACCTTCGATGCCGCCATCGGCTACAAGGTGCTGGCAAACTCGCACGGATTCATTGGCGATTATCAACGTTCCTACTGCTCGGTTTCAGCGGTGCCCATCGCGCAGATTGAGGGCTCGGCGATGCAGCGCGACTACTGGTACTCGGTTGCGAACTCGCTGAAGAAACTGGAAGCTGCGGAGAAAGTAGGACAGATCGCCGCTCAACGTACGTTGCGGCGGCTTGGGGCGCGCAAGGTCAAGACCGGCAAAGTTCCCATCGTCTTCGAGCACACAGTCGCGGGCGCGCTGGTGGGACACATCTTCGAGGCCGTCAACGGCGACTCCATCTATCGCGGGGCGTCGTTTCTCACCGGCAAACTGAATGAGAAGATCGCGGGCGATAACATTTACGTTGTCGACGACGGCACCATGCTTGGCGGCTTCGGTACCAGCCCGTTCGATTCCGAAGGCGTGCCCAGCCGCAAGACCGTCGTGGTGGAAAACGGCGTCCTCAAGTCCTACCTGCTGAATACCTACACTGCGAAGAAGCTTGGCCTGCAGACTACCGGCAACGCCTCGCGCGGACTCGCGGGAACTCCGGGGATCGGCCCGGGCAATTTTTTCCTGCGGCCCGGAACGAAGAGCGCACAGGAAATCATTGGCGACATCAAGGAAGGCCTGTTCGTCACCGAGTTTCTCGGCTTCGGCGTAAATCTGGTGACGGGCGACTTCTCGCGCGGCGCCAGCGGGATGTGGATTCAGAATGGCGAGTTGACATTCCCGGTGGAAGAGATCACGGTCGCCGGCAATCTGAAGGACATGTTCTTCAACATCTCCGAGATTGGGAACGATCTGGAATTCCGCAGTTCGATTGCGTCGCCCACGCTGCGCATCGACGGGATGACGGTCGCCGGGGAATAGATCTTTCACCACAGAGACATAGAGACACAAGGTAGACCGTTGACGGGTGGAGCACGCCTTCAGGCGTGCAGAATCATGTGACAATAGGAATTCGCTTTAGCGCCTGAGGTAATGTTTTCCCTCACCTCAGTGGCTAAAGCCAATTCCTCTTCCCAGTCCAACTGCACCGCTGAAGACGGTGCTCCACCCTATATCAAGAGTCAAGCGGTTTTAGAAACTCGCCAGCAGTTTGCGCTTTTTGTCCTCGGGAAGGAAGGACGCCCGGAAGGAATTCCTTGCCAGCTCGCGCAATTCTGCCTCGCTGAAGCCGAAGACTTCTCGCGCCAGATGATATTCCCGTGATAGTGTCGTGCGAAACATGTCAGGGTCGTCGGTATTCAGCGTGACCAACACGCCTGCATCGAAAAGCTTTCGCACCGGATGGTCTTCAATCCTCGCGCAACAGCCGGTCATCACGTTGCTGGTGATGCAGACCTCGACGGGAATTTGCTTGTCGGCGAGATAACGCACCAGCTCCGGATCGTCGATCGCATGTAGACCGTGGCCGATGCGATCTGCGTTCAGCTCGCGCAGCGCACCCCAGATTGATTCTGGGCCAACCGTCTCTCCGGCGTGGACCGTCAAGCGCAAGCCATGCTTCGCGGCGTGTTCATACACTTCGCGGAACCGCTCGGGCCCGGCGTGGCGTTCATCGCCGCCAATCCCGATGCCTACCACATTGTGGGATTTCAGCCTGATAGCTTCTTCGACCACGCGCTGCGCCTCGTCTACTCCAAAGTGACGAACGGCGTCGAGGATCCAGTAGAGCGAAATGCCCAAGTCACGCTCGCCGCGTTGACGGCCGCGTTCCGCGCCTTCGAAGAGCGACGCAAACTCCTGGCCTCGCCATTGCACCACGCCAGCCGAGATGTAGACCTCGGCATGAATAACATTTTGCGCGCGCAGCTTCTGCATCATGCGATAGGTAACGAGTTCGTAATCGTCAGCCGTGCGCATGCGTTCGGTGACCGCCTTGAACGCCCACATGAATCCGGTGAAATGCTTGTACTGATAAAGTTCGCGCGCCTCGTCCTCGGTGAAGACGCGGCCGCTGTCCTCGATGTTGCGGTAGCGATTGTTGGTGGTTTCGAGCGGCGTGGGATGACGGCAGCTCAACTCTGACAATGTGGGAGGGTCGACGGAGCCTTCGAGATGCAGGTGGAGTTCGGCCTTTGGGAGGGTTACGAGGAAATCGTTAGCAGGGTCGGTCATGGAAGTATTTGCGCCGTCCCTGAAGGGACTCGAAATGAAAATGATGCTATTACCGCGGGCTGACGCCCGCGGCTAAAACAAATGACGCCCTATAAGCTCAATCTAACTCTTCGGTACCGCTTGTAACCCGGACTTCGAGTTGCGTGGGCTGAACTCGCTGCGATGGCGGCTATAGAGCCAGTACACGGCCATTCCGATGATCAGCCACGCGAAAAAGCGCAACCACGTCAGGATGGGCAGGCCCGCCATCAGCAGTATGCAAAACACCACGCTAAGGATCGGCGCTGCCAGGCCGCCGGGTGCGCGGAAGCCGCGACGGCGATCGGGCTGCTTGTAGCGCAAAATGATGACGCCAAGCGACACCAGCACAAACGCAAACAACGTGCCGATGTTCGACAAGTCCGACAGCGTGCCGATATCGAGAATACCGGCGGGAATGCCCACCAGGAATCCCGCAATCCATGTCGCGGTCGCCGGCGTGCGAAAACGCGGATGCACGCGACTGAACATCTTGGGCAGCAGGCCGTCGCGCGACATCGAGAACCACACCCGCGCCTGCCCCAGCTGAAACACCAGCAACGACGAGATCATGCCCATCATGGCGCCGAACAGAACGGCCAGCTCCGTCCAGTGCAGCAGCGCCGATTTCGTAGTCCCCGCCAGCATGCTCATGCTGTTCACGACGGGAGCGGCGTCGTCGATCAGGTTGTGCCACGGCACGATTCCGGTGAGCACTATCGCGACCGCGATGTACAGCACCGTGCAGACAATGAGCGTGGCGATGATGCCGATGGGGATGTCGCGCTGCGGGTTCTTCGCTTCCTCGGCCGCGGTGGAAACCGAATCGAATCCGATGTAGGTGAAAAAAATGATGGAGCCGCCGGTCAGCACGCCCGACCAGCCCTCGGGCACGAAGGGATGATAGTTCGCGGGATGTATGAAGCGCATGCCCACGAAGACGAAGGCCAGGATGGCCGCGATCTTCAGCAGGACCATGATGTTGTTGGTCTCCGCCGACTCGCGAATGCCGCGCACCAGTACTACCGTCAGCAGCAGCACGATGAGAAACGCGGGGATGTTGAAACCGAAGTGCCAGCCCGGCGTGTACAGCGTGTTGTTCTGCAGGTCGGTGAGGCCGCCTGGCAGGTACGCTGGCGTAATCCAGCGCAGGGCGGGATGCCAGCCAAACCAGTTGAAGGTCGCGGCCATGTGCGCGGCGAAGCCGACGCTGACGGCCATGTTGCTGACGGCGTATTCCAGGATGAGGTCCCAGCCGATGATCCACGCGATCAGCTCGCCCATGGTGGCGTAGGTGTAGGTGTAGGCGCTGCCGGCGATGGGGATCATCGAGGCGAGCTCGGCGTAGCAAAGTCCGGTGAAGGCGCAAACGATTGCCACCAGAATCAGCGAGAGCGCCAGCGCGGGCCCTGCGCCGGGGCGGCCAAGCGTCGCCGTGCGATGCACGATGTAATCGGCCAGCGGGCAATTCAGGATGGATGCGGTGTCGAATTTCTGACCGGCAATGGCCGTCCCCACGACGGTGAAGATGCCCGAACCAATAACCGCGCCGATGCCGAGGCCGGTCAGCGACCACGGGCCCAGGGTCTTCTTCAGCCGGTGTTCCGGCTCCTCCGATTCGGAGATCAGCTTGTCAATGGACTTGCACGCGAAGAGTTGGTTCGCCAGGGTAACGCTCCGGGTGGAATGAGTCCCTTGGATTCAAACAGAAACAGCGGGGCGAGAGCAAGTCAGAGGCGACTTCACCACAGAGACACAGGGGCGCAGAGAATTAACGAATCATTTCCTCGGTGCCTCTATGGTGAACAGCACTATTTTCCCGGTGCCAGGGTCTCCAGGAAGTAGTCGTCGATCATGTGGAATAAATGGGTGCGCGCGGCGAAGCCGGCGATGCCGTGGGTCTTACCCGGGTACATCATCAGGCGGAACTGCTTGCCTGCGTTGATCAGATTGTTGACCATCTGAATGGTGTTCTGCATGTGCACGTTGTCGTCGCTGGTACCGTACACCTCCAGTAGCTTGCCGTGGAGGTCACTGGCGAAGTTCACAGGCGAGCTATCTTTGTACCCCGCTTCGTTGTCCTTCGGCAGCCCCATGTAGCGCTCGGTATAGATGGAATCGTAGAGCAGCCAATTGGTCGGAGGCGCCACCGAAACTCCGCTCTTGAATACGTCGCTGTGCTCCATGGCGTAGAGAGTGAAGTAGCCGCCGTAGCTCCATCCCCAGACGCCGACGCGGCTGCTGTCAAGTTGCGGGAATTGCTCCAGGGCCTGCTTCACCGCAGCCAGCTGGTCGCTCAACTCCCCCGGGCCTAAGTGATGCTTGATGGGCAGCGCGAACGCCTTGCCACGATTGGCCATGCCGCGATTGTCCACGTGAAGAACGGCGAAGCCCTGACGCGCCAGGATCTGGTCGAAGAGGCCGAAGAGATCGACGCCAATCCAGAAATCGCGAATCGTCTGCACACCCGGGCCGCCATAGGGATTGACGATGAGCGGCGCTTTGCCGTTGGCGATCATAGGGCCACCCGGCGGGGGAAGCAGGATCTCGCCTTCCAGCGTGGTTGTGCCGTCTGCAGCTTTGAAGTCGACGACCTTGGGCGTAAGCAGGTTGTAAGCCTCGACGCTGTGGGGCTGCCAGAATGCGGTGCAAGAGCCGTCAACGCTGCACAGCGAGGTGCTGGGCGGAGTGGTGAGCGCGGAGAAGTTGTCGACGTAATACTTCCCGTTCTTGGGATCGAAGTCAGCAAAGTGGCTTCCGTCCGGCTTGGAGATGCGATGGAAGTTCTGCCCGTTGAGGCCGACGGCGAATTCGTTGCGTTGCCGCCAGTCGCCTTCATTGGCCGAAAAATAAACGATGCCCTGCTGGTCAACGGCGTCAACGCTCTCGACCTCCCAATCGCCATGGGTCAGTTGCGCCTCCATTCTGGCGGCACCGCTCAGCGGGTTCTGCTTGTCGAAGCGATAGAGGTAGATGTGATTGTGGCCATCGCGCCAGCTGGTCCACAGATATCCGTCGCCGGAATCCAGCAGCTTGAAGTCGACCTCGGGATGCATGTCGATCCAGGCGTCCGTGCTCTCAGTCATCATGAGCTGCGACTTTCCGTTGTTGACGTCGACGAAATACAAATCGAGGCGGTCCTGAACGCGATTGAGCGCCATCGCCCAGATAAGTCCGTCGCGTACCCAGCCGAAGCGCGGGATGAGCACGTTGGGATCGTTGGCCAGCGGGAGCGCGCCGTTGCTGCTGGCGGTGATCCACTTGATCTTGCCGCCGTTGCTGCCCACCACCGCCAAACGCACGCCGGGGTTGGGATCGCCGGGCTGGGGATATTTTTCCTGGTCGACCGTCGCGTGCGTGGGCATCCAGTCGGTGATGGGATACGTGGGCACGTCCTTCTCATCCATTTGCAGAAACACGAACTGCTTGCCATTGGGCGACCAGAAATAATTGCTGCGCGAATACAGCTCTTCCTCGTACACCCAATCGACTTCGCCGTTCAGCAGATTGTCGTTGCCATCCCTGGTGAGCTGGCGCTCGTCGTTGCCGGTTGTCGTGCGCACGTGAAGGTTGTGTTTGCGGATGTAAGAGATTCGATCTCCGGCGGGCGAGAACTTGGGATCGGCACTCTCATCGGTGCTGGAGGTGAGTTGCACCGCAGTGCCGTTATCGAGGCTATAGAGCCAAAGCTGACCCATGGAGTCGAAGAGCAGATGTTTGGAGTCTGGCGCCCATTGATAGGCGGCGATGGAATAGCGCTGTGCCGCTTCTTTCTTGCGCTCGTCCTTGATGGCGCTGGCGGGCGGAGCCAGCGACGCCAGCTTGCCGCTGGCTACCAGCACTGCCGACTTGCCGGTGGCGACATCGACGTAGTAAAGCTCGCCCTGGTCGCCGCTGTCGTTGCGCTGCACGAACGAGACTTTGGCGCCGTCGGGACTCCATTGCACGTTCTCCGGCCCGCGGCCAAGAATGCCGCCCGGTTTGAACATTTCTTCAATAGTCAGCTGCTTCTGGCCTTGAGGAGCGGTCTGAGCAGGCAGTAGAGAAGAGCAAAAAGCAAAGAGGACGACGGCAGCGAAATGAGCTTTCACGGCAACTCCGGAGAGAGAATTGATTGCGGTGAAAGTTTATCAGGGAGCGGTCGATTCGGATGACAGATGTGAGGAGAGGGTAGTGGGTCAGTTTGAAATTCACGCGCTTACCCCCGTGTCGGGTGGAGCACGCCTTGAGGCGTCCATATTGCAGCCCCAATTCGATAGGCGCTCTAGCGCCTGAGGTAAATCTACCCCTTACCGCAGCGGCTGAAGCCTGGACATTGAGAAGATCCCAACTGCACGCCTGAAGGCGTGCTCCACCCAAGAACACTCGACCGCAATTTCAGACTGACCCATTACCGAGGAGAGACAGATCTCGGTGATTATAGGGGTCCTTCGACTCCGGCGTCGCAAAAGCGGCGACGCCTCCGCTCAGGATGACACATCGTCAGGATTACAAGTCAAGGGCGAAGCTAGCGCCCCATCTGGTAAATCCGCAGCAGCTCGACCAGCACGATGAAGATGCCGATACCGAAGTAGAGATTGCGAGCGGTTTCTGTGCCGAGGGCCGCCGGCAGCGGCACGCCGCGCTGGCGGAAGCTAAGCACCAGGGAGCGTTCCCGCTCCAGCATGAAGTCTGCGATTCGCCGGTGGCAGGCGGCGATCAGCAGGCCAAGAAGAAGTCGCGCAAGTTCGAGTGGCATAGGGTAATCGTAAGCTGGTGGCCGAAGCCGGCTCAATAGGCCAAAGACCTTAATACCAGTGGCTAGTGGCTCTTGGCTAGTGGCTGGCGGGATAACCGTTTACATGGGCGCCCCCGACGTTGAGGAGGGATGACAGTCCCGCACGGGGCTATCGCTGGTTGAATGCTAGAATCGAACGGTCACGATGAATGCAAACCTGCAAACGCTGATTAAGCTGCAAGAAGTCGATTTGCGTATGGCTGCGCTCCGGGCGGAGATTGCGGCCCTGCCCAAGGAAGTAGCGCAGATTGAGGCCAAACTGGCCGGCTCCAAGGCCAAAGTGGAAGTGGCGCAGGCGGCGATCAAGGCCGACGAAACGGCCCGCCGCAAACACGAATCCGACATCAAGGACCAGCAGGAGAGGATCAGCAAGTATCGCGACCAGTCGCTGAAGGTGAAGACCAATCAGGAATACAAGGCGCTGCTGAGCGAGATTGGGCAGGCCGAAGCCGAGATCGCCAAGCTGGAAGACAAGGTGCTGGAGATCATGGTGGCCGCCGACACGCGCAAGGAGGCCCTGAAGCAGGCCGAGGTCACGCTGAAGGCTGACAGTGCGGAAAACGAAAGAGAAAAAGATTACGCGCGCCAGCAGACCGCCGCAGACGAGAAGCAGCTGGCCGAACTCAGCGACCAGCGCCAGCAGCTGCGCTCTGGCGTCGACGAAGAAGCGTTGACCCACTACGACCGGGTGCTGAAGCTGCGAGGCTCGGTTATGGCTGCGGTATATGAGGACGAGAGCTGTTCGGTCTGCCGCGTGCGCCTGCGTCCCCAGGTGTTTCAAGATGTGATGAGCAACGAGCAGTTTGTCACTTGCTTTTACTGCAACCGGATCCTCTACTACGTTCCGCCTCCGCCCAAGGAGGAAGAAGGCAAGGACAGCAAGGCGTCCGCCGCTTCGGCCTCGCAGGAAGAAGAAGCGGATCGGGCTGATGAAGCTGGGGCGCAATAACGGCGGACGGGCCGAAGCGCAGGACGATCTGTTCCCGCGATACAATATATCCATCGCATGGCTACGGCTCCGGAACTGATCCAGATCGAAATTGGCCCGCGCCAACCTGCTCCCAAGCCGGAGTGGCTGAAGGCGCGCGCGCCCATGGGCGACAATTATCACGATCTGAAGACGCTGGCGCGCAAGCTGGATTTGCATACGGTTTGCGAGTCGGCGCACTGCCCCAACATCGGCGAGTGCTGGCACCATCGCACCGCGACCTTCATGTTGCTGGGCAACCTGTGCACGCGGCGCTGCGGATTTTGCGCGGTGCCCAAGGGACGGCCGCAGCCGATCGATTTCGAAGAGCCTGGCCGCGTCGCCGAAGCGGTGGAGAAGCTGGGCCTGAAGTTTGCGGTCGTCACCAGCGTGAACCGCGATGACGACAATGTTGGCGGGGCGCGCGTCTTCGCCCATACCATACGCGAGATCCGGCGGCGCGTTCCGGAATGCCGCGTGGAAGTGCTGATCCCGGACTTCCAAGGATTGGAAGAGCCCCTGCGAATCGTAATGGATGCCGAGCCTGACATCCTGAATCACAACACGGAGACAGTGCCGCGTCTCTATCGTGTCGCCCGCTCGGGCGCACGCTATGAGCGCACGCTGCGACTTCTGGAGCGCGCCAAGGAAATGAATCCTGCGATTCCGACGAAGACCGGCGTGATGGCCGGCCTGGGCGAAAGCACGGATGAGTTGCTGGAAGTGTTTCGCGACCTGGCGGAGCGCAAGGTCGATATCCTCACCATCGGCCAGTATCTGCGGCCGTCAAAAGACCACCTGCCGGTAGCGCGCCTGTACCCGCCGGATGAATTCCGTTTCCTTAAGGAAGAGTCACTGAAGATGGGATTCCGGCACGTGGAGTCGGGGCCGCTGGTGCGCTCGAGCTATCACGCCCACGAGCAGGCCGACGCGGGCACTCGAATCATCTAGAAGGCCACTTCGACATCGCGGATATCTTTTCCGCGTGTCAATTCGTTTGCGGCTTCCAGGTACTCGCGTATGGCGTCCCGGATATTCTCCAGAGCTTCCTGTTCGGTCGCGCCCTGCGACCAGCAGCCGGGCAAGCCGGGGCACGAAACCGAGAAGCCCCCTTCGGAGGATTGCAGGGCCACACGATAGGTCATAAATTGAATGCTCCTACTCTCTCAAGCAAATCGTGGCTAGGGTAGCGGTGCATTCTGTTTTCCGCGGGGGTTATTAGCTACTCCTCAGTCGAAGGGCCGACTCTATTCTCCGGCCACGGACCAACCTTTCCGTAGAAGAACACCAGACAGAAACCAATGACGCCGGAAATGGCGCCAACTGGAATTCCGTACATAAACGCCGCAAAGCCAGCCATGGAGTTGTTATGTGGATAGCGCCAGACTGCCCAATCAACGTAAGCGATCCTAAACACCTTGAAGCCGATATACGCCCCGAGGATACCCGCAACAATAGCGAGATAGGGTCTAAGCGTTTCTGTAGAGGGAATGCGCATTCCTAACCGAGCGCTTTCAGGATAAGCTCCTTGTCAATCTGCCTAGCAGCGGATTCGGCTTGCGGCAATAATGCGCATGGTTTTTCGATGCTCCAAAAGTGATCGCTGATTCCGGCTGCATGGCTTGCAAACTGCACCACCACTGTGACCACGCTCGCTCGACGACGAAACGGATCACTTCTGTACGAAACTCTTCATCCGGCGCAGCACCGATTCCGGCGCTTGCACGTCTAGTTCGACATAGCCGTCGCGATATTCGCGCGATAAGACGACCGCCTTGGCGTCGAGCGTTGCCAACACTTTTCCCTCAGACTGCGGCACGTGCAGGCGCACGCGCTGAACCGGATCTTCGGAGATCTTGGCGTCGATCAGCTCCAGCAGTTTGTCCAAGCCGATTCCCTTGGCCGCCGAAACATGTACCACACTGTCAGAGTCGCGCAGGCTGTCGCGTTTCTTCTCAGGCAGCAGATCAACCTTGTTCATGACATAGAGACGAGGCTTGTCCTGCGACTCAAGTTCGCGCAAGACTTCTTCCACTTGGAGCTGTTGCTCGCTCGCAGTTGGACTGGTCACGTCGGAGACGTGCAACAGCAATGAGGCGCACTGCACCTCCTCCAGGGTAGCCCGAAAGGCGGAAACCAGCGTGTGCGGCAGGTTGCGGATGAATCCCACAGTGTCAGATAGCAGGACCTCGCGCTTTGAGGGAAGCACCGCATGCCGCAATGTGGGATCTAGGGTGGCAAACATGCGCGCGCTCTCCAGCACGCCGGCTTTAGTCAGCGCATTGAACAGCGTCGACTTGCCGGCGTTGGTGTAGCCGACAAGGGCGACCGTCGCGATCGGCGCGGATTCGCGGCGCCGGCGTTGTTGCCCGCGGATGCGGCGGACATTTTCCAGTTGCTCCTGAACATGGCGAATGCGGCGATTGATCTTGCGGCGATCAGTTTCCAGCTGGGTTTCACCGGGACCGCGGGTGCCGATGCCGCCGCCGAGTTGCGACATTTCCACGCCGCGCCCAGCCAATCGCGGCAGCAGGTATTGCAGCTGCGCCAATTCCACCTGGAGTTGGCCTTCGCGCGTGCGGGCGTGGCGCGCGAAGATGTCGAGGATGAGTTGAGTGCGGTCGAGGACGCGGGCATCGAGTTCGCGTTCCAGGTTGCGCTGCTGCGAGGGCGTCAGTTCGTGATCGAAGATGACGAGGTCAGGCGCGGTGGAAGCGACCGCGCCCTTCAACTCTTCCAGCTTGCCGCTGCCGATAAGCGTCGCCGGGTCGGGCCTCGGACGGCGTTGCAGCATCTCGCCGGCAACGTCGGCGCCGGCGCTGGTGGCGAGCTCACGCAACTCCGCCATCGACTCCTCAGTGGAGAAGCCACGGTTCTCGTGATCGGCCGCATGCAGGAATGCCGAGGCTGCATCGCGGGCCACGCGAGCGCTGGGCGGGATACTGCCGGAAGTTCGAGGACGCGACCCTGAAGCCTCCACGGCGGCATCGCCGGTATCTGGAAGTCGTTGCGCACGAGGCTTGGGCGCTGAGCGCGAAGAGAACTCCACTCCCACCAGAAAGGCCCGTTCGGGATGGTCCCGGCCGGTTTGCCGTGAGTTCGTCCCCTGCGCACGCGAAATAAGCTAATCCTCGGACGCAGACGCCGCGCTTACGACCTGCGCCGAAGCGGCAGTCTCTAACGGTCGCGAGTCGAGGTGGCGCTCAGGATGCACCACGCGGGACATGACAACCGTGGAAATGGCGTGCTTGAAGATCAACTGTTCCTGATTGTTGGTCTCCAAGACCACCGAATATTTGTCGAACGAGCGAATTCTGCCCGTCAGTTTCACCCCGCTCAAGAGATAGATGGTAATGACAGACTTGTCTTTGCGGGCAGTATTCAGAAACGAATCCTGAATGTTCTGTGCTGGCTTGCTTTCCATAGGTCCCTCTCGCCAACCTGCAAAAAACAGCACAGCCCCAGAGTTCGCGGCCCCACACGAACCACGGGTCTGTTGGATAGCCGCCTTTCGTTGCACGCTCCAAGCAAGAACGACAGCGAAGGGTACATGGACGCCACTCTACGATAAGCCGCCGGAGGGCCGATTTCAACTGCAACCCGCACACACCCTGGTGATGTAGAATTCGCCCACCTGCGGAAGGCGCCGGGAACAGCCAGGCACCGCAGGGTGGAGACCGCAATGACTGCTGCTTGGGTAACTCTGGCTGCTCCGCAAATCGATTTTCCCGGAGGCGAACGCATTATAAGAGGGCGCCCCTTTTGGAGTAGGTTGTGAGCGCAAGCATCATGACCTACAGAAAGGAGCACCCTTATGGATAGTGAAAAGTATATCGGGCTCGACGTTCATCAAGCCAC
>JBEKXQ010000124.1:0-15896 GCA_049511915.1 Candidatus Korobacteraceae bacterium
CATCTCGAGGCCCGACGTTGCCACACCGCCCGCGTTCGCCGCCTTGGCCGGACCATAGAGGACTTTCGCCTCCAGGAACAGCTTGGTGGCTTCCAGCGTGCTCGGCATGTTGGCGCCTTCGGCAACGACATAGCACCCGTTGTTGATGAGGTTGGTCGCGTCCTTGGCGTTGATTTCGTTCTGCGTGGCGCTCGGGAAAGCGCAGTCGGCCTTGATGTTCCAAAGCGGGTTGTAGCCCAGCTTCAGATCGGTCGGCATAAAGATCGCTTTCTTGTACTGGTCCGCATACTCGCGAATGCGGCCACGCTTCGTGTTCTTCAGTTCCATGACCCATGCCAACTTCTCGGCATCGATTCCATCGGGATCGTAGATCGCGCCGTCAGAGTCGGACAGGGTGACGGGCTTCGCGCCCAGCTGAAGCAGCTTCTCGACCGTGTACTGCGAGACGTTGCCACTGCCGGAGACCAGGCACAGCTTGCCCTCCAGCGTTTCCTTGCGGGTCTTCAGCATTTCTTCCGCGAAATACACGCAGCCGTAACCAGTCGCTTCCGGACGAATCAGCGAGCCGCCCCAGTGGAGGCCCTTGCCGGTCAACACGCCGGTGAATTCGTTCCGAATGCGCTTGTACTGGCCGAACATATAGCCAATCTCGCGTCCGCCCACGCCGATGTCGCCGGCGGGAACGTCCGTGTCCGGACCGATGTGCCGGCACAGCTCGGTCATGAAGCTCTGGCAGAAGCGCATGACTTCGTTGTCGCTCTTGCCCTTGGGATCGAAGTCCGAGCCGCCCTTGCCGCCGCCCATGGGCAGCGTAGTCAGCGAGTTCTTGAATACCTGTTCAAAGGCCAGGAACTTCAGGATGCCAAGATTGACCGAGGGATGGAAGCGCAGACCGCCCTTGTAGGGGCCAATAGCGCTGTTCATCTCAATGCGGAAGCCGCGATTGACTTGAACATTGTTATTGTCGTCAAACCACGGCACGCGGAACATGATGAGGCGTTCGGGTTCGGTGATGCGCTCAAGTATTTTCGCGGAGATGTATTCGGGATGTCTCTCCAGCACGAGGCGTAGAGATTCCAGTACTTCCTGCACGGCCTGATGAAATTCAGGCTCGGCTGGGTTTTTGGCCTTTACCAGCGCCATTATTTCAGTGATGTAATTCGCCGGAGTCTTGATTCCGGTAGTGGTGGTAATTCCAGCACTCATAGAGGTCCTCCTCGAACCTTTTCACTCTCTCTTTAGGGCCGATACAGACATAAAAACTGTCCGCCAGACAAGCAGGCAGATTTGTAATTGAGGCCAACTTCATTTAAGCCCTCGGGCGGCAATCTGGCAGTGACTGCTTGGCAGTCTGGTAGTGACTGCTATCACCCCACAGGGTGACTAGCCCGGACTATGGTAACGCCGGACGGGGCAGGAAGGAGAGGAAATCTTCGATTGCAGAGCGTTCTAGAGGGAAACGATCTTAAGGCCGGGGATCATCTGGAAGTGGCGGAGGTTGAGTGTGGCCACCTCGAAGCCGAGTTCGACAGCCGTAACGCCAATGGCGAGGTCTTCGAAGGCGAGCGTAATGCCTCTTGCGGCTTGCTGGCCTTCGATGCGGCCGATGCTGCGGGCGATCTCCAGGGTCACGGGATGGACCGGAACATCGCTACACAGCTCCTCGACGAAGGCCAGCCGTCGTAGGCGATCAGCATCGACTTTGGCGCGATAGGCTCCGTGCACCAGCTCGGCGATGGTGACAACCGAGAGACCGATATCGATTTCGCCATAGGCGGCGCGTATTTGTTCGAGAATATGCGGGACGTTATGGCCGCGCCGCTCGGCTGCGACCACAATGCTGGAATCGAGGATCAGTCCCACGCCGGGGGAGTCCAGGGCTTGCGGTTACGGATGATCTCATCCACATCGGCGGCAAAGTCAGGATCAAGCACCGGGGATTCTCCTGTCTCGTCCTCGTGCTTTTTAGCCAACGCGATGCACTCAGAGATGGTGCGGCGAGGTGGAACGGGTAGGTGGATGACCGCGACGGGACACTTGCCACCCTCGCTCTCGATGACAACCTCCGCACCCGCGCGGACGCGAGCCAGCACAGAAGCGAAGTCGCTTGCGGCTTCCTCTTCCGAGATGTGGATCACGTGGTGGTTCATGCGGCGATTATACCGTCATACCGGGCGAAGCATCGAGTCAACGGCCGCCCATTCTCTTACTCCCGGTAGTGCGCTCCGCCATGCCGCACATCGGCCCCGCGCACCCAGAAAATCACGTCCTCAGCGATGTTGGTGGCGTGGTCGGCAATTCGCTCCAGGTTGCGCGCGATGAGCAGAACGTCGAGCGCCTGACGCGTGCACGACGGTTCCTCGTGCATCTTCTGCACCAGGACAACGAAGGCCTCGTCCTTCATGCGGTCCACAATGCCGTCCATCTGAAGGACCGCCTCGGCCACTTCCGCTTTGCCGTCGAGAAACGACTCCAGCGCGCGTTGCACCATGGTGCTGACGCCGTCGGCCATGCGCGGGATATCGACCGGCAAGTCGATCTCCGGCTCGCTGATCAGGTCGAGCACGCGCTGCGCGATGTTGACGGCCTGATCGCCCACGCGCTCCAGGTCGGCGTTGATCTTGAGCACCGCGAGAATGAAGCGCAGATCGATCGCCATGGGTTGCTGCATGGCAAGCAAGTCCAGCGCCATCTCGTCGATCTCACGCTCGGCTTCGTTGATGGCACTCTCCCCACTCATCACCATCTGGCAGAACTTTGGGTCACGGGAGCGATACGCCTCGGTGGCGCGGTCGATGGCCTGCTCGGCAAGCCCTCCCATCCGCAAGAGTTTTTCTTTTAGATCGTCTAGTCCCTGCTGAAAGCGGCTGCGCATTATCCAAACCTGCCTGTCACGTAATCTTCCGTCCGCTTGTCGGCGGGGGTGGTGAAGATTTTCTCCGTCTTGTCGTACTCGATGAGGCTCCCCATAAGAAAAAATCCGGTCAGCTCGGCTACACGCGCCGCCTGCTGCATATTATGAGTCACGATAACAACCGTGTAGTGCTGCTTCAACTGAAATATGAGTTCTTCGATTTTGCTGGTAGAGATGGGGTCCAGGGCCGACGCCGGCTCGTCCATCAGTAGAACTTCGGGCTCGACAGCGAGCGCGCGGGCGATGCAAAGCCGTTGCTGCTGACCTCCGGAGAGACTTGCTCCCGACTTCTTGTGCAGATTGTCCTTCACTTCCTCCCACAAAGCGGAGAGTTTGAGCGAGCGCTCCACCAGTTCATTCATCTGCTTGCGATTCCGGAATCCGTTCAGCTTCAGGCCCGCGGCGACGTTATCGAAAATCGACATCGTCGGAAATGGGTTCGGCTTCTGGAACACCATGCCGATGCGGCGACGCACGTCGACCGGATCGGATCCGCTGCCATACACATCCATCTCGCCGACTTTGACCGAACCTTCGGCGTGGGCGTCGGGAATGGTCTCATGCATCCGATTCAGGCAGCCATACCACGCGTTCAGTCCGCGTACTTCGATTCCCACACCCATACGAGCTCTCTAACTTCCCTTCATCATTCCGCGACTGGTGGTGATGCGCACCGCCGCCACTGCACCTACGATCAGAAGGATCAGAATCAGCGATCCCGCCCAGGCTTGCTTATGCCAATCGTCATAAGGCGAGATGGCGTAAGTGTAAACCTGCAACGACAGTGCCGCAGTTGGCTGGTTCAGCTTGAGGTTCCAGAACTGGTTTCCGAACGCCGTGAACAGCAGCGGAGCGGTTTCCCCGGCCACGCGGGCAAAGGCCAGCATGCAGCCGGTGATGACGCCTGCCGAAGCGGTACGCAGCGTAATGGAAAGCGTGGTTCGCCACTTGGGGATGCCGAGTCCATAGGCCGCTTCACGAATCACATTCGGCACCATCAGCAGCATCTCTTCGGTGGCGCGCGCCACCGTGGGGATCATCATGATGCCCAGCGCCACGCCGCCGGAAAATGCCGAAAAATGTTTCTGCCGGATCACGATCAGCGAATAGACGGTAATGCCGATGACGATAGACGGCACTCCATTCAAAACGTCGGCGGTAAAACGGATCACGTCACCGAAGCGGTTGCGTCCGTACTCTGCCAGATAGATGCCCGAGCCGATGCCCAAAGGAATGCCGATCACGCTGCCCACAGCGAGAATCAGTCCAGTACCCACGATGCCATTCGCCATTCCTCCGCCGGTTTCACCCGGAGGCTTCGGAGTCTGCGTGAGAAAGGCCCAGTTCACGGAGCCTACACCCTTGATGACCAGGTAAGCGAAGATCGCAAGCAGCGGAACCAGAACCAGAATGGCTGCCAGGATGGCGAAGCCCGTTGCTCCCCAGTCCGTGAGCCGGCGCCACAGACTGACTTCCTGCGAGGTGGATGCGGGCACGGCGTTAGGCACTTGGCCTCGCAACTCCGCCGGTGATACTCCACACCAGCAAGCGCGCCAGCGCATTCACAATTAAAGTCACGATAAATAGAGCTAATCCGATCTCTACCAGGGCGCTGAGGTACAGATCGCCCGTGGCCTCGGTGAATTCGTTGGCAATGACGCTGGCCATGGTATAGCCGGGAGCAAACAATGATTTGGCGACCTCCGGCCGGTTGCCGATGAGCATGGTCACAGCCATAGTTTCGCCCAGCGCGCGGCCCAGCCCAAGAATGACGCCGCCCACAATGCCGATTCGCGCGTTCCGCAGAACGCCCATGCGAATCATCTCCCAGCGCGTGGCCCCCAGAGCCAGCACCGCCTCACGTTGATTCTGCGGCACCGCTGACATCACCTCACGCGTAATGGAAGCGATCACGGGCACGATCATGATCGCCAGGATGATCCCTGCCGCCAGCATGCCTAGTCCGTACATCGGGCCGGTGAACAATCCTGTCCAGCCCAGCGTCTTAGCCAGAAAAGGCTCGACATAATCGCGCAGCAGCGGAGCCAGAACGAAGATGCCCCACAATCCGTAAATCACACTGGGAATGGCGGCCAGCAATTCCACCAGGAACGAAATGATCGCCCGCAGACGTTGGGGACACATCTCGGTTATGTAAACCGCCACGCCGATGGAAAGCGGCACGGCCAACACCAGCGCCAGAAACGACGAGACCAGGGTGCCGTAGATAAAGGGCATCGCCCCAAAGCTGTCGTTGTTGGGATCCCAGTCACGGCCATAGAAAAAGTGGATGCCAAACTGGTGCAGGGTCAGCCTCGACTTGTCGACCAGTTCCCAAACCACCAGCAGCACAATGACGAATACCGAGACCGCACTCAGCACGATGATCCAGCGGAATACCTCGTCCGGAATCCGGCTGCTGCCAGGATAAGTACTCCTGATCTTCTCCAGAGCGGCGCCCGGCTTCCCTCCGTGCCGCCCGGCGTCTATCTTGGCAAGCGTGGGCATTGCCGTAACAGGCTTGGGAAGCCCATCCATAGGACCGGGCGAGTTCATGGGATCGACGTTATCAGACATTTGTTAGAGAAGCGTTAAAGAAGCAACTAGCAACTAGCAATTAGCTCCAGAGCGTTTAACTGGATTTACGTCACTGACGTTGAGGCGTTCGCATCGCGTGAAGCGCTTGAATGATCTGAACCGGCACATCTTTCGGAGCGAGTTGCTAGCTGCTAATTGCTAAGTTGCTGTTTCTACGGCTTCACCTGCGAAGTAATCGCTGCCTTCTCCTTCGCCACAACATCTTTCGGCAGCGGGGCATAGGACAGCGCTTCCGTCATCCCCTGGCCCTTGTCGAGCATCCAGAACAAGAAATCCTTCAGGATCTTACCCTTATTCTGGTCCGCAGGGTTGGTCGGAATCAACAGCCAGGTGAAGCTGGCGATTGGATAGGCATCTTTCCCGGGAGGGTTGGTGATCGACACCCTGAAATCAGCAGGCATATTCACTCCCACGGCCGCCGCTGTGGTGCTCTCCAAGCTTGCCTTAATGAAGTTATGGGACGAATTCTGAACCACGCCAAACGGAATCTTGTTTTGCAAGGCATAGATCAATTCGATGTAGCCGATCGATCCGGGCAGCTGCCGAATCGAGCCGGCGACGCCTTCGTTGCCCTTGCCTCCGATGCCCACAGGCCACTTCACCGAAGTGTTCTTGCCAACTGTGTTTTTCCAATCGGGACTGACCTTCGAAAGATAGTCAGTGAAGATGTAACTTGTGCCGCTACCATCCGAACGATGCACTACCGTGATGTTCAGGTCGGGGAAGTTCATACCAGGATTGATCTTCGTAATCCTGGGGTCGTTCCACTTCGTAAGCTTTCCCAGGTAGATATCCGCCAGGATGTCGCCTGTAAACTTTACGTCGCCGCTGACCCCCTTGATATTGTAAGCGGGTACGACGGCGCCCAAGACGGTTGGAACATGCAGGACCTTGACCTTGGACTGAGCAATTTGCTCGTCGGTCATCGGTCCATCAGTGGCCCCGAAATCAACCGTTCCGGCTTGTACCTGGCGAATGCCGCCGCCGCTGCCGATTGACTGGTAGTTGATCTCTATATCCGAATGGAGGTTGTGGTACTCGCTAAACCACTTCGTATAAATCGGGTTCGGGAAAGTTGCGCCGGCCCCGTTTAACTTCGTCTGCGCCAATGCGCAGCTCGCAAGCACAGCGATGCAGAGAAGCACCCTGAGAGAGCGAATCACGTAGTTTCCTCCTGAATTTTTGCGAAATAAGTCCAATGGTGGTTCTACGCCCGCATTGTTACAGCCTCGTTACATCGTAGTGAATTTCGCGTAAAGACGAGCACATACGTGCCCGGAAGTCGATTAGATTCCTGGATTTACCGCCGAGAGAATAATAGCTGTCGAAAAACGATAACGCCAGCTAGATCGGGTTCTTCTGCCGCCGCTTGAGATCTTCAATGAACATTTGCTCCATAGGCTTGTCGTAAGCGCGCAACACGTGGCGAACACTGTGTCCGCTGACCAGGTGACAAACCTCCTCGGCGAGATTCTTGGCGTGATCGCCAGCGCGCTCAAGCGCTTGCGTCATAAACAGCACGTGGAAGCTCTCCTGGCGGGGCATGCCATCGTGATTTTCCAGATGCCGCAGAAATATCAAATTCCGCAAGCGATCCAGTTCGGCATCGGAGCGCAAAACTGAGAGCGCGCGATTCAGATCGCGCTGGCTGAACGCGTCATGCACGTCGCCCAGCATCTTCTCCAGACGCGATGCCATCACGGTGAGGTCGCGAATGTCCTGTAGTTCGATGCGACTGCCTACCGCGGCCGCCCGGTTGCTGCAATTCAGCAGCAGGTCGCCAATGCGCTCCAGGTCGATGATGAACTTCAGGCACGCCAGCAGTTCGCGCGCATGTTCGGGGCCGACCTGGGTGATAACGGAAGTCACTCCCTGATCGATGACGCGGTCAAGAGTGTCGAGTTCTTTCTCGCGCTCCCGCACACCGTCCAGGACGGACGACACCCCGGTCGCAATTCCCTCGGCGACAATTCCTGCTGCAGTTCTTGCCACCCGGCAAGCCTGCAACGTTTGTTCCTGCAATTGTGCGCAGATTGCGTCTGGGCTGGGGGGAACCGTTTCGGCTGAACTCATTCTGTTCTCATAACTGGTCACACGCAGCGACACGTTGGTGGAAACCAGGCTCTCGTGAGCCAGCACCGAGGTCGAGCGTTGGGCTTATTACATGCAGAATAGCCCGTGCTTATGAATTCCCTGTGAAATTCGGGTTAAGTTCGCTTTAATTCACAGCCCAGGCGTACTGGAATTGCTACAAAGCGGGTCTTACGAAACCGTCACGGGCACGCGCTCCCGGGGCAAAGTGAAGTAGAAAGTGGAGCCGTGGTTCAACTCGCTTTCGGCGCGAATTGTGCCGGAGTGTGCCCGCACCACGTGCTTAGCGATAGCCAAACCTAGACCGGTCCCCCCTGACTCGCGCGAGCGCGCTTTGTCCACTCGGTAGAAGCGTTCGAACAAGCGCGTCAAGTGCTCGCTGGAAATGCCGGAGCCGAAGTCGCGAACATAGAACTGTACGCCATCTTCCGATTCGCAAGCCCCCACCAGCACCTTGCCGCCCTGGTCGCCATACTTCAGGGCGTTGTCGATCAGGTTGGTAAACACTTGGTGGATGGCATCGCGGTCCACCAGGACTGCGGAGGACGCGGTATTCATCACTGAAATTTCGATGCCACGAGTGATCGCCAACTCATGAAAAGTCTGTACTGCATCGTCCAGCAACTGGCTCGGCATGGCGGGTTGAAAGTTCAGCTTCTGCTCGCCTGACTCCACCCGCGCCAGCACCAGCAGGTCCTCCGTGAGGCGCGCCATGCGCATGGCATTCTTGCGGATGATCTCGACGAACTCTCGCAGCTCGGTGGGCACTTCGCGGCTTTCCAGCAAGGTTTCGGCGTAGCCCTGAATGGACGTCAAGGGCGTCCGCAGTTCATGCGAAACATTGGCGATGAAATCGCGCCGCGTCTTCTCCACGCGCTCAATCTCGGTCTGGTCATGCAACACTGCTACTGCGCCTCCGCCGGGCATGGGAGCGGCGGTCACATCGAAAACGCGACCGGAAAAAATCTTTGCGGCACGAGCCATAGTCACGTCGCGTGTAGTCAGGGCAGTTTTCACCGACGCCAGGATTTCCGGGTCGCGTACCGATTGCACCAGCGGAGCGGAAAGCCGCACGCCGCTAGGCAGAAGGCGCTCCATGCGCTGGTTGGCCCACAAGACACGCTCGTCCTGGGCGACGGCGATCACCGCCTCCTGCATGGAGTTCAACAGCGTCTCTAATGTCTGCCGGCTGTTCTCCAGCGCACTGAAGCCTTCTTCCAGCTTGCGCGCGGTCTTGTCGAGCGCCGATGCCACATGTGAAATCTCGTCGCCCGCTCCTTCCTGGATCCGCGCTGAAAGATCGCCGGCGGCCACACGCTCGGCAAAATCAGTGATCCGAAGCAGCCGCCTTCCAATCGATTGGGTTGCGACAAAGGCCAGTAGAAGCGCCAGCAGCCCGGCGACAGCCGAGCCTTCGAGGAGGTCGCGGCGGATCTCGCCATTGGCTTCGCGAATCGAGCTGAGGGGATACGCCATGCGCACAGCGCCTCCCGGAATAGGCACCGCTACGTAAAGCAGATCCACGCCGATGGTCTTGCTAAGGCGCGTGGCGCTTCCAATTTGCCCCTTCAGCGCCGTAACAAATTCCGGCCGGGTGGCGTGGTTCTCCATCGTGCCAGGGTTGCCTTCGGAATCGGCCAGGACCTTGCCCGTCGAGTCGATAACGGTGATCCGGGCTCCCGCTGCCGGAGCAGCTTGCTCGGTCATCTGCCGCAGAGAACCGGGCGAAGCGTCGGCGACGCGTGAGGCAAACATCTGCGCCTTCTGTCGCAAGGAGGTTTCAATCTCACCACGCAGCATGTTCTCCCAGGTGCGACCAATGAGCAGGTCGAGGGAGACAGTACAAGCTGCAATGACGACTAAGGCCGCGAGAAACAACTTGACGAAGATGCGACTCTTCACGGTTTGCAGCTCTTCACGCTTTGGGAATTTCGAAGCGGTAGCCCGCTCCGCGAACCGTCTTCAGATAACGCGGCTCGTCGGGATTCTCCTCGATTTTCTCACGAATACGGCGCACATAGACGTCGACCGAGCGGGGTGTGACGTAATGGGTGTCGCGCCAGACAGCATCAAGCAGTTGATCGCGCGTGAAGACCCGGCCGGGATGCCGGGCCAGATATTCCAGCAAGCGGAATTCCGTGGCCGTAGTTTGCGTAAGCTGACCGCGAACCATCAAGGTCATGCCGCCGCTATCGATTTCGATGTCGCCCGCCTTGACGATAGCAGGCGCCAGGGGACGTTCGAATCGCCGCAGCACGGCCCGCACGCGAGCCACCAGTTCGCGCGGGCTGAATGGCTTGGGAATGTAATCGTCGGCGCCCATCTCCAGACCGATAACGCGGTCCGACTCACTGGTTTTGGCGGTCAGAAAAATAACCGGAGCCATGGTGAGCGAAGACGTCTGGCGGATGCGGCGGCAAAGCTCCAGTCCGTCGCCTCCCGGCACCATGATGTCGAGGAGGAAGAGCGACGGAGATTGCTTCTCCGCCTCGGCGATGACTCCGGCGGTAGCGGTGAAAGTGCGCACGCCATAGCCGGCGGCTTCCAGATGGTGCCGAACCAGGCGCAGAATATCGGCGTCATCTTCCACAACAAAGATTGTTTGCTTCACGGCTGTATTGTAGCCGACCGTAGGCGTGGAACTATCGTATGAGGGAATCACATACGTAGGTTACATGCATCATTGTTAAAGGATGATGAAACCGCGGCAAAGTATTTCAGGGGGTATCGAGCTGTTGACCGCTTCGCCATGTCCCACAATGTGGCAGTTGGAGAGCAGTTGCGCCTCGCTATGCCACATTGTAGGACACACGTATGTCATGAAAGTTTCGTTCGCAAAGGCGCTTTGGATTACAGCGGCTCAGTGAATACTGGTTGACCAGGCCCGCGTCAGGTAATCCGTCATACTGAGCGAAAACATGATGAGCAGGAAGAAGATTGCGGCCAACACAGTCACCATCGTCAGCTTGGTACTGTATCGCAGATGCATGAAGAACAGGACCACCAGTGTGCCCTTGATGGTCGCAATCAGCAACGCCAGCACAATATTAAAGACATGTAATTCAATCGTCGCCGCGAACACCGTGAGCGCTGTGAAGACCATCAAAGCAGCCCAGATGGTTACGTAAAGACTCACCGGCACCACATGCGACATGGGATCGAAATGCTCGTCCGTAGGCTTCGCCATTAGCCACCACCGTGTTTCTTGCTGATCAGATAGAGCAGCGGAAATAAGTAAATCCAAACCAAATCGACGAAGTGCCAATACAGGCCGACATTTTCCGCCGGAGTGAAGTAGGAACGGCTGTAGGCGCCGCCCAGGCCGGCAATAATGATCCAGGTGACTAATCCAACTCCAATCACCATGTGCAAGGCGTGCAACCCGGTCATTGCCCAGTACAGCGAGAAGTAGATCTCGGTATGCACAGGGTCGGTCGCAGCGTGTGCCGGATCGCCGGTTTCAAAGTGGAAGTTCGGCCCAGGAAACTCGTGATTCACCCAGTGTTCGTGATACTCGACCGCCTTGATACCAAGAAAACCACAACCGAATACGATGGTGATCAGCAACAGAACAGCCATCAACTTCGGCTTACCCATCTGGGCGGCGCGGACTCCCAAGGCCATGCTCAGCGAGCTGCAAATCAGCACCGCCGTATTGGTCGCGCCCAACCAGATATTCATCTTCTGACTGCCTTCCACGAACGCCTGGTAGTAAGAGGCCCGGTACACCAGATACGCGCAGAACAGGCCGCCGAAGAACATGATCTCCGTCAGCAGAAACATCCACATGCCGAAAGTGGAGGTCTCCTGCTGCTGCTCCATGTCAGCAAAATGGTGTTGCAGCGCGTGCTCAGCGACCTGGATATCGCCCATATCGCTAGTGGCCAACGGTGACCTCCTCTTGCGGCTGATGCTCGTAGTCGTACGCTTCCCAAGTCACAATCGGCGTCTCATCGAAGTTATGAGTGGGCGGCGGAGACGGTGTCATCCACTCCAGTCCGACAGCATTCCACGGATTCGGCGGCGCCGGCTCGCCGTAGCGCAGCGACCACAAGAAGTAGATCATCGGCAGAACATAGCCCACGGCGAGGATCGACGCTCCCGCGGTGGAAAGCACATTCAGCACCTGGAACTCCGGCGGATACGCATGGTAGCGGCGCGGCAACCCCATGTAGCCCACAATGAACAGCGGGAAGAAAGTGGTATTGAAGCCGACGAACACCAGCAACGCCGACAGCTTGGCCCAGGCTTCGGGATACATTCGGCCGGTGATCTTGGGCCACCAGAAGTGCAGCCCCGCCATGTAGGCCATCACCATGCCGCCCACCATCACGTAGTGGAAGTGGGCCACCACAAAGTAGGTGTCGTGAACGTGCACGTCGACGCCCAGCGAAGCCAGGAAAACGCCGGTCAGGCCGCCGACGGTAAACAGCCCGATGAAGCCGAAGGCGTAGAGCATCGGCGTCTCGTATCGTATCGAACCTTTGTACAGCGTTGCCGTCCAGTTGAAGACCTTCACCGCTGAAGGAATCGCAACCAGGTAACTGAGCAGCGAGAACACCAAGGCTGCATAAACCGAAATGCCTGCCACAAACATGTGGTGCGCCCATACCAGGAAGCCGAGGACTGCAATCGCGATCGACGCCAGGGCCACGAATTCGTAGCCGAACACGCGCTTGCGCGAAAAGCAGGTGATGATCTCATTGATCACACCCATGCCCGGCAAAATCATGATGTAAACGGCCGGATGGGAATAGAACCAGAACAAGTGCTGGAACAGAAGCGGGTCGCCCCCGAGTTGGGGATTGAAGATGCCAATATTGAAAGCGCGCTCCAGAGCAACCAGCAGAAGCGTAATTGCGATTACCGGTGTGCCCAGCACCATAATCAGGGCTGCGGCATAATTCGCCCAGCAGAACAAGGGCAGGCGCCGCCACGTCATACCCGGCGCGCGCATGCGATGGATGGTGACGATGAAGTTCAGCCCAGTCAGGATCGAGGAGAAGCCGGTGATGAAGATGCCAATCGCGGCTCCCATCACGTGGGTATTGGAATACGTCGTGCTGAAAGGAGTGTAGAACGTCCAACCGGTGTCGACACCGCCCATGACCATCGCGGTCAGCGCGGTAATAGCGCCGACCATGTAGACGTACCAGCTGAGCAGATTAACTCTGGGAAATGCCAGGTCCTTGGCGCCGACCATCAAGGGAATCAGGAAATTCCCCAGCGTCGCCGGCACCGACGGGATCAGGAAGAAAAAGACCATGATGATCCCGTGCATGGTAAACAGCTTGTTATACGTGTCGGACGAAACCAGATCGCCCGCCGGAGTCAACAACTCCAGGCGGATCAGCATGGCGAAGAAGCCACCGATCCAGAACATGGCGGTGATCGAGACCAGGTAAAGCAGCGCGATACGCTTGTGGTCTGTCGTCAGCAGCCACGACTTGATGCCGTAGTTCGAATTCAGGTAGTTCTCGCGTTCGACAGTTTGTACGGCGGTTGCCATGTCACACACCTTCGGGTTCTGGGACCTTACTGCACACTCGATGTTTCGGGAGCCGGCGGGCGATTGCTCCCCGGCTCATTCTGTTGCGGTTGGGACAGCGACTTAATGTAGGCCACAAGCGCCATCAAACTTTCCTCGGAAACCTGCCCCTGGAAGCTCGGCATGATGGGCTTGAAACCGGACACAATCTTGGCGCCAGGATTCAAAATCGATTCACGAAGATAATTTTCGTCGGCGGTTACGGTGCGGCCATCCTCCAGCAGCACAGGCTTGCCGAATAGTCCCGCCAGGTTCGGACCGCGGCCCTGGGTATCGAAGCGGTGGCAAGTAGCGCAACCCAATTGCTGAAAGAGCTGCTGCCCGTTGGACGCCAGAGAGCCCGTCGCGCCACCCTCGTTAAGCCATGCTTGGAATGCAGTCGGCTCCATCACGATCACTTGGCCGATCATCCCGGAGTGGTCCGTACCGCAATACTGCGAGCAGAACAAATGGTACGTACCGGTTTTCGTGGTATGGAACCAGATTTCCGTGAACCGGCCGGGCAGCACATCAGCCTTCACCCGAAATGCCGGCACAAAGAAGTCGTGAATCACATCTTGAGAACTCATGACCATCTTGACGTCGCGATCAAGCGGTATGTGCAACTGATTGATCTCGCGCTGCCCGGTTTCATGCTCAAACTTCCACATCCACTGCTTGCCGACCACGTAAACTTCCATCGCTCCCTTGGGCGGGCGCGCCTCCTGAAAATAGATCAGAGAGCCCCAGGCAAAGAAGATCATGCAGATGCCCAGCGGAATCAGCGTCCAAGCCAATTCCAGCGGCAGGGAGCCTTCGATCTGTACTGGATGGGGATGGGCCGAGCGGCGATACTTCACCGCAAACACGAAGATCAGCGCGAAGATGAGCAGCGTGAAAAACGCCGACACCGCGACCAGTAAGAAATAAAGTCCGTCCACCTGCCATGCCAGTGCCGAGGCACGCTCAGGAAAGAGTGGGAGGTTCTTCCACATATCGATCAGGCCCGTCCTGTTTTCTTCTCGCTGCCGTGCGAATCCACCACCCCAACCCGCGCAACGATGGCGCGTGTCGGGGACTCCGGCTTGTCGCGGCGGAACATCACAATGAGAAATCCGCCGAGGATCAGCATGGTGGCAGCTCCTGCCAAACGCATAATGTTGGTGACCACGGCGCCGTACCTTCCGGTCTTGGGGTCATAGTGGTAGCAGTACAGCAGCACCTCATCCACGACGTTGCCGATGTTGCCGCGCGATGCTTCAATCAAACCCAGCCGAATGTCTTTCGGCGAGAACTCGACGCCGTAGTAATACTGAGCCAGCTTGCCTGACGGCGTCACGATCATGATCGCCGTCGCGTGAATGAACTGCCCGCTTGCCGGATCGCGGCGAAAATGAAAGCCGACAGCGTCCGCCAGTTCTTTGATCTGTGGCTGCTGGCCCGTGAGAAAGTGCCAGCCATCGCCGTTGGTCTTGCGCTCCAGATGCTCGTTCATCCGAGCGATGTAGGTCTGCTTCGCGGCAACCGCGTCCTTCGGCGTTTCGTCCGGATTAAAGCTTACGGAGACGATTTCGTATTCCGTACCCGGAGTGAACTTCAACATGCTCAGGGCGCTGGCTTCGCCCACCAGTTCCTCGCCGCAAAGCATCGGGCAGGTGTAATACACCAGGTTCAAGATCACCGGACGCCCAGAGTGGAAATAGTCTCCCAGCTTCACCGTCTTGCCGGTTTCGTCTTTGAACTGAAGATCGAGCGGTACCTGTTGATTGAGCCGCTGATCGATGCCGACATTCGCCAAATCAGCAGGGCTGACCTGGGAAGCGGGCTGCGAGCTCTTGTCCTGGAACGACGAGGGTGGCTGCGCGACGGCGACACCGGCCAGGATCAGAACCGCGAGAACGAATTTTGTCGAATGCAACGTCATTAAATTGCGCAGGCCCAAAGACCTGCTTCTCTTGTGTCGTCCCTACGGGACTCGGCTTCTTACATCGTCGTACCCAGCGCTGAAGCGCTGGACTATTATCTTTCGTCCCGCGTTGCGGGACTCGATCGCCGCACGTCCTGCTGCCGATTCCGATTCGAACCGCTGACAGCTTCCGTTTGTTACGGCTGCTTCGACTCCCCAGCCGCCGGCTTCTCCGAACTGCTTCCACCCGCTGTTGGTCCCAACGGCCCGGCTTGCATGTCCAGCATCTTCGTATTGCCGGCAGCGGTCTGCGTGTTGATCTCCGCCGGCGGCGAGTTCGGACGCTGCGGCAATCCCCGCTCGACAATCAACTGCATCGCCAGCGATACCGGAATGTGTATTGCCCCGCTGGGATCGGCAAACGGCTCCGTCGGGTTCAGCAACTCCTGCTCCGAGTTGACGTATCGGCTCATCTCGCCCGCGTCGTACGTCTGCAGGCGCGGCTCGGGAAAAACATCCAAGTTCACCGCCGGCGTATTCTGCAGCACGGAGCGCGAGCCGGCAGCGGCCGGCGGCGTCTGCTGCGCCTGCCTCATCGGATTCATCGGCGTCTGCGGAAACAGCGCCTGGCTGCGGGCCATGAAATGGAACATTCCCCACAACACCAGTTCAATGAAAAAGCCGGTGATGAAGAGTCCGATAAGAAACCACAGAATGCCGCGCGCGCTCAGGTCGGCGCGCTCGTAGTCCACCTGCGGATTGCGCAAAGGATCGTAATTGTCGTGGTTAGTGGCCATGTCCCGATCCTTGATGCAGGAAATTCGGTATCTGCGGGTCATACAGCGGCAACAACGGCCGCT
>JBEKXQ010000125.1:0-12343 GCA_049511915.1 Candidatus Korobacteraceae bacterium
ATGAAGCTGAAGTTCGGATTCGTGAAGGTGCGCTACCGAGGATTGGCGAAGAACGCCAACCGACTGTTTGCCACCTGCGCGCTGGTGAATCTGTTTATGGTTCGCAAGAAACTGCTGCACACCGGCAGCGTAGTGTCTGCCAAGAGCGTCCGACCCACCCGAACGGGCGAGTCGGAGGGACCAAAATAGCTTGCGGGAATGAAGGAACCGCTCTGAATCTTCCCTGCGGAGCTATTGTCTGGCCTAATGGCAGCGGTTGTTCAGAGGTTCCTTAGCCTCAGCTCGCAGTTTCGCGTCTCCTTGTGGGCCTTCCGGTCGGGACAACACCTCCAATGGCCATAAGCCTGTGGCCTTAGAACACTGGGAGTCGAATCCCATTTTTGATAATTCCCTAACGAGCGCCTTACCAGCGGCATCGTGTAGCTTTGGCGGTCCGCAAGGGACATCAATACCAGTTGCAGGCAGATCTGGCGCCACAGTCATAGATTTTTGTCCACCTCTTCCAACATTGCGACTGCCGTCTACGTTCCATTTTGCCGACTTCAAGGCCAGATATATTTCGGATGCAAAAACCGCAGCCTCAGCATCGCTCGGGTCAGCGAAAACTGTTAGGCTGCGGCCCGCAAATTTTCTCAAATGCGAAGCGAGCAATTCTCGCTGTTTTGCGGTTAGCCTCCTTGGAGCAATCGATTCCTCGATCTCTGCCGCCTCTTTGCGTAACGCTGCCGCTTCTTTCTCATTGGCGGACGCTCGTTCATTCGCTTGGCCTGCCCGCAGTTCTGCGTCTGCTGCCCGCTCTTCGATATTCGCGATTAGTTGGCCAGACACATCGGACGTTCGGATAGCACTCAAGAGTTCGCCGCCAATGCCTAGGATAAGAATTATCAGAGAGAGCCTTGAGAGCTTGTGTTTAGAAGCTTCTGTTTTGGGAATCCTCGTAAATTCGGCTATGAACTCGCCGACGCAGCCAAGCCCTACTATCGTTGTTGAACCATATCCAAATCGCTCCCAGAACCGTAGCAGCGACTTGAGGCACGCGACTTCCGAGTCTGTAAGGGTCATTCTCGACCACCAGGAGCGGGAACGTAAAACGCTCGCCGTCTGCCTTGCGTTCGTGCTTTGTATGCTCGTGATGCAGGTAATTAAGTTCGTTCAGGAGTGTGGCACTGAAAGACATAAGAAGGCAAAATAACGCTTGACATATGCCGTTATACTGCTATTATAAAGCCTGTAAAGAGGCTGACGGCATGAATCGGTTAAACACAGCGAAACGGGTTCAGGTGATAGCGGCTTTGGTTGAAGGAACTTCCATTAACGCAACCTGCCGGATGTTCGGAGTCGGGAAGCATACCGTACTTCGGCTCTTGGAAGATGCTGGCTGCGCCTGTGCTGCATATCATCACGCCCATGTTCGCAACGTGCGCGTTCGCCGTTTGCAGGCTGACGAGATTTGGTCGTTCGTGGGCGCAAAGCGGAAGAATACAAGTCCCGAAAAGGAAGCCGAAGGATGGGGCGACTCGTGGACGTGGACGGCCATTGACGCCGATACCAAGCTAATCGTCACGTATCACGTCGGAGATCGCGGCAAGGCTGCTGCCTACGAGTTCATGCAGGACTGTGCCGAACGCATCGTTGGACGCCCACAGATCACGACCGATGCGTTGCGGCATTACCTTAACGCTGTTGAGGATGCCTTCGGAGCCGATGTTGATTATGCGATGCTACATAAAATCTTCGGCGCTCCGACCGATGCCGATCAGCGCCGCTATAGTCCTGCAACCTGCATCGGATGCGACATGAAAGTTGTGAGCGGCGACCGTGACCCCAAGCACGTCAGCACGTCCTACGTGGAGCGCCAGAACCTCACGATGCGGATGTCAATGCGGCGCTTTACTCGGCTGACAAACGGATTCAGCAAGAAATTTGAGAATCACTGCCACCAGGTTGCGCTCTATTTCTTTCACTACAACTTTTGCCGTGTCCACAAGACCCTGAGAGTAACGCCAGCGATGGAAGCTGGCCTAACCGATCACGTCTGGACTTTGGAAGAGTTGTGCAGTCTGCTGCCCGAGCGCAAACCGAACGCACGAGCCGACAGGGAAATGGTATTGAAGGCGCTAGAGAAGAGCGCCTGAGAGGATTTATGGCTAAAGCGAATCAGGTATCCATTCCGTATGTTGACCCCAGCGTCCAACACGTCGGAATCAGCCGACTGCGGGCGTTAAACGTTAGCCAGCTACGGGCGCTCGACAAGACTCTGGTTATCCAAGACAATGACGAGCCGCTTGCTGTGCTGTTGAAGTATGAGTATTTCTTGGCGATGCAGGAGAGGATTGGCGATGAAGAATAAACTTACTTGTTCTCCGTGGCTTCGCGCACGACTCGGAGAGCAGCTTGGCTCGAGTCCTCGGTCGTCTGGCCGGGTAGGTGGGCTTTCCGCAGGTGCTCAGCGAACGCGACGCTCATCGAAGGGCGCACGTCTGTCGGGAAGGGGTAGCCGCAAACAGAGCAACGTTGCAGGTTGCCATCGGCTTTCAGGTGGGGTTCAGCAATCTTCTTCGGCATGAGACAATTTTACGCCGACGATCTAGGAGTTCAATCCCTGTGGATTTCAAACGGCACCACTACCCTCTTCAGCAAATGCTTCCCTAAGCCCATCTCGCGTGCGACAATAGAAGTTCCTTCCTGGCCATGAACTCAGTGGAAAGCGCTCCCAGCCTCGCCAAAGAACCCACTATCACACCCGAACTGCTGCGCGACCACGGTATCTCGGCCGAGGAGTGCGATCGCATCCTGAAAGCGCTGGGCCGCGAACCCACCTTCACCGAGCTGGGCATCTTCAGCGTGATGTGGAGCGAGCACTGCTCCTACAAGTCGTCGCGCGTCCACTTGAAGCGGCTGCCGACGCACAGCCGCCGCGTGGTACAAGGGCCGGGAGAGAACGCAGGCATCATCGACATCGGCGATGGCTGGGCCTGCGCCTTCAAGATCGAGTCGCACAATCACCCGTCCTTCATCGAACCGTTCCAAGGCGCAGCTACCGGCGTCGGCGGAATTCTGCGCGACATCTTCACCATGGGTGCGCGTCCGGTCGCGATCATGGATTCGCTGCGCTTCGGGCCGATCACTCAACCCACCCTATCGCCAAACGAGGGCGATAAGGGTGGGGCACCCACGGTCGACCAGGAAACGCTGCACAAGAACCATTCAGTGCTGGAAGGTGTCGTGAGCGGCATCGCGTCCTACGGCAACTGCTTCGGCGTACCCAACATCGGCGGCGAGGTGAAATTCGAGAGCTGCTACTCCGGCAATCCGCTGGTCAACGCGTTCGCACTGGGATTGGTGCGTCGCGATCAGATTTTTTACGCCAAAGCCGCGGGCGAGGGCAATCCGGTCATCTACGTCGGGTCGAAGACTGGGCGCGATGGCATCCACGGCGCCACGATGGCTAGCGAGGAGTTCAGCGAAGGGTCGGAAGCCAAGCGGCCGAACGTGCAGGTGGGTGATCCCTTCCTGGAGAAGTTGCTGCTGGAAGCTTGCCTGGAGGCGATGCAGACCGGCGCGGTCGTCGGCATTCAAGATATGGGCGCGGCAGGACTCACCTGCTCGACCTGCGAGATGGGCGGCCGTGGCGGCGTTGGACTCGAGATCGAACTCGACCTGGTACCCCAGCGCGAGACCGGCATGACACCCTACGAGATCATGCTTAGCGAATCGCAGGAGCGCATGCTACTGGTCGCGGAAAAAGGCCGCGAGGACGAAGTCTTCCGCGTCTTCCAGAAGTGGGGGCTCGACGCGGTTATGATTGGGCGCGTTACCGGCCAGCCGACAATGCGCGTGCTGGAGCACGGAAAAGTTGTTGCGGAGATCCCCAATGCGGCGTTGACGGATGACGCCCCGCTCTATCGCAGGCCGCTGGAGCGTTGGGAACCGCCGGTGGAGCGCGAGGTCCCGGGCAGCGTTGCGCTCGGCGAGAAGACCGAGTTCACCTGTGATCTGAGACGTCTGCTGGCCAGCCCGAACATCTGCTCCAAGCGCTGGGTCTTTGAGCAATACGATTCAATGGTGCAGACCAACACGGTCGAGGGCCCGGGCGGCGAAGGTGGCGTTATCCGCGTGAAGGGAACTGGGCGCGGACTCGCAATGGCCCTTGACGGCAATAGTCGCTGGTGCTATCTCGATCCCAAACTCGGCGCCATGCACGCCGTGGCGGAGTCGGCGCGCAACGTGGCCTGCACCGGCGCGACGCCCATCGCGGCGACCAACTGCCTGAACTTCGGCAATCCGGAGAAACCGCACATCATGTGGCAGTTCTCGCAGACCATCGACGGCATAACCAAAGCCTGCGAGGAACTGGAAACGCCCATCACCGGAGGCAATGTCAGCTTTTATAACGAGACGCTGGGCGAAGGGATATATCCGACGCCGGTGATCGGCGTGGTCGGCATTATGGAAGATGTGCACAAGGCCGTTGGCCCGCACTTCCGCGAGGCGGGTCGCGCCTTGATCGTGCTCTGCGGCTGCGAGCCGGGTGATACGTCGGATGTCGAAGCCGAGTTTGGTTCGTCGGAGTATGCCAAGGAGATCCTTGGACAGATTTGGGGTTTCCCGCCGTCGCTGGAATTGGAGAGAGAAGCTGCTCTACAGAAGGCGATTGTGGAGATGATCAATCAAGGGCTGATCGAGTCGGCAAAGGATTGCTCGGAGGGTGGCCTGGCGGTGACGCTGGCCGAATGCGGCTTCGCGCGTGGCATTGGGGCCCAGGTCGACCTTAGTTCCTACGGCTTAGTGCCCGAGTTCGTTCTCTTTGGGGAGGATGCCAGCCGAATCCTGATTTCCTGCGACCCGCAAAACGTGGGGAGAATCCAACAGTTAGCGGTACAATTTGGCCTCTCGGCGGAGTCGATCGGGGAAACCGTCCAAGACAAGTTGGAGGTCCGGGTAGCGGCCGTGGTTGCCGCCGAGGCGAAGGTGTCGGATTTGCGCGATGTGTGGGCCGGCGCACTGGAGCAGGCTCTGCACACCGAAACCGAAGAGCGGCTGGTTCCGGATACGCTGCAGAAGAGCTAGGGCGGCGGCCAAGATCGACTTTGGTAGAGCTGGCCTTTAGGCCAGCGTCCAAGCGGTTTTCTCATGTAATTTGAGTCGGCTTTAGCCGACGATAGTCTCTGATCAGGTGAGCCATGGAAATCTTCTCCGATAAGCTGCGCGAAGAATGTGGCGTGGTGGCTATCTACGGCCATCCCGAAGCGTCGAAGCTCGCCTACCTCAGCCTGTATGCGCTGCAACATCGCGGACAGGAATCGGCGGGAATCGCGGCGTCCGACGGCGAGCAGCTTCGGCTGCACAAGTCGATGGGCCTGGTCTCCGATATCTTCACAGCCGACGCGTTGGCGCGCGTTCCCGGCTCGCTCGCCATCGGGCACACACGCTATTCCACCACCGGCGATTCGGCGCTGCTGAATGCCCAGCCCATCATGGTGGAGTGCAACAAGGGCAAGATCGCGCTGGCGCACAACGGCAACATTACCAACGCGCTCGAGGTCCGGGGACAACTGGATCAGCAAGGCTCCATCTTCCAGACCACCAGCGACACCGAAGTCATCGTTCACCTGATTGCGCGCTCGCGTGAGGAGACTCTGGCTGACGCCATGGCCGACTCCCTGCGCCGCCTGGAAGGCGCGTTTTCGCTGGTCATGCTTACGCGGGACCGGGTTTTCGCAGCGCGCGATCCCCGGGGCTTCCGGCCGTTGGTAATGGGACGCATTTCCGGCCAGGCGGCTCACCGCGCTGACACCATTGTTTTCGCCTCTGAGACATGCGCTTTCGATCTGATCGGCGCGACGTACGAGCGCGAGGTCAAGCCGGGAGAACTAGTCATCGTAGGCCCGGAGGGAGTGCATTCGCGCTTCTACTCGCCGCAGCAGCCGCAATCCAGCTGCATCTTTGAGCATGTGTATTTCTCGCGGCCCGACAGCATGGTCTTCGGGCGTGCAGTGCAGGAGTCGCGTGACGCCATGGGTCGCCAACTCGCACTCGAATCACCCGTGAACGCCGACATCGTGGTCCCTGTGCCCGACTCCGGCGTGACTGCGGCGATGGGCTTCGCGCATGAGAGCGGCATCCCGCTGCAGTTTGGGTTGATTCGCAACCACTACGTCGGCCGCACCTTTATCGAACCGGAGCAGCGAGTGCGCGACTTCGGGGTGAAGCTGAAGCTGAATCCGGTGCGCCATGTATTGGCCGGAAAGCGTGTGGTGCTCATCGACGACTCCATCGTGCGCGGCACCACCAGCAAGAAGATCGTCCGCATGGTGCGGGACGCAGGCGCGAAAGAAGTGCACATGCGCATCTCCTGCCCACCGACCATCTCGCCGTGCTACTACGGAGTGGACACCCCCTCCAAGAACCAGCTCATCGCGGCCAATAAATCAGTGGAGGAAATTCGCGAGTACATTGGCGCGGATTCGCTGGCCTATCTCTCGCTGGAGGGTCTGCGCAAGGCGGCGGGCGAAGAGGACGAGAAGGTCTATTGCACCGCCTGCTACACCGGCAAGTATCCCACCAAGCTGGTGGACGTGGAAGACATCACGCCGGCGATAGCGGCGGGCGACTAAAGCGGGCTGCTACACTGCGCTTATGCTCGCTTCGTATGCCGTCCGCGTTGAGGATTCGCGAGGGCGTCGCTATCCCGAGCCGTCTCATCCGTACCGCAACCCTTTCCAGCGTGACCGCGACCGCGTCATCCATGCCCGGGCCTTTCGCCGGCTGGAGAACAAGACGCAGGTCTTCACCCGCCGTTACTCCGACCACTTTCGCACGCGCCTGACCCACACCATGGAAGTTGCGCAGATTTCGCGCACCATTGCCGCCGCGCTCAACCTGAATGTCGATCTTGTCGAGGCGCTGGCGCTGGTGCATGACATCGGGCATCCGCCGTTCGGACATGCGGGCGAGCGCACGCTGGATCTGCTGATGCGGCAGCACGGAGAGTTCTTCGATCACAACCTGCAGGCGCTGCGCACCGTGGAAGAGATGGAGCTTCGCTACGTTGAATTCCACGGACTGAACCTGACGTTCGAAGTCCGCGAGGGCATCATCAAACACTCGCATGATCACAACCAGGCCGAGCATCCGGAACTGGCCGAATACCTTCTCGATCTGCGGCCGCCGCTGGAGGCGCAACTGATCGATCTGACCGACGAGATTGCCTACAGCACCGCCGACCTTGATGATGGCTTCGAGGCCAGGCTTCTCAAGTTGCCGCAAATTCGCGAGCGCATTCGCGTGTTCGAGAGATACTACGTCGAGGCCGAAGCCAGATATCCCGACGCGCCCGAGAAGCTGAAGTTCAACGAAGCACTGAAGCGCGTGTTGAACCGCTTCGTTACCGACCTGATCGAGAACACGCAGCGGCGCGTTCGAGAAGCCGGGATTGGAAGCCTCGACGAACTGCGTGGCTTCCCCGAACGGCTGGCCGGTTTCAGTCCCGAGGTAGAAGCAGAGCGGCGCGAAGCCAAGAGCTTCCTTTACGAGGCCCTGTACAACAGCAAGTCGCTGGAGCCGGAGAAGCGGCAGGCAGAAAGGGTCATCACCGAAGTCTTCAATCACTTAATTGCGCTGCCACAAGCCTTACCCCACGCCTATCGAGAGCGGGCAGAGAAGGAAAAGCCGACTCGCGTGGTCTGCGACTACATTGCCGGCATGACCGATCATTACATCGAAGATCTGCGCAAGAAATTGCTGCCAGGCAAAAAGACGCAGGCGTAAACGAACCTCTAGAATTTCCCGGAGATAGTGAGCTAAAATGCTGACCCTCGGTCGAAGGAGCAACACTATGGCAATCGACATGGACAAGCTGAATGCTTTTATTGGGCAGTTCGTTGGGGATCTTGGTGCGGCGGTTGGTACCGGGATGGTCGTGATTGGGGAAAGGCTTGGGCTGTACAAAGCGCTCGCAGAACACCCAATGACTTCCGCCGAACTTGCTGCCAAGACCCAAACCGACGAACGCTACGTGCGTGAGTGGCTCGCCTCACAGGCTGCGGGTGGCTATGTGACGTATGACGAAAAAAACAACCAGTTCAGCCTCACGGAGGAACAGGCTTTTGCTCTGGCCAATGAAGACAGTCCGGCGTATCTGCCTGGCGCGTTCCAGTTGGCGCTCGGGTCACTCGCAGCGGTTCCCCGAATCGCCGATTCGTTTCGCACCGGAGCGGGAATGGGCTGGCATGAGCATGATGACGGCGTGTTCCACGGATGTGAGAAGTTTTTCCGCCCCGGTTACGCCGCCAATTTAGTGAGCTCATGGATTCCCGCCCTCACTGATGTGAAGGAAAAGCTCGAATCCGGGGCGCGTGTCGCCGATGTGGGCTGCGGAAAAGGTGCTTCCACGATACTGATGGCGAAGGCATTTCCTGAGTCTCACTTCTGCGGATTCGATTACCACGACAAATCCGTAGAAGCGGCTCGTGATGCTGCCAAACGGGAAGGAGTGGCTGATCGAGTTACGTTCGAGCAGGCTGCGGCCAAGCAGTATCCGGGAAAGGACTACGACTTCGTCGCCGTCTTCGACTGCTTGCACGACATGGGTGATCCGGTTGGCGCAGCTGCCCACGTCCGAAAATCCCTGCGAAAGGATGGCACGTGGATGATCGTAGAGCCGTTCGCAAATGACAATCTGAAGGACAACCTGAATCCTGTAGGGCGGGTCTACTACTCATTTTCCACATTGCTGTGCACGCCCTGCTCGCGATCGCAGGAAGTTGGATTATGTTTGGGCGCGCAATCGGGAGAGGCCCGTATCCGGGAAGTGGTAACCGCGGCCGGCTTCAGCCGTTTCCGGCGAGCGACGGAAACGCCCTTCAACATAGTTTACGAAGCTCGGCCCTGAGGGCGACTCCCGAAGGGGATCGTACGCATTAAGTGAAGGTCACTAGAAGTTGTCGATCTTGTTCTAATGACCGAACCGCACCGTGATGTGCTCTCCCGAAGTCAGGTGACTGCCGGGCGCGGGCCATTGTTCGCGCGCGATGCCGCTGCCGATGGCGTTGATCTCCAGCCCTGACTGTTGCGCGATCTCTACGGCCGAGCGCAGCGGCTTGCCTAGGAACGACGGCACAACCGTCCCGCTATCGACGTCCAGAATCACGGTGCCATTCGGAGTGGCCGATGCGGGCTGACTAACTGGCACAACCGTTGCGGCTTGGGTTTGCGGGATCGCGGTTGCAGGTTGCGCAGGCGTTGCTGCCACAGCCTTCGTCTCAGCAGCGCCCGGCTGATTTACATTTGCCGGCGGAGTTGCACTCGCGGTCGCATTCTTCGCGCTGGTCGCATCATCCTGCACCGGCGTTCCCAGATGATCGGGCGATTCGTCGGTCAAGTCGCTGTCTTTCGCCGAAGCTAGCAGCGTCTGCCGCTGTGCGTTCTTCACGTCGAGGTCGTGCGGCACATGGAGATACTCCAGTACCTGCTCGGCAATTCGCTTGAACACCGGAGCGCAAACTTGTCCGCCCTGGTGCAGCCCCGCAGGTGAATCCAGGATCACGGCAATGGTGATCGCTGGAGTATTGACAGGCGTGAACCCAATGAACGAGGCCACGTACTTGGTCTTCGAATAGACTCCGGTCTGCGGGTCCACCTTCTGCGCCGTGCCGGTTTTGCCGGCGATGGTGTAGCCATTGAGGATCGCCCGCCGTGCCGTGCCAAACAGCACTACGCCTTCCATCATCTTCTTCATCTGCGCTGCGGTCATGGTGGTGACTACGCGGTGCTGCTGCGCAGGATGGAAGACGACGGGCAGCGCTTTGCTGTCGGGCGGCAACTCGCCGGCTACGATGCGCGGTGGCGTATACACGCCGTCATTGGCAATCGTCGAGATCAGCGAGATGGTTTGCAGCGGCGTTACGCCGATCTCCTGTCCCATGGAGATGGCGCCGATCGAGACCTTCGACCAGCGGTTCACCGGCTTGGCCATGCCACGCGTCTCGCCTGGCAGCTCAATACCGGTCTGCTGCCCGAAGCCGTAATCGTGAATGTAATGGTAGAGCCGCTGGTCGCCCAGCTTCATTCCCACCTTAATGGCGGCAACGTCGCTGGAGTGCGCCAGTGCCTCGGCGATGGTGATCACCCCCAGGCTCTCGTGGTCGTGGATCTGCATTCCAAACACGTTAATCGAGCCGTGCTGGCAATCCACCTTGTCTTCCGGTGTCACTACATGCTGGTCGATGGCCGCGGAGTAGGTGACGATCTTGAACACCGAGCCGGGTTCGTAAATATCGCTGACCGCGCGGTTCTTCAGCGCTTCGGTGGGAACGCTATTGAAGACATTCGGATTGAAGGTGGGCCGGTTGACCAGCGCCAGGATTTCGCCGGTGCGGGGATTCTCCACGACGACCGTTCCGGCGATCGCCTTGGTGTCCTCCATCCCCTGATCCAGTTCTTTTTCAGCGATGTACTGGATGGTCTGGTCGATGGTCAGTACCAGATTCTGTCCCGGGTCGGGCGGCTTCTCCACACGGCTGAACCACTTGCGCCGAGCGTCAATCGAGATCAATTCTTGGCCGGGAATACCGCGCAGATCGTCGTCAAATTCGCGCTCCAGGCCGCCCAGACCTTCGTCATCCATGCCGACGTAGCCGAGCACCTGGGCCGCCAGTTCGCGCTTAGGATAGAAGCGCTTCGGTTCTTTGCGGAAGTAGATGCCGCGCAGATTCAGCTCGCGGACGCGATTGGCGGTTTCCGCGTCAATTTTTCGCTTGATGAAGGCGAAGTTGCGATTGGACTGCAGCCGGGCCACGATCTCTTGCGGGGCCATGTCCAGCACCCGGCCCAGGATGACCGCAGTGGTTTCCTGATCGTGAACTTCGCTGGGCACGGCGAAGACGGAGTCGACGTCAATCGACATGGCCAACTCGTAGCCATTTCGGTCGTAAATATTTCCGCGGCGCGGCTGGACGGGTATGGTGCGGTTTTGCTGGCGTTGCGCGCGCTGCACGAAGTCGCCGTACTTGACGACCTGCAGACGCACCAGACGGAAACAGATAACTAAAATCCAAACGAAAAGCAGCGCAGCGAAAATGTAGAGCCGTCGACTAGGCGTCTTGGGTGGGCTCGCGCGCATTCCCCGCTACTCCGTCGTGCTGCGTTTAGGTGGAGAAGGCGGTCCGTTGCTGCCGGACCGCCGGATGAAACCTGCGATGTTGTATGGCGGCGGATCAATCCGCGCGCACTATGTCGTCCGCACCGGACCCTATTACGGTAGTGCTGAAACCACCATGATTCCGCCCGCCTTGGCCATTACCGGTGGGGCTGAATCCGACGACGCCGTATCCATTGGCTGCCACTGCCCGTCAACCGGATGCTGCATGCCCAATGCGCGCGCCAAGCGGTCGATGCGCGAAGGATCCTTTAACGACGCCTCTTCCAGGCTCAGCGCGCGGTTCGTTTCCGCGATGGTGTCACGCTCCACCTTCAACTGCTCGATCTTGTAGCCGTACTCGATGGCGCTGAAATGCTGGCAAACGTACACCATCGCCATCAGGAGCAGAACGCCCAGCATGATGCCGAAGGTGATCATCTCGCGGCGGCGCTTGGGATCGGTAATCTGGATCACGCGCGAGTTGTCGATGCGCTTGGCGAAGTAGATCTCAGGCGTGCCCAGGAACATCCCGCGGGGCTGCGCTGCCGCCTGCTCGTTCCAGTCGCCAGCTTGTGCCATGGTCGGGTAAAGAACTCCAGCTGCCATCGCTCTCTCCTGCCGAACGGCTTATACTTCACTCTCGTTCGGGGTACCACATTGTCAGATACTACAATGTCAGATATGGGCCGAATTCCGGAGACGTCTTGTACTTATCCACATTTCCCACAGTTTTTCCGCAGGCCCAATAGGACTTACGGATTTTCACAAACCATTAACCAGCGCGCTCCGCCGCCCGCAACTTCGCGCTGCGTGAGCGCGGATTGCGGCCGATCTCTTCCTCGTCGGCGATTGTCGGCTTCTTGGTCAGCACGCGGTATAAACCGTCGCGCGCCCCATCTCGCAGCGCATCTTTCACAATGCGATCTTCCAGCGAGTGGAAGCTGATGATCACCAACCTGCCGCCCGGCTTTAAGACTTGCAGGGCAGCGTCTTTACTCAACAGCGCCCGCAAATCCTCGAGTTCACGGTTCACCAGAATCCGGAGTGCCTGGAAAGTACGCGTCGCCGGATGAATCCGCCTTTCAGCCTGGTTCATTGGCCGGGCCGCGGCCGAAATCACCTCCGCCAATTTTGCGGTGGTGTGAATCGGCCGCGCCCGAACAATGGCTCTGGCGATTCTCCGCGACCTCCTTTCCTCACCGA
>JBEKXQ010000126.1:0-12130 GCA_049511915.1 Candidatus Korobacteraceae bacterium
CCTGATGACGTATTGATCGGCGGCCTTGATCGCATCCTGCCAGGCTTGCTTCAACTGCGCCAGCTTCTGCGGATCCTGTCCGACACGCTTGATGCGCTCCGCTTCGTACGCAGCGTAAGTCTGCTCGACCTTCTCCAGAGCGGGCTTTTCGGCGGCGTAATCCTTGGTGCCGATGTCAGGCGTGCCCTTGAAGGCCATGTGCTCCATCATGTGAGCCAGGCCAGTTTCGTTCAGCGGATCTTGCGCCGAGCCGGCGTCGACCATGGTGAAGAATGAGAAGACCGGCGCTTCCGGCCGTCGCCACAGAACGACGGTCAGGCCATTGGGCAGCGTCTTGACGCTGACGCGCTTCTCGTAGGAGGAGACGTCCAGCGAGCTTGTCTGCGATTGCGCCGCGGACGGCGGAACAGGTTGCGACTTCTGCGCCGCCAGCGGCAATGCAGCCGACAGCAGGAGCAAGCCTGCCAGACCGGTAAACCAGCGCTTCATTATGCCTCCAAGCAAGTTGCTACAGAGTAAAACGTTACTGACTGTAAGACGAGTAAGTCAAACGAAGGGCGTGGGCAGTTCCGCGGTTCGCTTCGTGCCGATAAAACCTTCACGGATTGTCATTTTGCCTTAATGGCTGGGCGGCAATTCCACCGCGAACGAGGTTTGCTCGGGCAGGCGGAGGATGTGCGGAGTGATGACCACCAGCAGTTCGTCCTCGGTGACGTTCTTGTTGTGCACCGTGGCGGCGTAGGTGAGACCGGGAACCCGTCCGAGGAACGGATATCCGTTGATGCCGGTGGAGTCGTTCATGTCGATCAATCCGGTCACGACGCTGGACTCGCCATTCTTCACCGTAATGGTGCCGGTGTACTCGCGGTTGTTGATGATGGGAATGCCATTGTTGTTGGTGGTGCCCAGTGATCGAAGTTGCAGCTCCAGCTTCATGGAAACATCTTCGTTGGTGTGAATGAGCGGCGTGACCTTCAGAACCAGTCCCAGGTCCTCGAAGTTAAACGAAGGGATGGGAGCGATGTAGCTTTGGTTGCCGATAACCGAGGAGATGGCTGCGCTGTTGTAGATGGGAGCGAAGGTGGCGTTGATGATGGGATAGCGCTCGCCGATCTTCATCACCGCCGGATCGTTGTGCGCGGCCCGCAAGGTGACGTGCTCCAGATTTTTTATCGTGGAGTCGTTCAAGCTGAAGGTCGGGGTAAGGCCGACGCCTCCGGCATTGAGTCCGAACAGCGTGAGGCCGCCGCCGAAGGTGACGAAGGGCGTGGTGAGCAGCGAACCGGTGGTGGAGTTCTGCAGTTGCCCCAGCAAGGCGGAGATGGCGCTGGAATTTGCCTGATTGATGCCGCCGGAGGAAATCAGCTGATTGATGAGATTGCTGGCGCCGGCTCCCAGTCCGGCAAGCAGCGACGGACTGATGTTGAAGGCGGTAAATTGCGTGGGCAGCGCCGTTCCCAGCGCGTGCGCCAGACTGGTGCTGACGGCATAGACGCGCATGTCGAGCAGAACTTCCGGGCGGCCCGTGGTGAGGCTGCGGATCAAGTGGTCGGCAGCGTCCAGCACCGGTAACTCCGCCCGAATGCTGATCGTGGACTGCGCTTTCTCCACTCCGATGAAGCGCAGATTCAGCAGCACGCGCAGAGAGTTGCTCATCTCCGTCAGCTGCTGATCGTTCAGCTCAGGCAGGTAGAAGGTCCGCAGGCCCATGCGATCGAAGTTGCGATGGTTCTCGACCGTATCGGTCAGCAGGAAAATTTGCTTAGCGGAGAGTGCGACCCAGAAAGTCTTGGTGACGTCGTTAGCCGCGCGCATGGCGGTGGCGAAGTTCACGTCCTGAATGTCGAAGTGCACATGTTGCTGCTTGACCGAATCGTCGAACTGCGCGCTGATGCCATACGCGCGCGCCACCTCGGTGAGCAGCGCGCGAGAGTCGCCGCGGAAGTGGAAGTCCTGGTGCTTCTCGCTGGGCTGCACTTCGATAGGCCTTGACTGCTCGGCGACGCTGACGGTCGGCGATGCCGGCTCGGGCTCGGGCATGGAGTCGCGCAGCCTTTGCAGGGCGTAGTCGTTACTCGGGTCGTACTCCAGCGCGCGACGGAAGTCGGCCATGGCAACGATTTCGTTCTGCTCCATCATCGCCTGGTTACCCTGCTTCAGCGCCCGCATGGCCAACTCCTGCCGGGTAAACTCGCGCGCGGTAATGTAGTTGATGTTGCGCGGATCGAGTTCGGAAGCGCTACAGAATTTGTCGAAAGCCTCGTCGAGATGGCCCTTCGAGTTCAGCTTCACGCCGGCCTGGAACTGACGCTTGGCTTCGGCGGCCTCGCGCTTGGTGACCGTGGGAACCAGAGCCGTTCCGAGTGCCGCAGTAGAAGCACCGCCAGTTTGTTCCGCCGAAGTCGAAGATGCCCCGGCTGCAGGCGCTGATGCGGTTTGGCCGGGAGTGACGACCGGAGGATTCGAAGTTTGCTGTGACGGAGCCGCCGGTTGGTCGGGAGTGATAATGGGCTCGCTTGAATTTTGCTGCTGGGTTGCGGTTGGAGGATTGGCCTGAGATGCAGCCGGAGGATTATCCGGAGCGCTTGCAGCTCCCGGCGCGACGCTTTGCTGGGCAACCAGCAAGCTCGCCGTGGCTAGGGTGAGCAATGTCGCTGCAAGAAACCGCATGTGAGGAAATTGTAAGCCAGAAAGGCCGCTGTTCGCTATTCGGCGTTAGCAGTTAGCATTTAGCTCTGGCGTGCATATCGAAGATGGCCCATAACACAGTTTGTAATTCGTTCGACCTTGCTCTGGGCAGCGCTCTTCTGCTGGTCCAACTGCTAAGTGCCAAGTGCTAAATGCCAAGAGCGAAGGGCGAAGAGCGAAGGGCGAAGAGCGAGAAGCGGCTTCCCCCTGTGCTACACTTCACTCCATTGAGGGCTGAGGGTGAATACTGTTCTCCGCAAGATGCTTTTCGTCGATCTGATCACGGGGCTGAAGGTCACCTTCCGCAACCAGGATCCGAAGAACGTCTACACCGAGCAGTATCCGCTGCAGCGGCCGCAGGTGGCGGAGCGCTTTCGCGGGGCTCCTCGCCTTAACAATCATCCTGACACCAACGAGACCTTGTGCATTGCCTGCGACCTGTGCGCCCTGGCCTGTCCCGAGAACCTCATCATCGTTGGAAGCCAGCGCAACGAGAAGACCCGCCGCAAGGAACTTACCGAATTCACCTACGACCTGAGCCGCTGCATGTTCTGCGGTCTGTGCGAAGACGCGTGCCCGGTCGACGCACTGGAGCTGACGCAGGACTTCGAGATGGCCAACTACAGCCGCGAAGGCCTCATCTGGGACCGCGGGACACTGGAAAAAGGTCCCCAGCCCAAGGAATACCGGCGGTAAGCTTTCCTCCCCAAAGCCTTAGCTGTTCTAGAGCGTCTTTCACTCATCCAGCGCTGCCCATAAACTACCTATTATCAGCTACTTGCATCGTTATATAAAATTAATAAAATTAAGTTGACCTTCGGCACGCCGTGGGGGGAAAACGATATTGTCAGCCGGCCACTGGAGTGGCATCGGTGGCTCCAAGGGAGAATTAACTATGACGACCTCGCCTTTGCCCACGACAGCAGTCTTCGCCTCGGTTCCCCGCACCAAGACCGAGGCGGTAGCGGCCGGGCTCCTGGTGATCGCATTGATCGCATTTGCCGCTCCGCCAGCCCATGCCCAGACCTTCCAAGTCTTGCACAGCTTCGCCGGCGGAGACGATGGGGCCGTTCCCATGGCTGGCCTCATCATCGACGCGGCGGGCAGTCTTTACGGAACCGCCAGCGACGGCGGCAAAAACATGGATGGTTGTGAGACCATCGGCTGCGGCGTCGCCTTCCGCCTGAAGCACTCCAGCTCGGGCTGGACTCTGACCCCGCTTTACATCTTTCAAGGAGGGCAGGAATCCGGGGTCGATGGGGCCAATCCCGAAGCGCGCATGGTCTTTGCCGCCGATGGCACCCTCTATGGCACGACTTACGATGGCGGCGGCCATCAGTGTAACGACATTAGCTGCGGCACGGTGTTCAAGCTGAGCCCTCCGGCCACGGCTTGCAAGAGTGCGCTTTGCCCATGGGACGAGACCGTCGTCTATCGCTTTCAGGGAGAACCACATGCTGGTAATCCGAACGGCGGTCCGCTGGTCTTCGACCAGCAGGGCAATTTATACGGCGTGGCTGGCGGGGGACCGGGCGACTATGGCACCGCTTACGAGCTATCCAACAACGGCGGAACATGGTCGGAAACAGATATCTACAGCCCTGATGAAAGTGCTGCCGGCTTGGTCTTCGACAATGTCGGCAATCTCTACGGCCCCAACGGCGGCGGAGTCTATCAGTTGGTCCACTCAGGCTCCGGCTGGCACGCCAATCAGCTTTTCAGCATCACCGACTACCTCACCCAGGGTGGCAACCCCTGGGGCGGTGTCATTCTCGACAGTGCCGGCAATATCTATGCCAGCACCACGATTGAGGGACCCAACGGGGGCGGTACTGTGTTCGAGCTGTCTGCCGGGACGTGGAACTTCAATCTGCTGTATGGCTTCAGCGGCGGCGGAGGTCCCGAGGAGAGTCTGAGCATGGACTCGGCCGGCAACCTCTACGGCACGACCTATGAAGACGGCGCATACAGCTACGGGAACGTCTTCCAGCTGACGCCCTCCGCTAACGGCTGGACCTACACCGACCTTTACGATTTCACCGGCGGCAACGACGGGAGAAATCCGATCAGCAATGTTGTGATTGATGCCCAAGGCAATCTCTACGGCACCGCCTCTCGTGGCGGTTCGGGACCCTGCACCAACATGTACTACGGCAACGGCTGCGGGGTGGTGTGGGAGATCACGCCGTAAGCCAGTTGTCGGTTCCGCCTGTCGGTGGTCAGTCGAATTTCAAATTGTCCCACAATGTGGGATTAAGGTATTCCAGCAATGCAACCTCATTCGATCCGCAGGAGAATTCGTCATGAAGCGCTCAGAGCAAATCATAGATAGGATCGGCGGGCTCGATCTGTGGATGACGGTCGCAGCCACCGCCATCGCAACTCTGCTGATCATTGCGACCACGCAAGCCCACGCCCAGACCTTCACCGTCTTACATACTTTCAGCGGTTCAGATGGCGCATATCCCTTCGGCACCTTGACCATGGACCGCGACGGAAATTTGTACGGTACCACCTACAACGGGGGCAGCGGATGCAACGGTATCGGGTGCGGTACGGTTTTCAAACTCACGCACAAGAATTCCGGCTGGATATTGACTCCGCTGTATAACTTCCAGGGTGGAGATGACGGAGAGTTCCCCACCGGCGGAGTCACCATTGGCCCGGACGGTGATCTTTACGGCACGACTAACGTCGGAGGAGGAGGGCCGTGCGCGCCTCCCACGGGTGGTCTGGGCTGCGGTACGGTCTTCAAACTGGAGCCTCCAGCGACAGCCTGCCATGCAGCGCTCTGCCCTTGGACGGAATATGTGCTCTATCGATTCCTTGGCGGCAGCGATGGCGCTTATCCGGGCTACGGCAACCTGGCCGTTGACGCGGCCGGCAATCTTTACGGTACGACAGAAGGAGACGAAGACAAAAACGCGGCAACCGTTTTCGAGGTGGGGAACACCCGTGACGGCTGGATAAAGATCTTTCTCTACAACTTCGGCGCCGCGGCATTCGTCGGCAGTGGTGTGATCTTTGACACAGCCGGCAACCTCTATGGAACGACGGCGGACGGCGGCAGTGGTTGGGGATCGGTTTACGAAGTGACGTTTACGAACGAGGGCCCGATGTTGAGCACTCTCTATACCTTTCACGATAACGGCGACGGCTTTGACCCACTGGGAGGGGTGGCCTTCGATCAGCAAGGCAATCTCTACGGCACAACCTTCAACGACGGCGGCAGGGTCTACCAACTGAAACCCTCCAACGGCAGTTGGACATATTCCTCACTCCACCACTTTGGCGGCTATGAGGGCTTTTTCAATGGGCCGGCCCTCGACGCATCCGGAAATGTCTATGGGGCGTTGTATATCCCTAGTACCGTTTTCGAGCTGACGCGCTCCAACGGTTGGCTGGAAACCCAACTTACCGATTTCCCCGAAGGCTCCGACGGCGGCGAGCCTGTGGGCGGTGTGACCCTGGACGCAAGTGGAAATGTTTACGGCACAACATCTCTGGGCGGAAACGACGGCTGCTCGGGCTTCGACGGTTGTGGCGTCATCTTTGAGATCACGCCGTAAGGCAGTTGTCCGTTGTCAGATTGCGAGTTGTCAGTCGAATTGCGAGACTCCCACAACGTGGGACAACAATATTAAGGGAAAATGCAAAACGGCGGCTCGATCCGTAGGGAGTATTCATCATGAAGCGCTCAAAACAAATCACAAATAGGATCTGCGGACTTGATCTGTGTACGACGTCCGCGGCAATCGCCTTCGCAACTTCATTGCTCGTCGCAGCCACGCAAGCGCAGGCCCAGACGTTCACGGTCCTACACAACTTCACCGGTTCCGATGGGTCAGCGCCGGAGGCGACTTTGACTCTCGACCGCGCTGGAAACCTCTATGGCACCACCATAGGAGGCGGAAGGTACAATTACGGAACGGTTTTTAAGATGACCCGCCGCGAATCAGGCTGGGCTTTGACGTCAATTTACGAGTTCAACAATTACCCTACTGGAGCAAATCCCGCGGCGCCCGTGGTGTTTGGCCCGGACGGCGCTCTCTACGGAAGCACTCATGGAGGTGGGAGTGGGCCTGGCGTGGTTTTCAAGCTTCAGCCTCCCGCCGCGTTTTGCCCTACCGTGTCCTGCCCTTGGACGGAAACTGTACTCGCGGACTTTAACTTTACTCACGGCACCCCTTCCTCACCCTCGGGGCCGCTTAGCTTTGACGCTGCCGGCAACATTTATGGAACTTCGGAGTTGGGCGGCGATTACAACGAGTGCCTGGCCGGCGGCCTGGGATGCGGCACGGTTTACGAGCTGACGAAATCCAACAGCTGGGCCGTAACCACCCTGCATGCCTTCACTAGCGGGGCCGACGGCCAGTATCCCGGCGGGGGCGTGGTCCTCGATCAAGCCGGAAACCTGTATGGTACCGTTCCGGAGAATGACTTTCAGAACGACGGAGGCGATGTCTTCGAACTTACTCCGTCGGGCTCCGGCTGGGCATTCAACTCGCTCTTTCAATTCTCTTGCGATGACGACGGCTGCGCCACTTCTGCCGGCCTGCTCTTCGACCAGGCTGGCAATCTTTACGGCGCAACTACTCACGGGGGATCGGGCGATGGCGGAACCGTTTTTCAGTTATCCCCTTCCGGCGGTAGTTGGAATTTCAACCTGCTTTTCAGTCTTACGGGCAGCGGTGGGTTTGATGGTCCCGAGTCGGCGCTCATCATGGACACCGCCGGCAATCTTTATGGCACCACCATAGCGGACGGCTCGCATGGAAACGGCAATGTATTTAAGTTGACACCGTCCAATGGCGGTTACACGTATACCTCGCTGCACGACTTCTCTGGCGGGAGCGATGGCGCGACGCCCAGTGGCGGCCTGGCCATGGACGCCAGCGGCAACCTGTACGGCACGACGGTGTACGGAGGAAGCACCGGACACGGCGTAGTCTTTGAGATCACGCCGTAGTTGCCGGTAAGCAGACTACTCGAAGATCAATATTGCCGCTGCGATCACGGTGGTCCAGAGCGCCCGCTTGTCGCCCACCGCGCTTTGCGTGATGTTGGCCGTGCGCACGATTTTATTCGACAGCCGGTAGACTTCTTTCTTCTCGTCCCACGATTTGTCGGCGTCGAACTCCACATCAAGGGTGGTGGCCAGCATCTCGGCGGCGAGCTCCTCGGCATAGTCGCCGGCGACGTCATCCGGTTCGCCGAAGGAGTGGTGCTCACTCAAATAGCCGTAGGTCTCCTTGTCAGCGGGGATGGCCAACCCGATACTGGCGGCTGTCAGGCGATGCGGCTCGCGGGTGGAGTTTTCCGCGACCACGGCGAAGACTACCTCGCCGGGCGACAGATACTTGAGCCCTTCCTTGCGCGGAATCAGTTTGCAATTGGGTGGAAAGATGGATGAGACGCGAACCAGGTTCTGGGCCGCAATGCCGGCGTCACGCAGCGCCAGCTCAAACGAAGTGAGCCGTTCTTTGTGCTTCCCAACGCCTTTCGTCAGAAAGATGCGTCTGGGCACCATGTCTTTGGCCAATTTGGAAGTGCCTCCGAAAAGGAGAAGTGATTAACGAAATTTCAACATAACACATCCGGCAGGCGACGGAATGTGAATTCGAGATGAATGTGGGTTGTCGAGCCGGTACCAGCACGTCAATGAAGATGAAAGGGCCAATGTCATCAGTAAAAACTGAGCGGTCATTACTGCGGCCTGAAACACCGCGCGAGGTCGAGAACCGTCAGGGCCGTTGTCGTCATGATGTCGCGCGGGAGGCGCTACACCAGGCCTTGGCCGCCCGTAAGTGTTCTTGACGGGAGGCTAGCCGTTCCCGGCAGCTTATGGCAGCACTTTGCATATAGGCAAGCTCATGCCGCAGACGAATCAGGTTTACACGATAGCGCGCCAGTTCGTCGCAGACCTGTTCAGTTTTACTGCGTTGCAAACGTCCATCCAGAAATGAACCAACCGATTGCAGGATCTGCTCAACCTGCAGCAGTGATTCCACTTCTTCGTCTGTGCCCAGCACGGGCGCGCCGGAGAAGCGCGTAAAAAAAAGATTGAAGCGTTCGTTGGCGTGGCGCAACAACTCCAGACTGGCTTGATCGTCTATGCGCTCCATTCGCTTCTGGGACCTCCATCTCCTTCGGTTGCGCCGGCCGCAGGCGCGGTTGGGCCGCCCACCTTGGGCTGCAGGAGTCGCCGGGCCTGCGTCCAGCAGTCACGCACCTCCGACATATAACGGATCTGCTTCTGCATCAGCTCAAGCGAGCCGCGCATTTGCGCCTCCAGCAGCTTTGCCCGCATCAGGTTGTAGAACTGTTCGAACTGCCGGGCCGCCTCGCCGCCACGCTCGAAATCCAAGGTTCCCTGCAACTGTTGCAGCACCATCAAGGCATGGCCGATCTGGCTGGCGCGCGCCTCGACGTCGCTTTGCTGCATGGCGATTAAAGCGCGCCGCATGCCTTCGATGGCCGAATCGTACAGCACGATGACTAACTCGATCGGGGTGGCCCCACGCACCGCACTGTCCTGATAAATCCGTCGCGCGTCTACGATGGTTTTCATTCGCCTTTTACAACGAACTACTATTGCTGCTGCTGGTGGTAGTGGTCGAGTCGGGCAGACTGGCCAGTTGTGCCGCCGCCTCCTGCATCTGCATCGGGTATTGAATCAATAGCGTGTCGAGGTTGTCGTACTGCGAGGTCAACTGCTGCTGCACCTCGGTCATGTTGGCTTCGAAGTCGCTGATCTGGCTGGACAGGTCGGTGTTGGTCTGGTTTAGCCCACTGATATCCACGGCCACCGGTCCAGTGGTCGGATCGGTCAGTTGCGTCATCTCCGTGCCCGCGGTCTGTGCCCAGCCGGCCGAGGACGTCGACTGGAAAAAGTTCTGTACTTCGGAGTAGGAGCTGCTCAGGGCATCGCTTAGGGTGGTGCTATCGACCTGCAGTGTGCCATCGTTTTGCATTTCGATGCCCAGCGACTGCAGATTCGTATATTGTCCGTTGTCGCCGACGGCGGCGGAAACCATATCCAGCAGGTTGCTTTGCAGGCTTTGCAACATGCTGTCGCCCGCCAGGATGCCTTCGCTGCCATTGGAATTCAGGGCGTACTGGCTGTTGATCGAGCCAATGACGGCGTTATAGGCGTCGACGAAGCTCTCGATGGCATCCGCGGCCTGGGTGATATCGGGTTCCACGCTAATCTGTATCGGAGTGTTGGGATCGGCCGCGCCCAAGCTCAGCGTGACGCCGGGAATCGCTCCCGTGACGGTATTGGTGCTGCTGTCGACGGGGACTCCGTCCACGGTCAGTTGCGCGTCCGCGCCGGCCGTGGTAGTGAAGCTGGCCGCCGAACTGGTCACGGTCAGATTGCCGGCAGCTCCCGACGTCTTGCTGGTAAGCGCCAGCCGCGAGCCGTCGGAGTCCGTTACCACGCTGGCGGTCACGCCATAACTTCCCGAATTGATGTAGCTGGCCGCCTGCTGCAGCGTAGTGTCGGTGGAAGGAATGTCGATGTTGTCGGTGCTGGTGGGATCGCTGGGATTGCCGTACTCTACGCTGATTTCGGCGCCCGCCAGCGAGCCGGAGGCGATGTAACCGGAGTAGCTGCTAGAGGTCGTCGCCAGGACGGTGATGGTGTGCGTGCCCGCCGTGGCCGTATCGCCCGCCGCGGCGGAGACCACGGCTGCATCACTGGACCCGGTGGTGAATTGGTTCAGCGCCCCGTCAAAGTCTCCCAGGCTGTTCACACTGTCGGAAAGCGTGCTCAGCTCGGTGCCAATTGTCGTAAGTGCGCTGATCTGTGCGTCCAGGCTGGACTGTTCGTCCTTCATCTGGGTTTCGGGCTGGTCTTCCACCTGCATCATGCTGTCGACTACGCTGCTGACGTCGATGCCCGAACTCTTGCCGCTGAAAGCGTCGTTGACCTGGCTGAGGATGTTACCGAGTGCGGCGCTGTAGTTAGTGCTGAATGAGGCCATGATTCAGCCACGGCTCCTTTCTTACGGCTATTAGCTCGAGCTCTTGGCTTCTGGCAATTCCTTTAGCAACTTTCTCGCTAAGAGCTAACAGCTAGAAGCTAATAGCTAAATTCACGAGAGAAGGGGGACCCGAAGGTCCCACCTTCTCCCCCGTGCAACTCGGTACCGGTCGGAAGCGGCGGGGGTTTTCCGCCACCGCCAGATCGTCCCGCTTACTGGAGCAGCTTGAGCACGTTCTGCTGCATCTGGTTCGCCTGCGCCAGGGCGGAGATACCGGTCTGGCTCAGGATCTGATACTTCGTCAGGTTGGCTACCGTCTGCGTAATGTCGGCAGCTTGAATGCCGTCCTCGGCGGAGGACAGGTTCTGGGTCTGGGTGCTGATGACGTTGTTGGCCGCATCCAGCCGGTTGACGCCGGCGCCGATGCTGCCGCGAAGGGCCGCTACCTGGGATATCGCATTGTTGATGTCGGTCAGTGCGGTCTGGGCTGCGCCTGCCGATTGCAGGTTGTCGTTGGCAATGCTGATCCCATTCATGTTGCTGCTGTCGAAGGTGCCCAGAGTGACCCCGATGGTGCTGCTGCCCGCCGTGGTCGAGTCGCTCAGGAACACATCCATGGTGCTGGAATCGCTGGTGTTCGTGAGGGTATCGGCTGAAGAGTCGCCGTTGATCTTGATGGTGGAACCGCCATCGGCCAGCGGATCCGTGGCGCTGCCGCGGTTCTGCGTGTCCGTGACCACTACGTTGCCGGTGTTGTCCAAGCTGGCGATCAGACCCTTGCCTGACCCATTGATGTCGTTGATCAGGTCGCCGACGGTAGTATCGTCCCCTGAACCGTTGTAGGTCACCGTAGTGTAGGCGGGCGTGGACAGAGTAGTGTCCCAGTACTTAATCTTCATCTCGCCGGTAATGGCGCTGGACAGACCGGCTGGGTTGGTGACTGCCGTGGTCACCTGGTTCACGTTAGTCTGGCCGCCGTTGAAGATTGGTGAGCCGTTGTAAGTGGTGCTTGTGCCGATGCTATTGATCTCGTCCTTGATGGACTGGAATTCGGCATCGATGGCTTGACGTTGCGAACCGTCGTTCACCGTTCCGTTGGCCGACTCGGTGGCCAGGGTGACAGCGCGGTTCAGCAGGTCGGTGACCTGGGACAGGGCACCGTCGGCGACTTGCAGCTTCCCGACGCCCTCATTGGCGTTCAGCGCCGACTGGGTCAGCAGCGTAACGTTGGCTTGTAATCCATCTGCGATGGCCAGACCTGCCGCATCGTCTGCGCCGGTGTTGATACGCGAACCCGAAGCCAGTTGCTCCAGGGTCTGGTTCAAGTTGGCCTGCGTGATCGACAACTGGTTCTCTGCGGCAAGGGCTGGAATGTTGTTCAGAATACTGATTGCCATGGGACAGCTCCTCTCATGGTTCCACCTTGCCCGAACTCGCCAGGAGTTCGTTCCCGC
>JBEKXQ010000127.1:0-12014 GCA_049511915.1 Candidatus Korobacteraceae bacterium
GCGAAAAACGATCCGAAGGACACGCGGCTGTACAACGAACACTGCTTCAACGTCAGTTTGTAATATGCAATGCGAAGATAGTCTCCAACCACTCCCGGGACCATCGAGACTGCATGGGCTCCGATGGTAAACGTCATCGGGAACCGGCCAAATCCGGCCAGCGCCGCCGCAGGCAGCGCCAACACCAGAAACAGCCCGTGCAAAACAAGCTTGATTATTCTTTTCATTCCCCGGCGTGCGGGTGACTGGCTGGGGGAAAGCCGCGAGCCAGTATACCATTGGAGCCGCCGCCGACCGAACTCTCCATTGCCTCAGCGTGGCCTGCTCCTGCGATAAACTGCCATAGGATTCTGAACCCATGCGCGTCCTGTACTTCTCGCCGCGAATCTGCTGGCCTGTCATTTCGGGCGCGCACCTGCGCGATTTCTATTTCGCACGGCAATTGGCGCGCAATGGGCAGCTCACCTACATCGGGCTGGTCAACGACGACGACGGCGAAGCGCAAGCCAGCCTGCTCCGTCAGCAATTGGGAAACGGCGCTCAGGTTCTCGCCTTACGCCGAGAGGCCGGATACAGGAAGGCGAATATCGTTCGCGGACTCATCGGCCCTACGCCGCTGAATGTCCTGAACTTCACCTCTGCGCGTGTTATCGCCGAAGTGGATCGCCTCCTGCGCGAGCAAACCTTCGACACCATCCAGATCGAAAGCATGCACCTGATTGCCTACGCCCGGCGCATCCGGCAGATTGCGCCGCAGACCCGCGTCATCCTGGACTGGCACAATATCGAGTCCGAAATTCTCGCTCGCTACGCCGAGAACGACTCGAATCTGCTGCGTGCGTGGTACGCGCAGCGCACTTCTACGCTCTCGCGAAAGGTCGAAGACGAGCTTCTGCGCCTGTGCCATGCGCACACGGTTTGCAGCGAGCGTGAGCGCGAGGTCCTGCTGCGGCGCGTGCCCGGAGTTCGCATCGAGGTTGTCGGCAACGGCGTCGATTGCGAGTTCTTCGCAGCGAATCCCGCTCCCGGCGGCGCTCGCCGCGACGTGCTGTTCATGGGCCGCATGGATTACCACGCCAACATCGATGCGGCGTTGTACTTCGTCAAAAACATTTGGCCGCTGATTCACGCTCGCCGTCCGGAGTTGCGGCTGGTGATCGTGGGAGCGCAGCCCACGAAGCCGATCACGGCGCTACGCGAGCAAGGCATTACCGTTACCGGGACCGTCGACGACGTTCGCCCGTTCTACCAAAGCGCGCTGACTTCGGTTGTGCCGCTGCGAGTCGGCGGCGGAACTCGGCTGAAGGTGCTGGAGGCCATGGCCGCGGGAACTCCGGTGGTCTCGACGACGCTTGGCGCCGAAGGCTTGGCGGTGACGCAGGGCAAGGACATCGTGATCGCCGACACTCCGGAGGCGATGGCCGATGCTGTCGTCGCCTTGCAGGAGGGAAGTCCGCAGTGGCAACAGCTGACTGCCAACGCCCGCCGCCTGGTGCAGATGAAGTACGACTGGTCGGTCGTCGGCGAGATACTATGGCGCTTGCATACCGAAGAGGTTGCAATGGGAGCGGCATGTCTCAAAGCGACCTGAGCCCGGATCGGAAGAGTTCAGGTTTGTGTCAGGGCATGACTTCAGTCGGGCCGCAAAGTCTAATAAAGAGATCGGGCTTTAGCCCCTGCGAGCCAAAGCCCTCAGGGGCTAAAGCCCTGACCTATGTTGCGCCCGCTTCGGCACGACTGAAAGTCGTGCCCTGACACAAATCATACTCAAGCAGGAGAATGAACTGCACGCCACCGTCCACAACCAGCGAACGTCGAAGTCCAGGCGTCTCACTCTACTAGCAATCTTTGCGCTCTTCGCCGCCCTGGTTTTCTTTCTGCTATCGCGCGCCGGGTCCTTCCTGGTGGTTGACGATCCCCAGCCCTCCGATGTCATCGTGGTGCTGGAGGGATCGGGCGATACTCCCGGCTATTTTCGCGCCCTGCATCTTCACCGCCAGGGCTATGCCGCAAAGGTCCTGCTTGACGCTAATGTCAGTATCGAAGTCTTTGGCAAGACGGAAGCCGAACTGGCTCGCGAGTATGTGCATAGCATCGGGGAGCCGGCCACGGAAATCTGCCCTACTGCCGGTACTTCGGTTTTTGCCGAAGCCGCCGATGTGCAGCGCTGTCTACAGCGTGTCGGCGCAAGCTCCGCAATCCTGGTGACCTCCGACTTCGGAACTCGTCAGGCACTTTCCATCTTCCAGAAGCGGCTGCCGCAGTATCGCTGGTCGGTAGCGGCGGCTTCCACCCCCTATCATTTTGCCGAAGCCTATTGGAAGCACCGTGGCTGGGCCAAGACGGTGCTTCAGGAGTGGGAAGACTTTCTGTGGTGGAAGGTTGTCGACCAATGGCGAGGGGATGTCGTGCTGCGGTGAATAAAGGCGAAGAGAAGGCAGCACCCTTTTCCGGATTGTGCATCCAAGCTAACGATTGAGGTTCTCCGGGATCGCCCCGCATAGCACCTTATCAGGGCCGCCGCCTTGCTCCGGCGGCCTCTGTATTTATAGCCGGTTTTACTTTCAAGCTGGCCCTGTCGGGCAGCGTGACATCAGCGAGACAAGCTTTCCAACGTGTTCTGATAGAACGCCACCAGCGTCCGCCGATAGGCCTCAGGGGTATGGCTGGATTCGGCGCGGGCTCGTGCCGCCGAACCGAGCCGAGCGCGTAATTCCCCGTCGGAAAAAATTCGCAGGAGCGCCTTCGCCATCGCTTCAGGGTTGCGCGGCGCGACCATCAATCCCGTGACGTTCTCTTCCAGAATTTCCGGCACACCACCGACGGTGTTCGCGGCAATCGGCAAGCCGGCTGCCATGGCTTCCAGCACGACGTTCGGCGATCCCTCCGAGTGCGACGGCACAGCCACCACCGACGCCATTGCGTAGTATGGCTTAGTGTCGCGCTGAAATCCGGCAAACATAATCCGCTTCTCAATTCCTAACCGCGATGCCAGCTGCGCCAGTCGCTCCCGCTCCGGCCCATCACCAACGATCACGACGCGAAATTGCGGCGCGCCGGACATCGCGCCGAGTGCGGCGGCTGCGCGGATCAAATCAGCGTGACCCTTCTCATGCGAAAGCCGTCCGACTGACAGAATAACGGCTTCGTTCTCGGTGATGCCAAGTTCGCGCCGCACGCGCTGCACAGCTTCTTCCGACGGAGGCACGAACGGCTTCACAGAATTGTGCAGGATGGTAATTCGGTCAGGCTGCACTCCCAGGCGCTGAAGCTGCTGGGCAAATGGGCGGCAGACCGTGACCACGCGATAAGCCCCGCGCAGCGACCAGCGGTCCAACTGGGTATAAGCGCGGTCGAGCCGGCTGGTCGCGGTATAGCCGTGGTTCCACGCCACCCAGGGATACTTGCGATACAGCCCGAGCAGTCGCACTAGGAAGTGCGACTTCACGTTGCGCGTCTCCAGAATGTCGGGATTGATTTGCGCGATGACCTGCCGCAACTGCGCGAAGACTTGCGTGTCCCATCGCCGGCGCTCGGCGATCGTGGCCACTGCAAGCCCGGCCTGGATCGCCGCCAGCGCCAGTTGACTCTCATCGGGACCACGCTGATAAGTGACAATCGTGACTTCGACCGCCGGCAGGCCAGCCTTAGCGCGCGCCGCCATCCTGCCGAACTCGATGACATTCCGCGCGGGACCGGTGACGGTCGCGTTCTCGATGAGCGTCAAGACTCGGATGTTGGGACGCGTCACGTTGTCTCCGCGAAGGCGAGTGAAGAGTGGTCGTCCAAGGATGGCACGGTCCGGATCAGTTCTATTCCTGCACTGCCGGCGCAGCCGCTGCTGCCTGGTTGATGTTCTTCACCACCACGCGCGCCGGATTGCCCATGGCCACGCAGTAAGGCGGAATGTCGTTCACCACCACGCTGTTGACGCCGATGATAGCGCCCTCGCCAATGGTCACGCCTTTCATGATGAATGCGTTGTGCCCGATCCATGCGCGGCGTCCGATGCGTACGGGCTTCACTTCGTCGGCGTGCGGCGGCAGATCGGCAATGCGCTCCATGGCATCGCGCGGATGCGCATCGGTATCCATGAAGCGAACGCCCGAAGCGACGTTAATGTCGTCCTCCAGAACAATTTCCTTGTTCACGATGAAGGCGACGTTATGGCCAATATCCACGCGGTTGCCGAGAATCAGCTTGGGCTCGTCGAAGAGCCGGCCGCTGAAAATGTCGACCTTGCCGAAGAAGTTCACGTCGTCGCCAATGTAGATCTTGGCGTGGCCGAGGATGAAAGGCAGCCGCCACACACGCAATCGCTTGCCCACCGAGGTGCAACGGCCACGGAAGAGCGGCTCGCAGAAGAAGTAGCTGATGATCCAGTGCAGCCCAACCGATCCCGTCTGCTGCGCGTTATAGCCGAAGCGCAGCAGCGGATTGAAGAAGCCTGGCAGCGGAAGCCGGCTGGATTCGACGCGCCGCGCAAAATCGCGGAGGCCGCGATAGAAAGGCGTCTCCCCGCGACGAATCTTCAGCAACAATGAGGCCATGAATGTACCGATACCAGCTTAGATCAGTTTTGCTTTGTCTGGTAGAGCGAGGCTGTCCGGGTAGCCGACGTGATACGTCTGATACCAGATCACGCTTTGGGGTGCTGCATGAAGAACTTCCACATGACGTCAGTCGCCGATAAATCAACGTGTCTGATGGACGTGCCTGGCCACGTGTGATGTCCGCCCTGGATGGCATACAGGGCAACCCCGGTGCCATCCTTGCACCCCGAGTAGGTGTCGACATGCACCTCCGCCGATTCCTGGCGCTTCGGCATCGGTGCACAGCCGTTTTCTTTCACCCAGAACGAGACGGCGTCGGCAACCGGAGTGTCGGTGCGGTGCCGGCCGATCTGATACGGTGTTGACCCGCCGTTGAATGGCACCAGGCGGTCGGCCGTCCCGTGAAAGACAATAACGGAAACTGGAGCTGACGGTTTGCAATCCACATTCTGCGCTCCCTCGACGGGAGCGACGGCGGCCACCACGTCGGCCATCTCGCAGGCTACGCGGAACGACATCATGCCGCCATTGGAGATGCCGGTGACGTATATCCGCTTTGGATCGATGCGGTAATCCCTCTCCAGCTTGCCGATGAGCGCGCGCAGAAACGCGATGTCATCGACGTGCTTCTGGAGCGCGTATCCGCAGCAATTGCCGGCATTCCAGGTGGGTGCATTGCCCGTCATGCTGGTGCCGTTGGGATAGACCGCCACGAATTTCTCTTTGTCCGCCAGCGCGCTGATGCCCGACATCCGCTCCGCGCTAGCGTTGCCCTGTATCGCGCCATGCAGCACGATCACCAGCGGCAGCCGGCTGTTGCCGTTGTAGCCGGCAGGCACGTGGAGAATGTATTCACGAGTGCGCCCGCCAACATCGATGGTTGCAGACTGGGCGGTCGACGCCAGGGCGCGACGGAACAGCAGGCCAGTGGCACAGACGATCAGGATCCCAAAAACGATGGTGAATTGTTTCTTGCGTGGGCGCATGATGCGATAAACACGGAGTTCATTGCGCTGTTCCGGAAGGGGATCAGTTTTTTTAGTCCCTTATGAGGTGTCATCCTGAGCGAAGGTTCGCGCGCTTTTCGCGAACCGGAGTCGAAGGACCTCTATCATCTGCAAGGTCATGTGTCGTCCCTGAAGGGACTCGGGATCATTCTTCTCGCCTACCCAGCGTTGAAACGCTGGGCTATGATCTGTCGTCCCGCTGCGCGGGACTGGGCTCTCGCTCTGCCTTCAGTCCCCGCCCACGCCCACCGCACCCCTTCGCTCGGCATCTGTCTCGGCGCGGTCTTTTTCTTTCACCGTGAACTTGCCGGGCTTCATGTTGGGGATCAGCGCAATGATGGTCCCGATCAGCACTACGTGTACGCCAATCCAGATCCACATCACCAGCGGGTTCACGTGGGCCTTGATGATCGGCTTGCCGGTGTCCTGATTGCGCCCGGTGTAGACCAGGTACAAATCGCGGTTGGGGCGCGAGCGGTTGGCGACGATGGTCGACGTCTGCTCGCTGGCCTTGTAGAAGCGGCGCTCGGGAAACATGGTGTCAATCTTCTTGCCGCCGCGATAGACGTCGATGACCGCCCATTCGCTGCTGTAGTTTGGCTTGTCGTCCTGGGTGTACGACTGGCAGACCAGGGTGTAGCCGCCAATCTCCATCTTGTCGCCGAAGCCCATCTCCTGCTCTTTGTCGACGTCGAACGGCAACCCGGCAAAGCCGATGATGATGAACACTACGCCGATGTGGATCAGATATCCGCCATAGCGGCGCGTGTTGCGGCGGGTGATGACCACCATGCCCTGGAAGATGTTGACGCCGGTTTGCCGCGCGATAACGCGGCCGCCGCGCCAGAATTCCCCGGTGACCGTTGCGATAACAAACATCGACAACGAGATCGCTACCAGAGAATAGAAGTACGCGGAGTCTTCCCACGGCCTCATGCCGCCGATGAGCAGCACAATTGCGGTCAGCAGCGCGATCGCCGTCGGCCAGACGAAGTTGCGCTTCACCCGGTCCAGCGATGTCTGGCGCCATGCCAGCAGCGGGCCGACTCCGGTCAGAAACACCAGAAAGATTCCGATGGGCACGTTGACGCGGTTGAAGAACGGCGGCCCGACTGTGACCTTCGAACCTGTCACCGCCTCCGACAGCACCGGAAACAACGTGCCCCACAGCACTGCGAAGCACGAGACCAGCAGCACCAGATTGTTGAACAGGAAGCTCGACTCGCGCGAGACAAGTGACTCCAGCCGGTGCTCGCTTTTCAGCGTCTCGCGATTACGCACGAAGAAGTACACGCAGGTGGAGAAGATGATTGCCAGGAACCAGACAAACCAGGTGCCGATACTCGACTGCGCGAAAGCGTGCACCGAACTGACCACGCCGCTGCGCGTCAGGAACGTTCCGAAGATGGCCAGCAGGAACGTGGTGAAGATCAGCCACATGTTCCACATCTTCATCATGCCGCGCTTCTCCTGCATCATCACCGAATGCAGAAACGCGGTCATGGTGAGCCACGGCAGCAGCGACGCGTTCTCGACAGGGTCCCATCCCCAATAGCCGCCCCATCCCAGCACTTCGTAGGCCCAGTGCGCGCCCAGGAAGATGCCGCAAGTCAGGAACAGCCACGCCATCATGGTCCAGCGGCGGGTGATGTGGATCCATTTCTCGCCGGGATACTTCATGATCAACGCGCCGAGCGCGAAGGCGAAGGGCACGGTGACGCCAACGTAGCCGAGATAAAGCATCGGCGGATGGATCACCATCTCGGGATATTGCAGCAGCGGATTCAGACCGTTGCCGTCGGCGGGGATCTGTCCGCTGACCAGGCCGAAGGGATTGGCGGCAAAGTTGATCAGCAGCAGGAAGAACACCTGCACGGCGGCGATGATCGCCGAGGCGTAGGCAAACAGTTGCGGATCGACTTTGTAGCGCAGGCGCAACACCAGCGCATAGCTTGAGAGCAGCCACGCCCAGAAGAGCAGCGAGCCTTCCTGTCCCGACCAGAGCGCCGCGAACTTATAGGCGATGGGCAGGTCGCGATTGCTGTGGTGCAGAATGTAGGCGACGGAGAAGTCGTTGCCCAGTGCGGCCATCACCAGCGCCAACCCGGCAATGGTTACCGCAGCCCACGAGGCGATGCCGGCGCGACGCGCAGTCTCGCCCAGGCGATCGTCCTTGCGGTATAGCCCAAGCGCTCCGCCGACGAACGAATAGGCTGCGAACGCGAGCGCCAGCAGCAATGCAAAACTTCCAATTAATGGCATGAAGACTCAGTACCTGTAACGGCTCACGGCCAAACTATTCCGAAAACGGCGCCATCCTGATATAGCTGCCATTCTACTCGCAACCGCACGCGGGAGTGGCGATTTGCGCGGCGAAGCCATACAACTTTGCGGGGTAAGCCAATGCCGTGCCGGAGGCGTGTTTACGGCCTATCCCAGATACGCTCGCGCCATCGGCCTCCACCACGGCCAGTCGTGATAGCTATGGTCGCCCCAGACGTACAGCTCATGCCGGATGCCGCTCCCTCGCATGATGCCGGCCATGTGCTCGTTATCCTTCCAGCACATGTCCCACTCGCCGGTAGCCAGCACCGTGCGCATATGGTTGTAGCGCCAGCCATCGGTGCAGTTGGCCAGGTAGTCGGGAGGATTGTTGAAGTACGCGTCGTCGCCGTACCAGCCGTCGAGGAAGCGCTTGATGTCGAACGCGCCGCCCATGGTGACGCACTCGGTCACCTTGTCGGGATGCCGCATGGCGAAGTTGAGCGCATGATAGGCGCCGAAACTGCATCCGGTGACGATCGTCCGCGGATTCCAGTTCTTGTTCCACATCAGCGGGAGCACGTCGTTCAAGATGTAACGTTCGTATTGCAGATGCCGCTGCACGCGCCAATAAGGATGCGCCTGCCGGTTGTACCAGCTTTCCGTGTCGACGCCGTCCACGCAGTAAACTTGCAGCTGGCCGGCCTCAAGACGGTCAGCGAGGGCGGCAATCATCTTGTTGTCTTCGTATTCGAAGAAGCGGCCCATGGATGTGGGAAAGACGAGGACTTTCGGCCCGTCATGGCCGAAGACCAGCATGTCCATATTGCGCTGCAGGTCGTTGGACCACCAACGATGAAATTCACGGTTCACAGTATGTATGCCTCGGATGGAGAGATTTGATGGCGCTCAAAGTGACATTTGATACTCTAGAGCGGTTTCAGTGCCCATGGCAGGCGACGGGTGGAGCACGCCCTTCAGGCGTGTATAAAAGGTGACCGCTCCAGAAGCGGGCTTTAGCGCCTGAGGTAAGGTCTCTCTTTACCTCAGCGGCTAAAGCCGGTGCGAAGCCGAATCAAATATTGCACCGCTGAAGCGGTGCTCCACCCACGCAGCAGAGACGAAACTGTTCAGGAGGGCAATTTTACAGTATGCCAACCAATAGCATGAATCTTCCCCTTGCTCCTATCGCGAAAGAAGGCTTCTACGTTGCCCACTTCCTCACCGTCCGCGACCACGCAAAGTCGAAGGCGTTCTACGCCGGCGTCCTGGGAGGAACGGTGGTCCAGGAAGAGGATCCGTGTTACGTCAAGCTGGAGAACTCGTGGATCATTCTCAACTCCGGCGGCGGTCCCACGGCCGACAAGCCTGAGGTCTGGCTCGAGACGCCTCAAGACCCGAAGCACGTGAGCAGCTTCCTGAATTTCCGCGTCGCCGACATCGAGGCGTGCTATTCGCAATGGAAGGCGAAGGGTGCGGTGTTTCTGACTGAGCCGCTCCCCAATCCCGACGGCATGGAGATGCGCTGTTACATCCGCGATCCCGATGGCTATATCATCGAGGTCGGGCAGTACACTCAGGCCGCGATCGATCGGTTCCGCGAGTACATAAGTAGAGCGGGCCTTTAGGCCTGCGCTTCCCGGCAATATGACTTCACTTCGGGAGCCACTGGCACTCCGAAACTAAATTCCGTACCATTAACGCGCCATCCTAATGCTCGTTCCCATCGACATGACCAATGCGCCTGCCGCCGTACCCGGCGAGTTGAACGCCCGCTTGCGGCTGCACCAGCAGTTTCCCTCGAAGCTGATGGACGAGAAGCACGATTTCATCGTCTATCTGCCGCCCATGTACGACCAGCAGGCAGACCGCCGCTTTCCCGTGCTCTACATGCAGGACGGGCAAAACCTGTTCGATCCGGACACCTCTTTCTGCAAGGGCAACTACTGGCACATGGGCGAGACCGCCGACGCGCTGATCAACGCGGGCGAGATCGAGCCGCTGATCATCGTGGGCATCTACAACACGGGCAAGCATCGCATCGACGAGTACACGCCAGTGGAGGACAGGCGCCTGGGCGGTGGCCAGGCCGACGCTTACGGCCAGTTGCTGGTGGAGGAGCTGAAGCCCTTCGTCGATCACGCCTATCGCACCTTGCCGGGCGAGGCGAATTGCGGGCTGGGCGGCTCGTCGCTCGGTGGCCTGGTAACGCTTTACCTTGGGCTTCGCTACACCTGGATGTTCAGCAAGCTAGCGGTGATGTCGCCATCGGTGTGGTGGCGCAAGCGGGCGATTCTGAAGACCGTGGCGCAAATCAAGCGCAAACCCAATCTCAAGATCTGGCTCGACATCGGGACCAACGAAGGCCAGCGCGCTCTCCCCGACGCGCGTGAACTGAACATCTCCCTGGTGAAGAAGGGATGGGTGGAGGGACGCGACCTTGCGTACCTGGAAGTCCCCGACGCCGAACACACCGAGTCCGCCTGGGCGGCAAGAGTGGCGCCGATGCTGAAGTTTTTGTTTCCGGCGAAATAGGCGGAATTATTCACCACAGAGACACAGAGAGCACAGAGGAACAAGAACCGCTTCTGACTCCGCTTTTTGTCGAAGGCTGGCGACAAGCGTGGGCACCTTGCGCTGGCAGGTGGGAAAAACGCCAGGCCGCGCAAAAACTCCACCGCTTAAGGCGGAACAATAGCGACGATCCAGCCCGCAGGGCGGAACAATGATAGCCCAGCGCGTAAGCGCTGGGTACCAGTGGAAAATGAAGCAGAGTCCCGTAGGGACGGCATCGATTCTCGCACAAACGCGTGTCGCCGGCTGAAGCCGGCTCGGGATTCTCTAAACCGCCCTACCCAGGACTCACGTCCTAGGCTATTTTTGTTCCGCCCTTCGGGCTGGATTTTGCATGCAATCTGCTTACGACATCGCCCAGACCCGCAAGCGTGAAAAACAAATCCGGGTGCGGCGAATACATCGTGCCGCGCACGTTCCTGCATGAAAAATTTATTTCGCGGGCGCGTAGAAGTAGTAGTCGGCAGTGTAGGCGCTCCGCACTTCGAGGTTCTGCTTCGCTTCAGTGCAATCGGCAGCCGGCGGCGCCAAGCCACCTCGGGTATGAATTCGCTGGATGCTGGTTACCCGGCTGAGCACGCCATTGCCGGAATGACCCGTTGCGCTCACCAGCAGCCAGGGAATTCCATTCGGGTCGGGCGAATCGACCTTGGCCACGGCCTTGCCCGTAACTTCACTGCCATCGCTGTTGTTCCATGCTGGGCCGGCGAAGTGATGACCGATGACCCCTCCCGACTGGTCATGCAGCTCGGCATCCGGAGCCTTCAAGGTCCAGGCGAACTTGCCGTCGGCTCCCGGCTGGCAGACGTAGATCTGCGAGCCCGTCGCGTGTGCCTCGAGGACAACCTCCTCGCCCGCAGGCGCCGTGATTTTGTTGGGTACATCGGGGCGCGAGATGTCTTGCCCGCCTGCCGGTGTAACCATTGCGATCAAGATGGCGATTGGCAGCAGTTTGGTAATCACGGGCAGCAGTTTAGCACTGAAGCAGAAGAATGCGGCCGATCGAATGAAAGTTAGTTCGAGTGTTTAGTCGCTCCCATCCTTTCGCCGAAAGAAGGCAAAAGGATGGGACACCCCGTCAGGGTGGGACGCTGCCTGGAGCGCGTCAGCGTGCGCTAAACCTGCGCCATTACTTGTGATTCTTATTGGCCGCTTCGGCCGCCAGCTTGAGTTGCTGGTTTGCCTGGTCGAGCAGGTCCTTGGCCTTCGCCGCATGACCTTGCATGTCCCACTCGTTGGCCTGTTGTGCGTCTTTGATCTTCTGATACGCTTGGTCCGTGAGTCGCTGGGCTGCAGCCAGATTGGGATGACGATGGGGGTTGACGTTCTGCGCCGGCTGCTGCGCGATAGTTATGCCCGCGCAAAATACCGCAGCGCCTAATAACAACTTCAGAAGGCTCCTGGTCATGCCTTCTCCTCAAAGTTATAGGAACAAAATTGTTGGAACAGAATCTTTAACCCGCGAAAGAAAATAAAGTAGCGCGGTACTTTTCAAGCTAGGGAACCTCTGAACAACCGCTGCCATTAGGCCAGGCAATAGCTCCGCAGGGAAGATTCAGAGCGGTTCCTTCATTCCCGCAAGCTATTTTGGTCCCTCCGACTCGCCCGTTCGGGTGGG
>JBEKXQ010000128.1:0-11963 GCA_049511915.1 Candidatus Korobacteraceae bacterium
GGGGACTATAATTCGCTCACGGTTTCTCCCCGCGCCCGTCTATCTAGTTGCAGGCACGAGAATTGGCTTGCCAATTACAAAGCAGGTAGAAACCAGAGATGCCGGCCGAAGCGGTAGCAGTTCCCCTCACGGTTGGCCCGGGACTTGCACCTCAACGAGCGCCTAAGCAGCGCGATTTGAGACCCCCGGCGCTTCGTCCTCCTGAGGCGTGGCAGGAGACGGGCAAAGCGTCGGCAGTACGCGTGGGGCAGGCCCAGAGCCGCATGAACGACACGGAGCTGATCCGGGAAGCACAGCGTGGCAATCATGCCGCGTTCGAGGAATTGGTGCGTCAGTACGACGGTCCGGTGCTCCGTCTGGCGTATCACCTGACGCGCTCTGAGCAGGACGCCCAGGACATTTATCAGGAAGCCTTCCTCAAGGCGTACCGGAACATCGGCAACTTCCGCTTCGAGTGCTCGTTCTACACCTGGATTTATCGCATCGTGACCAACCTTTGCCTCGACCTGCTGCGTAAACGGCAGGTGCGCAAGGAGGACTCGGGTATCGCGACCGACTCCGAAGGCGGCACCTACGATCTGCTGGATCAGGTTGCCGACCAACGATCGGGGGCCAGTCCCGAGCGCGACTTGATGCGGCGCGAGTTGGGCGCGCGGATTGCGAAGGCCCTGAAGAAGCTGACGCCGCGGGAGCGCATGGTCTTCGAGATGAAGCATTACCAGGGATTGAAACTGCGCACCATCGGCGAGATTTTGAATACGACGGAAGAGACAGCGAAGAACACGCTGTTCCGCGGCACGCAAAAGCTGCGCGCAGCGTTGAAAGATGCGAGATGAAGAAGCAATTAGCAACTAGCAATTAGTAAAGGCAAACAGGATTAGCATTTTCCCGAGATGTGCATCACGGTGAGTATCAAGCTAATTGCTAGCTGCTAATTGCTCATTGCTAGCGGTTGAGAGGTTTTATGAATTGCGATTGGGTACAACAGAACATTAGCCTGTACCTCTATAACGAGCTGGCCGACGACGCGCGGCATGAAGTGGAGCAGCACATTCAGCGCTGCAAAGACTGCGCCGCAGAGCTGGCCGCCCAGCAGGAGTTTCAGGCAGAGATGAACGCTGTGCCGGTGGAAGAGCCCTCGGCCAGCTTCCTGGCGTCCGCTCGTATGCGGCTGCAGGAAGCGCTGGAGACTGCCGAGCAAAAGCGTGCCTGGTACCACCGCCTGGCTTTCGATCCCACGGCATGGTTGCGGCAGGTTCGTTTTTCGCCCGCGCTGGCCGCGGTGTTGCTCATCGTCGGCTTTGGCGGCGGCCTGGGGACGATGTACAGGGTGCTGGCACCTGGCAGGGTCCATGTCGATCCGCATCAGCCAACACAGGAAGCATCCATTGCCGGCATTACTTCGATTGACCGGCAGCCTAATTCCGACAAAATCACAATCAACTACGAACGCATGGTGCCCGATTCGGTAGAGGGACAGGTCAGCGATGCCCAGATTCAAGAGCTACTGGCCTTCGCGGCCAAAAACAATAACAACAATCCCGGGGTGCGGCTCGATTCGGTCGAGGCGCTGAACAGCAAGCCAGACGATCCTCGGGTGCGCGAAGCGCTTACTTACGCCTTGCGCTACGACAGCAACCCGGGAGTGCGCCTGAAGGCGTTGGATGGCCTTGGCTCTTATGTGAAGCAGGACATCCGGGTGCGCAACGCTGTTCTCGAGGCCTTGTTGAATGACAGCAACCTGGCAGTGCGCAGCGGAGCGCTGCTTGCGCTGGAGCCGGTAAGTGCTGACAGCAGCGTGCGTATGGCGCTGCAGCAGTTGGCAAAGGAAGATCCCAGCGCTTACATTCGCACTGAATCGCAGCGCGTGTTGTCGTCAATGCCAAACATAGACTAATCATCAAGGAACTGAGTTAGAGAGAAATGGCCGATCGCAAATATAAGGAAGAACAAAATCACCAGCGAGCTACACAGCCGGAGAGAAGAGCCATCAAGAAATCCTCTCTGTGCGTTTGTGCCTCCGTGGTGGTGCTTGCGGTCGTGCTTCCGGTTTGCGCGCAACAATCGCGGATCTATCGCGATGGCAATTCCTGGGTGGAAGAGATTACGGGGACGATGCCTGCGGCCCGCGAGCTGCATGTCACTACGGACCTGGGTTCGGTGCAGGTGCAAGGCAATTCGCCTCGGGTGTCCTATCTTGTCCGCAAGCGTTCCTACGCGGTCAGCGAGAAGGATGCGCGAAAGCAGTTCGAGCAATTGCGGGTTTCGGCGGTCAAGATGGGCGAGAGCGATTCCATCGAAGGCAAGGCCGGCAAGAAGACCCTGGCGCGATTCGGAGCCGAATTCATTGTGCAGGTGCCACGCGACCTCAGCCTGGTGAGAGTTCAGACGCGTAGCGGCTCGCTGGCATTTAGTTCGATTGCGGCTACCATCGTGGCGACGACGGGCGCGGGACTGATCAAGCTCGACGATCTGGCGGGTCCGGTGAAGATCGCCAGCGGCGGCGGCAATGTCGAGGCGGGCAATCTAGGCAGCGATCTTACGCTCACCAGCGGCGCCGCGGATGTTCGCGTGGCGAACGTTGGCGGGCTGACACAGGTCAACCTGGGTGGCGGCCGGGTTTATATCGGATCTTCGCGGGCCTCTACGATTCAAACCGGCGCGGGCAGCATTCAGGTGCAGAAGTGCCTGGGTGATCTGCACGTGGTGAGCGGCGGGGGCAACTTGTATCTGGGAGATGTCGACGGAGCTGTTAAGGCTGAGACCGAAGGCGGTAGCGTACGCCTGAGCAGCGCTACCGGTCCGGTGCAAGTCACTACGGGGGGCGGCAGCGTGGCGCTGTTCCGGCTGAGCCGGGGGGCGCAAGTAGAAACCGGAGCGGGGCCGATCACGGTGGAATTCATTGGCAATCACGGTTTCGCCGATTCGTTTCTCCATACCGCGGCGGGCGACGTGGCTGTATGTTTTGCCAGCAATCTGCCGGTCACGGTACATGCCACTTCGGACATGGCCAGCGGCAACGGCATCTCTTCGGAATTTCCCGGCTTGAATATCACAAAGCAAGGTGGCCAATGGAGTCCAAGGTCGATGTCGGCTGAAGGAGCTATCAACGGCGGTGGTCCGGCATTGCGAATTCGGACTACCATTGGGCAGATCGCATTTCGCAGATGTCAGTAGATTCAGGGTTGGACGCTATGCGTACACGTAATACAGTTTCGTTCGTTGCCTGGTTCATAGCCGCGATGATTCTCCCGGCGATGGCTGAACCGGCGGCCCAGCCATGGCCGGAAGCGCATTCGGGCGCATACCTGGGCGTGCAGATCACTGCCGTCACGCCGCAGCGGGCTTCTGCGCTGAAGCTGCAGGAGCCGACGGGCGCCATCATCACCTACGTCGACCAGGACGGCCCTGCCTGCCATGCCGGTCTGATGGAGAACGATGTGGTAGTTGCCTTCGACGGCTCGAAGGTTGATGGTCCAGAGCAGCTGCAAGGCTTGATCCACGCCAGTCCGCCGCAAAAAACGGTGACCCTTACCATTATGCGCAATGGTCAACGCAAGGACCTGAAGGTAACGCTGGGGACCTGGAACGTTATGTCGCACGCCCGCGCTATGCCGGCGATCACGCTGGGTTCTCCTCCGCCTCCGCATGCGTATCCTCCCGATCTCGAGATCCCATCTTTCACCGTGCTCTCGGCGCGCCACGGTCTGGTAGTGGAAAGCTTGAGCCCGCAGCTAGCGGACTTCTTCGGGGTGCCCCGTGGGCATGGCGTGCTGGTGCGCTCGGTTGAAGGAGGTAGTCCTGCGGCGGCCGCCGGTCTGAAAGCGGGAGACATCATCCTGAAGGTCAACAACGAAACCGTGCATGACATGGCCGACTGGCAACGCGGCATGCACGTTCAAGCCACCAAGGTCTCCGTCAGCATCTGGCGCGACAAGCATGAGCAGACCGTAGTCATCAATGTTCCCGGGCCTGCCGGCAACTCGTGGCTTCAGCCCGGTGACAAGTTGAACCTGGATAGTGAAGCGCAGGCACTCCGTGATCAGATGGCGCAGATGCGGCCCGAAATCGAGCGCAGCCAAAACGAAATGGTTGCGCAATTGGGTCCCAGCGAAAAAGAGCTGGAGCAGATGCGAAGCGAGCTTGAAAAATCAATGAAGCTGCGGCAACAAGACATCGGTAAGATGTCCCGCGAGCTGGCGAAATCGGCCAAGCCTACGCAGAAAGAAATGGAACAGATGAAGCGCCAGTTACAGGCTTCGCTGCCCAGTCAGAAAGATCTCGACGAGATGCGGCGCCAGATCGACTCTTCCATGAAAAACTTGACGCCGGAGCTGCAACAGCAGATGGAACATCTTAAGAAGCAAATGGAAGAGCAGAAACTCGATCTGCAGCAGATGATGAAAGATTTCGAGAATCGGAGCGAGTTCTAGAGCGCAAAATCGCCCTAGCCGCTTCTTTACCACTTGCGGTCGACTAACTCGATCACGCCGTACAGAACGACGCACAGCCAAAAATCGACGATCAAACCCAGATCGAGCCGGTCAGGACGATGACGTCCCGCCGCCGGCAGATGCGGCATCAGGACAAAGAAGTAAAGCAGGTTGCCGACAACCACGGCAACCGCCTGCTTGAGGATTTTTCGAAGCACCTATTAACTTGGACACCGGCGGCTGGTGCTGTGATGCCAGAAAAACAGCAATTAGCACCTGGCAATTAGCAAAACACCTGCTCGAGACGGTCGCCCTGTGCTTGAAGGCTCAGCAACGTCGCCGCAATGGGGCTCTAGCAGAACCAGGCTAGGCTGCTCGCTGCTAGTTGCTGGTTGCTTGGTTTACCATCCTTCTGTGCTTGACCTCACGACCAGCGTGCAGTACGTCAAAGGCATCGGCCCCAGGTTCGCCGAAATCCTGCTGGAGAAGGGCATCAGCACGGTCGAGGACCTGCTCTATTACCTGCCCTTCCGCTATGAAGACCGCCTGAACCCGCGCGGCATCGGCGAGTTGCGGGTGGGCGAAATGGCCAGCGTCATTGCGGAAGTCCGCACGTTCGGCCTCTTCCGCACACGCCGCATGCCCCTGTTCGAGATGACCGTCGGCCAGGGCCGCGACACCCTGAAGTGCATCTGGTTCAACGCAACCTATCTGCAGGACAAGTTCCGCGCCGGAATGCTGGTCGCGTTGTATGGCAAAGTTGAGGCCGGGGATCGCGGCGGACATCGCTTCCAGATCCTGCAGCCCCAATTCGAGGTCCTGCACGATCCCTCCGAATCCTCGGGCGGCGGCGAGGAGCAGAAGTGGCAATCGCTCGAGGTCGGCCGCATCGTTCCCATCTATGAAGCCGCTGGAAATGGGCGGCTCACCGCGCGCTGGTTTCGCCGCGTCATCCATGGCATGTTGGAGAGCCTCGATCAGGATGTCGCCGACGCGATCCCCGCAACCGTTCGCGGCCGCATGGAACTGATCGATCGGCGTCGCGCTTTCTGGCAGGCGCACTGGCCCGAGGTCGGCGAGAGTCTTAGGAAATTGCAGGCGGCACGCACGCCTGCGCACATCCGCCTGATCTTCGAAGAACTTTTCTTCCTTGAGCTCGGGCTGGAACTCAAACGCCGCAAGATGCGCGCCCAGAGCGGCATTGCGTTCTCCATCAACGATCGCATTCGTGATGCCGTCAAGCGCATCCTGCCGTTTCATCCCACGGCAGCGCAGAAGCGTGTGTTGAAGGAAATTGCCGGCGACATGGCCGCGCCTGCGCCGATGCGTCGCCTGCTGCAAGGAGACGTAGGGTCGGGCAAGACCATCGTGGCGCTGGAAGCCGCGGTCATTGCTATCGAGAACGGCTACCAGGTCGCGCTTATGGCGCCGACCGAAATTCTGGCGACGCAGCATTATCTTTCGGCGCGGCAGATTCTGGAAGCTGCCGGATATCGCATCGTGCTGCTCACCGGTTCGCAGGAGTCGGGCCGCAAGAAGCAAGTGCGACATCACATCGCGCAGGGCAACGCGCAGCTAGTGATCGGCACGCACGCGCTCATCCAGGAGACCGTGGAGTTCGACAAGCTTGGCCTGGTCATCGTCGACGAGCAGCATCGCTTCGGCGTGATGCAGCGCTTTCGCCTGATGAAGAAGTCCGATGAGGCGGAACCCGATGTGCTGGTGATGACCGCGACGCCTATTCCGCGAACGCTGGCGCTGACGATTTATGGCGACCTCGATACCAGCATTCTCGACGAGCTACCGCCAGGCCGCACACCGATCACGACTCGCCTGGTTGGCGATGAGCGCGCCGACGAAGTCTGGCAGTTCGTGCGCAAGCAGGTCGCAGCCGGCCATCAAGCGTACGTTGTTTACCCTGTGATTGAAGAGGGCGCGATGGAAGGCGAGCTGAAGGCGGCTATTAAGATGCATGATCGGCTGCGCTCGCACGAGTTCGCTAGCTTGCATGTGGGCCTGCTGCACGGCCGCATGAGCGCCGACGACAAGGACGCGACCATGGCGAGTTTCAAACGCGGCGAAATCGATGTGCTGGTTTCGACGACCGTCATTGAAGTTGGCGTCGATGTGCCGAACGCCAACGTGATGGTCGTCGAACACGCCGAACGTTTCGGCCTGTCGCAGATGCATCAATTGCGCGGACGCATCGGGCGCGGCGCGGCCAAGTCGTATTGCGTCCTGATGACTGGCGGGAAGGTTTCGGTGGAAGCGCAGCAACGGCTGGACGCGATGGTGCGCACGCAGAACGGATTCGAGATCGCCGAGCTCGACCTGGAACAGCGCGGTCCGGGCGAGTTTTTCGGGACGCGTCAGGCTGGCATTCCGAATTTTCGTGTGGCCAATCTGCTGCGCGATCGTGATCTTCTGGAAGCGGCGCGCAAGGAGGCGCGCTACGTTCTCGCCGGGCCGAACGCCGATGTCACGCAAGAGGAGATCACCCGCGCCGTGCAACATCTGCGCAGCCATTGGAACCGGCGGTACGGATTAGTCGAAGTGGGTTAGCGATGCATCAAATGACGGAAGGAGTTTTCCATGATCGATCCTAAAGAAATGCTGGCCACACTTGTTGATCGCCTGGCTACGACTGCAAAAGTGGAAAACGTGTTTGGACAACCCATTGAGTCCCACGGCAAGACGATCATTCCTGTAGCACGCGTCAGCTATCGCCTGGGCGCAGGTGGCGGCGAAGGAAGCGAAACCCCAACGGAGTCGTCCTCCTCAAAAAAAACCGGCGTTGGCGGCGGCGGTGGCGGCATCGTGCAGGCGACGCCCGTTGGCGTTCTGGAAGTGACCGAAGCCGGCGCGCGCTTCGTGCGCTTCTTCGATCCGCAGATGGCCACGGGCCTGATCGCTGGCGGAGTTATGCTCGGCTTGTTGCTGCGGCGGCTATTCAGGCGGAAGTAGTTCACACGGCCTTCGGCGTCGTTCCCGACTTGCGATGCACCATCCAGGCCTGGGACCGGCGGCTTAGCTTGCTCTTCCATAGCCCCACGGCGCAAACTGGAACACCGTGACCGCCATCAGCAACCTCGACCTCTTCCGCCTGCTTCCCTCGGTTGATGAATTATTGCGCACTGAAGCTGGGCAGAGGTTGGCGCATCGATTCGGCCACGCAGCGACAGTAGAAGCTGCGCGTTTTCTTGTTGACGATCTGCGCGGCAGGATCGCCGACGGTTCTCTCGATGAGTCCCAACTCAAAGCTGCCATCGATAGCGCGCCGCCGGAACTGGAACGGCGCCTGCAACAATCGTTGTCCTGCTCACTACGCCCGGTCATCAACGCGACCGGCGTGATCCTGCACACCAACTTGGGGCGTGCGCCGCTGAGCCAGGACGCGTTGCGGCACGTCGGCGAGATTTCGCAAGGGTATTCCAATGTCGAGTTCGATCTTTCTACGGGCGAGCGCGGCAAACGCGACGTTCACGTCAGTGGTCTGTTCGCGAAGTTGTTGAACACCGCCGAGCGCGAAGTCTCAACCATTGTCGTCAACAACAATGCCGCCGCGGTGCTCCTGGCGCTGAATTCATTGGCCGAGGGCGGCGAAGTCATCGTCTCACGCGGCGAACTGGTAGAGATTGGCGGCTCATTCCGCATTCCCGACGTGATGGCAAAATCCGGAGCAATACTGCGCGAAGTCGGCACGACGAATCGCACGCGGCTCGCTGATTACGAGAGCGCTATCACCGACAGAACGAAACTGCTGCTTCGGGTGCATCGCTCCAATTTCCAGATCGTTGGTTTCACCGAACAGCCTTCGCTGGAAGAGTTGGTTGCGCTGGGCCGCAAGCACGACGTCCCGGTGATGGAAGACCTGGGCAGCGGCGAACTGTTCGATCTCCGGCAGGTAGGCGTGCACAACGAACCGATGATTGCCGACAGCCTTCGCGCCGGTGTCGACGTCGTTTCCTACAGTGGCGACAAACTACTGGGTGGCCCGCAGTCCGGGCTCATCAGCGGCGATCGTGAATGGGTCGCGAAGATCCGGTCCAATCCGCTGTTTCGCGCGCTACGCGTCGATAAGATGTTCTACGCGGCGCTGGAGGCGACGCTGCTCGCTTATCTGCGCGAAGATTACGATTCGATTCCGGCGCTGCGCATGTTGCGCGTCAGCGAAGAGGAGTTACAGCATCGTGCCGAGCACATCGCGCGACATCTGCGAATCAGCTCGCCTCAGCTGGACATTGAACTTGTGGAATCACGCTCGGTGCTTGGCGGCGGAGCCGCGCCGGGATCAATGCTGCCGTCGCGTGCGCTGGCTGTCAGAAGTGCGAAGCTGTCGGCCGGCGAGATGCTGGGACGGCTGCGACAATGGGAGATACCGATCATTGCGCGGGTCGAGGACGGGCGGGTGCTGCTCGACCTGCGGACGGTCCAGCCGGCGCAGGATGCGATGATCGTTGCAGCCTTGGAAGGCATCTCCAATTGAATGGCGACGGTCTACACTATCGGCCATTCCACTCGCACGCTCGATGAACTGATCTCCGCGCTGCAGGCACACCGCATCGCCACACTGGTCGATATCCGCGCGTTTCCCATGTCGCGCAGGCTGCCGCACTTCAATCGCGAATCGCTCGAACTCGAGCTGCCAAAACATGGCATCGCGTACGTGTGGATGAAGGAACTCGGCGGCCGCCGCAGGAAGATGCGCGACGATTCGCCCAACACCGGGCTGCGCAACGACTCCTTCCGCAATTACGCCGACTACATGCTGACGCCGGAGTTCGAGCAGGCCATCGAGCGGCTGCTGATGCTGGCGGAGCAGAGCAATACCGCGATCATGTGCGCAGAGCGGGTGTACTTCCAATGCCATCGTATGCTGGTCAGCGACTATCTCACGGCGCACGGGCACATCGTGTTGCACATCGATGATGACAGGCATCCCACGCGCCCGCACAAGCTGATGGCGGAGGCGCATCTGGTCAATGGGCAATTGCTGTATAACGCGCAGGAGTTGTTCTAGCCCGATCTGCATCTCCTCCTTTGTGGCATCTTTGGTAGCCCGCGGATTGATGGCCAAGCCGGCTCCTCTGCTACCATCTACTATCGATGAAACAGGCCGTCTTCCGCGAACGCAACAAGCGTTACTACCGCGTTCTGCACACACCAATCTGGATGTGGGTCTTCTGGGTGCTGCCCGGCTGGCCGCTCACCTACGACCTCTACACCCGCGGTCCCGACCGTCGCCATTGGATCTGGCTGGCGATCATCCTCGCCTTCGTGGCCTGGCGGGGCCTCCAAGGACGCTTGCCGGGATGCGAGCCTCGCCCTTACATCACGCACTATGGCGTGCATCAGCCGAACCTGCCCTACCGCGTGGTTTGCTACACGGCGGCCTGGGTCGACATCATCGTTCCCTACGCGCTCAACCTCATCGGCTTGATCGTCGCGTCCATCGATGGCCGCTGGATGCTGAAGGACCTGTACCGGTACGGCTACTATCCGCTGGCGCTTGCGGTGCTGCTGGCGACTGCTCTTGACTGGACACCGCGCGCGCGCCGCGACACCATCGGCGAAGGCGCAGAGCGCGCCTGGTTCTACGTTGCCATCTGGACGGTCGTTCCCACCCAGGTCATCAACTGGGGCGCATGGCGCTTCGGCAAGTTCATGGACCTAGCGCCGCTGCCGCTGGCGCGAGTTAGGCTCGTAGTCTGCCTGCTGTCGACGGCGCTGTTTTTCCTTCTGGGATATGCCGAGAAGCTGCCGCGCAGCCAGCGGCACTACGAGGGAATTGCGGCGGCGGGAGTGTAGAAGCAGTGGCCAGTGGCCAGTGGTTAGTTTTCCGAAATCGCCGCGCCGCTGAGTATGGGTAGTGCGGCGCTCAGCGCTAGGCCAACGGCAGGCTTCAGCGCCGCGATTGGCGGTATTCCTCCCGTGCTTGTCATCCCGACGAGGGCTTCAGCCCCGAGGAGGGATCTGCGGTTTGTTGCTTCTGAAGCCACCCCCCTCCCCCCAAATCGTAAAGTCTGTGGTTTTAATATTTTGCCCACAAAGTATTCCAGACATTCGACTTACACGTCGAGCTAAACCTTTTCAGTTCAACAACTTGCCTTTTCGCGCGCAAAGTATTGAGACCAAAAGGACTATGCAAGACTTTTGCAATCAACTGCTTGAGCTGGTTTTTCCCAAATTGGGGCGGAGGCGAGAACTGGGCAACAGACACTGACCACTGGCCACTGAGTTGTCAAAGATGTTATGGCTCTGGGAAGGATTCCCAGAGCCATTCGACACTAAGCCCAACCTAGCAGCCTACTGCGTGCCTGCGCCGTGTCAAGTTACGAAAGTACATGTCCGAGTGGTTGGCCTTTTATTAACCTGGGCTCGGCTGGCGTCGCCGAGTTCGGGTAGTGCGGCGCTTTCAGCGCCGCGATAGGCGGCATTTCCTCCCCGCTTTGTCATCCCGACCGAGGACTTCAGTCCGAGCGGAGGGGTCTGCGGTTCGCTACGAGCCATCAGGACATCGAACGTCTGGCGCGTCTCGCGCGATTGCCAAGTCCCGCAGCCCAGGCGGCGACACCGCTGCGACGGACATGAGGAAAAGACCGTATGCCGTCCCTGAAGGGACTCAGACTTTTTTCCGCGGCTACCCAGGGCTTCCGCTGTCTTGGCTCAGCCTGAAATGGAGAAGCGACGTTCTCCGTTAGTGAGTATTCCGCCCTTCGGGCGGGGATTTTCAAGGCATGGGGTCTTTCGATCCGATGGGGGTTTGGGCGGCGCAAGAACGAGTCCTCACGCCCCCGTTCATCGTCTCGATGAGCCCACCGGGCTATCCCTCGGCATGGTTACGTCCCCGCAGTGCCCGCTTCCGTTTCGCCCAGCAAGATCATTGTAGCCTCCGCAACGATCGTGAGTGTAATGCCCTCTTCACAACAGTTTATTTGGATGTTGCGTCTGCCAGCGGGTAGACTTTCTCTATGCGCTTCTACTCGAAAGACGAATGCGAAGAATGGCTGCGGGGTAGAGACCGCGTTCGGCCCGACCAAACAGCGGGAATTGCCGTCGAGAGGATTGGCTATCCGCCCGAGCCATACAAGTTTTTCTATTTCGCTCACTGGATCGCCACATCCCTGACTTACCGAATGCCCACCTTGCTGTGGATGACGGAATGGAGCATCTGGCCAAGCTCTGAAAACTGGCATTTGTATTACAAACTGCGCCAAAGCTACGGTGATCGAACGCTGCTACACGAAGCGCCCGGGCATCTCTTCTTAGAACATGAGGCTGAAGACCTCGCGTCGTTTCTCCAGATTGGGATGCTAAATGGGTGGGGCGGCTATGTTCTAACGCACGCGAACTACATGAACGCTTTCTTTAGCCATGACGAGTACATCGACTTCTTTGCTAAACCAGAAATTGGTGGTTTCGCAGAGGTGCGAGAGGCCCTTAGCAGCGGGAACGGGACATCTGATCGTAGCCGGATTCCGACCTCTCATACGTAGCTGGCGAAGCATCCCCGTAGCACTCACAACCAAT
>JBEKXQ010000129.1:0-11745 GCA_049511915.1 Candidatus Korobacteraceae bacterium
TCCGCCAATTTTGCGGTGGTGTGAATCGGCCGCGCCCGAACAATGGCTCTGGCGATTCTCCGCGACCTCCTTTCCTCACCGAATTCGTAAATCGCGTCGGCAAGCTCGCGCTCGTCGAAGCGGTTTACCACTTGTTCGGCAGTCAGCCCGGAGTGCGTATTCATCCGCATATCCAATGGGCCTTCCGCCTGAAAACTAAATCCGCGCGCGGCGTTCTCCAGTTGCATGGAGCTGACGCCCAGGTCGGCGAGCAATCCGTCGGCGGATTTTGCCGCCACATGCTGCGCCACTTCGGCGAACGAGGCATGGACCAACTCAACCTTCGGCCAGTCCGCAGCCATCTCCGCCGGCGGCTTCATCAGCCGCTCACGCGTGCGTTCCAACGCGGCCGGGTCCTTATCGAAGCCAATCAAATGACCCTCTGCGCCCAGGCGTTTTGCGATTTCCCAAGCATGTCCAGCCAAGCCCAGAGTTGAATCGATGTAGGTCCCGCCGCGCCGCACGGCCAGGAATTCGATCGCTGGTTTTAAAAGAACCGGGACATGACTGAATGTCGTCTCGCCATGTCCGCGCCCGGGGGCGCTATTCGCTTCTGCAAACTCGTTGTCCACTCACTCCTATCGCGAATGGAACCTGAACCTTCTAAATGCCTAGTCCGCTGAGGATGATCTCGTCTTCCTCAGTGAAGGGTTCCGCAACCGACTTGCGAAGATCTTCGGCATTGCGCACCACCAAGTGCTTCAAATTGCCCATCACCGCAACCTCACCCTTGAGGTTCGCGGTCTCCCGCAGGATCTGCGGCATCAGCAGCCGGCCCTGTCCGTCGAACTCCACTGCCTGGCCGTAATAACTGGTACGCTCCAGCAGTTTCTGCTTGGTCTTGTGCATCTCAGGCAGCGCCGCCAGTTTGCGCTCGATCTCTTCCCAGGCCTGCAGGGGATAAACTTTGGCACTTTTGCCATCCCAGCTGGTGATATAGAATTGCGCGCTGTAGTTCTCGTCGATTTCGCGCTTGAATTCCGCGGGCATCTTGAGACGCCCTTTGTCGTCCAGCCGGGTTAAATGGGTGCCGCGAAACATAGCGCTCGGCCTTAACTTTTATCGGGAGGGGAACAATACAGAGCACAAAAGGCGACTGCGATCTAGTTGGCATGGCGCTGTTGGCGCAAAAACCATTTCGAATCAATCGCATCCCCAAAAGGCTCAAGCTTTGCTCCACTGCCTCCCACTTTGTACCACTTAGGACGTATCCTACTCCTAAACCGTTGCCTGTCAAGAGGAATTTGAAGAATTTCGTGGTAAATCTGCGACAGTCGGAGCTGCCACAAGGCATGGTGGATTTCGAACCTGATCGACCCAATAAAAAGCGTTTACTAAGAAGGTTCGCCGGACTCGGAGTTCGGGTAAAAGGCTCCGATCAGCGTGAACGGAATGAAGGTATTGCCCTTGCCTCACGGGACCAAGGCGTGGATGTGTAGGCTATCGAGGAGTCATGACGACGGTGGTAGTATTGCGGAATCCGACGTACCTTCTACTGCTGTATCGCCTGAATTGCTCGCGGATGTACCTGCTCGTTTTGGATCTGTGATGCGTCCCAGCCTCCGCCCAGCGCTTTCACCAGATAGACCTCAGTGACCATTTGCTGGCCCGCCAGTTGAGTGGCCAATCGTTGATTGGTGAGCAGCGCCGACTGCGCCGTGACTACGTCCAGAAAGGAGGTCACGCCGCCTACATAGCGATTGTTGGCAATCTCCAGCGCACGACGGGCATCGGCAACGGCGGCATCCTGAGTTGAAGTCGCGCGCGAGAGCTCGTTCAGGCCTGAGAGCCCGTCTTCCACTTGCTGGAAGGCCTCCAGCACGGCCTCGCGATAGTTGGCAACCGACTCATCATAGCTCTGCCTGGCATAAGCCAGATTCGCACGATTCCGACCACCGTTGAACACAGGCTCCAACAGATCGCCGCCAAGGGACCAGATCGCGTTGGGCGCAGTGATCAGGTTGGCGATGTTCGTGCTCTGGAATCCGCCGGCTCCGGAAAGAGTCAGCTGCGGATAAAACGCGGCCTCGGCAACGCCCACCTCGGCATTCTCGTAGGCCATGTGCCGCTCCGCAGTCGCGACGTCAGGACGCCGCTCCAGCAGGTCAGAAGGCACTCCCAAGGGCACCGGAATTGGCGTCGCATTTAGCGGCCGCACCGGCACGGTGAAAGTGGATGCAGGATGGCCCGTCAGGACGGCGATGGCATGTTCGTACTGATCGCGCTGCTGCTTCACCAGATAGAGCTGCGAGACCGTGGAATCGAGCAGGGTCTGCTGCTGCGCCAAGTCGAGGCCGGAGGCGACGCCGCCGGCGTGACGGTTTTCCACCAATTGCAGACCTTTTTGCTGAATGTCGACCGACCCCTGTACGACCTGTGTTTCGGCGTCCAGCTCCCGCAAGCTGAAATAGTCAGCGGCCAACTCCGCAGTGAGCACCAGCTGGACGTTGTACATGTCGGCGGCGCTGCCTTGCAGGTTCGCATTCGATGCTTCCATACTCCGGCGCACCTTGCCAAAGAGGTCGGGCTCATAATTCACGAAGAATGGGATCTCGTAAGTGCTCTGGGTAAGCGGATGACCCAGGGTCAGGACTTCCGGCCTGTCTCCCGCATAGCGCTGGCGCGAAGCACTGGGGTCGACGTTGCCCTGGGGAAAGAATCCCGCCGACGTCACCCGCGCCAGCGAGCGGGCCTCTTCCAGCCGGTCCTTGGCCGCCAGCAAAGACTGATTAGCCGCGAGCAACTGCTGTTCGTAGCTATTGAGCTCCGCATCGTTGAAAACTTCCCACCATGCTCCCTTGGGAAGAGCATCTTTGGGCGCAGCCACGCGCCACGGCTCCTGCGTTTTGTAAGCCTCTGGAGCCGGCGCGGGAGGGCGCTTGTAGTTCGGCCCTACCGTGCAGCCCGCTAAGAATGCGCACGCGAGCGCCCCTGAGGCCACAATGAAGCTCAACCGCCTCACGATTGCTGACCTCCCTGGCTTTGCGGAGCTACATTCACTTGTTCGCCGTCCTCGATTGAATCCGAGGGATTCACGATCACGCGATCGTTTACATCCACGCCGCCGACAATCTCCAGCGTGGTGCCGTAATCCTTTCCAATCGAGATTCGCCGCAGCTGCACCTTGCCATCGCTTCCCACCACCGCGACCTGAGGCCCTTCCCGGCGGAACAGCATGGCATTGACCGGGACCGTGACCTTATTCACGTCAATGTGGGGATTGAAGTGCACTTCGCCAAAGGAGCCGGGAAGCAGCTTTCCGTCTTTGTTGGGAACATCCACCTCGGTGAGCAAAGTGCGAGTGGCCGTATCGATCGAGTCCGCCGTACGAACGACGGTGCCGATGAATTTCTGTCCGGGAAATTCCTGCAAGGTGACCACGGCGTCCATCCCTGTCTTGATAGCGGGAGCATAGGCCTGCGGCACCGAAATATAGACGCGCAATGGGTCCGTGCGCGCGACGTCAAACAACTCCCGGGGACCGGACGCTCCGGCATTGCCGGAGTTGATTAATGCACCGGGATCGACATTCCGTCGCGTCAGCACTCCGTCGAAGGGGGCGCAGACGTGCTTGAACCCCTCCAGCTCTTCCAGTCGCCGCACATTCGCATCGGCGGCGGCCAGGTTGGCCACCGCTTGCTGATAGCCACTGCTTTGCGTATCAGCCTCTTCCTGAGAAACGGAATCAGTCTTGCGTAGCGCCTGATAACGATCGGCGTTGATCTTGGCCAGGTCCATCGCGGCCACCACCTGCTGCCGCGCCGCCCGCGCCTGCAACAACTCCTGGTCAACCTCGGGAGTATCGATGTCGGCCAGCAATTCGCCTTGTTTTATATGACTGCCGATGTCCTTGTACCAACGAAGCAGATAGCCGTTGGTGCGGGCGTAGATCGGCGATTCGATGTAAGCCTGCAATGTGCCCGGCAGCACCAGTTGTTCGTCCGGTTTCTCCGCCGTGGGATGTACCACCGCGACGGTCGGAACTGCGTTCTGTTCGGTCTCATCCGCCAGCACATGGCTATCGTGGACCCGCATCAGCAGGGCGGCCACGCCAGCCGCGACGAACACCAGTACGATGACGCCGATAAAAAGCAGGGCCTTACGCGGCGTCGCCGGCGCAAGCTTAGGCGGAGGGGTAATCTCGGCCGCAGCATGACCCTCCTCGTCGGCGGAGTCCCGGTTGTATTCGCGCGGCTGCGGATCTTCCCCGTCAGGCTGGCCGGAGGAATGCTCTCTCTCACTGGCCGAATTGGGTTGTGTTTCCTTCTTCTTCGTATGGGTCTCCACTTATTCTACGACTGTCTTTCCGCCTGCCTGGCTTCGCGGCGGCCGTGAATCATCGCAAAAACTGTCGGCACAAAGAACAGCGTCGCCACCGTGGCGAACAGCAGACCGCCGATAACAGCGCGTCCCAGAGGCGCGTTCTGCTCGCCGCCCTCACCCAAACCCAGAGACATGGGCAGCATACCGATAATCATCGCCAGCGCGGTCATCAGCACCGGGCGAATACGCGTGTAGCCGGCTTCCAAGGCGGCTTGGGCCGAGGGAATTCCGGCCCGCATGCGGTCGCGCGCGAATGAGATCATCAAGATCGAATTCGCAGTCGCCACTCCCATGCACATCACCGCGCCGGTCAGCGATGGCACGTTCAGCGTGGTGCGGGTGAGCAGCAGAATCCAGCAAATCCCAGCCAGCGCACCCGGCAGCGCCGTGATGATGATGAACGGGTCGAGCCATGACTGGAAGTTCACCACGATCAGGAAGTAAACCAGGACGATCGCTGCCAGCAATCCCACACCCAAACCGATGAACGAACTTTCCATGGTCACCACCTGGCCGCGGACGATGAGCTGGGTGCCGTGCGGCAGTTGCTTGCGGAAGGGCTGCAGCACTTTGTTCACATCGCGAATGACGCCGCCCAGATCGCGGTCCTGGGTGCTGGCATAGACGTCGATGACCGGCAACACGTTGTAGTGCGAGACCACTGCCGGCCTAACTACCGGTGTCAACTGCACCAGGTTGCTCAGCACCTGTGAATTCGGCACGGCGGGATCGTTGACCGGCGTATTCATCAGGTCCTGTAGCGATGTCACACGATACTGCGGCGACTGCACCGCTACCTGATAGCTGACACCGTTGTTGGTGTTCAGCCAGAAATTTGGCGCGGTCTGAAAGCTGCCGCTCAGCGAAACCAGCACGCTCTGCGCCACATCGCGAGCGTTCATGCCCACCTGGGTGACCCGGTCGCGCTCAATGTTCAGATGCAGCGTCGGCAGGTCGAGCATCTGCTGCACGTGCACGTCGGCAGTGCCCGGAACGCGACGCAGCCGATTGGAAATCTGCTGCGCGATCGTGTAGTTGGTTGCCATGTCGGCGCCAATTAGTTGAATGTCAATGGGCGCGGGCAAGCCAAAGTTCAGGATCTGGGTGACGATGTCGGCCGGCTGAAAGAAAAACTCCACACCGGGAAACTGGCGCGGCAAACCCTCGCGCAGCTTGCGGATGTAGTCGGCTGTCGGCCGATGGTGCTCCTGATTCAAGCCCACCAGGATTTCCGCATCGCTGGTGCCAATCACTCCTGAGTTGCTGTAGGAAAGATTGATACCGGAGTTCGGCAGCCCGATGTTGTCGAGGATCGTCACCAAGTCCTCTTTCGGAATCTGCTGCCGCAGATACTGCTCGACCTCATCGCAAAGCCTTGCCGTTTCCTCCACCCGCATGCCGGCGCGGCCGCGGACGTGAAGCCGCATCTGCCCGGCATCGACACCGGGAAAGAAATCCTCGCCCAGGAAAAACACCAGAAACAGAGAAAGTACACAGAACGCAACGAAGCAAGCCGCGAACACTTTGCGATGTTCCAGCGTGGTCTCCAGCAGTTGATAGTAGCCGTTACGGAATTTGTCGAAGCCACGCTCGAAGGCGCGTTGATAGCGTCCGAAAATCGTCTTGGGTCCTGCGGCGCGGTGCTCGTGGCCGCGCATGATGTACATCACCAACGTCGGAATCAGAGTTCGCGACAGGAAGTACGAAGCGAGCATGGCAAAACACACCGCTTCCGCCAGCGGCACGAACAAGAATCTGGCTACGCCCGTCAGGAAGAACATCGGCACGAAGACGATGCAGATGGACAGAGTGGAGACGAAAGCCGGTACCGCGATTTGCGAGGCACCATCCAGAATGGCCTGCTTCATCTCCTTCCCCTGGGCAAGATTGCGCTCGATGTTCTCGATCTCCACCGTGGCGTCGTCCACCAGAATGCCGACCGCGAGCGCCAGACCTCCCAACGTCATGATGTTGATGGTCTCGCCCAGCGCGCTGAGCAGCAGCACGGAAACAAAGATTGACAGTGGAATGGAAATCGAGATGACGATAGTCGGGCGCCAGTCACCCAGGAAGATCAGGATCATGACGGCGGTCAGCGCCGCCGCAATCAGCGCCTCGCGCAACACGCCGTTGATGGAGGCGCGCACAAACAGCGACTGGTCGAACAGCGGCTTGACCGTTACTCCCTGCGGTAGCGACTGCAGCGCGACGGGGACGATCCCCTTGATGGCCTTTACGATAGTAAGCGTGGAGCCCTTGCCCACTTTGTAGATGGCCATCAGAACGCCGTGAACGCCGTCCTGGCGGACAACATTGGTCTGAGGAGAGAAACCGTCACGCACGTGGGCCACGTCGCGCATGTAGATGGTGGCGCCATTCACCGTCTTCACCGGCAGATCGTTCAAATCGGCGATGCTGCGCGGAGCGCTGTTCATCTCCACCTGGTATTCCAGCAAGCCGATCTTGGCGGTGCCGGACGGGGTGATGACGTTCTGCGTATTGATGGCGTTGACGATGTCGTTCGGTGACAGGCCGTGCTCCTGCAGTCGCGGCATGTCGAGGTCGACCTGCACCTGGCGTATCTTGCCGCCATAGGGATAGGGCGTGGCCGCACCGGCAACGGTCGCCAGTTGGTTGCGCAGGAAGTTTTGACCGAGGTCGAACAACACCTGGTCGGGCAGAGTTTTGCTGCTCAGTCCGAGCTGGACGATAGGCGTGGTGGACGCGGTGTACTGGATCACCAACGGCGGCGTTGTGCCCACCGGCAGGCTGCGCACTGTGGTCTGCACGATTGCCGTTACTTGCGCCAAGGCAGTCTGAATATTGGCGTCCGGCTGGAAGAATATCTTGATGACCCCGACACCGTTCACCGACTGCGATTCAATGTGCTCGATGTTGTTGACCGTCACCGTCATGCCGCGTTCGGAGTTGGTGATAATGCGGTTGGCCATGTCCTCGGGCGCGAAGCCGGTGAAGTTCCACACCACGCTGATAACGGGAATATTGATGTCGGGAAAGATGTCCACCGGGGTGCGAAAGACGACCAGGGGCATCAGCAGAATGATCACGAGGGCCATGACCACGAACGTATAAGGACGCCGCAGCGCTAGAGCAACAATCCACATCGGCCGGACACAACTCCAATCGGCGACTTATTCGGGCGTCACATGGCTCGCCAGATTGCGAGTGGGCAACGTCCTAAAAACGCAATTCTTATGATACGATACGATACGTATTGGATTCAATGTCGCCGCATGGGTCCAGGTAAGAATGGCAGTTTCCCGACAAAAACAGCCGCCCGACCAAAATGGTCAGCAACGCCTGCCCGGCCGTCCGCGCAGCGAACAGTCACGGCAGGCCATTCTTCGCAGCACACTAAAACTACTTCGCAGAGCGAGCTTTGCCCAGCTTTCCATTGAAGCTATTGCCGCCGATGCGGGAGTCGGCAAAGCCACGGTCTATCGCTGGTGGCCGAATAAGGGCGCTTTGGTAGTAGATGCATTTGCGTCCAGTACCGAAGAGGAGTTGCGTTTCCCCGACAGTGGGTCGGTATACCGCGACATGGCCCTCCAGATGAACCAATTTCTCGCCGTACTGCACTCCCCGCGCGGTCGCATTGTGAAGGCGGTGATTGCCGCCGGGCAATCGGATCCGAAGCTGCTCGAGGAATTTCGTAACCGCCTTTTGCGTCCCCGGCGGCAGGGAGCCTATCGCACGCTGCGCCGCGGAATCGAGCGCGGCGAACTACCTGAGAATCTGGACCTCGATCTGGTGCTGGACATTCTGTATGGCGCGATGTATATGCGCTTTCTCATCCGGCACGACGAACTCAGCGAGGACTACGTCAATGACGTGTGCCGCGTGGTGCTGGACGGGGCCGCGCACGCCCCCTCCTTCAGTCGTCACAATGGCGCGCGGAACAACCGCGGCGTGGTTGCACGCGCTCATAGCTGATATTTTTCCTTTCTCAGACGCTCGCGACCGAACCGCCGTCGACTCGCAAATTCGTTCCTGTAATGAACGATGCCTTCTCCGACGCGAGAAAGACCACCGCGGATGCAACTTCTTTGGGCTCGCCGGGGCGTTTCACCTCGATATGCGGCCGATTGTTCGCTAGAAAACGGGCGATGGCCTCTTCCAAGCGGGTGCCCTGCTCGTTCGCCATCTTCTGCAACATGTTCGAAAGCAGCGGCGTCATAATGAACGCCGGTGAAATGGCGTTTACCAGAATCGCATCCGTTGCATACGCCTTGGAGAGGCTCTTGGTCAGGTTATTCATGGCCGCCTTGGAGGCGTTGTAGTGCGGCATAAAGCCATCTGGTTGCGTCGCCGATTCGCTCGAAATATTGATGATTCGTCCCCACTTCTGCCGTTGCATGTAAGGCAGCACCGCGCGTGAGGCGCGTACTGCTGACATCACGTTCAAGTTGAAAATGCCGACCCAGTCCTCGTCAGTGAGATCGTGGAACGCGGCGAAGGCGCCAACGCCCCCGGCATTGTTGACCAGCACGTGGACCGTTCCAAAGCGCTTCACAACTTCGTCGACCATGCGGATGTTGTCGGCTGCCTTTGAGGCGTCGGCTGCTACGCCGATGACCTCCGCACCGCTGCGCTCGCAGATTTCGCGCGCCGTCTTCTGCAACTCATCCATGCCACGCGCAGTTATAGCCACCTTCGATCCTTCTGCGGCGAACGCTTCCGCGATGGCTTTGCCGATTCCCTGGCTTGCCGCTGTTACCAGCACAACCTTGCCTTTGAGTCCTAGCTCCATTGAGTTGATGCCTCCTGCACATACAGATTCAGCACACGGGAGAACGGTGCTGCGGGCGCGTTCGCGAGGCGAAATTGTAAAATCGGTTTTGTACGTCGTAACGAGACATCGGCGCACTAGCCGCCGCCTCGTGCCGTCTTATACAATCGAGGGTTTCCTACTGTTACGCCATCCTTGTAAGGAGCAGACAACTCCGGCCCAAGCGCCGGAACCGCGGGGCGACGGTTACTCCGCTGTCGTAATACCCATATGAAAATACACGAGTATCAGGGAAAGGCCATTCTGCGGAAGTATGGAGTGGCGGTGCCGCGCGGCCGGATGGTTGAAAGCCGCGAAGAAGCGCTCGATGCGGCAAGGGCGCTATTTCAGGATGGCGCGACCGGCGTTGTCGTGAAAGCGCAAATTCATGCCGGCGGCCGTGGCAAAGGCGGCGGTGTCAAGCTCGCGAAATCGCCGGAAGAAGCCGGTGAGCTTGCAACCAAGATGCTAGGGATGCAGCTGATCACGCACCAGACCGGTCCCGAAGGCAAAAAAGTGCAGCGGCTGCTGATCGAAGAGACACTGCCCATCGCGCGCGAACTTTATCTCGGCATCGTGCTGGATCGCGTCGTGGGACGCAACGCCTTCATGGCATCGGCTGCGGGCGGTATGGAGATCGAAGAAGTCGCAGCGAAGGATCCCAACGCCATCATCAAAGAACACATCGTGCCGGGCTTCGGGCTCCGCAGTTTTCAGGCGCGCGAGATTGCTTTCCGGCTTGGGCTTGAGCCGCGCTACATCAGCGGCGCCGTCAAGTTCATGATGGCGCTGGCGCGTGCCTCCGAAGACACCGACGCGTCGCTGGTGGAGATCAACCCGTTCATCACGACCACCGACGGCCGGCTGTTTGCGCTCGACGCCAAGATGAACTTCGACGACAATGCGCTCTATCGTCATCCCGACGTTCTGGAGCTGCGCGACATCAGCGAAGAAGATCCGCTCGAAGTCGAGGCCAGCAAGTACAACCTGAACTACATCAAGCTCGACGGCAACGTGGGCTGCATGGTGAACGGCGCCGGTCTGGCGATGGCCACGATGGACATCATTCAATACGCGGGCGGCATGCCGGCAAACTTCCTCGACGTGGGCGGCGGCGCTAACGAAGAGCAGGTCACGCACGCCTTCGAAATTCTGCTGAGCGACAAGAATGTGAAGGCTGTGCTCATCAACATCTTCGGCGGCATTCTGCGCGTCGACACCCTGGCCAACGGCATTGTCAGCGCGGCCCGCAAGACCAAATTCCAATTGCCGATTGTGCTGCGGCTGGAAGGTACTAATGTCGAGCAGGGTCGCAAGACCTTGCAGGAGAGCGGACTGAAATTCATCGTGGCAGAGACCATGAAGGACGCGGCCGAGAAAGTTGTCGCCGCCGCCAAGGGGGTCCAATGAGCATTCTGGTTGATAAATCGACGCGCCTGCTGGTGCAGGGATTGACGGGACGTGAGGGAACGTTCCACTCCAAGAACGCAGCTGCTTACGGCACCACGGTTGTAGGCGGGGTGACGCCAGGCAAGGGCGGCACAACGCATGAGGGCTGGCCCATCTTTAATACCGTGCGCGAAGGCGTGGAGAAAACCGGCGCCAACGCGACCGTGATTTTCGTTCCGCCGCCGGCGGCGGCCGACGCCATCATGGAAGCAGCCGATGCCGGCATCGCGCTGATCGTCTGCATCACCGAAGGCATTCCCGCGATGGACATGGTGAACACATGGGAGTTCCTGAAGACGAAAAACTCGCGGCTGATCGGGCCCAACTGTCCGGGCATTATCTCACCGGGCAAGTGCAAGATCGGCATCATGCCGGCGCACATTCACAAGGAAGGCGATGTCGGGATCGTCTCGCGCTCAGGCACCCTGACGTACGAAGCCGTGTATCAGTTGACCACGCGCGGCATCGGTCAGTCGACAGCGATCGGCATTGGCGGCGATCCGATCATCGGCACGAATTTTGTCGACGCGATCCGCCTATTCAACGATGATCCGGAGACGGAAGCCATCGTGATGATCGGCGAGATCGGCGGCAACGCCGAGGAGACTGCGGCGGAGTTCATTAAGCAGAACGTCCGCAAGCCGGTAGTAGGCTTTATCGCTGGGCAAACCGCGCCTCCGGGACGCCGCATGGGACACGCGGGCGCGATCATCTCCGGCGGCAAAGGGACGGCGGCGGAAAAAATCAAGGCGATGGAAGCGGCGGGAATACATGTGGCGCAATCGCCTGCCGACATCGGCGAGACGCTGGTGAAGGCGCAAGCGGCGGTGATGAACAGATAAGAGCTGTCAGCTATCAGCCGTCAGCTAAACATCGCGCCGAAGCAAGCTGCAATTGCAAGCGACTGAATCGCCTATCCCTCCGCTCGTGGATGAAGCCACTCGGTCGGAATGGCAATTTTAATCCGATTAATAAAGAGCTAAGGAACTGGGCCTTAGCTGACCGCTGACAGCTGAGAGCCAGAAGAAAGCGGGGCCACCGTTGAACCGGATTGAATAATCTGTGACTTGCGACAAGGTCAGCGATATCGTTCAAGAGAGCGCGGCCGCAGCTACGACCCTAACGCCATTCGTGCATATGCCGCT
>JBEKXQ010000130.1:0-19498 GCA_049511915.1 Candidatus Korobacteraceae bacterium
ACTTACCAGTCGAATCCATTACCGCAACCACGATGGTTGCTTGGTGAACGTCAAGCCCAATATAGTTTTCATCGTTCATGAGGGTGCTCCTTTCTGTAGCTCGTGATGCGAACGATCACAACTTACTCTAAAAGGGGCGCCCTTTTATAATGCGATTTCGCCAACGATTTAACCAACAAGAATGAATTACGATTTTGATCGTTTTTGAATAATCCATTCCTGGGATTCGAGCTATCATAACTTCTCGCGTTCTACGGCCTTTTCGCTGAGGAATAAGGAGCTTGCCATGCGCCAGATCCCCCGCCGGATTGCTCTTTTCTTCTGCTTCACGTTTTCCCTTGCGGTCCTCTCCAACATAGCCCGGGCGCAGACCCTCACCGTGCTGCACAGCTTCACCGGCGGCAACGACGGAAAATATCCCACGGCCGGGTTGACCATGGATCGTGCGGGAAACTTTTACGGCACTACCCCCTATGGTGGGGCGAGCGATGTAGGAGTGGTCTTCCGCCTGTCGCCCGCCGGATCAGGCTGGGTCTTGACGCCACTGTACAGCTTCCAGGGCCCTCCGAATGACGGCGAGATTCCGTATAGCGGCGTTGTCTTTGGGCCCGACGGGAGCCTCTACGGCACAACGGAGGACGGCGGACAGTACGGTCGGGGCACGGTTTATCGCCTGCGGCCCTCGCCTGCGGTCTGCCACTCGGCGGTCTGTCCCTGGGAGGAAACGGTGCTCCACTCGTTTGGCAGCGGCGACGACGGGGAATTTCCTGGTTATGGCAATCTGGTCTTCGACCAGGCCGGCAATATCTACGGCACAACGGAGGACGGCGGATCCGGCACGCTCGGTGTGGTTTTCGAACTCACGCCTTCCAATGGCAGCTGGACGGAGAGTGTTCTCCATAGCTTCGTAGAAGAGAAGGGATACTACCCTTTCAGCGGCCTGATCTTCGACAGCTCCGGTAATCTCTACGGCACAACCTCCGCGGGCGGTACAGACGACACCGGAGTGGTTTACGAACTGTCGCCCTCCGGCTCGGGCTGGACCGAGAACGTCCTGGCTTCCAATGAGTTCAAGAATGCAGACACCTGTAGCGGCGTGGTCATGGATGGGCAGGGCAACCTGTTCGGCACCGCGGGTTGTTTCTCCGGTGGCGGCGGCGTCTTTGAGCTGACGCCATCCAATGGCAGTTGGACGTTCAACGTGCTGTACACCTTTTCGGCTAGTAGTACAGGGCCCCGCGACAGCCCCACGCTGGATGCGGCCGGTAATGTTTACGGCACGTCGAGCGGGACTGGATTGTTCAACGAGGGCGAGGTTTTTAAGCTGACGCCTTCGAATGGCGGCTGGACCTACACCTCAGTCAGCTTTAATGGCAGCAACGGATCGGATCCCATGGGCAGCGTAATCCTCGACGCGGCAGGCAATATCTACGGCACAGCGTATTACGGCGGAAATGGGCCGTGCAACGTAGAAGGGATCACGGGCTGCGGTGTCGTTTGGGAAATCACGCCGTAGCGTAACTGGCGAAAAATCCCCATGGCACAAGTGACGTTCAGCAGCTAAAGCCGCATTGACATTGTGGGATTTGCGGATGCCTGAAGAGACTGTGTCGCAACCGGTGTCGCCGCTCCGCGGCTCGGCTCAATTACCCACTCGTACCCGGCGCTCACGCGCCGGGCTAACATCGATTCCGCAGCTGCGCGGCTGGTTTGATCGGTATTCGAGCTGTTTCTTCCACCGCAAGATTCTTTTGTCGGTTGTGACACAGTCTCTGAAGGGTGTCTCCTTCGAGGAGGCCGAACCCTAATCAGAGTTTTCCTGAGGGCCGCTTGATAGGCGACGGTTGAGGAGCGAAACGAGGCTGTTACGCAACGATGGCGTCCCTACGGTATCTGTGTCGTAGCTGTGCCGCCGCCCTCCACCCCAATCCGCGCAAAAGCGGCGCGGCTTGGGGGCCCGTCTCCGCGGCTCGATTGTTTTCCCCACTTCACCGCGGGCTCACGCCCGCGGCTAATACAAATACCGCCGCTGCGCGGCTCGGGATCGTTTTCCATCTGTCCCCATGGCTGACGAGGCTGCTACGAAACTGAGGTCGAGAGTTGGCTGGTGGATCCAAGGGGATCTAACTAGGCGATGAAAACAGCCGCAAGGCGGCGCCATGATGTTAGGCGGGGGCGTCAGCTCTTGAACTAGAAAAGTTTCATGAAATTCCGTGTCTTCCGTGCTTCCGTGGTGAGTAAAACCCCGCTGCAGTGGGAAGAATGCCAGCCGCAGAGCGGCGACAAGGGTTTCGTAACAGCCGCGTTACGCCCCGGGCTAACTTCATTTCGCCGCTGCGTAGCTAAAGCTGCGTCCTTAATCGCCTCAAGATCGGACGCAGCCTGTCCCGGCGTAGTTCCGGACAACTCACTCCACCTCATGTTTCGCGGTGTAGCCATCGCGCGCGACGATGGTGTACTTGATGTCCTTGTTCTTCTCGTCCTTGAGGATGAAGGGCTTGTCGTCGGGGCCGACGAGTTCCACCTTCAACTTGCGATAGGTGCCGTCCTGCTTCACGTTGGTCGGCTTATAGGTGATGGTGTACTGGTCGCGAATGGCTTGCGCGACTTCGCGGAAGATGTCGGGCAATTCGCCCATAAGGCGTGGAGCGTAGGTGCGGCCGCCGGTCATGCGGGCAAACGTTGCCATCTGGTTCTTGGCCTGCAGATAGTCCATCATGGCGCCGTTCGACTGGGGAGCGGGACCCATCGCCTGCACGCGCTCTAGGAAGGCTTCGCCGGTGCAGATGGTGTAGATGGTTACGTTGGGCGTGGTCTTGACCTTTTTCAGGATCTGGTCGAGGTTGATTTTGCTGAAGGTGTCGCGACCGCTGGCGACGATCACCAGTTCCTTGTGTCCGGGAACGCGGTCCAGGCGGTCGAGGGTGTCATACATTGCGTCGAAAATGTTGGTTTCGGACCATCCCGGGATACGCAGCAGGTTCAGCGCGCCGAAGATCGCCTGCTTGTCCTGGGTGAAGTCCACCAGAACGTGGGTCTTCATGTCGAACTCCACCACAGCCACCCAATCCTGCGGCTGCAAGGTGGAAGCGAACACATAGGACGAATTCAGCGCGTCGGACATGAAGTTGTAGTTGGTGGAGGCGAACTCCACCAGCAGCACCGCGGTAATCGCCGCTTTGCTTTTGGTGACCGAGATGATCTTCTGTGGCACGCCGTCTTCGAAAACCTTGAAGTGCTGCTCGGCGATGTCGAGCGGCAGGGCCAGGGGACGGCCATCCTTCGACATGAGGTGTGCGTCGACGGTCACCACGGGAACGTCGACGTGGAGCGAGTATTCAGGATTGTCGGCGGGCTTGGGCTTCGGCTGCGGAGGCGGTTCTTCTGAGGTGCTCTTCTTAGGCACCGCGATGGATCCGGATTCGCCTCCGGGGCCACCAGCCTCCGCCGGCATCTGGTCCTGCTGCTTTTGGCTGGGCTGCGATTGGCTTTGCGAGGTGCTTTGGTCGGTGCTGCCGGATTGCGCACGGCCCGGAATCGCGCCCAACAGGATGATTGCCGCCAAGGCGAAAATCGCTGTACGAACGGCACGAAATACATCAGTTGAATTGCCCGGAATCTTAAGTTGTATCTCAGAATACATCGGAGTGCCTCATCGGCCTGTCTGTCTGCTAGTATAAATGCACTTTCAACCTATCTGTTTCGGTGTGGGACAGCAGACGCTGCTTCCGGTTAGACGGCAGTGTCTCCGCATTGGTATAGCCAGGGCCGCGATTTCCGGTTTTCGAGCCGGATCAAGGCAAGGAAAGAAGGACCTAGAAGTATGCTCCGCCGCTCGTTCGCGTCACTCCTGTTCTGCCTGACGTCTCTTGCCGCCTTCGGCGTTCAACCCAAAGTCCAGATCATGCCCGAGGACCAGGTCAAAACCGGCATGCACGGGGTAGCTTACACCGTCTTCGAGGGCGTAACCCCGGAGCCGATGGAAGTGGAGATTCTCGGCGTGCTGCGCGATATGGCGGGACCGCAGGCCGACGTGATCCTGGCGCGCCTGCATGGCAAGAAGGTTGAATACACCGGCGTCGTCGCCGGCATGAGCGGCAGCCCTGTCTATATCGATGGCAAGCTGGTGGGCGCAATCGCTTATCGCATCGGCGAATTCTCCAAGGAGCCGATCTGCGGAATTACTCCCGCCGCATCGATGCTGGAGATCGATGCCATGGACAAAACGCCGCTGACCGACGTGTCCCACAATGTGGGACATCCTGCGCAGGAGATCAGCCGCACTTCGGGGCCAGGTCTGTCGAGCGCGGAAGATTCACAGTCGGGATATGCCAATCTGCTGAAGCCCATCGACACACCTCTGGTCTTCAGCGGATTCAGCCAGGAGACGCTTCGCCTCTTCGCCAAAGATTTCGCCTCGGCTGGAGTTGTGCCCGTGATGGGCGCGGGCTCGGTGAGCAACGACAAGCAGCCTGAGCCGCTGCAGCCGGGCTCGGCGGTCAGCGCAATTCTGGTGCGCGGCGACATGAACATCGCCGGAACCTGCACCGTGACTTATCTGGACGACACGCACCTGTTGGCCTGCGGACATCCCTTTCTGCAGTCGGGCAACGTCGATATGCCGATGACCAAGGCGACGGTGTTGGCAACTTTGCCGTCGCCGCAGAATTCCTTCAAGATTGTCAACACCACCGAGCCCGTTGGAGCGTTCGTTCAGGACCGTCGCGCTGGCATCATGGGACGCTTCGATCGGCAGCCTCAGATGATCCCCGTGACGCTGAGCTTCCACGGAGTTTCACATCCCAAGCAGTTCCATTATGAAGTGCTGAACAACGCGAAGATCACGCCCGGCGCGATGATGGCAACCGTGTTCAACGCCATTCAGGGCATGAACGAGTACGGCGAGGACACGACCTATCGCCTCCAGGGCGACATCACGGTGCTCGGCTATCCCGAGCTCAGCGTGAAGAACATGTTCGCTCCGGCGGACGGCTCTACTCCCACGGCCTACGAGATCGCTCTTTCGATCGGTGAGCACTTCAGCCGCATCTTCGAGAACCCTTACGAGACGCCGAAGATCGAAGGCGTCGAGCTGAACTTCGATCTTGTGCCTGACCGCCGCTCGGCGCGCCTTGAAACCGCCCGAACCGACGTGACCGAAGCTCGGCCCGGCGACGAGATCACCATCGAAGCGCTGCTGCGGCCCTATCGCGGCGAAAGTCTTCTTCGCCACATCTCGGTGAAGATTCCGACCTCGACGCCGCGCGGCGTCCTTCACATTCTGGTCTCCGACGGCGACACTCTCGACAAGATGCATCGCGTCTCCGGCCCGATGAGCCATCACCTCGACCTCGGCTCCACCATCGCGCTGCTCAACAAGGAGCACACCAACTCAGAGGTCTACGTCTCGCTGCTGGAGGCCAACCCCCAGGCCATGGTCGAAGACAAGGTGATGCCCACGCTCCCGCTCTCCGTGATGAACGTGATGGACGGCCTCCGCGGCTCCCAGGACATGATCGTCGTCGGAGAGTCCGCAGTCGACGAGGCCGCCACTCCGGTCGACTACGTCGTCTCCGGCTCCCAAATCATCACCCTGAGAATCAAATAGGGACCTTCGCGATTTTGCCTTCCGCCGTCTCCCTGGGAAGCTTTCGGCTGTCCCGCCCTGGAAATTGTCCCACGTGGAACAAGAAAGCGAATTCGCTTTCGCGTTTTCCATCGAAGCCTGCTGTCGACGCGCAGGCCTTAACCATTATTTTTCAATATGTTAGCTCGACAAAAGCCCAGTTGGCGCATTGTGGCGAAGCAGTCTGACCGGACGAGATACAGCCCAGCCTGCCGCCTTACTCCGGTTTCCGGGGGGTCCAGTTACATCCCACTTCTCGACGCGCGCCGCGTCAATCGCCACCCCAGCCGCAACGCGGCGGAATGTAGTTAGCCCGGTGCGTGAGAGGCCTTTACGAAACGCAGTTAGCCGTTGGATCGGTGGAACAAACCGCGACGAAAAGAGCGCCGCAGGCGCGAAGTAGTCTAGCCCAGCACGGAGCTGGAGGCGCAGTGCTGGGTAGAGTGGAAAAATTCGCCGAGTCCCGTAGGGACGGCACAGTTCTCACCCAGACTCTTCAGCGCTGGGTAGGCCTAACCTGACTCTCGTCCCCGAAGGGGACAGCATATCTAAGCCCAGCGTTTCAACGCTGGGTAGGCGACGACAAAATCCGCCGAGCCCCTCGGGGGCGGCAGAACCAGGCGGAGGCATCCGCACGCCACCGATCTGCCAAGAGCGCTTCTGCGAGTTCAATGGGTGCAGTACGGGAAAGCGCATCGAGAAGCTGCGCTGATCGAGGTGGAAGCCGCTAAAACGTGGTCTCGTAACAGCACCCGAAGAGTGGAAATGGAGTAGCCTCCGGACGTATGCCTGCGGCGAAGAGGGCTTGGTAAAGGTCAACTATCAGGAGTGGCCGATGAGGACAACGTATTCCGCCTCGCGATCCCACTCATTCGAAAAACCGCGAATGAGTGCGGCACCCCGCAGCCTGACAATTCGGCAACTTCCCGCCCCTACGATGGCGGGCTGCGCCACTCGCCCGTCACAGCCATACCGCCCGATGATGATGTAAACTGCGTGGTCGTAAAACCCCAACACCATAGGGCAGTAGTCGGCAGAAGCCGCCACCGTCCCTTTATCGGCACGCATTCTAGTGCTCTAAACGTGCGCCCATTTACAGGAGCTTTGTATGAGAGAGTTCTCGAAGGGATTGCAATTATTAAGCGGAGCCCTGCTGCTTGCCTCAGCGCCGGCTGTGGCGCAGCAGGTGACCGGCACGCCCGGTTCCCCCAGTGCCACCACCACCATCAACGGTAAGCAGCTTCCCCCACTCCCACCGAAGTTTGAAGGCAAGATCGGGCGCAACGCGGCGCAGTCGACGCCTTACTGGCCGGCTCGCGTGGAGCCACCCAAAGGCGCGCCCAACGTCCTGCTGATCATGACCGACGATTCCGGCTTCGGCGTCCCCAGCACCTTCGGCGGCGTCATCCCCACGCCGGCGCTCGACCGGATTGCAGCCATGGGGCTTCGCTACACCAATTTCAATTCCACGGCGCTGTGCTCGCCGACGCGCGCTGCCCTCATCACCGGGCGCAACCATCACTCGGCCGGATTCGGCGTGGTCTCTGAGCAGTCCACCGGCTACCCCGGCTATGACAGCATCATCACCCGCGACAAGGCGACGATTGGCCGCATCCTGAAGGACAATGGCTACCGCACCTCCTGGTTCGGCAAAGATCATAATGTCCCCGCCTTCCAAGCCAGCCAGGACGGCCCCTTCGACCAGTGGCCCATCGGTATGGGCTTCGAATATTTCTATGGCTTCATTGGCGGCGACACCAGTCAATGGCAGCCCAACCTTTTCCGCAACACTACCGCAATCTATCCATATGTCGGCCATCCTGGATGGAATCTGACCACCGCGCAGGCGGACGATGCCATCGCGTACATGAAGCGCATCAATGCTCTCGCCCCGGACCAACCTTTCTTTGTCTACTACGTCCCCGGCGGCACGCATGCGCCGCATCATCCCACGCCGGAGTGGATCAAAAAGATCAGCGACATGCATCTGTTCGACCAGGGTTGGGACAAAATGCGCGAGCAGATTTTCGCCAACCAGAAAAAGCTGGGCGTGATTCCCCAGGACGCCAAGCTCACGCCCTGGCCGCATGACCTGCTGAAGCATTGGGACGAACTCACGCCCGACGAAAAGAAGATGTTCCTTCGTCAGGTCGACGTCTTCGCCGCTTACGTCGCCTATACCGACAACGAAATCGGACGCGTGATCCAGGCTGTGGATGACATGGGCAAGCTCGACAACACGTTGATCATTTACATCAACGGAGACAACGGCACCAGCGCGGAAGGAACGTTGATCGGAACTCCGAATGAAGTCGCGATGTTCAACGGCGTTCAGGTACACGCCGTTCTCCTGGACCAAGCAGATTTCTTCCCATTTCGGCGGCGTCCGCCAGGGAATGGCCATCGCGTGGCCGGCCCGCATCACTGACAAGGGCGGCATCCGCAACCAGTTCCATCACATCATCGACATCGTACCCACCATCCTGGAAGCGACTGGGATTCCGGCGCCGGAAGTAGTGGACGGCATCCCGCAGAAGCCGCTCGAGGGCGTGAGCATGGTCTACACCTTCGACAAGGCCAACGCCAACGCGCCGTCAACCCACCACACCCAGTACTTCGAGATGATGGGAGACCACGCCATCTATCATGACGGCTGGATCGCCAGCACCAAGGTCATGCGCCCACCCTGGGATGTCGCCGGGCCAGTGAACCAGGACCCGGCCGGCTATCCCTATGAACTGTACGACGTCACCAAGGACTGGACGCAGTTCGACAACGTTGCCGCCAAGTACCCCGACAAAGTGAAGGAGATGGACAAGCTCTTCTGGCAGGAGGCTGCGAAATACCAGGTCGCGCCGCTGGATGCATCGGTAGCAACCCGGCTGGTTACACCGCGGCCCAGTATCAGCGCTGGACGGAACGTTTTCACCTATTCCGGCGAAATTACCGGCACGCCGAATGGCGACGCGCCCAGCATTCTCAACGCGTCCTACAACTTCAAGGCCGAGGTTGAAGTTCCTCAAGGTGGCGGCGAAGGCATGATCGTCACCCAGGGCGGACGCTTTGGCGGTTACGGCTTCTACGTGCTGAAGGGCAAGCCGGTCTTCACCTGGAACCTGGTCGACCTGAAACGCGTGAAGTGGCAGGGTTCGGACGTGCTCTCGCCCGGCAAGCACACGCTGGAGTTCGACTTCAAGTACAACGGCATGGGCATGGGCACGCTCGCCTTCAACAATATGAGCGGCATTGGCCAGGGCGGTACTGGCGTGCTCAAGGTCGACGGCACGACGGTGGCCACGCAGACCATGGATCACACCCTGCCGTTGATTTTGCAGTGGGACGAGAACTTTGATGTCGGCGCCGACACCGGCACTCCGGTGGACGATCAGGACTACCAGGTCCCGTTCACCTTCACCGGCAAGCTCGACAAGCTAACCCTGACCATCGACCGGCCGCAGTTGACGCCGGCCGACATCGAGAAGCTGAAGATGGCTCAACGCAACAACCACGCCAGCGAATAGCGGAACCAAATGATTCTCGGGGCAGTTCCGGTATGAGCTGCCCCTGCCGGGTGCCCCGGGTCTCGCGGTGTTCGAGACCCGGGACTTCGCGCCAATGAACCGTCCCTGCTGTGTCCTTCATCACAGCAACAACCAAGGTGGCCGAGCAGCGCACCTGCTCCAACCCTCCAACGACAGTCTCTGTGCTACGCTTCTCTTTCCTGCAGCTTCAATCCATTCAGGACTCATGATGAACCTGTTTCGACTGGCGCTCGTGTCCTCGTTCCTTCTTACGACGGGCTGGGCGCAGACCACCCGCACCTGGGAACAGACGAAGTACGACGACTTTGAGAAGGGCACGGCTCACGGTGTCGCCATCAGCAGCGACGGCAACCTCACGCTGGCGCCCGCCTTCAGCGCACTCTACACCTCGCCTTCCACCTACATCTGGGACGTTGCCGCCGATTCCGCAGGCAACGTTTACGCGGCCGCCGGTTCTCCCGCGCGCGTCTACAAGCTCACACCTGACGGCAAGGCGCGCATCATCTTCGCGCCGCAGGAGCTTCAGGTGCAGGCGCTGGTGGTGGACAAAAACGGAGCGATCTACGCGGCGACCTCGCCTGACGGCAAAGTCTACAAGCTCGTTCACGGCGGCCCTGCTCCGGGCAAGGCTCCCGAAGGTTCGCATACCACGGCCGAAGTTGCCGCCGCGCAAGAGGGAGCGAATCCCGGCGAGAAACCGCACCCGTCCGTTGACGTCGATCCCAGCTATACCGCCAGCATCCTCTTCGATCCCAAGACGAAGTACATCTGGGCGCTGGCGCTCGATCGTGAGGGCCAGCTCTACATCGGCACTGGCGACCGCGGCGAGATCTTCCGCGTCGACCGCAGCGGCGTCGGCAGCCTGTTTTTCAAGAGCGACGAGGCCCAGATTCGTGCTCTCGACTTCGATCAGCTCGGCAACCTCATCGCCGGCACCGATGGCAGCGGGCTCATCTATCGCATCTCGATGCAGGGCGAAGGCTTCGTTCTGTACAGCGCGCCCAAGAAGGAGATCACCGCGCTCGCCGTCGATCGGCAGGGAAACATCTATGCTGCCGGCGCGGGTGAGAAGCGCGCGGCTGCGCCGGCCGTCGGCACTCCCGTCGCGGGCGTAGGCATCGTCATAACGGCTCCAGCGTCCGCGGGTGCCGCGCCAACCGCTCCGTCCGCGCCTGCTGCGACTGCGGTGCCCGCAATCAGCGCGGCTCCCAACATCACCAACCTTGGCGGCTCGGAAGTCTATCGTCTCTCGCCCGAGGGCTCGCCCAAGACGATTTGGTCCTCTCACGACGATCTGGTGTATGCGCTGGTCTTCGATCACCAGGGCCGTCTGCTTGCCGGAACCGGCAATCGCGGAAAGATTTATGCCATCGTTGGCAGCGAATATACCGACCTCGCCGAGGCCAGCGCCAACCAGGTCACGGCATTCGCCCCGGCTCCCCAGGGCGGCCTCTATGCAGCCACCAGCAATCTGGGAAAGGTTTTTCTGCTCGGCTCCAACCCGATGAGTGAAGGCGCCTACGAGAGCGATGTCTTCGATGCCAGGAATGTCTCCAAGTGGGGGCGCGTAGAAGTGCGCGGCAGCGGCAATTTTCAGCTCTTCGCGCGCAGCGGCAACGTCGACAATCCCGACCGTAACTGGAGCCAGTGGAAGCCGGTCGATTTGCAAAAGAATCTTCCTATCGATGCGCCCTCCGCGCGCTTCATCCAGTGGAAGGCAGTGCTGCAGCCCGCCGGGCACATGCCCGTTATCGACAGCGTCATCGTCAACTACCTGCCCAGGAATGTCGCTCCGGAGGTGGACAACGTAACCGTGATGGTCGGCTCACGTGTGCCGGCGGGCGCGCACACCGAGCCGGAAAGTTCAGTTGCCATTGGCTACGAGCCTCCGCTGCCCACGATCAAGGACAGGCATTCGATCGTGGTGAAGTGGAGCGCGCACGACGACAACGATGACACCCTGGCATACGACATTTACTATCGCGGCGACGGCGAGACGCGCTGGAAGCTGCTGCGCCAGAATATCGAAGAGCGCTTCATCAATCTTGACTCCGACGTTTTCCCTGACGGTGGTTACACCATCCGCGTCGTCGCCTCCGACTCGCCTTCGCATTCCGCCGAAGACGCCCTGACCGGCGAAGCAACCAGCGCGCGCTTCGAAGTCGACAACACGCCGCCTCAGATCGAATCGCTGAAAGCGACAGCCGACGGCGGCAAGATTCACGTCACCTTCCGCGCCGTGGACAGCTTCTCGCCCATCAGCCACGCGGAGTACTCCATTGATGCTGGTGAGGCGCAGATGGTCGAGTCGGTAGGACAGATCTCCGACTCCAAAAGTGAAAGCTACGATTTCAAAGTTCCGGTGCCCGCGACCGCCGAGGCTGGCGGCGCGGCGAACCCACGCCAGTCCGAGGGTCAGTCCAGCGCGCTATCGGACGAGCACACCATCATCGTGCGCGTCTATGATCGCTTCGACAACATGGGAGTCAGCAAGGTCGTGGTGAATGTGCCGGCAAGCCATTAAGCTTAGGGCGCACCCTCATTCTGAAAGAGCCGGAATTCACGCGATTTGAAGGGGCGTACCTTCAGGCGCGCGATTTCGTACACTAAGTTTTGTCATCCCGAGGAGGCCGTAAGGCTGACGAGGGATCTGCTGTTCGCCTGTGCTGGCATGACTCTCCGCTCCGCAATCGACATCCTCGCCCTGCTGATCTGTTCCGTCTATTGCACCATCCCGCTGTTCTGGCTGGTGGTGCATTTTTTTGTGGAACGGTGGCGCTCGCGAGGCCGCCGCGGTTTCGCTGTTCTCGTGCCTATCTGGGGCGGATTTGTCGCGGTGGCATTTTGTTCGATGTGGCCATTCCGATTCGCTCGGTTCTACGCAAACCGGCTGGCGTGGGCGGGGGCGGCGATTTTGTTTCTGCTGGGCTTCTTGCTCTATGGAGCGGCGCTCAAAGGCTTTCATCATTCGCAACTCTCCGGCCTTGACGAACTGGAGCCAGACCGCCATCGCCAGCAACTCGTCACGACCGGCATTCGCTCGCGTGTGCGCCATCCCATCTATCTCGGACATCTGTGCGAGGTCATCGGCTGGTGCGTCGGCACGGGATTGGTTCCTTTATACGGGCTGGCACTGTTCGCAATCATCACCGGCGCGCTGATGATCACGCTTGAAGATCGCGAACTGGAAGCGCGCTTCGGCGAGCAGTATCGCGCGTACCGTCGCGCTGTTCCCGCGGTCATTCCACGTCTCAGCCGCTGATCGCCAACGGGTTTTCGCTACAATGGTTTTTCGCTGAGCCTGCGAAGGCCTGCGGCACGCTCAAAGGAATTAAAATCACCCAGGAGATCACGGAGAAAATTCCTGTAATACCCAGGGCAACTCTGATTAAGTCACAGCGTTTTCCTCGGCCGCTAAAGCCGGTGAGATTTTAGGGCACTTAAGGACGGCCTGAAGGCCGTCCCCTTCGAGAAGCCAGACTTAATCAGAGCTTCCTTAGCTCTGTGACTCGGTGGTGAAAAAGCTTTCCCCATGCAATTCGAACTCTTCGTCGCAGCGCGTTACCTCCGGGCCAAACGCCGACAGGCTGTCATCGGCGTCATCACCGTCATCTCCATCGTCGGAGTGGCGGCCGGCGTGGCCTCGCTCATCATCGCGCTGGCCATCAACAACGGCTTTCGCCAGGACTTGCAGGACCGCTTGCTTGGCTCGACCTCGCACATCAATCTGCTGCGCATTCAAAGCGACGGAATCCGAAACTGGGAAACGCTGCTGGCGCGTCTGGAAAAACAGCCGCACGTCATCGCCGGAGCTCCCGCCATCTACGAGCAGGTTCTGATCTCCCGCGGCGCCCGCGCGCAGGGCGGCATTCTGAAAGGCATCATCCCGCAAGACGAGCGCAAGGTCAGCACGATCCTGGACACGGTGAAGCAAGGCTCCGCCGCAGCGCTGGACGAAAATTCTTCCCAACCGCCAGCCACCGGCGATGAGACGACCACGCCTCAATCCACGTTGCCCCCAATCGTCCTCGGCAAAGATCTGGCCGACGAACTCGGCGCATCGGTGGGTTCGGTGGTGACCGTCACCAGCCCGCAAGGCGAACTCACGCCCTTCGGCATCGTTCCCAAGTACAAGCGTTTCAAGGTCGCCGGCGTCTTCGCTTCCGGCTTCTTCGACTACGACAATACCTGGGCCTTCATTCGCCTTTCCGACGCGCAACGGCTCTTCGATCTCAGCGACGTGGTCTCCGTGCTCGAGTTCAAAGTTGACGACATCTACAAGGCCGGCGAGATCGGCCAGCAACTGGAGGACGCCGCCGGCAAAGGCTTCATGTCGACCAACTGGATGGAGCAGAACCGCGCCATCTTCCACGCTCTGCGGCTGGAGCGCGTCGTCACCTTCATCACCATCGGTCTCATCGTCTTCGTGGCTGCGCTCAACATCCTCATCTCGCTCATCATGATGGTGATGGAAAAGACGCGCGACATCGCCGTGCTGGTCTCGATGGGCGCCAAGCGACGGCAAATCCGCCGCATCTTCATTTATCAGGGAATCCTCATCGGCGTAATCGGCACGGCGCTCGGCCTTATTGCCGGCTTCGCGCTGTCGTGGGCCGGCGGACATTATCATCTGCTCTCGCTCTCCGCCGAGGTCTATTCCATCGACTACGTCCCCTTCGCGCCTCGCCCCGTGGATGGCCTGCTGGTGGCAGTCGTTGCCATCGGTGTCTCCTTCATCGCGACGCTGTATCCATCGTGGTCTGCTGCCAGCGTTCTCCCGGCCGAGGCCTTAAGATATGAGTAGTAACCAGCGCTTGTTTTGAAAGAACGCAGGTTTTGAAGGGGCGCAGCTTTAGCTGCGCCGTTGCAAGTCGTTTATGTTTGTCATCACGAGCCGACTTCAGTCGGCGAGGGATCTGCCTTTCGGGTTTCCGCGCTTCGAACCGCACCGATCAATCAGGGTTGAAACTTTGAGGATTTAGGAACGAGTCGCCACATTGAGATTCTTGAAAGCCTTATCGATTGTTGTGTTGATGGGCGCCATTTACGCGCACGCTCAGGACTACACCGGGCCGAAGAACCTCGGGCCCTTCCGCATCGACAAAGATGTTTCGATGAACAGCCTGTTCGCCCGGCTTGGCAGGCCGTCATCCACCAAGGCAGAGACATTCTGCTACCGATCAGCGGACCGCAAGGTTTTTCTCACACTCACCCGAATGTCTGCGGTCTACGATGAAACCGTTGCGGCTAGTGTGACGTTAAGCAGCTTTCGAAACTGTATCAATCGCACTGTACAGATCACACCCGATAACTTAGCGGGGTGGAAAACAGACAAAGGCGTCGGCTTGGCTAGCACAGAGGAGCAAGTTGAAAAAGCCTACGGTACACCGTCGAAAGTGGACAGCATAGAAGGCACAAACTATGGCTGGGTCATCTACGGTGATCTTGCGAACACTGACCATCCGCCAGAGCAGAGGCCGGAACTCGGCAGTAAGGTCCTGGTTTATCAAGGGGCGGCGAATGACTTAAGCACTGCCGAGTTCGGGATCAAAGAGGGGCGAGTGGTCTGGATTTCGCTTTCCTACAACGAGTAGATCACGGGAACGAAGTTCGGCCGATCCAACCGTTCCCATTCCTCCAGGTGCACCAGGTCTCGCGCTGTTCGAGACCTGATGCACCAATAAACCATCCTGCCCCATTTTTGCATTTCATCCCACCCCTCGCTGCATCCCGCCCTTCGCCGTGTTACCCTTTTTCTTTGCATTTTGTCTAAATCACTGATACCCGCGCTTTGCACCTGCCTTTGGAGCCAATCATGACATTCCTATCTCAGTCCCTATATTCACTTCTGAAGTGTGCTGCCATTTGCGCTGTCGCTCTCACCATGCTTCCAGTTCAAGCTCAGGACGCGCCTAAACAGGAAACCCACGGCATCAACGTCTCCAACATGGACCGCTCGGAGAAGCCGGGCGACAACTGGTATCTCTACTGCAATGGCGACTGGGTCAAGCGCACCGAGCTTCCGCCCGACCGCGCCCGCATCGGCGTCTTTTCCGGCCTGGATGACTTAAGCAACAAGCGCACCGCGGCCCTGATTGAAGAGACCGCCAAGAGCAACGCCGCCGCGGGCTCCAGCCAGCGCAAGATCGCCGATCTCTATAACTCCTACATGGACGAGGCGACCATCGACGCCAAAGGTCTGTCGCCGCTCGAACCGCACCTCAAGGCCATTGCCGCCATCAGCAACAAGAAAGAGCTCGCCTTCGCGCTCGGCGAAACCCTGCGCTCCGATGTCGACGCTCTGAACAACACCAACTTCCATACGCCGCACCTTTTTGGATTGTGGGTCGCTCCCGGCTTCAACGATTCCGATCATTACGCCCCGTACCTGCTCCAGGGCGGAGTGGGACTTCCCGATCGCGAGTACTACCTTGCCGATAACGAGCACATGAAGGAAGTTCGCACCAAGTATCAGGCGCACGTCTCGACCATGCTCAAACTCGCAGGCTTCACTGATACTGACGCTCGCGCTGAGCGTATCGTCGCTTTGGAACATGCCATTGCGGAAAAGCATCTGAGCCTGTCTGACAACGACGACATCCATAAAGCCAACAACACTTGGACGCAATCCGACTTCTCAGCCAAAGCCCCCGGCCTCGATTGGGCGGAGTACTTCCGCGGCGCAGGACTCAGCAAGCAATCCAGCTTCATCGTCTGGCAACCAACCGCTTTCGCCGGCGAGTCCGCGCTGGTGGAATCGACTTCGCTCGAAACCTGGAAGGACTGGCTCGCGTACCACACCATCGAAGACTGCGCGCTCTACCTCCCCAAAGCTCTCTCTGACGAGCGTTATGCTTTCTTCAGCGGGGTGCTCCAGGGTACAACGCAACAGCGTCCGCGGTGGCAGCGCGGCGTAGTCGTCGTGAACCGCTATCTCGGCGACGATGTGGGACAACTCTACGCCCAGCGGTACTTCCCGCCCGAAGCCAAGGCGCAGGCGGAGGCCATGGTCGCCAACATCATAGCGGTGTATCACAAGCGCATCGCGGCGCTTTCGTGGATGGATCCGAAGACCAAGGCCGAAGCTCAAGCCAAGCTCGACACTTTGTACGTTGGCATCGGCTACCCGGAAACGTGGATTAACTATTCGGCTTACGAAGTGAAAGCTGACGACATTTTTGGCAATGTCTGGCGCGGCAACTTGTTCCAATACCACCGTCAGGTGGCTCGGTTGGGCAAGCCGGTCGATCGGCACGAATGGTCGATGACGCCACAAACCGTTAACGCCGTAAACCTCCCGTTGCAGAATGCCCTCAACTTCCCGGCAGCGATTCTGCAGCCGCCGTTCTTCGATCCCAAAGCGCCTGCAGCCGCTAACTATGGCGCGATTGGGACCGTCATCGGCCATGAGGTCAGCCACACCTTTGACACCGAAGGCAGCGCCTTCGACGCCAAAGGGCAGGTGCGCAATTGGTGGACACCCGCCGATCTGGCGCACTTTGAGGCAGCCACCGCGAAGCTTGCCGCCCAGTACGATACCTACATGCCGTTCCCCGATCTGCATGTGAATGGCAAGCAGACGCTGGCTGAAAACATCGCCGACGTCTCCGGCCTCGCAGCTTCCTTTGACGGCTACCACGCCTCACTTGCCGGCAAGACCGCTCCCATGCAGGACGGATTCTCCGGCGACCAGCAGTTCTTCATCGCCTTCGGCCAGGACTACGCAGGGAAGACACGCGACGCGGCCCTGCGCCAGCAGGTGATGGTCGATCCACACTCCCCGTCGCAGTTCCGCGCCGACACCGTCCGTAACATCGACGCCTGGTACTCGGCCTTCGATGTTCAGCCCGGTCAGACGCTGTACCTCGCGCCCGCCGAACGCGTGCGCATCTGGTAGCGGGGAATCAATAATCGGCGGGTGTCCCGTTCTGTCATCCCGAGCGGAGCGAAGCGAAGTCGAGGGACCTGCTTTCTTCCACTCTCTTGGCCAGGACGGGGCATCTGCTGAGAAAAATAAACACCTGCATTTTTCCCTGCCCCTTCCGTTGTAAAGTCGCTGACTTCCCGCTCCATACATGATCTAATTCTTATTAGGTCAAGCGCTGGGCCCTAGTCCCAGAATGGGCACTGCTCCAACGACTTGGCCGGAATTTGTGTCGCTACGGAGCGCAGCTGCATCAAACTGTTCAAGACGCGTTATTGCGTGGGGAGAATCTCAGGAAGGTTTTCCGCTCCGGCAATTCAGATTTAGTGCTCTTTGAGAACTTGTCGTTGCAGGTGCAAACCGGGGAGATGCTGGCCATTGTCGGCGAGTCAGGTACCGGGAAAAGCACCCTCCTTCATATCCTCGGAGCGCTTGATCGTGCTTCCGAAGGTGACGTATACTTCGCCCAAGTTCAGTTGGGGGCACTCTCCGAGGATGATGCAGCAGAATTCCGCGGTCGGGAGCTTGGATTCGTCTGGCAGTTTCATTACTTGCTGCCCGAATTCACTGCGCTGGAAAATGTGGCCATGCCCTTGCTGATGCGGGGCACGAGCAAGCGTGAGGCTGAGCAGCAAGCCCTGCAATGGTTGCAGGAAGTAGGTTTAAGGGACCGTGCCACTCATCGGTCCGGCGAGTTGTCTGGTGGCGAGCAGCAGCGGGTAGCGCTGGCCCGCGCGCTGATCACCAGGCCCAGGGTCCTGATGGCGGACGAGCCTACAGGTGACCTCGACAACCGGACCGCGGAAACGGTTTTTAATTTGATCGCCAGGCTACATCGCGACTATCGTCTGACCTCGCTCATCGTTACTCACAATCTTGGGTTTGCGCGTCAGTGCGACCGGGTTCTGCGTTTGCAGCAGGGTCGAGTAGTCGAAGTGTCTCCGCAATCGTTGTCGGCGTAGGACAACGCGCGGCGGAAGTTCGGGTTTAGAGAGTTAGGGGCTTTCAGATTTTTGAATTTCGGTCCCAGCAGCTTTCTGGGATCGGCGGCCACGACGAGTCAGGTAACAGAGCTTGGCAGGAGAAACAATTCCGGTCGCGCTCTTGGAGAGGTTCCATGTTTGAACGGTACACGGAAAAGGCCCGGCGCGTAATTTTCTTCGCACGTTACGAAGCCAGTCAGTTTGGTTCTCCTTACATTGAAACGGAGCACCTGCTGCTTGGTCTTCTGCGCGAGGACAAAGCGCTTACCAATCGGTTCCTTCGGTCCCACGCTTCGGTTGAGTCGATCCGGAAACAGATCGAGGGCCACACGACCATTCGGGAGAAGGTCTCCACTTCCGTGGACCTGCCCCTCAGCAACGAGTGCAAACGTGTGCTGGCGTACGCCGCGGAGGAAGCCGAACGGTTGTCGCACAAGCACATCGGTACCGAACACCTGCTGCTGGGACTTTTGCGCGAAGAGAAGTGCTTCGCGGCTGAAATTCTGCACGAGCGCGGATTGCGTCTTTCCTCCATTCGCGAGGAGCTGGCGAGAACCTCGCAGGAAAAGGCACAGCCGTCGCAGCGTTCCCGCGAGTCGTCGCTGCTGTCTGAGTTCTCCCGCGATCTAACCCAGGCCGCGATGGACGGCCAGCTCGATCCGCTGGTCGGCCGCGATGGCGAGCTTGAGCGCGTCGTCCAGATTCTGTGCCGCCGCACCAAGAACAATCCGGTGCTGATCGGCGAGCCGGGCGTGGGTAAGACCGCCATCGTCGAAGGTCTGGCGCAGCGCATTGCCGACGGTGAAGTCCCGTCGTTCCTGGCCGACAAGCGCATCCTTGCGCTCGATCTTTCGCTCATCGTTGCCGGCACCAAGTATCGCGGCCAGTTCGAAGAACGGCTGAAGACCATCATGAAAGAACTGATGGAGTCGCAAAACTCCATCATCTTTATCGACGAACTTCACACCCTGGTCGGCGCGGGCTCGGCCGAGGGCTCGCTCGATGCCGCCAACATCCTGAAGCCTGCGCTTTCGCGCGGTGAAATTCAGTGCATCGGCGCTACCACGCCAGGCGAGTATCGTAAGTCGATCGAGAAAGACCGTTCCCTTGAGCGCCGCTTCCAGGCGGTGAAGGTTCCTCCGCCGAACGAAGCCGATGCGGTCAAGATCCTATTCGGCATCAAGGAGCGCTATGAGAAATTTCACGCCGTCAGTTACACCGACGACGCGATCACCTTCTCGGTCTCGCACTCGAACCGCTACTTGCCCGATCGCTTCCTGCCCGACAAGGCCATCGATCTGGTCGACGAAGCCGGTGCCCGCGTTAAGCTTCGCCAGACTTCCCTGCCCGAGGACATCACCGAGGTGCAGAAGCGGATCAAGTTCATCGTGCATCGCATGGAAAACGCCATCGCGAACCACGA
>JBEKXQ010000131.1:0-11674 GCA_049511915.1 Candidatus Korobacteraceae bacterium
GTGGAGGTACGAGCGGATGGTGGTATCGGCGAAGTTGCGGCGCCGCAACTCCTCAAGCATGAGCTGGCGTAGATGGGTCACAGAGAGTTCCTCCTCTGCGACCCAAATTAGCTCACATCACCACGAGACTGCCGGCTCAACAACACGCAATGCGTCCGCCGCAAAGCGGCTTCGTTCAAGTCGGCCAGTGTCACGAATGTGTCCACTCCCAGGCGAGCGGGCATTCTAATGGCCTGCCCAATTACCCTCGCGATTATGCCCCGCTAAGTGCCTGATATTGGGAGCCGATAAATTGCGCGTTTTGTTCTCCACGATGGCTTCGGCGGGGACGTTTGTGGCTGATGCTGTGCCGGGCTCGCTCACGACATCCTCATTATTGATGACGAGCGTGGGTTGTTTCTCCGGTGGCGACGGCTTGCAACTCGGGTATCTCCCAGAACAACGGGCTTCAACTCTTCGGGATGACGACGAAAGGCCCCGTCTCATCCTGGTGCTCGTTCCGCAGAAACGCAGGACGACGTATTAGGGGAGATGCAAACGCAAGTTCCCACATTGGCGACTGCAGCTCTGGCATCGGCTTTGCCTGGAACAGTTTCTTACACTGTCTGGCCGTCCACCGGGCCCAGGTCTTGGACTTCTTCTTGCGGGCGCTATCGGTCGAAATTCCAGTTCCTGCATACATCTGCCGGTAGAGCTTCGAAAGGAACATAAAAGCAATCCTGGCCCGTAGAGTTGGAGTGCAGGCTGACCTCTGCCAAATAGCACGCCAGTTATAAAACCTGTCCCAAACCTTCTGTGTACGCTCCCGAATCTCATCCGAGCTCATCGAAGGATGCGGCGTAAACATCTTGGGACGAACGTCTGTCGGAATCAGCCAGTACCGAGTAATCGGCACATCGCCCACCAGCGTGGGATCGTTTGCTTGCTCCTTTTCCCAGCGCGCAAAATCCACCGTCCCGAGCGATAACTGCCGGACGCTTGTCGATCAAGCCGTTGTGCAGCGCACGGACGCTGTCGTATTCCGGATCACCGGCTTGGAGGACGGTTCCCGCAAAATTGCTACGCAGCTTGGCTAACGCAGAAAGGGCGATATGAGGTTGTGCCATTGGTTTGTGTTCGACGAATCGGAAGATTGTACTGCGCGCTGGATGCCGCGCACAATGCCAGGCTGCCCAGGTCTCGCGCTTTTTGAGAGTTGGGCGGAGTGCGGGTGCCCCTAGACCGCGACACCTCACGTTTCCCGAAAGAGGAATTCGCCGGTTGTGCGGAAAAAGCGTTTGAACCCAGTGCAGCCGGTGCTAACATTCGGCTTCTACCCGAATGTCGTCCAATCCGGGCGTGACAACGAAATAAGCGTCGCCTGCTCCGGCGCTGCGCATCAGTCCAGGGAACAAGAGTGTCCCTCATACCCATTGCTATCGATCCCGAAGAGACACTCTTTGGAGGAAGCGATGCACTCCGCATACCGTCCGCCGTTGATGAAACTCACCTTGTCGAAAATGGCCTGCCTTGTCTTCCTGTTTTGCGCCGCGACGGCGATTCCTTCGGCTGCACAAACTCTCACAACGCTTTACAGTTTTTGCTCTCAGCAGAACTGCGCTGACGGCGGCAATCCGAACGCCACGCTGGTCCAGGCCAAAGACGGGAATTTTTATGGGACAACCATCTCCGGCGGAACCGGCCAATACTGCCCCTTCGGTGGCTGTGGAACGGTGTACCGAATCACGCCTGGCGGGGTCCTCACAACACTCTACAATTTTTGCTCTCACTCGAACTGCGCTGATGGCCTCGTACCTCAAGCTGCACTGGTGCAAGGCACCGACGGGAACTTCTACGGAACAACGTCAGGAGGCGGCGCGAGCCAGAACTGCACCGTACGCAACGGCTGTGGCACGGTTTTCAAGATTACTATGAGCGGCGCGCTGACCACCCTTTACAGCTTTTGCTCTCAACCCAATTGTAGCGACGGCTCCTTACCCCTCGCTGGAATGGTGCAAGCTAGCGACGGCAACTATTACGGCACAACCTCCGAAGGCGGATCCAGCACCTTCTATTCTGGAGGTGCCGGCACGGTATTCAGGATCACGCCAACCGGCTCACTCACCACGCTTTACGAATTTTGCTCTCAGACCAAATGTACCGACGGCCTTTTTCCTAGCGCGACAATGGTGCAAGCCGTTGATGGGGACCTCTACGGCACAACCACTCAGGGCGGAGCCAACTACACCGCTGGCGAGGTCTTCAAAATCACTCTCAGTGGCTCGCTGACTAGGCTCTATAGCTTTTGCTCTCAGCCCGACTGTACGGACGGCTACCTGCCCAATGGATTGATACAGGGAAGTGACGGCGACTTCTACGGCACAACCGGTTCGGGTGGGATCAATAACGGCCTGGATGCGGGCACGGTATTCAAGGTAACCCCCACCGGCACGCTCACTACGCTATACAGCTTTTGCCCTCAGTATCCCTGCGTTGACGGTGCAATGTCTGGGGCCGCGCTGGTGCAAGCCACGGACGGGAATTTCTACGGGACAACTTATGAAGGTGGCGCTTACAACTTTAATAACTGTGTGGTTGGCTGCGGTACGGCCTTCAAGATCGCCCCGAGCGGTGCGCTGACCACTCTATACAGTTTTTGCTCGCTGCCAGATTGCACTGACGGCAATTCCCCTGTAACCGCGTTGGTGCAAGCCACTAACGGGAACCTCTATGGAACAACCAGTAGCGGCGGTGCTAACGGCGGTGGCGGCACGGTCTTCCGCCTGTTGGGACCCAATCCGGCCCCCTTGCAATTCGTTGCCGCGATGCCGTGCCGTTTGGTGGACACGCGACAAACAGGCACTCCAATCCAGGGCGGCACATGGCAGGCCTTCGTCATTCCGCAACTTGGTGGTTGCAACATTCCAACTACCGCCGCCGCATACTCGCTGAATGTCACGGTAGTTCCGTATACCACCTTGGGTTATCTGACCATCTGGCCCACGGGCGAAGACCAGCCAGTTGTTTCGACTATGAACTCTCCAGATGGTCGCGTGAAAGCCAATGCCGCGATCGTGCCGGCTGGAGGGAACGGCGCAGTCAGCGTGTACGTTACCGATACAACGAACGTGATCCTCGACATCGATGGATATTTCGCTACGCCTGGCGCGCAGACGTATCAGTTCTATGCGCTTACGCCTTGCCGCCTCGTGGACACTCGCGGCGCCGACGGCAACCTCGGAGGCCCGCGCCTGCTGGCGCAAACGCCGCGCACTTTTCCGCTGCTGGAGAGTAGTTGCATTTCAGCCGGTCTCAATCCGCTGGCCTATTCGCTTAACTTCACCGTCGTGCCCAATCCGTCGGGTCAGTCCCTAGGGTACCTGACGGTGTGGCCAACGGGCGAGACGCAGCCCGTCGTCTCGACTCTGAATAATCCGACGGGAACGGTGGTGGCCAACGGAGCGATTGTGCCGGCCGGAACCGGAGGCGCGGTCGATGTCTACGCCTATAACACCACCGATTTGCTGATTGACATCAACGGCTACTTCGCGGCGCCGGGAACGGGTGGGTTCTCAATGTATCCGGTTGCCCCTTGTCGGGTGCTGGATACCCGCCACAGCGGTGGTGCCTTCGTTGGTGAGAAGACCGTGAGTGTTGAGGGCAGCGCCTGTGCGCCTCCTAGCAACGCTGCCGCGTATATTTTCAACGCGACCGTGGTGCCGCCGGGCTCCATGCCTTATCTCACGCTATGGCCTGATGGCGAGCAGGAGCCTGTAGTCTCGACGTTAAACGCTTACGACGGCTTCATCACGTCGAACATGGCGATCGTGCCGACGAATAACGGTTCTATCGACGCCTACGCTTATGCACTGACGCAGTTGATCCTAGACATCTCCGGCTACTTCGCGCCGTAGGAGGGAGTTGGGACGCAGGAACGCCAGGAGCCAGGCGGCTCCTATCCTGATTATCAAGCATTGAACCGCAACACAAATCAGGTCAAGATTATGAATTACCCCTTCCCGTTCTCGGAACAGGAACTTGTCAGTCGCGCGGAAAATTGTTGAACGCAGCGCAGCCGGTGATAACATTTGGCTTCTATCCAATATCGTCCAGTCCGGGCCGATAACGAAGTAAGCATCGCCTACTCCAGCGATGCTGCCTAACCAATACAGGAAACAAAGGTGTCTCTCACAGACCCATTGCAACCGATCCCAAGGAAGACTCTCCGGAGGAAGCTATGCCCACCAGTCACCGTTCGCGGTCGAGCAGACTCAGCCTGGCGAAAATGGTCTGCATGATCTTTGTGTTTCTTGCCGCGATGGCCATTGTCTCGCCTGCACAAATCTTAACCACGTTGCATAGCTTTGCGGGGCCCCGAATGACGGCCGCGCTCCCTTCGCAGGGCTCATCCAGGCTACTGACGGCAACCTCTACGGAACAACCGAGGGCGGCGGGGCCAATAATTATGGGATGGTCTTCAAAATCACTCCCACAGGCACACTGACCACGCTGTACAGCTTTTGTGCTCAAAGCGGCTGCACGGACGGCGAGTACCCTGTTGCCGGGCTGGTGCAAGGCACTGACGGGAACTTCTACGGAACAACCCCTGAAGGCGGGGCCAATGGTGGTGGAACGGTCTTCAAAATCACTCCCACAGGCACGCTGACCACGCTGTACAGCTTTTGTGCTCAAAGTGGCTGCACGGACGGCGAGGACCCTGTTGCCGGGCTAGTGCAAGCCACGGACGGGAATTTCTACGGAACAACCTATGAAGGTGGGACCGATGGCTTTGGCACGATCTTCAAAATCACTCCGACAGGCACACTGACCACACTGTACAGCTTCAGCGGCCCGGACGGAGCGTACCCTGAAGCCGGACTGGTGCAAGCCACGGACGGGAATTTCTACGGGACAACCGAGTACGGCGGGGCCAGTAACAGTGGCACGGTCTTCAGCCTGACAGCCGCTAACTACACCTTAACTGTGTCCATCAGTGGCAGCGGGACGGTAACCAGCACAGACGGTTTCATCAACTGCCGAAGTATGTGTAGCCATCTTTACCCGAGCAACACACCTGTAACCCTCAATGCCACGCCGGCATCGGGGGGGTCGTTTGCGGGTTGGAGCGGGGCCTGCACTGGGACGGGACCATGCAATATAACGATGACCCAGAATCTATCTGTCACAGCCACTTTCAGCCAGCAGAACTACCTATTAACGGTATTGACCAGCATAGGCATAGCCCAGGGAAACGTGACCAGCACGGACGGCGATATCCACTGCTACCCCGTCTGTGGTTATTCTTACCCCATCAACACGCCCGTTACGCTAAATGCCAATCCGGCCCCAGGTTGGATCTTGTTGGGTTGGAGTGGAGCTTGCAGCGGAACCGGTTCCTGCAATGTCACGATGACGCAAGACCTATTGGTCAACGCTACAATCATGCAGGGCTTGGACTTTTACAGGCTGACTGTATCAATCGATGGCGGCGGAACCGTGGGCAGCACCGACGGTTTCATCAACTGTCCTGGCAGGTGCAGCTATAGCTATTCGGCAAATGCTCCAGTGACCCTGAACGCCACTGCAACTCAGGGAGGAACGTTCTCCGGCTGGAGCGGAGCCTGTAGTGGCAGCGGTGCCTGCAACCTGACCATGACCCAGAATCTGTATGTAACGGCGACCTTCAGCGTGGCACAGCAGGAGATGTTGACGCTCAGCTTAGGCAACGGCAACGGACAAAACCCGTTTGGGAACCTGACCTCCGATTCCGTGGGGAATCTTTACGGCACCACGTCTGTGGGCGGGGTGTACGGCAAGGGGACGGTCTTTGAGGTGTCGCCCAACGGCACGGAGACGATACTGCACACTTTCGGCAACGGCAACGACGGGCAGAAACCGTTTGGGAACGTGATCTTCGATTCCGCCGGCAATCTTGACGGCACTACGTCCGCGGGCGGGATTTACGGCAACGGGACGGTTTTCGAGCTGTCGGCTAACGGCACGGAGACAGTGCTGTACAACTTCGGTAATGGCGGGGACGGGCAGAACCCATACGCCGGTCTGATCTTCGATTCTGCCGGCAATCTTGACGGAACCACCTCTGTGGGCGGGGTATACGGCAAAGGGACGGTGTTTAAGCTGTCGCCCAACGGCGGAGGGGGCTGGACGGAGACGGTGCTATACAGCTTCGGCAACGGCTCCGACGGGGTGAATCCCTACGGTGGGCTGATCTTCGATAACTCTGGCAATCTCTATGGCACGACGGTAAATGGCGGAGCTAACGGCGGCGGCACGGCATTTGAGGTGTCGCCCAACGGCGGAGGGGGCTGGGCGGAGACGGTGTTATACAGCTTCGGCAACGGCTCTTCTGACGGGCTGAATCCCTACGCTGGGCTGATCTTCGATAGCTCCGGCAACCTCTATGGCACGACGGTAAATGGCGGAGCTAACGTCGGCGGCACGGCATTTGAAGTGTCGCCCAACGGCGGAGGGGGCTGGGCGGAGACGGTGTTGTACAGCTTCGGTAACGGCTCTTCGGACGGGCTGAATCCCTACGCTGGGTTGGTCTTCGATAACTCCGGCAACCTCTATGGCACGACCGCGAATGGCGGACCTTACTCCGGGGGAACGGTCTTCGAGCTGTCGCCCTTTAACGGTGCAAACAATCGATGCTGCCGGGAAGTACAGGTGTACAAGTTCGGCAGCGGCCTGGACGGACGGAACCCGAACGCCGGGGTGATCTTCGGTGCTTCCGGCACCCTCTATGGCACGACGGTGAATGGCGGAGTTAACGGCGGGGGGACGGTGTTTGGGATCGTACCTGGGAAGGTGCAGTTCGTGACCGCCGCGCCTTGCCGGGTGGTGGACACGCGCAATCCCGATGGGACTTTTGGCGGACCGCCGATCAGCGGAGGTACGATGCGCTCGTTCCCGCTGGGGCAGAGCGGCAACCCATGTAGCATCCCGTCAAACGCCATCGCGTACTCGCTGAACGTGACCGTTGTGCCTGACGGACCGCTTGGCTATTTGACGATCTGGCCGACGGGCGAGAGCGAGCCAGTTGTGTCCACCTTGAACTCGAAGGATGGCCGAGTGAAGGCCAACGCCGCCATCGTTCCCGCCGGGACGCCCTCGGGAGCGGTCAGCGTGTATGTCACCAACACCACGAACGTCATCCTGGACATCGATGGCTACTTCACGGCGCCTGCCTCCGGAACCTATCAGTTCTACACGCTACCGCCCTGCCGCCTGGTGGACACTCGCGGCGCCGACGGCAACCTCGGCGGCCCGCGTCTACTGGCGCAAACGCCGCGCAGCTTTCCCCTGCTGCAAAGCAGTTGCATTCCAGCCGGTCTCAATCCGCTGGCCTATTCGCTCAACTTCACGGTGGTGCCCAATCCGTCTGGCCAGCCCTTGGGCTATCTGTCGGTGTGGCCTACGGGCGAGGCGCAACCGGTAGTCTCGACTCTCAACAATCCCACGGCAACGGTTGTTGCGAACGCTGCGATCTTGACTGCGGGAACCGGCGGCGCGGTTGATGTCTACGCCTACGACACCACCGATTTACTAATCGACATCGACGGCTACTTTGCGGCACCGGGAACTGGTGGATTGTCGATGTATCCGGTTGCCCCCTGTCGCGTGCTGGACACGCGGCAGAACAACGGTCAGCCCTTCAGCGGCGAGAAAACCGTGAATGTGGTCGGCAGCCTGTGCGCCCCACCCAGCAGTGCACAAGCGTACATCTTCAACGCAACTGTGGTGCCGCTGGGCTCGATGCCTTATCTGACGCTGTGGCCGGATGGTGAGCAGCAGCCCGTGGTCTCGACGCTGAATGCTTATGATGGCTTCATCACGTCGAACATGGCGATTGTGCCGACGAACAACGGTTCCATCGACGCCTATGCCTATGCGCTGACGCAGTTAATTCTGGACATCTCCGGCTACTTCGCGCCGTAGTGTCTCCGTGGTGAATTGTCAACCCAGGTTAGCGTCCAGAAGAAGGACGCCAACCTGGGGCACAAAGGCGATGGGACGCGAAATCGTCGACCCACTCGGGGTAGGTACTGGGGCACGACGCTTCGCTGGGCACCTCGAGAGAAGCGAATCTGGAGAGCACCACTGAATAAGCACGGTCTGCGGCTACTCCGCAACGCCGTCACCAGCAACCGTGATCTAGTTCACCGACAAAACCGCGATCTTGTGATTAGTTGTCGTTGACTGCGGCAGGGTGCCCGCCCTCGCGCCCGGGAGCAATTTCCCCGGCACCTCGCGCCGCTTCCCCGCCTGCATTGGGAAATCCCGACTCAAGGCCTGTTTCAGAGGATTTCCAGGCATGACGCTGCAAACCTCCGGAGGTTTGCCTTTGCGCCTACAGGAAGCCGGGAAGGAGGCCGTATGAGAAAAGCCAGCTTGTCAGAAGTGGTCTGCATGGTTTTTGTGCTCAGCGCCGCGGCAGCGATCGTCTCGCCAGCCCAAACTTTGACAACTCTAGCCAGCTTCAACGGAGCCAATGGCGCAGAGCTTTACGCATCTCTCGTTCAGGGCAGCGACGGCAACTTCTACGGAACAACCTATTCTGGTGGGGCCAATGACTATGGAACGGTCTTCAAAATCACTCCGACAGGCACACTGACCACGCTGTACAGCTTTTGCTCTCAAACGAACTGCGTCGACGGCAAATACCCTTACGCTGGTCTGGTGCAAGGCAGCGACGGCAACTTCTACGGGACAACATCACTGGGGGGCGGGGCCCATCGCTGGGGTACGGTCTTCAAAATCACTTCCTCGGGCACGCTGACCACGCTGCACAGCTTCGACGGCACCGACGGCAACGGGCCTGAGGCCGCGCTGGTGCAAGCCAGCGACGGGAATTCTGCAACGACTAGGGAGGCCGTAGGCAGAAAACCGAGACGCCAGGACTCAGCATTCTATCAGCACCTGCTCCCAGACGGCGCCATTACCTGCCGGTTTCCCGTTCTGCTGATCTGCACAGGCGAAGCATCGCGTACAGTGAAATGCCCAGCGGTCAAAACGCGCTATGGCCTGTTAGCAACAGTTATCAATTCTTACACTCCATTCCTGTCCACCGGGTGTAACGTACTAGCGTCGAGAACGAGCGACATCGATGATCGCTGTTCAGCGAGGAGTACCCGCCAATGCCACATCTCCCGAACCACTCCAAACTTGGCCTTGCGCTCAACATTTGGACAATGGCGATCATTCTGGCGCTAGCTTTCGCGCTTGCGGCATTTGGCATTCCATCGGCGCAGGCCCAGACGTTCACCGTGCTACACAACTTCCTCGGTCCCGACGGGTCACTGCCAACGGCAACCTTGACTCTCGACCGCGCCGGAAACCTTTATGGCACTACCCAGACAGGGGGCAGCAATGGTAACGGAACTGTCTTCAAGATGACACATGGCGAATCAGGCTGGACCTTCAAGTCAATCTATTCGTTCAGTTACAACAGCTCCGGCGCATATCCAGCCGCGCCAGTGGTATTCGGCCCGGACGGCGCTCTCTATGGGGACGCGCAGTTTGGGGGCGTGGGTTTCATCGGCGTGGTTTTCCGGCTACAGCCTCCCGCCACGTTTTGCCCTACCGTATCCTGCCCTTGGACGGAAACTATCCTCGCGGCGTTCTACGGCCGCCCCGACCCTGCAGTGCCTTCGGGCCCGCTTACTTTCGACGCTGCCGGCAATATCTATGGAACTTCGGAGGAGGGCGGAGATTACTACGCGTGCCTAGCTGGCGGCCTGGGATGCGGGACGGTTTACGAGCTGACAAAATCCAACGACTGGGCGGTAAACACCCTGTACGCCTTCACCGACGGGGCCGACGGCCTCTATCCCAACAGTGGCGTAATCCTTGATCAGGTAGGCAATCTGTACGGCACGGTGCCTCAGAGCAATTCCCGGGGCAACGGAGGGGATGTCTTCGAGCTGACTCCCTCGGGCTCCGGCTGGACATTCAACATGCTCTTTCAATTCCCTTGTGGTGACGACGGCTGTCAGCCTTATGCCGGCCTGTTCTTCGATCAGGCAGGCAATCTTTATGGCGCAACCGCACACGGGGGATCGGGCGATGGCGGAACAGTTTTTCAGTTGTCGCCTTCCGGCGGTAACTGGAACTTCAACTTGCTCTTCAGCCTGACCGGGCAGGAGGGGCCCGTGTCAGCGCTCATCATGGACGGCGCCGGAAATCTCTATGGCACCACCAAAGCCGACGGCTCCCATGAATTTGGCAATGTATTTAAGTTGACTCCGTCCAGCGGCGGTTACACGTATACTTCGCTGCACGACTTCACCGGTGGTAACGATGGCGCGACGCCCATCGGCGGCCTGGCCATGGACGCCAACGGCAACCTGTACGGTACGACGGATGCTGGAGGAAGCGTCGGAGACGGCGTGGTCTTCGAGATCACGCCGTAGCCGGTGAATTTTCGTGTTTAGTCGCCTGCGCTGTTGACTAATAGATCTCCATATTGCAAGACACTAGGCGTCTTTGGCGATAAATCCCTATAGCGTAAGTAATCCGGCTTCGGTGCCGCCTTCGGGGTAACTTAGGCTAAGGCCTGTTCGCAACAGTTATCTGAGTTCGTCGCCCCACAGCGTAATATCAGGGTGAAAGAGGTTACCAAGGTGGACCCCGCGAACTCACGCCGCCGTATTTCCGCTGGCTCGTTCACCTCATCCGCCCATTTCCGAATTTTGACTTGTTCTGGGTAAGAGCACTGCGGCAAAAAGCGGTTCATGCGCTCCAACTCAAGGCGGGAAGCCGTGTACTCGATGTTGGTTGCGGACCCGGAGGCAGTTTCCCGTACCTGGTCGAAGCAGTCGGGCCGTCAGGAGAAGTGGTTGGAGTGGAAATCAGTCCCGAAGTATCGATCAACGCGAGGAGAAGGATCGAGGCGAATCGGTGGAGTAATGTTCAGATCGTAGAGGCGGATGCCAGAACCGTCCAACTGAACGGATACTTTGACGGAATGTTGTTGTTGGGTGCACCCGACGCGTATGCTTCCTCGGAGGCTGTAGACAACCTCCTTCGATACTTGAAAGACGATGCGCGAATTGTTGCCTTCGGTGCCAAACTCTCCGACCATCGTCTCGGCAAGCTATTTAATTGGTTTTTCTGGTCCCTCATGAAGCTTTCGTTCTCTTCGACTCCGAAATTGAGCTATGAGCCTTGGTGTGTGCTTGAAAAGCGGCTTGCTGAAGTTAAAGTCCAGGAGTATTCCTTTGGCTGTATGTTCCTCGCTTGGGGTTCAGTCGGATCTTCTTCTGCAACTTCTGATAAATCCCCATAGCACTCATCGAGAATTCCCCGGTCTCGCCTCCAGGGTCAATGCATTATGAGAGAGCGGCCCGTAAATGCAATGGGGCAACACAGAACGGAAGGAACAGGTAGGCAAATCAGCTGAAGAATGGCACTTTACCTTGAGGGAAAGACTCCGTTGAACGCGATGTTCTTTCCCTCAAGGAGGCAACGGAATGAGTCGCGACGTTAAGTATATCGGCATGGACGTGCACAAGGAAGCGACCGTGATCGCCGTGCTGAATGGCAGTGGCAAGCTGGTGATGGAGTCGATCGTGGAAACCAAAGCCAGCAGCATTCTGCAGTTTATCCACGGTCTGCGGGGCGAGTTGCATGTGACCTGGGAAGAAGGGACCTGGGCGGCTTGGCTGTACGATCT
>JBEKXQ010000132.1:0-11586 GCA_049511915.1 Candidatus Korobacteraceae bacterium
AGCCGAGTTGTGATAGAAGCAGGAGATCCCGAGGATGGCAATCGAGTCGCCGCGCACTTCCGGCATTGCCTGGCGCGAATTCTTGGACGGCTTCAGTCCGCTCACCGCAACGCTCGTCTTCGACGGCGGCAGCAAGCCGCGGTTGCGGATTTCCTCCGCCATGTTCTCCGCCACCATGCGATTAGCCATCGGCGTAAAGTGCCCGCCAATCTCGCATCCCAGCGTGCGCCGCACCTTGAACGGCAGATTCACCAACCGCGTGCTCACATCAAACACGTGGACCCCTGCGGCGCGATCTTCCAGCGTCTCGAACAGTGGCTGATACACAGGCTTGACGCCGTGGTAATAAAACTCCGATGTCGGAATGGGTACGATCGCAACCGGCCGCGGTTTCAACTCGGCAATGAAGCGTTTCAGGATGGCAGACATCAGCTTCCAGCCCGGAGTGTCGTCCGAAAGAATGTCCGGATACGGGTGCTTGCCGGTGGCACGGTTCAGCTCGGAAACAGCGCGGTATCCCAGCTCTTTGAATAGCGGCGAATGCCGCACAGCGCTCAATCCGGGGACCTTCTGATACGCATTGTGCAGATTGTCGTACCAGCGTGGCGTTTCCTTGCCGGCCTCCAGGTTCACCTGCCCCGTATCGAGCGGCCGCTCCCTCGGCACCGGAACCTGGTGCAGCACCAGCTCGCCGTCCTGCAATTCAAAGTACGGCTTGGGCACCATGATCTGCTTGCCGGTAACGCGGTCGATGTTGGGACGATGGGAAACCTGGATACGATGGAAGCTGTCGATCTGCACGCAGATCATCACCAGGTCGGCTTCAACATCGCGCGCGAACTTCCGGTAGATCAACAGGTGCTGGTCGGTTCCGCTTCCCGGTATACCGTAGTTCTGCACCTCGGCTCCCAGAATCAGCCCCAACTGATCCGAGTAGCGGTCCTCGTTAGAGACATCGTCTCCGGCCGTGTAGGAATCGCCGAACATCAGAATGCGCGGATGGCGGCTGGCAGCGCGCTCAAACTCGAAATTGGAGCGGAAGCCCAACGAATTGGTCACGACAAAATATCCGCCGTCGTCCCCGGGAATCCGAGCCCGGAGATTCGGCGTGAAACGATGCCCCACTTCGGCATCGTATTGAATGGTCATCCGGTGAGTAGTCTGCGTGAGTAGGAACATAAGTGGAACGAGAGGTTCTGAAATGAGCCGGGCTGGACGGCATACCCCGGGCAACTCGAAGAATTATTGTACTAAGCCTCAGCGTGAAATGAGTTAATTTGCTGAGACATTACTACGGCACAACGGTTGAAGGCGGCGCGAGCATCGTCACTTTTTTCGTGCCTCAGCTTCGGCTAGCCAGCCACGGCGTAGCCTTTCGGACGGAATGCTGGACAGGTAGGGTTTGATATCGAGAATAGGTGTCCCATCCAGCATGTCGACGCCGCGAACGTGCAGCTCGACGCCTTCGCGGCGACGCAGCTCGACGATGGTCAGGCCAATCGGGTTTGGACGTCGTGGAGATCGGGTGGCAAACACGCCATGCGGCCGATTATCGGAGGGCGGTGCACCGAGCAATTCGAAACCCTTGGAGCGGTCGAACTCCCACAGGACGATGAGATGCGAGAAGCCCTCGATGTCGGTGAGGCCCGGCCCAAAATCGGGCAGGATCTTGAGCACGCCGTCCGCCTCGTGTTGCGCGCCAAGACCTTTGGGAATCTCGCTCGCGTTCGTGTACGGGCTACTGACAAATCCAATCGGCTGCGTGGTAAACATACAGGCAATGCCCTCCATTTCCCATGCGGTGCACATCGATGCTGCCTTCGATTTTGCTGTGGAGCAATAACAAGCCGGCGAATCTACTGGCAACTCATGGTCATTCCGTTAGCATAATCCAGCGATAACGCCAGCGAGTGGTAGTAGCGCCTCCACTCGCTCCTGCATTCAAAGTTCTTCAGTGAATAAGGTTCAAGATTCCATATCCAACTGGAATTATTCATCTTCCGTTGTGAGCTGATAGAGGCTTGGGGCCAACAACCAAAGATGGAGTGTGAGCTACGTTCTTAGGCCAACGTATCAACCGGTGCCTCTCTAAGAGTTCATAGCTGCTCCGACGTTTCTTTTCTGTAACTGATAGTGATCCTTCAATAACCGCGTTGGCTGCGATCTTGCAAATGTAACTGCTAAAGGGGTCGCCAGCCTGCCTCAAGGGCGACGCATTTGTGGGATTTGTTTCGATGAAACCCGCGAAGGCAATTGCAGCAGGTTTTGGCCACCCAGAAAAAGCAGACCCAATTTGAGAGGAAATATGACAGTAAGAAGACTGATTATCGGAATGCTGACCTTACTGGTTATCGCAGCAGTGATGGCGCCATCGTTGATGGCGCAGTCGCTGGTGTCAGGCGATCTAACCGGAACGGTCACGGATCCCAGCGGCGCAGTCGTATCGGGCGCTACGGTCACGGCGAAGAGTGATGCCAATGGATCCACGCGCACAACCACAACCAGTGCAAGCGGGACCTACCGCTTCTCTCTGTTGAGCCCGGGTAGCTATACCGTTACGGTCACGGCCCAGGGCTTCAGCAAGACAGAAAGCACGACCCAGGTCAACGTTGGTCAGGCGGCGATTGCCGACATGAAGATGGCTATCGGCGCCAACGCACAAACGGTCGAAGTGACCAGTGCGGCTCCGCTGGTGAGCGCGGACAATGCCGACCTGTCCACCAACTTCGATCAAAATGTGATTCAGAATGCGCCGAACGGTGGCAACGACCTCACTTACGTTGCCCAGACGGCGCCTGGGATAAACATGAACACCGGCATGGGCCAGGGTAATTTCAACACAGCCGGTCTTCCTTCCACCTCCAACTTGTTCACCGTCAACGGTGAGAACGACATGGATCCTTACCTGAACCTGAACAACTCCGGCGCCACCAATCTGACGCTGGGTAAGAACGACGTTCAGGAGGCAACCGTCACTACCAACGCCTACTCCGGCCAGTACGGTCAGCAGGCTGGCGCACAGGTTTCCTACGTGACCAAGTCCGGCACCAACCAGTTCCACGGCAATGCCGAATACTGGTGGACCGGCAGCGCCATGGACGCCAACGATTATTTCAATAACCTGAGCGGCACTTCGCGTCCCTTTGCCAACAACAACGAGTGGGCAGCGTCGCTGGGAGGTCCCATCAAGAAGGACAAATTGTTCTTCTTTGCGGACACCGAAGGAATTCGCTATATCGTTCCTTCTACCCAGACCGTATTTTCTCCCACTGTCGGATTCGCCAATGCGACCCTGGCCAACCTGGCAGTGACGAATCCCGCTGAGCTTCCGCTGTATTCGAAGATGTTCAGTCTCTATCAGGCCGCGCCTGGATACGGCAATGGAGTGCCGGTGGCGGGGACTTGTCTTGACCTAACTTCATTAGCCGGCAACTGCTTTCAGAAGTATTCGGCTAACCCTGCGCTACCCGGTACGGAGTACATCATCAGTGGACGGGTGGACTACAACCTCTCCGACAAAGACCACATGTTCTGGCGGGTGCGGATGGACCATGGCACGCAGGCAACCTACGCCGATCCCATCAATAGCGCATTTAACGCCGCCAGTTACCAGCCTGCTTATGATGGACAGGGACAGTGGACGCACACCTTCGGCTCGAATGCCACCAACCAGTTTGTCTATGCCGGCAGCTACTATCGGGCAATCTTCACCCAAACCGGCGGTGCCAACTCAGTTTTCCCGTTGACAGTCGATCTGGCTCCGCTCGGCTACACCAACATGGGCAACAACCTGTTCAACTTCCCACAAGGACGTAACGTCACCCAGTATCAACTGGTCGACGATTTCTCCTTAACCAAGGGCGCCCATAACTTGAAGTTCGGCGCTAATTTTCGTCGTTACGACCTGACCGACTACACCTTCAGCATTCTGAATAACCCGCTGGCGGTCATCGCCGGGCCGTCCGCTATGACGGAGTTCTTCAACGGCAACGCCTTTCAGTTTCTGCAGAACTTTCCCAGCCGGGCCACCGAACCGGTCGCCCTTTGGGGCATTGGAATGTATGCCCAGGATGAGTGGCGGGTTAACAAGAGCCTGAAGCTTACTCTGGCATTGCGAGCCGAGCACAACTCCAATCCCAACTGCAACCTGAATTGCGCTTCGTACTTGGACGGTGCTTTCCTCGGGACGAGTACGAACCCGGCCACTCCCTACAACCAGATGATCGTTGCCAACCAGTCCGGCGTCTTCCGGGGCACGGATGCCATCAACCTGGCGCCACGCTTCGGCTTTGCCTGGTCGCCGGGCGGCAGCGATAAGACTGTCGTTCGCGGCGGCTTCGGCCTCTTCTACGATGCCTTCCCCGCCGTTTATGGCGATCTCTCCATGACCAACATTCCCAACCAGGTCAACGAGGCACTCTTCGGCGCATCAGGTGTTGGGATTCCATGGGCCGATCAAACCACGCCCGCAGGTGCATGGTCCATCGCTTCCAGTTCGGCGGCGGCCATCCGCAACGGCTTCGCCAGCGGCGCCTCGTTCAACTCGCTGTCGGCAGCTCTTCCGGGCTTCTCAGCACCTAACATCAATACCTTTGCCGGGACCTTCCAAACCCCGCGCTACCAGGAATGGAGCTTGCAACTGGAACAGCAGTTGGACAACAAGAGCTCCGTTACGCTGGCATACGTCGGGAACCATGGTGTCAACATACCGGCCGTCAACTACCCCAATGCGTTCGCGGGAGTTGCCGGTTTGCCAGCCGCTCCCTTCAGTCCGTCGTTTGCTTCCGTGCAGGAGGTCTACTCGGGTGCAGTTTCCAACTCTAACGGCCTGACCGCGAGCTACCAGCGCCGCCTGACCTATGGCTTCACCGTATCGGCCAGCTATACCTGGAGCCACTCGTTGGACGACGATTCAAATAACGGCGTCTTGGGATCGGCCTACAACGCCTTGACCAGCGTGCAATATCAGATCAATCCGCTCTGCCTGGCATGCAACAACTACGGCAACGCGGATTATGATATCCGCAACTCCTTTAACGCCCAGTACGTTTGGAATACCCCGTGGAAGTTCGGCAACAAGTTCGTCAACGGAGCCTTTGGTGGATGGACGCTGTCGCAGAATTTCTTTGGTCGCTCGGGTCTGCCTTTGACGGTACTGGACAGCACCTCCACCATTAACAATTACAACGGAGGAACTCCTAACTTCCCGGCGCAGGTGATCGGCGCGGGACAGGGGAGCTGTAACCAATACGGAGCAGGGTGTCTGGTCTCCTCTGGGTTCGCGACGGCGAATACTCTGAGCGCGTTCCCGAACCAGATCCGTAACCAGTACCGCGGACCTGGTTTCTTCGACTCGGACTTCAGCGTGAACAAGAACTTCAAGTTGACGGAAAAGATGTCGTTCGGACTGGGCGCGAACCTCTACAACGTGTTCAACCACCCGAATTTCGCCTCGCCAGTGAATGCTTTTGGCGCGGGGAACTTTGGCCAAGTGCTCCAGACCACGGCGCCGCCAACCGGCCCCTACGGAGCATTCTTCACCGGTCTGCCTTCGGGACGCATCGTTCAGTTCCAGGGCAAATTGGTGTTCTAAACACGTCCACTCAACGTGCAACCTACTTGTCTAAAGGCGGCCTGCAAGGGCCGCCTTGTTGCAGGTTGCGCCAATCGCTCCGGAAATTGTATGTGTGGGAAAAATGAGAACCTGCTGCCCGGTCGCAACTCACTCGCCTACAGGCTCAATGGCGGACGAAGACAGACCCCCGACCGGCAAGAAAACTTCAAAAGTCGTCCCGCTTCCGCCGCGTGATGTCAGGATGACTGAGGAACTGCCGCCGGCAGCTTCTATCGCGAACGCTCGCTGATCGTTTAACATCACCGTGCATCCCTCACCTCCGGAGCACAATGTCCCTCGCCGAACTGCAATCTGTGCTGGACAGAGCACCCTTCGTTCAGCAATACGGCTTCCGGCTTGAATCTGCCGAGGCCGGCACCTGCACGCTTTACTGTCCCGGTAATGCCAGCTTCCTGCGACCTGACGCAATCGTCAGTGGACCCATCTTCATGGCCGCCGCCGATGTCGCCATGTGGATCGCCATCATCAGCGCTCTCGGCTCCGACGCCAGTTCTACCGTTACGGTTGAACTGAAGACGAACTTCGTCTCTGCCCTCGTCGGCGTTCAGAACTTTCGCTGCACTGGCACTGTCATGAAATCCGGCTCGCGCCTTGTGTTCGGAACCGCCGACTGCCGCGACCTCGACGGTCGCCTCCTTACGCACCACACCATGACCTATATCCGTCGTGAGAAGCAATAGAGACAGCAGTCGAACGAAACTGTTGGACGTATCCCAGTGGGGTGCGGTACTGTTTCTTTCTTTCTCAGTCGAAATGGGTTACAAGGCTGCGATCATCCGAGAGCCTTGCAGGGAGGTTTTGTGACCGCGGAAGAGCAGCGCCTGAAGGGTTCTCCTTTATGGAAACTGTGGGGTCCGTACCTCAGCGAACGGCAATGGGGAACTGTGCGTGAGGATTACTCCGCAAATGGAGATGCATGGAACTATTTTCCGCATGACCACGCTCGTAGCCGAGCCTATCGTTGGGGTGAAGACGGACTGGCGGGAATTAGCGACGACAAGCAGATGCTTTGTTTCGCACTGGGTTTATGGAATGGCAAGGATCCTATCCTGAAAGAGCGGCTCTTTGGCTTGACCAATGGCGAGGGCAACCATGGGGAGGACGTCAAAGAGTGTTATTACTACCTTGACTCGACGCCAACCCATTCCTACCTGAAGATGCTGTACAAGTACCCGCAAGGCGAGTTCCCCTACGCGCGTCTACTGGAGGAAAACCGGACGCGTGGTTTGCAAGACAATGAATTCGAGCTAATTGACACGGGCGTCTTCGACGGCGATCGGTATTGGGATGTTTTTGTCGAATACGCTAAGGCCGCGCCCGACGACGTCCTGGTCCAGTTCACGATTCAGAATCGTGGACCGGAGGCAGCCGAGCTGCACATCCTGCCGCAGCTCTGGTTTCGGAATGCGTGGTCGTGGGACGCGTCGCCAGACAAGCCGCAAATCAAAGCCGGTGCAGACGGCGTTCTTGTGGCTACGCACCCTACTCTGGGGACATACAACCTCTATGTCGAGGGGACTCATGAGCCGCTGTTTTGCGACAACGAAACCAATGTTGTGCTGCTGTATGGCCAAGAGCGAAAAGGATTCTATAAAGACGCATTCCACGAGTATCTCGTTGGACATAATTTGGCGGCGGTGAACCCTGTGCAGGAAGGCACTAAGGCAGCGGCGCATTTCACGGCCACAGTCCAAGCGGGAGAAGAAGCGCGCTTCAGGCTGCGGCTGTCAGCCACGCAGCAAGGGGAGCCCTTCGCAGGCTTCGACAGCACGGTTGCAATCCGCCGCAAAGAGGCCGACGAATTCTACGACCAGTTGCAGAAGGGACTGGATCATGAAGACGCGCGACTAGTACAACGGCAAGCCTTGGCGGGAATGCTGTGGAGCAAGCAGTTTTACACGTATGACGTTCACCGGTGGCTGCAAGGCGATCCAGCTTATCCCGCGCCGCCACAGGCCCGTCGACGCTGCAGGAATTCGGATTGGGCCCATTTTGATAGTTGCACAGTCTTGTCCATGCCCGACAAGTGGGAATATCCCTGGTTCGCTGCCTGGGACTTGGCATTTCACGCGGTTACGCTGGCGCTCATCGATGCGGAGTTTGCCAAGCATCAATTGCTACTCCTGACCCATGACTGGTACATGCGCCCGACTGGCCAGCTCCCTGCTTACGAGTGGAACTTCGGAGATTCAAATCCGCCGGTCCATGCTTGGGCCGCCTGGCGCGTATTTCAAATCGACCGCAACCAGAGGCGGCGGCAAGATCCGGACGACCCCGGCGATCTGGCTTTTCTGGAACGCGTTTTTCAGAAAATGCTGCTGACTTTCACCTGGTGGGTGAACCAGAAGGACGCGGATGGACGCAACTTGTTCCAAGGCGGGTTTCTGGGGCTCGATAACATCGGCTGCTTTAATCGCGATGCGCCTTTGCCTACGGGAGGACATATCAGCCAGTCTGACGGAACCAGTTGGATGGCCATGTATGCGCTCAACCTGTTAACGATTGCCCTCGAATTGGCCCAACACAACAGCGCTTATGAAGACATGGCCATCAAGTTCCTCGAGCACTTCCTCTACATTGCCAAGGCTATCGCCGAGATGGGGGACCGGGGTGTTGGGATGTGGGACGAAGAAGATGGCTTCTATTATTCCCTGTTGAATTTACCCAATGGCGAAGACGTGCCGCTCAAAGTCCGGTCGATGGTTGGACTTATTCCTCTGTTCGCTGTTACAACCTTGGAGCCTGATGTGCTGGCCAAGGTTCCCAATTTCAGGGCGAGGATGGAGTGGTTTCTGGACCATCGTCCTGACCTGGCTAAATTGGTTTCGCGATGGTATGAACCGGGGATGGGAGAGCGCAGACTATTATCGCTGCTGCGAGGGCATCGCATGAAGGCGCTCTTGAAGCGGATGCTGGATCCGGCCGAGTTTTTCTCCGACTATGGCGTCCGGGCGGTGTCGCGCTATCATCTAGAGCATCCGTACATTTTTTGGTTCAACGGCACTCCGTTAAGTGTTGACTACGAACCTGCGGAATCCCGCTCGCGGTTGTTCGGCGGCAATTCGAACTGGCGTGGTCCAATCTGGTTTCCGGTGAACTTCCTCATTATCGAGTCGCTCCAGAAGTTTCATCATTACTATGGAGACGACTTCAAGATCGAGTGCCCAACCGGCTCCGGTCAATTTGTGACTATCGACAAGGTTGCCGAGCAAATCAGCAATCGGCTTTCGGGAATATTCCTGAAGAATGATAAGGGTCTGCGCCAAGTGAATGCCCTTTATCCGAAATTTCAGCAAGACCCGCATTTTCGCGACTATCTTAATTTCTACGAATACTTCGAAGGCGACACGGGGCGCGGAGTGGGAGCCTCGCACCAAACTGGATGGACTGGGGTAGTGGCGAAACTGCTTCAGCCTCGTGCGGGATATCGATTGCAGGGCTGATCGTCGCGGCGCGAAACTTACGGTCCGCCGATCGGGGATGTGAGATACTCTCGTCACCCTAAAACTTAAGGAGCCCAGACCTTGAAGCACGTGGTCATCGTTGGCGGCGGATTCGCAGGTCTCAGTTGCGCCCGCAGGTTGGGCGCGAGCCCAGACATCCGAGTGACGTTGCTCGATCGAAATAATTACCACCAGTTCCAACCCTTGCTCTACCAGCTTGCTACCGCCGAGTTGGGAGCGTGCGACGTGGCGTTCATGCTGCGGAAACTCCTCGATCGACACCCCAATGTAGACGTGAAGATGGTGGAGGCCAATGCCATAGATCCGGTGACTCGCACGGTTCGTACAGCCCAGGGAGAGACCTACCAGGGTGATTTCCTGGTGCTTGCGGCCGGTTCGCAGCCGAACTTCTTCGGCACGCCGGGAGCCGATAAATATGCTTTTCCCCTTTACTCGCTGCGACAGGCGGAAGTACTCCGCTCCCGAATCCTCGCAGTTTTCGAGTCGGCAGACCGCGACCCTGGGCTCATCGAGAAAGGGGCGCTGAACTTCGTGATTGTGGGGAGTGGCCCGACGGGCACGGAAATGGCAGGCGCCCTCACTGACATGCTCAACGGGGCGCTGCCGCCGGAGTATCAGGATCTGGCAGTCAAGCAGGCGAAGATCTACCTGATTGACCACGGTCACGCCGTGCTGGCCGCCTTCTCGAAGGAATCTCAGACGTACGCACAGACCCAGCTTCAGGATCGTGGTGTGCAATTGCTGCTGGGTCTCGGGGTGAGCGAAGTGGGGCCCGGTCATGTCTCGCTATCCGACGGCAGGAAGATCCCCACTCATACCACGATATGGGCCGGGGGACTCAAGGCAGCCGGCTTGTCTGACAACGTAGGACTCCCAAGCGGAAGGGGTGGCCGCATTGCGGTGCAGCCGGATTTCAGCGTGACGGGTTTTCTTGGCGTCTACGCGCTGGGAGATTTCGCGAATATCGTCGATTCCGACGGAGAGGCGTTGCCGCAATTGGCTTCGGTCGCGCAGCAAAGCGGGAAATGGTGCGCGAAGAATATATTGGCAGAAATCGCAGGACAGCCGCGCCAGCCATTCGAATACTTCGACAAAGGCATCATGGCCATGATTGGCCGTAATGCAGCGGTGGCCGAGGTGGGCAAAAAGCGCCACGAGTTGGAAGGTGTCATCGGCTTCGCCGCCTGGCTTGGTGTCCACGCTTCTCTTTTGGACACGAACCGGGCCCGCCTCGAGTCTTTCTTCGAATGGGCTTGGACCTACTTTGGCCGGACCCGTGGAGCGCAGGTCCTGGATCGCACCAACGCGGCTCGTATCGACTGGGATGCTGATGACGCCGGCCCCTCGACTCCCCCCGCGTCGGTTTGAGGCATAGGGGACGTCCACCCTTTCAAGGAAGGAGAAATTGAGGTGCGAGGGTTGATGCCTGTCAGATCGCTGCTCTTCATGGTGTTCATGTATTTGTCTACTGCTGCAGCCTTCGCGGCGAAGGATGTTCCTGTGCCTGCAGCCTGCACGCCCGCAGTCAATCAAGGCCTCTCCAACCTGATCGCCTCGCATACAACTCGGGACGTGGACAACATCATGGTGTGCGGCATTGCCACGCAGAAATCACGTGTTCAGCACGGCGGACCACATGGCAGCCATCATGTGACAACGTTAGCGGTCCAGCTACCGAACGGACAGAGCGTCAACGTCCAGGTCGTCACGAACGATGATCTTGACGGTGTTGTGACCGCCTCGCCAAACGATCAAGTGTTTGCCTACGGACAAGGCTACCTCACGCAAGGGTTGTGGGTTGCAGGCGTGCACGACCTCCACTGCGCGACTCATCCTGGCGCCGACAACGGCTGGATAGTTATCGCAGGAGTGAAGACCCCCTCTAGTTGCTCAAATCGATAACATCACGTTCTCCAAGTCGCATTCCTCTCGTCTTGGATGGCCGCAGACCTGTACGCTGCGAATTCTGCCGAAGGGGCGAAGCGGCGCGGTGGCAGATCACCCATACAAGCGGGATGCGCGCTATCCCGAATGGCACGGCTGGCACGCTGCACGGCGGGGGCTCGGGAGCAATCTGTACCGGCTAGGCGTACCGGAGATGGTGATTCAGCGCATCCTTCGCACGCGAAGCCTAGAGGCTGTTAGGAAGTTTACCTCCGAGTTGCCGACCAATCGGGCTCGGATTGGCTTCCCAGAAGCCCGTCTATGGATCACGAGGGAAGAAGAGAGGGCTTCCGGATTTCTTTCCCACTGCCGACCACACGTCCGGAATATCGAGAGAAGGTACGACTAGAGCATTTTCAATTTAAGTGTATACATATCCGGAAGAGGCGAAATAGTTGGCGCACTCCTTAGGCGAGAAGCGGGCTAGGAATTGGCCGAACTGATCCCAGAGCGCGTCACGGGTGCGGATGGCGGCTTTGCGGAGCAGGGCTTTGAGCTTGGCGAAGAGCTTCTCGATGGGATTTAGGTCAGGAGAATAAGGCG
>JBEKXQ010000133.1:0-11351 GCA_049511915.1 Candidatus Korobacteraceae bacterium
CGCACCCGTGACGCGCTCTGGGATCAGTTCGGCCAATTCCTAGCCAGCTTCTCGCCTAAGGAGTGCGCCAACTATTTCGCCTCTTCCGGATATGTATACACTTAAATTGAAAATGCTCTAAACGCCGCATAACCATCGGAGACCTTTACGGCACGACTGAAGTCGTGCCCTGACACAAAGCACTCCAAAGGCGACTTTTCCGCAGCCTGTGACGCCATGCCCTGATACAAAACAGTTTTCCGTCAGACAGCTAAGAAACTCGCATCTTATCGCCCCAACTTCTTCGCCTGGCAGGCCACTACGACCTTCGTCGGATCGATGGCGTCGTCGTCCAACTGCATCTCGACCACCTTGCCATTCTTGTCGATCAGGTAATTCACGCGGCGAGCGGCTTTGTATTCCGGATCGTACAAGCCATACTTCTTCGTGATGTCGCCGCCCCAATCGCTGAGCAGCGGGAAGGTCACTCCGAGTTGTTGCGCCCACGCCTTGTTCGAAAAGGGAGAATCCATGCTCACACCCAGGACCTGGGTGTCGGCGGCTTCCAGCTTGCTGAGGTTCTGCTGGAAGGCCTGCATCTGCTTGGCTCAACCACCGGTGAAGGCGAAGATGTAGAAGGCGAGCGCGACATTCTTCTTGCCGCGAAACTCGTGCAGCGAGACTTTGTTACCGTTCTGGTCTTGCAGGGTGAAGTCGGGCGCCATATCGCCGACCTTGATCTTGGGCGGCGGCGTCTCGCTGGGTTTGTTGGCGGCATAGCTTGCCGGCAACAACGAGCCGGCGAGCAGCAACGCCATTAAGGCTTTTTTCATGGTTCTCTCCTCTCGAACAGTTCTTTGCGGACGGGCGCTTCGGCGTGTGTCTGGTGCGGTCATTGTCCCATTACCGGCAGGCATTCGCCAGCGGCAGTCGGCGCCTGCACTTTTTAACCGTGACCAGAGGCTTGTTTTCCGTTTCGGAACTCAACCGGACGCATCCAGGTGTTCCCGATTGCGGAAACACTACCTGGGCGGTAAAGTGAATGAGTATTCATTCGGAAGGCAGCACTTAGCACTTAGCACTTAGCGCTTGGCACGTGGTGTTCTGTGCTTTGGCCAAATGCTAAATGCCAAGTGCTAAGTGCCGTCCTTGACGGTTCTCTCGTGGTCAAACACGACCCTCACGCTCCTTCGACGCCCACAGATGCCATGGCTACTTCTGTAAATCGAAGTTCTGACAAGTACCAGCGCATCCTGGATGCGGCGGTCGCCGTGTTTGCAGAGAAGGGCTTCTTCACCTCGCGCGTCGCCGACATTGCCGATCGCGCCGGCGTTGCCGATGGCACGGTCTATCTCTACTTCAAGAGCAAGGACGAGATCCTGATGACCGCCATCAACACGGCCTTCGACGCCTTCATGAGTCTGGCGCGCACGGAGTTGAAGAAGCTCGCCGATCCGGCGGAGCGGCTGCGGCGGTTGGCGTTTCTGCATCTGGAGGCCCTGGGATCGAATCGCAATCTGGCGGTCGTCTTCCAGATGGAGATGCGGCAGAGCACGCGTTTCTTGTCGGAGTTCTCGCACCAACACATGGTCGAATATCTCGGCCTAGTGCGCGAGGCGATCATCGACGGACAGGCCAGCGGAATCTTCCGCCGCGAGATGTCGGACAAGTTTGCCGCCAACTGCTTCTTCGGCGCGCTGGATGAAATGGTCACGTCCTGGGTGTTGAGCGAGCACGAGTACCAACTGCGCAATGTTGCGGACGTGGTGGTGGATATTTTCTTGAATGGGATGCGGACGGCTCAACAGCCATGAACCTTCGGACCCTCAATGACGTTTTCTTCACGCTGGTGAAGCACAACAGCGACCGGGTGATGCTCACTCGCGAAGGCGACACCTGGCGGGCAATCTCAGCTGGCCAGTTGCAAAGCTGGGTGTACGCAACCGCCCGCCAATTGCAATCCTGGGGAATACGCAAAGGCGATCGGGTGGTGCTGCTCAGCGAGAATCGTCCGGAGTGGGCGGTCGCTGACTTCGCCTGCCTCATGCTGGGAGCGGTCGATGTCCCCATCTATGCTACGCAGACCAGCGAGCAATGCTTGTTTGTGCTGCAGAATTCGGAAGCGCGGGTTGCGTTCGTCTCCACCCGCAAGCTGTACGAGAAGATCGCCGGCATCCGCGAGCAAACCAAGCTGGAATACATCGTCCTCATGGACGACGCTCCGGAAATCAAGGACGTTGTCCCCATGCAATCGTTCCTGCGGGATGCGCCGCAGGGGAACGATCCTGAAATTGAAACCATCGGCCAGCTGATCGAGCCTGACGATCTGGCGACCCTGATCTACACCTCGGGAACCACCGGCACGCCCAAGGGTGTGATGCTCACCCACGGAAACATCGCGTCGAACCTGAATGTCTCGCTCGATATGTACGAGTTCGACAAAGACGATTTGTGTATCTCGTTCCTGCCGCTCTCGCATGTGACGGCCCGTCATCTGGACTACGCCTTGTTCAACGCGGGCGTGCCGCTAGCTTATTGTCCGGTGGTTGATGAGCTGCCGCGCGCCATGCGTGAAGTGCATCCCACGCTGATCGTCGCGGTGCCTCGAGTGTATGAGAAGGTTTACAACCAGGTGCAGAACAAGGCGCATGGCATCAAGCGGTCGCTTATTCAGTGGGCGCTGTCGGTGGGCGCAGCAAATCGCGAAACCATTCTTCGCGGTGAGACGCCGAAGTCGCTTTCCTGGAAGCTGGCCAATAAGCTCGTCTTCTCCAAGGTTCGTGAAGGCCTGGGCGGACGCGCCCGCATCTTCGTTTCGGGAGGCGCGCCGCTGGGCAAGGAGATCGCCACTTGGTACGCCGACATCGGCATCCGTATTCACGAAGGCTATGGACTGACGGAAACCTCTCCCGTCATCGCGCTCAATAATCCCATCAATCACCGCCTGGGCACGGTGGGCAAGCCGATGCCGAATGTCGAGGTGAAGATTGCCGACGACGGCGAGTTGCTGGTGCGCGGGCCGTCAGTCTTCAAAGGTTACTTCAGGATGCCCGAAGAAACCGCCGCGGTTTTCGACGATGGCTGGTTCAAGACGGGAGACATCGCCCACATCGACCAGGACGGCTACCTCTCCATCACCGACCGCAAGAAAGATCTGATCAAGACTTCAGGCGGGAAGTTCATCGCGCCCCAGCCCATCGAGAACTCGCTGAAGGTGAACCAGTATGTCGGCGAGGCTGCGCTGCTCGGCGACGGGCGGCGTTTTCCCGCCGTGCTCATCATCCCCAGCTTCGAGGACCTGGAAGCCTGGGCGCGCCATCACGGCGTGAAGTTTTCCTCGCGCAAGGAGCTGGTGAAGTCGCACCAGGTGCAATTGCTGTATCAGGGCATTGTCGAAGAACTGAACAATAACCTCGCCCAATTCGAGAAGCTGAAGAAAGTTCTGGTCGCTCCCGCCGAGCTAAGCATCGCGGACGGCACCCTCACCCCAAGCATGAAGCTGCGCCGCCGCCACCTGACCGACCGCTACAAGAAAGAGATCGACGCCCTCTACACCGACGCGGAATCGCATCAACGGACACCGGCGACCGCAAAGCCGTAACCCAACCTCAGTACTGTTACGGGTTTATCGACGCTGTCGTACGTCGTATATACTTTGTATAATGTAAGGGAAAGGACACATGTCCATGAAGGCACAGATAGTCAAGTGGGGCAACAGCGTCGCCGTCCGCATTCCCAAGCCGGTGATCGAGCAGGCCAAGCTGAAGGAAGGCGATTCGCTGGAGATTGAAGCCGCTGGCGAAGGCCGGGTGGAACTGCGCCGCGCCAGCAAAATACCTACTCTGGCGCAGTTGGTTGCGCAAATCACTCCCGAGAACCGCTACCAGGAGATTTCGACCGGCAAAGAAGTTGGGGCAAGGAAATTGTCGAATGGTGAGCCGGTATGTTCCTGATGCCGGCGATATCGTGATGATGGACTTCGATCCGCAAGTCGGCCGCGAGCAAGCGAAGCGGCGGCCAGCGTTAGTGCTCACCGATCAGCGCTACAATCGGGCCAGCGGTCTCGCGGTTGTGTGCCCGTTAACCAGCAAACGCAAACCGTACCCATTTGCATTGCCGATTACTGTCGCCGAAGTCGAAGGCGCAGTGCTGGTCGATCAACTGAAAAGTATGGACTGGGCGGGTCGCAATACGAAGTTCCACTCCAGAGTTGAACCTGCGCTGATCGGTAAGGTGCGTCAATACCTCGCGGTACTACTTGGCATTCGGTGACGCTGGCCTTACTCGATCGGTTCAACCGCGATCGTCGGTTCTGCCGGCGCTTTGCGGTCGGGACGCTGCACCAGAATCGTTCCCGAGAGCACGACGACGATTCCCACTACCTGCATCGGCGAAACCAACTCTCCCAGGATCAGCGCAGTCAGCAGAATGGCCCAGACCGGTTCCAGGCAAGCGGTCACGATCGCACGCGTCGGATCGAGGTGCTGTAGGCCGATGAAGTACAACGAAAACGGAATGAGCATCGAGCCAATCGAAAAGACCAGCATGAACAGCCACTGTCCGCCGCTGTAATGTTGTGAGACGATCTTCCACGGTGGATTGACCAGCAGCCAGAAGGCAGCCGCGCCGAGCAGCGAATACGCCAGAACCGTCCAACGCTGATAGACCTGCAGCAGATGCTGAGCGTAAACGTTGTAGAAGGCGAAGGTGATTGCGGCGACTTCCGCGGCCACAACTCCCGCCGGATTGAAGCGCACTCCGGAGATCACCAGCCACGGAAAACTGCCGCGAGCGGCGACTTCGCCAACCGCAAAGGCGCATCCCACGACTGCCAGCAGCACGCCGCTGATGCGAAGCGCAGTCGGACGTTGCAGGCGTCGCGCCAGCATGTACAGCAGCACCCAGACCGGAGCGACATATTGCAGCACGATCGCGGTCGCAACCGTGGTCTTCTCGATGGCGAAATAGTAGAAGTAGTTTGAGCCCGCCAGTCCCACAATTCCCAATAGAAAGAATTGCGCCAGGTGACTGCCGCGCACCCGCAGCGTAGAACGTTTGTGAAAGAAGAGAATCGGCGCCAGGATCAGCAGCGAAATCGTGCTACGGGCTTGCGCGAGCATGAGCGGATCAATTGCGCCCAGAATGTGCGCTCCGCCGGAAAGCCTGCCGGTGAACATCGCGCGTCCCAGCGCCGCGGAAAGTCCCCAACAAAACGTAGCGGCGGCGATAAAGAGATAGCCGCGAGCGGGATGAGCCTTACTGTTCAAGCAACTGGTCGAGGCGTTCAGGATCGAAGCCGATGAGAACCTCGTCGCCGATTACGACGGTTGGAATGGAGCGGCTGTTGTACTTTTCCGCCAGCTCGTGCAGCGCATCGTCGTCCCATGCCACGCAACGCTCCTCGAACCTCGCCTTTCGATCCTTGAGGAAAAGCTTGACTGCCTCGCAGGGCAGGGAATCGGGCTGGGTAAAGACGATGATCTTGCGCGTCGTCATTCAAAGCAGTGGTTAGTGGCTAGTGATCAGTGGCCAGAAAAGGAATCCAGACAGCGATTTGGCAACTGCTCACTAGCCACTTCTTCAATCGGCCAGCGCGCCTTGACTGTGCGAAGAGCGCAACACGCGATCGACGGTATACGGCGCGCGCTTGCTCGGTTCATGGAAGTGCCGCACCTGCAATTCGCCCAGCAATCCGAGCGCAATCAACTGAACGCCTGCCACGATCAGCACCGCGGCAAACACCAGCAGCGGCCCGTGTTCGTCCATCACGTTCTTGCCGCGCAGGAACTTCTCCGAAATCATCCACAAGGCAATCAGCGTTCCGGTGACCGAGCTTAACGCGCCGCAGGTGCCAAAGAAGTGCAGCGGCCGCGACATGTACTTCAGCAGGAAGCGGATTGTAATCAGGTCGAAGAAGACGCGGAAGGTGCGGGAGATGCCGTAATGCGATTCGCCGCGCTCGCGGTTCACATTGCGAATCGGAATCTCGCAGATGGTCGCGCCGTACGCCGAAGCCAGCGCCGGGATGAAGCGATGCAACTCGCCGTAGAGTGGTACTTCCTGCACCACCTCGCGCCGGTAAGCCTTGAACGTGGTGCCGAAATCGTGCAGATCGACGCCGCTGAGCTTGGCCATCAGCCAGTTGGCAATCTTTGAGGGAACGCGCCGCATCACGAAGTTATCGATGCGCTGCTTACGCCAGCCGCTGACGATGTCGTAACCCTCGCGCAGCTTTTGCAGGAACAGAGGAATGTCGTGCGGATCGTGCTGCAGGTCGCCATCCATGGCGATCACGTATTCGCCCTCGGCGTGATCGAAGCCCGCTGCCAGCGCCGATGTCTGTCCGAAGTTGCGCCGCAGCTTCACCACCACCACGCGACGGTCAACCGCGGCAATCTGTTGCAGCAACCAGAAAGTGTGGTCGCGGCTTCCGTCATCTACGAAGACCAGCTCGAACGGCTCGCCGGCTGCTTCCATCACGACCTTCAGCCGGTCGTAGAGTTCGGTGACGTTCTCTTCTTCGTTGTGGAACGGAACGACGATGGAGTACTTGAGCACAGGTTTTGTAATTATACCGTCCGGCCGCGCCAATGTGGCACAGCAATCTTCGACCGCAATATCCCCCGGGAATGCCCACCTTAAAGTGGACGACGCTCAGTGCCCGGCGGTTGCAACATATTCCAGAACCCGCGTCAGCCCTGCCCGAAAGGTGTCGGTCGGTGTGATGAGACTGACGATCAGATATCCATCAGCTGCGAAATCATAGAAATGTCCCGGCTGCACCAGCACGTCTTTCTCCTTTAGCAGCGCAATCGCCAGCTCTTCATCCGGACGGGTCGCCGGAACTCGCAACACCGCGTACCAGCCGCCTTCAACCTCCAGCCGATGACACAGCTTCTGCGACGCCATCTGCGCATCGACTTCCCGCAGATTCTCCCGGACGCGCTGCATGAGCTGCAACTGAATGCTGTGCCGCTCTTCCAGCATAGTCGGAACCGCAAGCTGCACCGGCGCGTTCATCGACAGGTAAGTGTCCGCAATCAACTCCAGGCGCGCCAGCGCATCAGCCTTCAGCGCCTGCGGACCGCTGACCGCGATCCACGCGACCTTCATCTGCGGCAGCGCCGAGATCTTCGACAGGCCGCTCAAGGTGAAGGTCAGCGCATCGCGCTCCGCCGAAAACGTCAACGGTCTCGCCTGCGAGAGAGAGTAGTCGAGAAAGACTTCATCGGCGATAATCGCCAGACCGTTCTCCGCGCAAGTGCGATCCAACTCCTCCGCCTCATGCGGCTTCACATACGATCCAGTCGGATTGTTAGGATGCACCAGCAACACGGCGCGGCACCGCGCGCCTGCGGTCTTGGCCCGTGCAATCGCGCCTTGCAGCGACGCGAAGTCCATCTGCCAACCGTGGTCGTAAACCAGCTCGTACGGAAGCAGCTTCACGTCCTGAATGTCGGCTAGGAAGTCGAACAGCGGATAACTCGGCGTTGGAACCAGCAGCGCGTCTCCGGGATCGCACAGCAACCGGAAGACGAACGAGTAGCCTTCGCTGGTGCTCGTCGTCAGCAGCAGGTCGTCGGGCGATATTCGGCTGCCGCGCTCGGCATAATAAGCGGCGACCGCCTCACGCGCCGTGAGCAAGCCTTTCGGCTGCGGCTCGTAGCGCAGCGCGTCACGATTAGCGAGCGCGCGCAGCAACACGTCGTCGCGGTATTGCAATCCAATTGTCGTGGGATTTGAAGCCGTCAGATCGAGCAGCTCTCTGCCCGCTCGCCGATGCGCGTCGAGCGCCTCTGTATAGCGATTGGTCGTGAGGTCCCAGCAAGTGCGACGCGCGAAGTAGCTGTGCATTCGAGCATGGATTATAAGCGGGAGCGAAGCCGGACAAGTGACGGTTTTTATCTCGCACTTCCCCCTATTGTCCCCAGTAAACGATTGAAAACAAACAATAGTTCCGAAAACTCCCGCTAAAAGCCTCTCACCATTGGACTTATAGGTAAAAGCATACAAACAAGAGACTTACGATCGCGTTGGCGGAGGCAACGGCGCCAGTTTGCGGCCGTTCCAGCAATGAATGGGTGTTCTCATACGGGAATACGCTGTTCCTGTCGCAAGAAATTCAACTCCAGCCTGCGACGACCTCGTGTAAATTGAAGGTGCGCCATGTGCGCCGTTAACCTCATATCGCCCGCGGCTGATTGCTAACCTGGGTATCGAGAGAAACAAAAAGGAGGTTGTGTGTCCAGAACTGGCAACGAAGAAGCAAAGGAAAAGACGAATCATCCGGCTCGGCGCGCGTCAGACAGTCCGCACCCTTTCAAGCCAACTGACGGCTTTCGTACCTGTGGGATCTGCGGTCTGAAAGAGACCCACAAAATCCATCACGCAAAAGATTCCGGCAACTAGTCGAGGACGCAGGCTCTCGGATTTCGGACACTTCGGTCCTGCTGAGATCTATCCGCTGCGTTCGTCTTCGGAGCCACGAACTTACTTCCCAACCGCCTCGCTCTGCGGCTTCCAGCGCAGCACCGGCTTTCTTGCCGCCGTCGTCTCGTCCAGCCGCGAGATGCGCGTGTTGTGCGGCGCTTCGGTGATGATCTCCGGATGATGTTCGGCTTCCTCCGCAATCGACTTCATCGCGTCGATGAACAGGTCGAGTTCTTCCTTCGACTCGCTTTCCGTCGGCTCGATCATCAGCGCGCCATGCACCACCAGTGGAAAGCTGACGGTATAAGGATGGAATCCGTAATCGATCAGCCGCTTGGCGATGTCGCCGGTCTTGATGCCCTTGGGGTTCTGCAGGCGATCGCTGAAGACCACTTCGTGCATCGTGGGCGTGCTGTAGGGCAGGTCGTAAACGCCCTTCAGTTTTTCCCGGATGTAGTTGGCGTTCAGCACAGCGTCTTCCGTCGTCTGGCGCAAGCCGTCAGGACCGTTAGCCATGATGTAGGCCAGCGCCCGCACGTGCATTCCGAAGTTACCGTAGAACATGCGCACGCGTCCGATCGACTTCGGCCGGTTGTAGTCGAAGCCCAGCGTGCCGTCCTTCTTCGTGATGACCACCGGAGTAGGCAGGAACGGCTCCAGAATCTTCTTGCATGCTACCGGTCCCGATCCCGGACCGCCTCCGCCATGTGGCGTAGAGAAAGTTTTGTGCAGGTTCAGGTGCAGCACATCCGCGCCGAAGTCACCGGGACGCACCTTGCCCACCAGCGCGTTCATGTTGGCGCCATCCATATAAAGCAGCGCGCCTTTGGCGTGCAGCACGTCGGCGATCTTGTGGATCTCCTGCTCGAAGACGCCGAGCGTGTTGGGATTGGTGAGCATCAGCGCGGCGACATCTTCGTTCACCTGCGCTACCAACGACGCAACGTCCAACATTCCGGCGGCGTTGGACTTCAGGTTCTCCACCGTGTAGCCGGACATCACCGCCGTCGCCGGATTGGTGCCGTGCGCCGAGTCAGGGATCAGAATTTTCTTGCGTGGATTGCCGCGCGATTCCAGATACGCCCGCACCATCAGGATGCCGGTAAGCTCGCCATGCGCGCCCGCCGCTGGCTGTAGGGTGATCGCGTCCATGCCGGTGATCTCGATGAGCTGCTCGCTGAGCATCTGCAAGATGCGCAACGCGCCCTGGCTCACGCGCTCCGGCTGATATGGATGCGCCTCGGCCAGTCCCATCAGCCGCGCCACGTGCTCGTTCACCCGCGCGTTGTATTTCATGGTGCACGAGCCCAGCGGATACATCCCGTGGTCAACCGCGTAGTTCCAAGTCGAGATGCGCGTGTAGTGGCGAATGATTTCGATCTCGCTGACCTCGGGCATGTTGCCCAGATCCTCGCGCGTGAGTGCGCCTAGCAGTTCACCCGGGTCGACCTCCGGCACATCCAGCGGCGGCAGCTTGTAGCCTTTCTTGCCGGGCGACGATTTCTCGAAAATCAACCCTTCGTTCTGGCTGATGTGGGTGGTCGCTTTCTTGATTTTCTCGTTCAGGTTCACAGCGCGACCTCCTTCGCAACCGCGTCAATCGAGGCCTTCGCCGTGGTCTCAGTGCAGCACCACAGCGAGGCGTTGTTCAGCTCGGGATAAAACTTCTTCAGCGGGAAGCCTCCGATGATTCGCTGCTCCAGCAGCTTGTCGTTGATGGCGTAGGGATCAGTTTTCGTCTCAATTACGAACTCATTGAAGCGCGGAGCGCCTTCGAATAGTAGCGTCGCACCGCTTTTCTTGAACTGCTCGGCAGCATAGTGCGCCTTCGCCAGGTTCTGCGTCGCCAATTCTTTCAACCCCTGGCGACCGTAAACCGTCATGAAGATGCTGCACATCAGCGCCACCAGACCCTGGTTGGTGCAAATGTTCGAGGTAGCTTTCTCGCGGCGGATATGCTGCTCGCGAGTTGAGAGTGTCAGCACAAATCCGCGGCGGCCTTGCTTATCGCGAGCTTCTCCGACCAGACGCCCGGGCATCTGGCGCACGAATCTGTCGCGCGTGGCGATCACGCCGCAGTACGGACCGCCAAATCCCAGTGGCACGCCGAACGACTGCGCCTCCATGCTGACGATGTCGGCCTCCACCGGCGGCTTAACAATGCCCAGCGAAACTGCTTCGGCGATGGAGACGATCAGCATCGCGCCCTTGCTGTGCACGATGTCGGCAATCGCCGCGACGTCTTCGATAGTGCCGAAGAAGTTGGGCGATTGGATCAATACTCCAGCAGTGTCGTCATCGAGCGCCATATCGAGCGTGTCGAGGTCGACGCGGCCATTCTTCTCGTAACCAAAGGTCGAAATCGGCATGCCCTGATAACGCGAATAGGTGGTGATGACCTCGCGATATTCAGGATGCACGGTGGAGGCGACCGCCGACTTATTGCGCCCGGTGATGCGCGCGGCCATCATCAGCGCCTCGGCCGCGCCGGTCGAGCCGTCGTACATGGAGGCGTTGGCCACGTCCATGCCGGTCAGCTCGCAAATCATGCTCTGGAATTCGAAGATGGATTGCAGCGTTCCCTGGGCAATCTCGGGCTGGTACGGCGTGTAGGCGGTGAAGAATTCTCCGCGTGAGATGAGCGCATCGATGACCAGTGGGCGGTAGTGCGAATATGCGCCCGCGCCGAGAAACATGGCGTAGCCCTGCGCGCTGTTGGCAGCGCGCTGGCGGAAGAACTCCACAATCTCGCTTTCGGCGTACTGCCGCGGGATGTCGAGATCGCCCTTCAGGCGATATTCGGCGGGAATGCCTGCGAATAAGTCATCAATCGATTTCGCGCCGATCTCGCGCAACATGACTTCGCGATCGGACTGCGACTTAGGAAGATAGCGCATGGGTACCTGTAGCTTTCCTGGGCGACTGTAAGAACGAAAATATAA
>JBEKXQ010000134.1:0-11313 GCA_049511915.1 Candidatus Korobacteraceae bacterium
CCTGCCCAAGGACATACGCCAGCTCATCGCCCGGATGGTAAGGGAGAACATAACTTGGGGAGAAGAGCGGGTTGCAGATGAACTCTCGCTGAAGCTGGGCATTCTTGTTTCGCCGCGAACCGTTGGCAAGTACTGGCCCAAGCAGCTCGGCGGGACCGGGCGCACCCGAACGTCTTCGCAGCACTGGACAACCTTCGTCAAGAATCATGCGCAAGGCATCGTCGCTTGTGACTTGCTGGTTGCGGTGACTGCCAGATTCCAGGTGCTGTTTGTTTTCGTCATGATGGAGATAGGGAGTTGTCGTGTTCTCCATTACAACGTGACCGCGCATCCGACCGCAGAGTGGACACTGCAGCAGCTGCGAGAAGCCATTCCAAGCGACCATCCTTACCAGTTCTTGATCCATGACCGCGATTCGATCTTTTCGCGGGAGCTGGACGAGGAGCTCAAAGGCTGCTTTGGGCTGAGGGTCCTGCGCACGCCGGTGCGTGCGCCGAAAGCGAACGCATATTGCGAACGGCTGATCGGAACGGTGCGGCGCGAATGCTTGGATTTCATGATTCCGCTGAACGAGCGGCATCTGCGGCGAAGCCTGCGATGTTGGGTGATGCACTATAACAAAGGACGCCCACATTCCAGTTTGGGGCCTGGGATTCCCAAGAAAACTCTGAATCGACCTCTGCCGCGACCAAACACGCACCGGCACAGATTGCCGCGTGACTGCGAGATCAGAGCTAAGAACATCCTTGGCGGTTTACATCACGAATATTGGTTGGACCAACGATCGGCGTGACCGCCCGAGGTTTCTGCGGAGGACAGGCGCGTTCGACGCAAAATCCCGGCACAATTGTGGCCGGGCTTCGCCACTTGCGACTCATTGACAACTCTCGCCTCGTTCCTGTCAAATTCCTGCTACTGTCCTCTACGCTCCCTCCGATTTCAATTTCGCGAAGAATGCCTTGCGGAATGCAACTCTTAGGGAAAGATTGCCCTCTGGCTTTATCGCATTCATTCTCGACCGGTCCTTAATCTGTAGACAATTTCGGACTCCGGAGACTCCATGAACCTGCGACTTGTCTGTGTTGCCCTCGCCCTGCTGTCCGCACTTCCGTCAATGACGGCCCAAACATCAACCAGCAACATTACAGCAGCAACCGCTCAGGTGCCGCGACTAGTGAGGTTCAGCGGGGCAGTGCAGAACCTTACTGCGGATATGGCCGGAGGCGGAGCTGTCGCCCGCGACGGCGCCAGCGTTCCTGCCAATACTGTCGGGGTTACCTTCTCTCTTTACTCGGAGCAGACGGGCGGTGTGGCGCTGTGGTCCGAAGTGCAAAACGTCCAGATCGACAAGACGGGCCACTACACGGTGCAACTGGGGTCAAGCAAACCGGATGGTCTTCCTCTGGATGTGTTCGCCTCGGCGCAGGCGCAGTGGCTGGGCGTGCAGGTGCAAGGGCAGGCGGAGCAACCGCGGGTCATGCTGCTCAGCGTGCCCTACGCTCTGAAAGCTGCCGACGCGGAGACATTCGGCGGCATGCCTCCATCCGCATATGTGGCTGCGCGGCAATCGGAGAGCAGCGTCGGCACTCCGTCCGCCCTAAATAACAGTCCTGCACCCGACGTACATAGCGATCACCCCCTCTTTATTAGCGGTAGCGGGACGCCGAACTACATCCCGGTCTGGACGTCCGCTTCGAATCTGGCGAGTTCGAACCTGTGGCAAGCCTCCAACGGGTGGCTTACTTGGGGCGACCAGGCACCGATCGCGCCGCTGGCGATTGTCTCGAGTGCGAAGGGTGCTCTTAACGTTGAAGGTACGGTGGGTAACACGTACCCGATTATTTACGCGGATGAGGTGGACACCACATCTCAAAGCCCTGTTATCGAGGCGATTACGAACAGCAGCAGCACCGGCATGGCGGTCTATGGCGTAGCTCAAAACAATGTAGCCAACACTGTTGCGGTTGAGGGTGTTAACGCAAGTTCTAACGGTACTGCTGTTCTTGGGAGCGCAACCGCGACCAGCGGCTTGACGGTCGGAGTCTCGGGGCAGACGGCCAGCCCCGCTGGAGCTGGCGTGGTGGGCATTAACATGGCCACCACCGGCAATGGACCCGGCGTAAACGGACAGGCGTTCAGCGCCGCAGCGACCGCCGTTCTCGCGCACAACAAATCGACGACCGGCAGCCCCTCGCTCGGAGCTATGGGCATAACCGACAGCCCCGGAGGTATCGGAACCTACGGGATCGGCGTAAGCCCAAGTGATGAGGGCGGAGGCGTGACATTTCGTCCCATTGGCGTATGGGGCGACACGAATCAGAGTGCCGGCGTTGGCGTTCTGGCGACGGCTGATTTCGGCATTGCCATCGCCGCCTACAACAACGCCGAGAACATCTCCACCGCGAAGTTCCAGAATGACGAGAGCACCGACGAGACCGGCAATGTGCTGGCGACGCATGGCGGACATTTTGGTGGCATCTGCGTGATGGATGTCGGCGGCAACCTGGGCTGCACGGGCGCCAAGAATGCGGTGGTTCCGGTGGACGGCGGGACGCGCAAGGTCGCGCTCTATGCCGTGGAGGCGCCGGAAAACTGGTTTGAAGACATCGGCTCTGCTCAGCTCTCCAACGGCTCGACCGTGGTGCAACTGGAATCAACCTTTGCCCAGACCGTCAATAGCGAGATGGAATATCACGTCTTTCTGACGCCGAAGGGAGACTGCAAAGGTCTCTACGTCACCAACGAATCCGCCGACAGCTTTGAAGTGCGCGAATTGGGTAGCGGAAAGGCAAACATCGCCTTCGACTATCGCATCGTTGCCCGCCGCAAGGGATACGAAACTATTCGGCTCGCCGATAAGACGAAGCAGTTCGAGAACGCAGCCAACGAACCCGAGCCTCGGCCCGGTAAGAACACGCCTGCAAGACTCCCCGACGTCAAGCTCCCGCCGCAGCTCGCGCAAAGAGCTGAGCACAAGTAGATACAACGGCGAGAACGCTTATGGCGATGGAGAGCAACATGTCACTGCGCCGTTTAGTTTTATCGATTCTTTTTGTCGGCCTCGCGCTGTCGTCAACTGCGAGAGCGTAGACGCTGATTGGGAGTTGCATCTGCATTCATTTCGCTACGTGGGGAGAAGCCAATGAAGATTCGACCGAGCTGTGTCGCTGCGGCACTCGTCTGCCTGACGCTTTCGCTTGTCGCCCAGACCACCAACAGCACCACCACGCCGGCCACTGCAACGGTGCCCCGGCTGATCACGTTCAGCGGAACATTGAGCCATGCGGCTACCGAAGCTGGTGAAAACGGGATCGCTCTCACGCCGGGTGCGGCTCCCACCCAAGTGGTCGCAATTACCTTCTCGCTTTACGCTGAGGAAACAGGCGGTGCGCAGCTGTGGTCGGAGATGCAGAACGTGCATGTCGATGGCGGCGGGCGATACATGGTACAGCTCGGAGCAACCACGGCGGACGGACTGCCGATGGAGATCTTCAGTTCCGCGCAGGCGCAATGGTTGGGGGTGCAGAGGCAGGGCCAGGCGGAGCAGCCCAGAGTGATGGTGGTAAGCGTGCCCTACGCCTTGAAGGCGGCGGATGCCGAAACCTTCGGCGGCTTGCCGCCCTCGGCGTACGCCCTGGCTCCGCCGTCAGAACCGAACCTGCCACCGGGCAACGGATCGTCGGGCCTCGGGAATGGGGGCACGGGACACGATGCGCCTCACTCCTTACCAATAACTGGCAGCGGTACCACCAACTACGTTCCCTTGTGGACGAACGCCTCTACCCTGGCAAGCTCGACCATTTATCAGTCGGGCAGTTTTCTAGGCATCGGAACGACCACACCGACCCAACCCCTTGAAGTTTTCAGCAACAGCTCTACTGGCCTTGCCGTCATCGAGGGTTTCTCTACCGCAACCACCGGCAGTGTGGCTGGCGTAGAGGGAAAGACGGCCAGCAGCAGCGGCAACGGCGTCTACGGCATCGCCACTTCCAATAGCGGCAGTACGAATGGCGTTTACGGAGAGAGTGACAGCAATGGCAACGATGCGACCGGCGTCTACGGCATCGCCACTTCCAACAGCGGCACCACCTATGGTGTTCAGGGAATGATCGCCAGCAGCAGCGGCGGCGCCGGTGTCGTCGGCATCGCGTCATCCACCACCGGCGCGGTCTGGGGTGTTCAGGGAGGAACTGCCAGCAGCAGCGGCGATGGCGTCCACGGCGTCGCGATATCCACTAACGGCAACACACATGGGGTTTACGGAAGGAGCCAAAGCAGCAGCGGCATCGGCGTTTCCGGCATCGCGTCATCCGCCACTGGCATTACGAATGGCGTTTACGGAGAGAGCCAAAGCAGCAGCGGCGTCGGCGTTTCCGGCATCGCGTCATCCGCCACTGGCATTACGAATGGCGTTTACGGAGAGAGTGACAGCAATGGCAACGATGCGACCGGCGTCTTCGGCATCGCGACATCCACCACCGGCACTACTTATGGTGTTGAGGGAACGATCGCCGGCAGCAGCGGCGCCGGCGTCCTCGGCATCGCGTCGTCCACCACCGGCGCTGTCTTTGGCGTTCAGGGAGGGACTGACAGCAGCAGCGGCGATGGCGTCCACGGCGTCGCGATATCCACTAGCGGTAACACAAATGGGGTTTACGGAAAGAGCCTCAGCAGCAGTGGCAACGGCGTCTTCGGCATCGCAACATCCACCACCGGCACTACGTATGGTGTTCAGGGACAGAGTCCGAGCAACAGCGGAACCGGCGTCTATGGTAATGCGACGGCGACCACCGGCAGCACTAATGGCGTTGTGGGACAGAGCGCCAGTCCCACCGGCACGGGCGTTTACGGCATTAATACGGCAACCAGTGGCTCGGGCTATGGAGTTTACGGAAGCTCCGTCACGGGTCCGGGCGTGCAGGGCTTCTCGACTAATAACGCCGGGGTCGTGGGAGCGTGTGGCCCAAGCAGCTCAAGCCCATGCACCGGCGTCTACGCTATCAGCAACTCAACCACTGGCACTACGAACGGCCTTGTTGCGATGACGAACAGTGCCGCGGGAGCCGCGGGTTATTTTATAAACAATGCGGGTGGGCTCATCCTCCTGGGCGTGACGTCGAATGGGGGAAACGCTAGGTTTTATGTAGACGGAGGCGGCAACGGCTACTTCGCCGGCAATCTCCAAGTCGCTGGCACGCTGACCAAGGGCGGCGGCTCGTTCAAGATCGATGATCCTATCGATCCCGCCAACAAATATCTCTCCCACTCCTTTGTCGAATCACCCGACATGATGAACATCTACAACGGAAATGTCACCACCGACAAACGTGGGCTGGCGACCGTGGTTCTGCCAGATTATTTCGAGGCGCTCAATCGTGATTTCCGCTATCAGCTCACCGTGATCGGCCAGTTTGCTCAGGCCATCGTCGCCAAGGAAATCGATCGAGGCCGCTTCACGATTAGAACGAACAAGCCTGCGGTGAAGGTTTCCTGGCAGGTCACCGGTATTCGGCAGGATGCCTGGGCGAACGCCCATCGCATTCCGACCGAGGAAGACAAGCCCGCAGCCGAGCGCGGACACAACCTGCATCCGGAGCTTTTCGGCGCGCCCCAGTCGCAGGGCATCCACAACGCGGCTGTGCACCACCCGGCCGACGTCAGTCCAACTGCCGACGCACACGGCGGTAACTAAGTGCGGGAGAGAGATGCGATGAAGCGCTGTCTAGTTCTGTCCATTGTAGTCATTGGCTTCATACTGTCAGCCAGGTTTGCCGTCGCGCAGACGCTGCTTACGACCGTGGATACGGGAACCACTCCGGTTGCCGCAGCCGCTAATCGAGCCACTAACCAGATCTACACCGCCAACTACGGCAGCAACAATGTGACAGTCATTGACGGCGCCACTAATAACACCACCACCGTCGCAGCCGGACAATTCCCCTACGACGTAAGAGTGGATCCGCTTACGAACAATATCTATGTGTCCAATTACTGTGGCAATGATCCGACCTGCCACAGCAACGGCACCGTTACAGTGATCAATGGCTCCACCAACAACACGGCGACGGTCAACGTCGGTCTCGCACCCTACCAGGCGGCCGTGAATACCGTCACCAACACGATCTATGTCAGCAACAGCGGCGGCAACACGGTCACCGTTATCGACGGCGCGACCAATCAAACCAGTAGTGTCACCGTAGGCAACGGCCCGTCGGGATTGGCGGTCAATCCGGTCACCAACATGATCTATGTGCCGAACTTCGCCGATAACACCATAACCGTGATCAATGGCGCGACCCTTGCGACCACAACCGTACAGGGCGGCGGCTACCCCATCGAAGTTGCGGTCAATTACATCACCAACCAGATCTACGTAGTCAATATGACGGGCAACAGCGTGACCGTCATTGACGGGACCACCAATAACACCAGCACGGTGGATGTCGATCTCAATCCGGCGTGGGTGGCGGTGAACCAGGTGACCAACCAGATTTATACGGCCAACTTCGGCTCCAACACTGTCACTGTAATCGACGGCAGCACCTTGAACGCCACCAACGTCACCGTCGGAAACTCTCCCAGCGAGCTGGTGGTCGATCCCGTCACCAACAAAATCTACGTCGCCAACTATGCTGACGGCACCATGACCATGATCGATGGGGCAACGAACAACACGACGACAATTTCTGTCGGCAACAGTCCGGGTGCGATCGAGGCCAACGTGGTGACCAATAAGGTCTATGTAGAAAACTATGCTGACAATACGGCGTCAGTGATCGTAGGTGCCAATGCCGCGGCACTGCAGTTCATCGCCGTGACGCCTTGCCGATTGGTGGACACACGGCAAACCCACGATCCAATTCAGGGTGGCACATCGCAGAGCTTTATTTTGCCGCAACTCGGGGGATGCGGAATTCCCGCTAGCGCTGCTGCCTACTCGCTGAATGTCACGGTAGTCCCGATTACTACCCTGGGTTATCTGACCATCTGGCCTACGGGCGAAGACCAGCCCGTGGTTTCCACGATGAATTCGACGGATGGTCGCGTCAAGGCCAACGCTGCCGTCGTGCCCGCTGGTTATCAGGGTGCAGTCAGTGTCTTCGTTACCGACACCACCAACGTCATCCTCGACATCGACGGCTACTTCGCGCCGCCCGGCTCCGGAACCTATCAGTTCTATTCGCTGCCGCCTTGTCGCCTGGTTGACACTCGGCAGGCCGACGGCAACCTCGGAGGCCCGCGCCTGCAGGAGCAAACGCCGCGCAGCTTTCCGCTGTTGCAAAGCACCTGTATTCCAACAGGTCTCAATCCGCTGGCATACTCGCTCAACTTCACTGTGGTACCCAACCCCTCGGGCCAGCCGCTGGGCTATCTGACGGTGTGGCCCACGGGCGAGTCGCAACCGGTAGTCTCGACTCTCAACAATCCCACCGCAACGGTCGTGGCCAACGCCGCGATTGTGCCTGCGGGAACCAGCGGTGCGGTTGATGTCTACGCCTACAACACTACCGATCTGCTAATTGACATTGATGGCTACTTCGCCGCGCCGGGGACAGGAGGGCTGTCGCTGTATCCCGTGGCGCCTTGCCGTGTGCTCGACACGCGCCAGAACAACGGCCAGCCCTTCCAAGACGAGAAAACGGTGAATGTGGTCGGCAGCGTGTGCGCGCCTCCCAGCAGCGCAGCGGCGTACATCTTCAACGCAACGGTGGTGCCGCCGGGCTCGATGCCTTATCTCACCTTGTGGCCGGATGGTAAGCAGCAGCCCGTAGTCTCGACGTTGAACGCCTACGATGGCTTCATCACCTCGAACATGGCGATTGTACCGACGAACAACGGCTCCATCGACGCCTACGCCTATGCTCTGACGCAGCTGATCCTAGATATCTCTGGCTATTTCGCGCCATAGGAGTCTTCTGTTGGAGGCGAGCGGTCAGGATATAAGTTTGTACAGGGACTCATGCGTCATGCCAGTCCGAGCATTACGCCTGGGCGATAGTGAGCTTCGACATGACAGGTAGCGCGGTCTCGCACTGTTTGTTGAAAAGCCAAACTGCCGCATGGGGTCGCCCCGTTTGAAACCACTAGTTTTCAAACGAAGAAGTTACGCTTATTCGGCTGTTTTGATTTCAGCAACTTACGGGCGCACGGCGCGGGACCTTTTCAAACACCCCGTGGTCGGGAGCCGGCCTCTTTGGAACAGCCAGTCCGTACGCCCAGTCCTGCGCTGCGTGGTCCGCTGTGCTCATCTCCTGGTGTAAATCAACCAGCGCGGCTCGTGGGCGAACGGACGGCGCAAACTTACGCAATCGCCTGATAGCGACATTTAACTTCCGAGCGGGTCGTGCTAGCTTGTTGCAAGGCGCTAAGATGCGGAAACTGACATTCATCCAGCTCGTCGCACCCGCCGTACTCTTTTTCATCTACAGCACCATCCTCAATGCCGCTCCCCGAACGGCGTGCGATCTCTTGGATGCCAAGATGGCCGCTTCGCTTGCGGGGGGCCAAGTCGATGCGCCAATGGATACGGGGTTCTTGTGCGTGTATGCTGATGAATCAGCGAAGACTCAGGTCATGTTTTCCCTGACTGACGCCTCAACTCAAGACGCGGAGAGTTACATCCAAGCACATGGCGGGGCCAAGCAGGGGGATATTTACGAGTCGATCCCGAGTCTGCCGAGTAAGAATTTGTTTGTTGTCACGAGCTACCAAAAGCACAGCCTTACCGTTTTTGTACGCGGGAAGGAAGTCAATCTCATCGTCCATCGGCACATGACACCGGAGTTGAAGGCCACCATGGTCGAGGTCATGAAGCGCATTTTGGCGCGGCTGTAAATGCCTTCATCTGCACGTTGGGAGCGGTTAGTTGGCAATCGGAAACTATGCCGCCGGGCCAATTGTCGCAACATCGCCATAGCACTCGTTGACCCTGCCGGTGGCGATATACCCTTAGAATGTGGTTCGGTATGGAGATCGACCTGCACGGCTATCATCCACGTGACATCGTCTGGAGCGGCGTGCTTGAAAAGATCGTCCAGCAGGTTTGGGAAATGGGAGAGTCCCATTCGTGCCTCATCCACGGTCATGGTCGGAATCGAGGCATCTCGCCCGGCTTCGTCAACACCAACACCGGCTACTTCGGCCTTGAGATACGCCGTGCCTTTCGCCATGACACCGGATTGCGAACATGGATTCTGCATACAACGCTGGACTGTGGGCATCTGGGATGCACAACGGTTAAACTGCGACCTAATAAGTCGCCCACCCGAACCGAATTCGATCTCGATGTCTTGCCAGAACGCAGCCTCAAGCGCAAGTAAACACACTGTTTGAAAACCCTCACCTGGCATTGCGCTGTAAGCTGCTAAGAACAGGCGGCCCAAGACCGCTGAAAAACGCTGTTTGAAACCTAATGGTTTCTAACTTCTACTGAGCCAGAACAGCCCTGCTGCAACTCTCCGCCTCAGCGAACCAATGAATTGTTCGCGTATGCGCCGCGAGTCGGTCCTTTCTTTCGCGCCAATCTGGCTGCACGCCATCGAGCAACGCCCAGAAGGCAGAACTGTGATTGGGAACGCGAAGATGGACCAACTCGTGGCAAATCACGTAGTCGGCTAGCCGCACAGGTAACTGTAGCAGTCGCCAGTTGAGGAAGATAACGTCTCGTTTACCACAGGACCCCCAGCGAAACCCAAGATCGCGCACCTCGATTCGGGAGGGTGAAGTTGCCGTCTTCCGCGTGAGCAGCTTCACACGCTTTGTGACCCACTCGGTGCCGGTCGCGATGTACCACTTTCGGAATTCTTCTTCTGCTGCTGCGCGGGCGTCGCGGTGCAGAGTAAAGCGGCGGCCGTCAAACATTAAAGGTTGTTCCTGCCGAGCGACGACCACCAGACGGTAACCACGCCCTAGGTAGTAGTACGTCTCGCCGGAAACATATTCTGGCTTGCGGGTCTTTGGCCTTAAGTTTTCCTTGAGCGCGAGCTTCCTGTGCACCCATATGAGTTTTTTTTGGGTCCACTGTTCAAGGTCGTCGTGCCCTGTGCTATCAGGCGCATGGACGACCAACTCACCTCCGCGATCGACCGTCAATCCCAGCGTCTTTCGGCGCTGGCTTCGGCGAACCTCGAAGACGAGTCCCGCAAGGTTGAAAGATTCATTCATTGCCGTACCAAGTTCTCATGGTTCTCCTTGGCCAATGCCACGAGTTGCTGTGCCAGTGCTCGTTCGGTGCCGCGACCGCAAATTCCGGACTGGTCGATGTCTCTAACTAAGCGCCGTGTCAGCATCTCGCGGGCGTGAGGATTCTTCCAAAACCCAACGGCAGAAACCTCTTGGCGTATCCGCTCCACCATTTCGAGGGTTGTTGTGATGATTTGGATGCGTTGCGCTTCTGTCAGTTCCCGACCCTTACCACACTCTTCCAGCACAAGCCGTACAAATGGCACCTGTACTTTCGGATCGAGATCCGGAAAATCGTTCCGATCGCCTTGTTTGAGCTCATCAATCAGTTTTCGAAGTTCACGTTCCAGAGCATCCCAATCGTCCTTAAACCGCTGAAGAATCTCCTCCAACTTCTCGCTCATCTTCTTGGCATAGGCGGGATTTTGGTTGGAGAACCCAATGATGTGATATCGGGCTGCGTGTTGCATCTGAGCTGCTCTGGCGCGGGTCGTGGTCTGAGCCAGCAGTACATTCTCGAAATCGGCATCTGTAATCGCAATTGGAGGAATTTTGGGATCCACGCCACGCGCAGAAACGTAGCCGTTGATAAGAGCCTTCACCTTCTCGGCGACGCCCAGCAGATCGAGGGCAGGATCGCGGTACAGGTTAGCCGCGACCTTGTTGATGAAGCCGAGCAACTTCGCATCGCGGAACACCAACGCCGGAACTTCTGGGCGGTGCTCCAGAGCGTTGAGAGTCTCGTAGAACATCCTTAGCTTGTTGATGAAGTCAGCTCGGATCTTCAGGTCTGCGAGCAGATCAACGCACTCCGTCACCTGTTGCTGAAGGTCCGTGATGCCGCGATCGGTGAAGATTGCTACCGCCCGAGCACGCCGGTCGAGCAACTTAGGCAGCTCAACAGTAATGTCAATCAGTGTGCCCTGGATGTCCTGTCCGTCGTAGTCTTTCAGTGCCTCGTTGAGATGACGGGCAATGCCGATATAGTCGACGACGTAGCCGCACCTTTTAGGGAGACTCTGATTAAGCTCTCCTTTTCCGCCGCGAATCCAGCTACATAGACAGCCAGATGAAGCAGAGGACACTGGCGATGATGAATGGATTCGAGCGTTACACGAAGAAGACGCGGCG
>JBEKXQ010000135.1:0-11279 GCA_049511915.1 Candidatus Korobacteraceae bacterium
CGCACCCGTGACGCGCTCTGGGATCAGTTCGGCCAATTCCTAGCCAGCTTCTCGCCTAAGGAGTGCGCCAACTATTTCGCCTCTTCCGGATATGTATACACTTAAATTGAAAATGCTCTAAATTTGAAGAAGTGCTGAATCTCCGTTAGTAAACAAAGTAGAATGCCGGCTGCGCGACCGAAATGCATGGTGATATGTCGGTCGGTCGCGTCCTCCAAACCAGCACGGTTATCGTACGGAATCTGATCCTCTGCAATGAAAGGAAATAGGCTAGCAAGGCCGTCAAAACTCGAATGCGATATCGACGAGTATTCCTTCCAAAATCCCAATGTCAGTTTCCGAAGCATCTGCTTGTGGAGAGTGTCGGGCTCGAGGCGGAGATATTCGGCTAATAAAGGCCATCGGTTCGACCTATCGTTTAGATCGGCGTCTGACAGGCTCTCGGCGCGCATTCCGCGTTCAAAGACTTGCCGACGCTCCGCCAAATACTGTTTCCAAAGCGCGTCATGCGAATACCTAGCCTCGTCGTCCTGTAAGCTTTCCCGTACCCTATAGTATCCGCTGACACGAAAAGCCCGAGAGCGGGAGGGGTCGTCTAACATGGCAGTGCAATTGTAAAACCCATCGATCATCGTGCGTACAAGGGGCAGGGCGACAAAACTATAGGACGGGCGGTACGCTGAGTTCCCGAACCTTGTTTCGTCGCCGTCGATGAATCTCAATAGGTTAAATGTTTGTGTCAGTTGCCGAAGGACTATGCCTGTGTCCGGTGGAATTGAAGAATTGGCGAAGGTCCGGGTGCCCTCCCGTTCAACTTTGTAGGTCAGCGTCGTAGCAAGTTCCGCGAGCTGGGTAGAGAACTTACTCGCATCGATGACAATAATCCCAGTTTTTCTCGAGCTTAGGCGTCTGAGTCTACGCTCTTCAGCACGTTCTTTCAGTCTCTCGTCCAGCCATTTGGGGTCTTCCGCTGAGTACATGGGCCCGATTATAGCTTTGAAAGCAACGCGCCATTGGGCTTCTCCAAACCTGCCCCCGACGAATCTTCGCGCTGGATAGCGCAATTTAACTTATTTGGTCCTGAAATAGTCACCTTAGCTGCGTTGGCGGTTCGGTAGCCAGCTGACGAAATGAGCAGCGCCCCCGCTGCCCCTAACATCAACCCTAGCGCGAATCGAACATCCATCCAGTTGCCGTGCAGTCCGGCGAGCTCCGTCACCGCGTCGAGGGCATTGATCAGCGTCGCCACGATTAAGAGGCGCATCGCGACTGAACGCGACGTCCTCATTACCAGCCCAATTGCTGCGCCAACGTAAATCCCCAGACATCTCGCGCACACCGCGACTGGCGCGCCGAATATCCAGAAGCACCGTTCTGGCCGCTGATGGCAGACGAGCGCGAAGCCGCGCTGGAGGGCAAATCCGAGCACCGCGAAATCGTGAGTAAGGAAATACGGAACCGCAAGAACAAGGCAGATGAGGGAGATCGCACCCAATGTCCACGAATTCCAACGAACAGCAAATGGCACGGTTCCCCGCCGGCTGACCAACTGGAGCACGATCGCCATCAGGCCAAAATCTCCATTCTCTTCCCCACTCGCTTCAGCGTCTCCAGCGCCTGATCCATCTCATCCTTTGTGTGTGTCGCGGTCATGATGGTGCGGATGCGCGCCTTGCCTTCCGGCACTGTGGGGAATGCAATGCCAGTCCCCATCACGCCTTCCTTGAACAGTTCGCGCGAGAAGTCCATGGTCAGCCGGCCATCGCCCACGATGATCGGCGTGATCGGCGTCTCGCTGGCCGGCGTGTTCACTCCACCGATGTTGAACCCCAGCGCTCCCAGTTCCTGTTTCCAGTAGCGCGTGTTCTCCCACAGCTTCTCGATGCGCTCCGGCTCCTGCTCCAGCACATCGAACGCCGCGATGCACGTGGCCGCGACCGACGGCGGATGCGAGGTGGAAAACAGAAACGGACGCCCGCGATGGTAGAGGAGCTCGATGAGATCGCGCGTGCCGCAGACGTACCCGCCGAGCGCGCCAATTGCCTTCGACAGCGTGCCGACCTGAATATCCACGCGTCCATGCAGCTTGAAGTGATCCACCGTGCCGCGGCCGTTGCGGCCCAGCACGCCGGACGCATGCGCATCGTCGACCATCATGATGGCGCCATACTTTTCCGCGAGCGCGGTCAGTTGCGGCAGCGCCCCAATGTCGCCGTCCATGGAGAAAACGCCATCAGTGATCAGCAGTTTATGCCCCGGCTCGTCCTTGATCTCGTTCAGCAGCTCTTCGGCGTGCGCGGCGTCTTTGTGGCGGAAGACCTTGATTTTCGCACGCGACAGCCGCGCGCCGTCGATAATGCTCGCATGGTTCAGCTCGTCGGAGACGATGAAATCTTCCTTGCCAAGAATCGCCGAAACCGTTCCCGCATTCGCCGTGAAGCCCGACTGGAAGACCACGCAGGCCTCGACGTTCTTGAAACGGGCGATCTTTTCCTCCAGCTCTATGTGGATCTTCATGGTGCCGGCGATGGTGCGCACCGCGCCCGACCCCACGCCATATTTTTTTGTGGCTTCGAGCGCGGCTTCGCGCAGCTTGGGATGAGTCGTTAGCCCCAGATAATTATTGGAGGCGAGGTTGATGACCTTCTTGCCGTCGAAGGTGCACACTGGCGCCTGCTCGTCGTCGAGCACGCGCAGCTTGAAGTAGGTGCCCTTCTGCTTCAGTTCGTTGAGTTGATCGGTAAGGAAGGAAAGTGGATCGGTGCGAGTGGGAGTAGTAGTCATGAAGAGAGCTCTCCGAGTGCGACTGATTATTCTAGCGCGGAGAGGTACAAATGCGCGGCAGCAAAGTCGACTCCTAGCGCGTCCCGTTGGGGTACACCAGAATCTTGCTGGCCTCGCCGGTCTTCAGCAGTTCCATGCCCGACGCAAAGTCCTTCATGGCGATGCGATTCGTTATCACCGGATGTAGGTCGAGTTTGCCAGCCTTGAGCAGCGCGGTCATCTGATACCACGTTTGATACATGCGGCGGCCGTTGATACCCTGCACCGTGGCGCCCTTGAAGATGACTTCTTCAGCAAGGTTGATTTCGACTGGTTTGGAAGGAATTCCGAGGAGGGACATGCGGCCGCCGAGTCGCAGGATTTTGAATCCTGTTCGGATCGCCTCTGTTCGCCCTGCCATCTCCAGCACCACATCGACGCCCGTGCCGCCGGTGTTGTCCATCACGATTTGATAGACGTCATCCTTCGTCGGGTCGAGCACGAAGTCCGGCCCCATCTGCTTCGCGATCTTGCGCCGATGCTCGTTGACTTCGAGTGCGAAGATTTGCGTTGCGCCGCAAGCGCGCGCCACGGCAATGGAAAACAGTCCGATGGGCCCGCAGCCGGTGATGGCCACGCTTTTGGCGGCGATGTCGCCGGCCAACACAGTATGCACCGCATTGCCCAACGGGTCGAGGATCGAGGCGTACTCCCGCGGGATGGAGGCATCGAGCTTCCAGATATTGGACTCGGGGATGACGACGTATTCGGCGAAGGCACCGTTGGCGTCGACGCCGATGATCTTCACGTGCTGGCAGATGTGCGCTTCACCGATGCGGCACTGCAAGCACTTGCCGCAGGCTACATGCATTTCAGCGGAGACGAAGTCGCCTTCTTTCACGCTTGTGACTTCGTCGCCCACAGCTTCCACCGTGCCGCAGAACTCGTGCCCGGGAATCAGCGGCGGATGAATGCGGCGTTGCGCCCATTGGTCCCACTGGTAAATATGCAGGTCGGTACCGCAGATGGAAGCGACCTCGACCTTCACCAGAACGTCTGTTAATCCAAATTGCGGTTTGGGAACTTCGCGGATCTCCGTGCCCGGCGCGGGCTCCGGCTTTACGACAGCAAGCATAGTATTCGACATGAGGATGGCTCTTTCGCGTCGAGCGGCAGTCTCTTTCTCAGCAAATGCTCAGCGCATGTCGCCCAATAGGAACAAGAAACAGTGGGCAAACGCATAAGTTTAACACCTTCTGCTCTGGCGAAAACCACCGGCCTCGCGACTTCCAAAGATCTATGCCACTGCAATCACGTCAATCTCTACCAGCACATCCTTGGGAAGACGTGTCACTTCGACAGTCGCGCGCGCGGGAGGGCTTTGCGTGAAGTAACGGCCATACACCTCATTCATCGCGGCAAAATCAGACATATTCTTCAGGAAGACGCCGGCCTTCACCACCTGATCTAAAGAACTGCCCGCGGCTTTCAAAATGCCACTCAAGTTCTCCAGCACGCGTTCGGTCTGGGCGGCCACGTCACCTTCGACCAGTTGTTGCGTCGCTGGATCCAAGGGGATCTGCCCGGAAACGAATACGAATCCGTTGGCCTTGATGGCCTGTGAGTACGGCCCAATGGCCTTAGGCGCCTCGTCGGTTGCGATCACTTCGCGCATGCGTCCTCCCTTATGAAATCTGAATGCTGATTGTCGCACAGAAATGAAGCGGAAGGCGCTCACAACGCCGAGTGCAACAACGATCTCGCGCCAGAGATTCAACAGCCGGACAAGCCGCTCGGCGGTCGTCTGCAAAGCGCCCTCTGCTTTATACTGGAAGCACGCAGCGAACGGTCCTGGGCCGTTCGCTCCTTCGATTCCAGGATGGCAACAACTGCAAATCCGCAACCGGCGGACTCGCCGGAGGTACGCCGCTATAACCGTGTCCAGCGCTGGCTAAGCATGGCTGACGCGGTAATCGGCTTTGCCCTGCTGGTCGTGTTGCTGGTGACCGGCTGGACAGGCAAGCTGCGCGACTGGTCCTACTTGGGCTCGAAGCAGCACTATTTCCTCGCCGTCTTTTTCTATGTATTGATGTTTTCGGTGATCGCCAAGGTGCTGAATGCGCCATTCGACTTCATTGGCTTCCGGCTTGAGCATCAGTATCACCTCTCCAACCAGAAACTGCTCGGCTGGCTTTGGGACGAGTGCAAAGGCTGGCTGGTTTCGCTGGTCCTGGGCACCATCATGGTCGAGCTGGTGTATGCCATCATCCGCGTCGCTCCGCAGCGCTGGTGGATTATCGCGTGGGCCGTCTTTGTGGGCCTGTTCCTTCTGATGGCGCAACTCGCGCCGGTCGTACTGATGCCGATCTTTTATAAGTTTGAGCCGCTGGCCAATGAAGGCTTGCGCGATCGGCTGACCAGGCTGGGCGAGCGTGCCGGAACGCGCGTCCGCGGCGTCTACGAGTGGAAGCTGTCGGAGAAATCGAACAAGGCAAATGCCGCACTCACGGGCATGGGATCCACCCGTCGCATCATCCTTTCCGACACCTTGCTGCAAAATTACAGCGATGACGAGATCGAGGCCATCCTGGCCCACGAACTCGGGCACCACGTGCACAAGCACATCCTGAAGGCCATCTTCACCCAGGTCGCTATCACCTTCTTCGGCTTCTGGCTGATCAACGTAGTGCTGCGCTTTGTGATTGCGAAAAACTGGTTCCCGGCGCTGGATCCGCGACTCTACGACTTCGCCAACCTTCCGCTTATCGTTCTTGTCGCAACCATCCTGGGCTTCGTTCTGATGCCAGCATTAAATGCAATTTCGCGTCACCATGAGCGCCAGGCCGACCAATACGCCTGGGAGAATACGCCCGCCATCGCTCCGTTCATCAGCTCCATGCAGAAGCTGGCCGACCAGAATCTCGCCGAGCGCGAGCCGAACAAGTTCATCGAGTGGCTCTTCCATTCCCATCCCTCGATCGGCAAACGGGTGGCAGCGGCGGAGGCGTGGGCGAGCAAGCAGCGCGTCGAACAGACCGCGTAAAATCGCCGAACGCGTTTCGCCTTTGGCAGTATCTTGGAAAAATGTGGCTGTGGATCCTCGGCTCGATCTGCGATTTCTCAAGTCTGATTCTTCCACACTGGGTTAGAGAGAGTCTGAGCGCCCGAAGTTCTCCGCAAAGTGGACAGCCACGATTGCGAGCACAGCCTGGAATTAATTTGATTGCCAGAAAAGAAAGAATGGCTCCTCAGGTAGGACTCGAACCTACAACCCTCCGGTTAACAGTTGCGGCGCGCACATATCACGCAGTAGCAAAGAATAGTACTAAGTACTAGTTGTGGCAGATGCTTACAGAACTTTTCAAGGCAGCCCGTCAACGATGATTTGCTACCGATTCTCACCGTGAGGGGGCACAAAAAGTGGCACAGTTAGACGCGTCTCTAGGCCAGCGATATCAGGTTGAGAGGCATCGGCTGTCTCCGTGTCTTCCGCCTAGCAGACTAGCCCCGCCGCAAACGGTAGTGCAACTTCCCAGATGCCGACTTGAACGAAGCCGCTTTGCGGCGGACGCATTGCGTGTTGTTGAGCCGGCAGTCTCGCGGTGATGTGAGCTAATTTGGGTCGCAGAGGAGGAATCAGGGTCGGCAGCAAGAGATCTAAGCGCGAGGTCGCGATCAAGTAGTCGAAAAAATCGTCTTCGGTGAGCACCATCGTGTCAGGCTTTCCGAAAAGACCAAAAACGTGGTAAACCCATGGGGCATCAGCCGTCGGTATGGCATTCTTAGGTTGCGGTTGTTTAGGAACCTCCACTCCCCGCCAGGAGGTCACGATCGCCTCAGGGCTTTTGCTCGCTGCTTTCAGCGACCGGAACAATAAAGGCTCATAGCTGGCGTTGAGGTAAATAGCCGCTGGCAGATCAGCGAGTATCCGGTAAGGGTGCTCTCCTTCGGACAGGCAGCGCTGGGTGGCGAGTTCGAGGAACTCGGAAAGGGTCCTCTGGGTATTGCTGCTGGCGCCGCCGTCAAGCCGCTCCGATATCTGCCGCAGGAACTGGTTTTGCACGGCTTCTGAGGCATAGCTGCGGTCCTGGTTCGTACTGATGTACTGAGTAACTTTCGCGAGATCGGTGCGCTCGTAGCTCGCCATAGGGAAGGCGTGCTCCTCCGCAAGGCGGCTGGCGAGTTCACGTGTCCCTCCGAACACATCCTCCCCCAGCTCCGGGCCAACGACGGGGATAAATTGTCCTTTGCGGATCGAATTGCAGATTGCCTTCCACTTCTCAAAATCGTTCTTCTCTTCTCCACCGAATCCCGGTTCGTACCAGATACGCCCGCTCTTCAGCCGTAAAAAGAGAGCGGGCATCCAATTGTCGGGCCGCTCCCGAACCGTGCCTCGCGCCGCTGCCATGGCCCGGTCGATCTGTCCGTCCTTCAGCAATTCGCGGAAGAACACCGGCATCGCCTGCTTCACCGTTTCCATGGTGATCTTGCCTTGCATTGCTACTACCGCGGGAACTCCGGCTTCGGCCAGGCGCGGAGCCAGAGCCGATTGAGCGGCGGAGGTTCCATCGACGAGTACACCCTCCTCTCGGCCAGCGCTTTCGCACGAAGCCATCACGATTAAGCGTGGTGCTTCCTGCAGCTCGCTGATTCGTTGTGCCAGGTCGTTCGCCATCACCCGAGCGGTCTTACCCTGCTCATCTTGCAAGAACAGGCAAGGTGACTCGCCCTTCGGCATTGCACCGTGGCAAACCAGGTAAACGACATCGCTCCCTTGCCTGATCGCCTCTATCAAGGTCGCGAGCGTCAACGGAAGATCATCTCCAACAGTGGTCGCCCGGATTCCTGCCAACGCGTCTCGGGCACGCGTGATCTCGCCCGCTTTGTCGACATCCGCCAGACTGTACTGGGCAAGATCAATCGGGGCCGAGACCGCGATAATCGCTTTCAACTCCGCCTTCGGGCGTAGCTTAATCACGCGCCAGTCCCGGCTCAGCATGAAGCGCGAGAACAGAATCCTCTCTGAGGTGGCCAATGGCTGCTTGGTATCCGGATCGAGCAGTAATTCCCAGCGCAGGCTATGTAACTCCGGGGCGCTCGGACCGATCAGCAGCCGAACCCGGATCATGATTCCCCTGCTGTCGAATGCCGCCTTGTTTCTCACGTAGAAGTCGCGGAGTCCAGGATCCTGAAAGAGTTGATCAGCTAGCTTCTGGCCGTAATCGAGAGGACTGTAGTGGAGCGCCTGCAGTTCGTCGCGGGAAATGGAGACTTGTCCGCGGGCTGGTGCAATCTCGCCCTCGGTACCCGGATCGGTAATGCGCAGCTCAACCTCATACGCTTCCGGCTGAACCCGGTGCAGCCCAATCTCGATCTCGCCATAAATGTTCGTTTTGCCTCCTCCCCACGCATACACACATCAACCATCACACGTGATGCCGTTGAGCAATGCTATCGAAGGCAACGGGTATGCCGCCTTTTTACGCTGGAATGGGTTTCCCGTCCAGCACTAAGTGAACCTGAGACCTCCGCCACTAGACAAGCTGTCCCCCACACGTCTCCTACGAGTTGGCAACAACAGTTTCCGCGCCGGGACTTATCACTAGGTGAAGCTGTGTACGCCGAAGCGTTACTTTGTTGTAGCTGACCAGAAATCGTGCAAGTTTCAATCGCGTTTGTAGCTGGAAAGGCAATTCATGTCACTTTCTCCCTGCAAGCATGTTGACAATATATGCTTGCAGGATGTAAAAAACAATGCAAGCATTAGTTTCAATAAAGGAGCAAGCATGGAATCCGAAGTTTCCAGCAAAGCCAAAGGCGGATTTGCAAGGGCGGAGGTTCTCAGCCCTGCAAAGCGGGCACAGATCGCCAAGAAAGCGGCACTGGCGCGGTGGAGTGATAAGGCTATGCCGAAAGCCACTCATGCGGGATTCTTAGACATCGGAGGCGTAAAAATTCCGGTTTTCGTGTTAGAGGATGGCACTCGTTTGATTACCCAGCGCGGAATGCAGACCACTATTGGAATGTCCACTTCTGGCGGGTCTAGCGGTGCGCATCGAACCGCCAGAATTATCGAGAAGATTGAAGATAATCTCTCTGTTTCCAAGGAGTTGTCGTTGCGCATGAAAGAGCCGATTATCTTCATGCCTCCGAAGGGGGGCTTGAGTGCCTACGGCTACGAGGCGACCACCCTAATTGATGTATGCCAACTCATCTTGGAAGCCAACGACGAAGATGTTCTGCTGCCAAGCCAAGGTAGATATGCAGCCGCAGCGGAGATAGTAATACGTTCCTTCGCCAAGGTCGGGATTATCGCGGTTATTGATGAAGTCACCGGATACCAGGGCGTCCGGCCTCAGGACACTTTACAGGTTTATCTTCAAAAACTCATACGCAAGGAGCTGGCCGCATGGGTTAAGCGATTTCCCGATGAGTTCTACGAGAATATTTACAAATTGAAGGGTTGGCGATGGCCGGGAATGCAGAAAAATAGATATAGCGTCGTGGCTCACTATACCCGTGATCTTGTTTACGAGCGCATCGCTCCGGGGTTATTGGAGGAACTAGAGAAGAAAAGCCCTCCGAACGAAAAAGGGCACAGACCGAATAAGTTACACCAGTGGCTGACGGAGGACGTTGGCAACCCGATGCTTGCACAACACCTGTACTCGCTGATGATGTTCCAAAGACTGGCGATTAACAGCGGGTTTGGATGGAACAGATACGTAAAGATGGTGGATCGCGTCCTACCAAAGCGGGGCAACACGTTGGAATTGCCGTTCCCGGACGACGAGCTTGCTGTCAGCTAGAAAAGGATTTTCTTGCCTTAGAGCAGGACTTTCGCAGTTGGACACACAGTTTCAATTCCCAGTATGGAGTTTTCCTTGAGATCCAGCGCGGCGCTTGGGAGGCAAGGCGAGGATACCAGCGACAAAACCCCACCGCCGCACCGTATTACAAAGAGACCGCAAATGCCTTTGACTTGCTTGACGCCCAGCGACAAGTGGCAGAGCGAGGTGGCGACCTAGAGCAAGCCGAGGCAGCAATGGCAGCGGGAAGAAGATACCTGCCCAAAATCTAGTGAGACTGTTGAAAAACTCGGTGCCTCCCGGGTTTTTTTGTTTGTCGGCAAGAACAGGTGTGCTAAGCCCTTACTCAAGGAGGAACGACACGATGATGGGTCAGCACGAGCGCACCGAATCGCTGTTTTACTACTTCCGCTTAGAAGATCAGATTCCCGAAGATCACTTGCTCCGGCTTATCGATCAGTACGTCGATCTGAGCTTCGTGCGCGAGCGCCTGAAGCCTTTCTACAGTTCGACCGGTCGGCCCTCGATCGATCCCGAGGTGCTGCTGCGCCTTTTGCTGATCGGTAACGGGACGAACAGTTTACGGCAGATGCCTGGAAACAAGACGCCGTGGTTCTTGGCTATGACATCCATGGCAAGCCGTGGTATTGGCCGGACAGAGTTCGGGTCATGCAGGGCATTGTGCTAGGCATGACCGGTTCAGGCAAGACCACGCTTTTGAAAAACATCATTACGCAGGACATGGCCCGCGTGGTCGGCCCTCCAGGCGATCCACACCGTTTGCCAATGGTGATCTTTGATGGCAAGGGCGATCTCGAATTCTTTTACGACCTTCTGCCGCACGTGCACCGTGCCGGCCGATTGCATCAGCTGCGAGTTCTGAATCCCGCGCGGCCGGACATTTCGGTCCGGTACAACCCGTTCTACTGCAGCGATGAAGATTACATGTCGGTCGTCAACATGGTCTTCGGTTCCTTCAACCTGCATGACGAGTTCTTCGCCAAGCACCAGTTGAACTACTTGGCCGACATCGTTCGCGTGCTGGTGCACACCGGGCAGAAGTTCAATTTCTACGACGTGCTGGTGATGGCAATTGACGAACAGGTGCTGCGGGAGCAAGTCGAGAAGGCGCGCCAGCGTCTGGAACATGACACGTCCATCCCCTTGCAGCGCCGCCTGAACTTCGAGATGTCGGTGAAGAACCTCTACCAGTCATTTGGAGACCGCGAGCGGGTGCCGAAGATCCAGGGTTTGGTCAACGAGTGCATGACGTTCCTTGACGATGAACTCAGTGTGATCACCGGCCCGTACGAGGAACTGTTGTCGCTGGAATGAGGTGATCGAGCAGGAGCTGATCTTGTTCGTCACCTTGAACGTCAACAAGAACACCGAGCCGGTGCGCGCTCTGGGAAAGATGCTGTTGCAGAACCTGCAACTGGTGGTTGGCAAGCGGTACGAGAGTGAGGAACAGCGGCGGCGTACCAACCGGCCGATGTTCAGCGTGGTGCTGGACGAGTTTGCGCCATTCGGATATAGGAACTTCGCCCAGATCCTGCAGACCGCGCGCGGCACCCACACCGCGTTCCTGTTCTCGATGCAGAGTCTGCCGCAACTCATGCAGGTCGGCCGGGGCTTTAAGGAAGATGTAACCTCGGCGCCCAATACGACTCTGACGTTGCGTACCCGCGACGAAGAGACCGCCCGCTA
>JBEKXQ010000136.1:0-11108 GCA_049511915.1 Candidatus Korobacteraceae bacterium
CTCGATCAGGATGATGCGGCTGACCTGGCGGGACCGTTCGGCGGAAATTATGCGAGGCTGGCGAAGGTCAAGGCCAGATGGGATCCGGAAAATGTTTTCCATCTCAACCAGAATATCCAGCCAGCAAACGACTGACTGGTTGCGGTGCCGAAACAACGGCGGCCATACAGAGGACGGTGTCTACGATCACTTCTTTAGTTCAATGCTGATCGGTCCGCGCCGCGTCAGGCCCATCGCTGTGGAACACCGCTGCCGTGCCGTCGAGGATCGCGCACGCGGCGTTGGCGATTGCCATTGCGCACATGGCGTGGAACTCCGAGGCCAGCCACCACCTGCACTCCCTGAGCTGCGGGGTTTCGATCTGCTGCGGGGAAGGATGTACCAGCGCACTTTCCTTCGGTTAGGTCGCGTCAGTTTCAAGAGTCAATCGACGGCTCATCGACACGTTCTTCAACGGCGCTCCCGTTTCGCCTCTTTGCGGAATTCGCTGAATTGCTGGAAACAGGGGCCGCACGTGCTGAGGTGATCGAGCCAGCGACGGACATCGGTGAGTGCCAGCCTACGAAAAGCGATGCCTCGGAGAACTGCCGGATCAGGGCACCCGATGCGGTCCGGATTGGGAAATCCTTGCGAGAGGCCGTGCCCCAACAGATCCAACAGACGCTTTTCTTGTTGTTGATTGAAATGTTCAGGGTCACTCAACTGTTATCACCCTCACTCGTAATGGCAATCCTTTCGCAACCCGGGTTCGCACAGAGTGTAACAGAGGTGGAGGGGTGAGAAACTCAAACGACAAAAGCGTCGCCAACGCATAAAGAGCTAGGCTCAGTGCATCTGGGCGTCACGGCCCTATTCGCAAGGTTCAGCCGGCAGCGTTCCATGACGAGGGAAAAGATGCCTGCGGCGAGAATCGTTTCGTCCGTGTAGGCCGCAAACTTGTCTGGGATCGTTTTCTGAATGATGGCGTGCATGCCTTCCGCTCGTTCAATTTCCGCGAGCAGTTCTCTGCTCACGTTGGGTTTCAGGAATGGCATCGCAGAAGCCTCTCAGATCACTCGACCATGATAAATTGGCCGCGATGTCGCTAAAAGTGCCTTCGCCCTGTCCGTGTTGGGGTCGCTGGAAAGAGGCCGGAATAGAAGCAGCGCAGGGAAATTAGTCCGATAGACGAAAGGTTTGCAATTTTAGGTCAGATTCGAGAGGAATGAGAATGGCCCTTCCAGGGACGATTTGGTCGTCGATCGCTATCGGTTTGATTATTCCTGCGGCCTTCTTCGCATTTGAGTATTCCATTGAACGCAAATCAGCGTACGTGACCTTGACGCCGTTCAAGAGGACGCGTGATCCCAAAACGGGCGGGATTATTGAAGGAACCGAGGAGGTCAGTTTCGATCCGCGCCACGGGCATTATATGAAATGCGCCGAAGTGCTTATCACGCTCGCTTCGGCGTCATTGGTGTTCATCCCGACATTGCACGTTTCGTCTCTGCTGCCGAAGCTTGCGTTCTCAATGGTCCTTCTGGGATTTACCGTCGTTTATGCATTGTTGTTTATGGCTCTCTTGACCTATTTCTATGAAATGCTTCTGTTCAATCCTGCGACCTTCACCGCGCTTAGATCGTCCCTCGTATTCGCGCTTGGATTCAGTGCGTTCGTTTGTTTTGCTGTGGCCTATCTTTTCTTGGCGATCATCACAGGAAATGCGATGGGCAATGGCTCACTAGAACGTTTCTGACACCCCGTTCGATACCGCTGTAATAGGTGTGATGCAGGCCACAGCGTTCCGCAGCCTCCTCCTGATTGATCCGCTGCTCCTCTCGGATACGGCGGATTGCACGTCCATAGCGGATTCGGATATCGAGCGGCATCGAGTTCCATCTTGGGGACACACAGCCGATGCGTACACACCCGATGAGTCACATTGTTGTTGACTAGAACCAGAGTTTTGCTCGACGATTGCTCGGACCGTTCCTGCTACGAAAGGACGTGGAGTCGGCGGTGAGGGCAGGACAGTCGCCCATGAATACTGCCATTGGCTATGGGCAACGCTGCTTCTGGGCGCACAATTAAGCTAGTTTGCTGTGCTGAGTGACAAAAGGAATCCGTTCATGGCATCGAGCCGACAAGGAGCAACCAACAATGTCCTATCAACCAACGACACCGTACTACTCTCGGGACAGCGAGATTTTCCACAACTGCAAGAACTGCACCCGTGGGGACAAGATTGAATCGGACAAACTCGAAAAAGGGGAATTCCGGCAAGCGTCATCTCTGCCAACGCTGCAAGGACATCCGAGCCGGTAAAGTGACCCGCTGAAAGCTCGACGTTTCGGAGAGGGGCTAGTTGAGCAAATCTAGGTCATCGAAAATGGCGATCGTGCCGGCGGGCAACCTAGGTGAGATCAATGCTTACGCTGCCGGAACGACTAACCTGATACTAGATGTTTTTGGTTACTTCGCGCCGTAACTTGCTTCTCGCAGGACTCTCATCGCTTCCGCAGCAGTAACAGACCCCGGCCGGGGTGCCCCACTCATTCGCGGGGTTTCGAATGAATGGGTTCCGCGAGTCACAGCCTCCGGTAATTCCCAACTACATCTTAAAGATGTTCGTTGGAGCATTGTATCCGTTCGGGTCATAGTTCGCGCCGTCTATATCATGGTCAAACACTACGTCAATCGGCACTAAAAACATCGCTTCAATATTCTTTTGCAGCTTTGCACCGCTCGCTTCGTTCAGACAGCCCCGATGGTCGACCAAGGCCAAGCGATCCCTACAAACCCCGCGCAACCCGTCGCGCTGGTTTTCCGAGTAAAATAAAGTTCCGTTAATAGGTGAACTGATAGATTACTCCTTCATTGTAAGAACCACCCCCGTAGGCTGCCCCGTAGACATAACCAAGTGGGCTGATGGATGGGCCGGCGTACGGCATGCCACCGTCGGTACCGCCTGTGAAGTCGTACGCCTCACCGTATTGCCAGAGGCCATTTTCCTGTAGTAGCCAGAAGAGTTTGCCCGCACCGTACGTGCCTGCGGTTGGCGACGTTCCCCAAACCGCACCCACCACATCGACGGCTAAATGGTCAAATATACAGGTACTATCATTGAAGGTATACAAATTAAAATAAACCCATTGTCCGCCGAACAATCCCAACTGAAAGACGGTTGAAATACCACCGCCGGAGGAACGCCTACTTTGGCTTTTTACCGTTCCCCCCAAACCAGTACGGTGATCTAAAGATTTGCCCAATTCACAAGTTCCACCGTACAAATTGCCGGAGCTGTCCCACGCTAAGCCAGCTATCGGGATTCCTCCATCGGCGGGTTGAAAACTATAGAGCACGGTTTCGTTCCAGCCTGACGATGAGGGGGTCAGTTGGAACACGACGCCGCACTGACAGGAAGGATCCCCCCCCATAATAGCTGTGCCGTATAAATTGCCGGCAGAGTCGATCACTACCCCGCTATCAGGCATTCCACCATCTGTGCCACCGCTGAAGCTGTACAACACGCTTTCGACCCAGCCATTGCTGGTAGGGCTTAATTCATAGACATCACCTTTGCCATAAGAGCCCCCCTGGTAAGTCGTGCCGTACAAATTGCCGGCGCTGTCAAGAACCAGTTTGCCGGTCGGACCCGCCCCGTCGGGCACACCTGGGAACGAGTCCAACATGGTTTCATTCCAGGGAGCCAGCGGTGTAAGAGGTGGGGTAGGTGACGGCCGTAACATATACACTACCCCTTGATTTGTCGCCCCACCAGACTGCGTGGATCCATAAACTACCCCGTTTGGCGCCAAGGTGACTGCGGCAGCCGGCCCGGCGCCGTCTGTTCCTTGAAACGAATAAAGGGGAGCGAATATCCATCCGGAGTTGACGTACCTCAGCTCATAAACCGAACCTGGGGAATTGCTCCCTCCTGGTATGGTTCCGAACAGGCTTCCTCCCTGATTGAGGGTCAAGCTTAACACCGGATTGGCTCCATCCAATCCGCCTGTGAAGTTGTAAACGACGCTATACTGAGCCGCTGCTGACAAGGCGAGCATCGTCGTCAGCACTAAGACTAGTACACAGGCTATGGCGAGCGAGCGAACGACAGACGCTAACCTATTAACACCAACTGCATATTGTTTGCCGAACATTATTGCCTCCTTTGGCATATGACTCTTGTTATTCTTCTCGCCGATCCACGACTCCGGAGTCCACAGCGTTAAGTGTATTTCGGTGGTGCCTTTTAGGCATTTAAGCATTCGAAATCTTCACTGTTACTACGCGACTTCTCCCGAGCAAAGATCCGCTTCCTTGCATAACCCAGCGATCTTCTGCGCTTCGTCTGTACCTCTAGTTGATCTAGGATTTCCGTTTTGACCGCAACAACGGCACCATTAGTAGTACCCGTCTCACTTGATTGCGACGTTGTGAACATGCATCGTCACCGTTCTCAATTTCCATCACAGGGCCTTGGTCTAACTTCCAATCGGTGAGGAGCAGTATGGGAACCAGCCGTGTCTCCAGATTGCTCCTCAATTCCCGGCATAGCGTCCGCCTGGCTCATTGGGGTGTCAGGGAGGTGTTGGTAATCGTCCACCACAAAGCATTAGGGTTGCCCGCACTGAGACTTCCCCAACGGGTATTGGGATAACCGGAAGGACTAAATCCATAGTTGTCCGTAGAGGTGGTGTTCCAGACATTGAATGAATCCTGTGTGCATCCATCGTTGCCGAAGGTGAATGACGCAACCTGGTTGGAGCCGTCCGAGAGGGTGACTACCATGGTGAGGTCACGGCCTCCCGAGCCGTTCGACGCCACGTAAAGTGGAAGATATCCGTAGGGCCGTAGCTCGAAAGTAGCCGCGCTTTCATCTCCATTTACCTCCGAGCCATTGCCGTTAAAGTTATAGCCGGATGCGGCGAATTCTCCTTGCTGAGGGGTCACGGTGACAGACAAATCCGTTGGGGTGGCGTTAAAAAGAGTGACCACCGTCGTATCGCAATCCATGTTCGGGCCTCCTCCAAGCTTCACCGCCTTCCAGCCGTTGATTCCGTTGAAGAGCTCGAACGGATTCCCACCGTTATCAAGAATGTCAGTTTGCATTACAGTCTGACTTGGATATTGAGTGCCATACGCAAACCAACCAAGGTTATAATTGCTGGGAGGAAAAGCTCCGAAGGTGAGATAGGAATACTGGTCCGAGGTCGGAGTCTTTACCCATGGGCTTGGCGGTGTACTGCTGGTGCCGGCTGCTGACCACATAAGTGCGTAATTGCTCACAGGCATCAACTGCTGCATCACGCTGAGGGCATAGCCTCTCGCTACCTGTTGCTCTATTTTCCCCAGATTCCCATTGGCTGTCTCGATAGCAAGGCCGTTATAGCCGGATTGCAGCGCCAATGGTCCCAGAAGGCTTAGCCTGCCCCAATCCTCCAGAATTGCCTGTTCACCGTTAGCCGACTGTTGTGTCAGCAAGGCGAATTGAGAGCTAAGTTGCGCATAGAGATCTTGCACCTCCGCTGCCAGAGGGCTTTTCAGGCTGGAGCTCGAGTCAGCGGCGAGTGCGGTATTCACACCGGCGCTCATCAAATTCGCCACTACGCCCAATCCCGGGTCTCCGGTCGCGCACAATATCGTGTACAGCGCGCCCTCGAGAATGTCGATGGGAACTGCCGACACGCTCTGGCTCTGTGACAACCCGAGATCAATGGCAAGCTGCGGCAGTTCAGGCTTGGTATTAACGAAAACGTTGTTGACTATGGTGTTGTAGTTGGAAAAGGCATCCTGGATGTCGGCTGCATACTGACATTCCTCCTGAAGCTGAGTGGCGACGGTGGTCCAGTCGGAGTCCGAAATAGAAGTGCCTGCCGGAATCTGGCCGCCATCGGGACTTGTCAGATTGCCCGGAGTGCTGCCGGGGTTGGGATAGGTGGCGGCGATGCTGGCACAGGTGCTGAGTGTCGCGGTCGCCGACGCGTTGATGTACTCGCAGCGGACACCATTGTATTCCGTACCCTCCAGCGTGCATGTGGTCTGCGGCGGAGGTGTAACGCTCGCACAACTCGCGGGCGTCAAGGTGAGGCAACTCAGCAACTCGTACGCGGCCAGTTCCCCCTGATCACTGTTCGCGGGAAAGGGCGGCTCGGAATTCGGTTGCTGAATTACTTGCTCGGCGTAGTAACTGGGGTATGCATACCACTGATTCGCTGGAGCCGAGGTCTCGTTTAAGAGCTGGGTACCATTGCCTAAGTTGACGATCTGCCCGCACTGCTCCGTGAAATTGTTGTCACAGGCGGCGTATTGCCAACTCTGGAAGGCGCTGTTGTCCCCGGTCGGCGAGCCACTTTGGTTCCAGTAGATTGCGGCCGAGTTATAGGAGGTATTGCCGAGGTCTAGCTGCGCGTTCGTAGCTCCATAGCCAAGCAACATGCTGGGCCAGTTGGTGTTGTTCGTCGTTGATGTAAAGCCCTGGGCATTATTTGTGATGATGCTGTCGGCGCTTTGCAGATAGACATAGCCGCTCGTGGTTGCAGCCACGGCTTTCCACAGTTGACTACCGTTAGAGACCGGGTTCATGGTCGCAATACCCACCCCGGTTCCACCGTTGGGATTCGGCGCGCCCCCTGGAGCGGTTCCATTTACCGTAAGCACATTTGGGGTCCAATTTACAGGAGGTGTGGTTGTATTTATTACGCCCTTCGGTATTCCCTGTCCATTCACTAGATAGAACCAGTGCACGAAGCCGGTGTTTGAGCTGCTAGCTGTTGTTACCTTAGTATCCTTTGGCCTTGCCCGCTTGGCCAGACCTAGGTTGATGATTCCACCCTGGTCGGCAGGCGACACCGGCAGCGGGTGAGCCACAAACGAGGAGGCATCGCTGATCACTGGCGATGATCCCGAGCCACCCTGCGATGATGTGGATCCACTTGAGCCGCAACCGCCCGTGCCCAGAAGGCCAGCCAGCACTAACGCAAGAGCTGCCCGCATCCGATGTGACGAAAGCAATGGCGATGTGACGACCAGAATAATGAAAGGTACTTTTCCGAATCGACCCATTGCAAGGCTTTCCTTGTTCGTAAGGTATTTCTATGTTTCCCGTTGAAGCATTTGGCTGTCCGAAGCAACTATTGGAAGATGAAGGGCGATATGCTTTTTAATCAGTTAGTTAGAAGGCGTGATTGGAATCGGCAGAAGATCCCGATGTCCACAACTGTCTGTTCCGGAGATTCTGTGTAGGATTGATACGTGTCCTTCGCCAAAAATAGGTCGCATCGTTTTTCGGGCTGCACGACACACGTAACCAGTCAATCGGGTCGTCGATCAGCGGTTCATCGGATACCCGTCTCACCGGTTCGCAATATGGTGAAACGATTTGTCATCGGGAGAATGCGACAGGCAAGTTAAGCTGTTTGCGTTGGCGAGGCCGGCCTTAGTGCCGACGAAGGTGTTGTTGCCTCCTGTGGTCGATCACGTGTGAGGGCTTCGCGGACGCTGGTCTAACTAAGACTCGACGTATCGAAATGGCCGTACTATGTCGTGACATGGCTTCTGCCGGTAGCAGACATGGCATGCATTGCCGTCCTAGCTCCTTGGATTAGGCAAGCCAGATTTTGTAGTGTCCTAATTTGCCCATCTCATGCTCCGATTCCAGCAGCAGATTTGAAAAGCTACATCTCCCTGTCGAGCATGTCCGCAGTCAAACAGCGCAAACCAAATAGCCAGGCCCGGCGGATACCAGCCACGATTGACAAAATTACTGGATTTTCCCGATATGGAACTCATCGCTAAGCAGACATTTGAGCCCTTGGTGACGAATGCGCGCTCTCGTCGTCTTTACTATCTCCCCAGTCAAATGAGGCCCTAAGTTTTGTTTCCCAATGTTGAAGTGCGTCATTTGCACGCTGTCACCGTCTTAGCCAAGGAACTCAATTTCACCCGTGCCGCCGATAGGTTGCACATAACTCAATCCGCGCTCAGTAAGCAGATCACCGAGCTCGAAAAACAGCTTGGATACCGCCTCGTTGTCCGCGACAAGAAACGGACGTTCCTCGACAAATAGATCGCCAACCTGCAAGTCGTCAAGAAATGAATTGAATTTCGACCGTACCTCTGCGAGCTCGAACAAGAGTGAAAGCTCATGGACTATATCGACTTCGTGCTTCGCAATGAGGAGTCGGAGCACTTCCGACAATTTGTTGGAAAGTAACTGGACTAGGACTTCGACAATTGCCTTTTCGATGATATAAAGATTGTTCTCGTCACCGAGGTCGAGATTTTGGATTATTTTTCGACCGTATCGAGCAGCGGTTTAACAATATCTGCCCGAATATGACTAGCGGCGGATTCAATCGCTCGGGATAAAACCTGGTCGTATTCCTTAACGTGCAGAATCGCGACTTGTTTTACGAGATGGAGCGAAACCGAGCGATTCTCGATAAGCAAGAATTCTATCTGTATTTCTGCGATGTAACTTTTGATAAAGCCAAATATCCGATCTTCTATGTTCCTTTATCAGTGGAGCGTGCGGTCGACGCACTAAACCTTACATTCGACTCCCAGGTCTATATCAACAAGCGCGCCCTCGAGTACATCGTTGAACAGGTGAATGAGACCGAAGGGCGGGCAGGAAACTTACAACGACTGCGGAACGAATCATTTATTTGGCACAACACCAGCAGGATCTTCCCGCCGTTCTTAAAACAATCCTGAACGAGCTGTGCCACTTCTTTCAACTGGACCAAACGCTGGATCTTACCTTGCCTTCAATCCAAATTGCCAGGAGCCAGACTGTCCGGTTGTCCAATACCTGTACATCGCCCTATTCGACAAATCAGACAAAGCACTGGTCAATGACTACGAGGAAATCTGCAGCTGCTCACATCGGGGACCGACAATCCGCTTGCAGGGGCATTCAATAAGCTCATTGAGGATTTCATCACAAAAGAACCCAGCTCGTTCAATGCCGCCGTCGAAGAAGAATGGGACAGCGTCACTCCGAGCGACAAAATGGTATTCAAAAGCCCCATTCCCCTTAACTCCGAGCAAAGGCAAATCCTCGCGGCGCTGGGGAAGGATGGCTGCAAGTACCTCACGGTCGAGGGCGCAGCAGAACATCCTGGGTTCATTTCCGATTCTCACAAGGGAAGTTCAGCGATAGAACGATAACCATGCTGCTCTCGCCCAACTCTTCCGTCGTATTTTTTTGTTGTTTTGAACAGCTCGAGATGACCATCACCCGAAGAAGGTCTGCATCGCTCACGGAGCGCCTGCATTTCTTGCGGCGACATCGGGTTGAAGCCGCGCGCAATTCCCACGTTCTGATGCAGCACGTCCAGCGAGTCGATACCGCAAATTGTGGTCGCGACCGGCAGACTCATTGCATAACGAAGCGCTTCTTCCGCCCTCACGACACCATACTGGATCGGCTGGCCGTCGCCCCCGAGGCTCTTCATGCCGAGCGCTGCAATCCCCCGCCGCTGAAGTTCAGGAAGCACCTGCTGCTCGAAGCTACGATAGGTTGCATCAAAACAGTTGAACGGCATTTGGACCGTGTCGAATGGGTAATTGTACGCCAGCATCTTGAGATGTATCGCCGGACTCTTATGTCCGGTGAAACCAACAAAACGTACCTTGCCCTGCTTTTTCGCTTCATCCAGTGCTTCGACCACACCACTCTTTGCGAAGTGCAGTTCCGGGTCGTTCTCGTGGATGACCTCGTGAATCTGCCATAAGTCCAAATGGTCCGTGCCCAAGCGCCGCAGGGACTCCTCCAATTGCTGCATGGCGACCTTCTTATCCCGGCCGTGAGTGCAAACCTTCGTCATCAAGAAAACTTTGTCGCGCCTTTCCTTCAAACCAAGCCCCATCCATTCTTCGCTGCGGTGGTCGTTGTACTCCCATGCGTTGTCGAAAAAAGTAACTCCCGCATCTACCGCCTCCTGAACCAGGCGTACGGCCAGATCGCTCGATTGCACCGTCCCGAGATGATATCCGCCAAGACCGATGATCGAGACTTGTTCGCCCGTTTTTCCGAGCGGCCTGCGAGGAATCTGGTCAGCGCCGCTGTTCGTCATTTGCGGCGGAACTGCAGCCGACACGATTTGGCTGGGCAAAACTGAAGTCGCAAGCACTGTCCCCGCGGAAGCCAGGCCTGCCTGGATGAAGAACCGGCGCTCGATTTCGGGAGTTACTTGGGACCGCTCATTTTGTCGACATTGATCTGCCATTGTTCATCTCCTCGACGTCTCTGGTGTTGTCTCTGGCACCAACCAGGGGCCGTCCGCCTTTTCCAACATCTCCGTGACCTCTCTTTGAGTGTGATCGAAGGGAAATCCATGCGGCATCCGGGTCATCGGGTTGTCATATCGCAGCGATACTTTGTAGGGCTCGAAGCGGCCGTCGGCCGCTGTCGGAGCGCAACGAGCGCGCAAGGCCTTCATCTCGCTCTGAGTCATCGGCTGAAAGCCGCGCGCGACGCGCAAGTTCTGGTGCAGCACGTCCAGCGAGTCCATGCCGCAAATAGTGGTTGTGACGGGCAGGCTCATCGCGTAACGCAACATCTCCTCAGCCTGAACAACACCGGCTTTTACCCCCCACGCAGTACCGCCCATGCTCTTCATGCCCAGCGCCGCCATGCCCCGCCGATTAACCTCGGGTAGGACCTGCTTCTCAAAGCTGTGGAAGTTGGCGTCGAAGGGGTTAAGCGGCATTTGCACTGAGTCGAATGGATAACCGAGTTCGAGCATCTTCAGGTGAAATGCAGGATCCTTGTGACCAGTGAAGCCGACGAATCTGACCTTTCCTTCTTTCTTGGCTCGATCAAATGCTTCCAGGACGCCGCCTTTGGCGTAGGCCAACTCCGGGTCGTTGTCGTAAACGATGCCGTGGATCTGCCAGAGGTCCAGATGATCGGTTTGATATCGCCGCAGCGAGTCCTCGAGCATCTGCATGGCTAATTTGCCGCTTCGACCATGGGTGCAGACCTTTGTCATCAGGAAGACCTTTTCGCGGCGCCCGTCCCGGAGCGCTCTGCCCAAGATGGTCTCAGTCTTGCCGTTGTAATACTCCCAAGCGTTGTCGAAAAAAGTAATGCCGGCGTCTACTGCCTCATGGACGAGTTG
>JBEKXQ010000137.1:0-11019 GCA_049511915.1 Candidatus Korobacteraceae bacterium
ATGTTGGCGTACTCGGCCATAAAGAACATGGCAAACTTCATCGAGCTGTACTCGGTGTGGTAACCGCCGACCAACTCCGTCTCCGCTTCCGCAAGATCGAAGGGAATGCGATTGGTTTCGGCGTAGGCCGCCATGATGTAAATGAAGAAGGCGACGAATTGTCCCTGGAAGATGTTCCATTTGGGAATGAATCCCAGCCAGGTGCCCGATTGCGCATCTACGATGTCACGCAAGCTGAAGCTGCCGGAAAGGATCAGCACTCCTACCAGCGAAAGACCAAGCGCCACTTCATAGCTGATCATTTGCGCCGAGGCCCGCAGACTGGCCAGCATGGAATATTTGCTGTTCGATGCCCATCCGCCCAGTGCGCCGCCGTAAACTCCGACAGACGTGATGCCCAGAATGATGAGCAGACCGATGTTCACATCGGTGATCTGCAGCGGCGTATGGATTGAACCCAACGAGATCCATGGACCGATGGGAATGACCGCGATGGAAGTTAGCGCCGTCACCAGCGCAATGACTGGCGCCAATAAATACAAGGGCTTATTGGCGAAGGGAGGCGTGACATCTTCCTTAAAGATAAACTTTAAGCCGTCCGCCAGCGGCTGCCAGATGCCGAACGGCCCCACACGCGTCGGCCCCCAGCGGTTTTGCAGGTGGGCCACGACCTTGCGCTCCAACAACGTCGTGTAGGCGACCGCAGTCAGCAGTACCAAGACAGCCAGCAGGATCTTGACGATCGATACCAGGATGTAGATGCCTATGGTCATTTAGCTATCAGCCGTCAGTTAACCCACGCTTCTTTGCTTGAAACTCGACACCGTAGTAGCCACCAACTACAAGCCTTCGGCCCGGACCATCGGATCGTAACCCGGTGTGCTCTCCAAGTCGGACGGCGCATTGTACCGCTCCATAACCGTGTTCAATGTTTGTGAGAATCGACCCAGGGTACCGGACGTGAATAACGAATCATTCGCGGGCATCACCAGCGCCGGATCGCCTGTCCCTGTTGTTCCCGTGATCTGCACCAATTGTGTGTGCTCATCGCGGCCGGCAAGCAGACCCAGCCGCGAAATACCGTATCCCGGAACCAGCCGCTGAATTTCGTCGAGCATCGCCGTCGGATCGTAGGGGCTCATCTTGGGTTCCAGATTGTGCTCGGCCAGCCAAACCGCATGACGGTCGGCCTCGCCCGATTGTGCGCCGCGCGTTTGCCCCATGTCCGCGCGCGTGCCGCCGCCGCCGAACGGCACCAGCTTGTGAACGTCATATCCCATGCGAGCCGCGATGCGGACGATGCACTCGAAATCATTGCGCACGCCCGAAAACTCACCGGCTTTCTTCAGCATCTGAGCGTCGCCGCAGGTGTTGGTGTAAGTGCCACCCTTTTCATAGGCGTTGGCGACGGGCAACACCAGGTCGGCGATGGCAGCCGTCTCAGTGAGGAACATGTCCTGCACGATGACGAAGCTCTTAGAAAGCGCGAAGGGATCGACGTTGTAGCGCGCGACGGGGTTAGAGCCGACGACGTAGAGAGCCTTCAGCTTCCCTTCCCTGGCAGCTTCCATCATCTGCAGCAGGTTCAAGCCGGGGGTCGTGGGAATCTCGTCCAGCCACTCTTCGTGGAAGCGCGTCGCGCTCGCTACGGGAGCGTAGCCCGGCAGCATATCGGGATAGAGCCCCATGTCGGCTGCGCCTCGGGAGTTGGCATAATCGCCAAGGCAGATGAACTTCGCGTTTTGTGCAAGACCGAAGTTGATCAAAGTTTTGACGTCGCCGCCGCGCAGCTCTGAACCGAAGACGATGATCAATCCGGATTCAGCTTTCACCGCGTCACGCAATTTCGTCAGAGCTTCGCGAGTGAGTTGCTCGGAGACAACTGCGTCCGCTGCGCCGTCGTTACCCGCGAGGAACTGCACAAAGCTGGCTTCTGAGCCCGCAGCGATCTGTGCAAACGCCGTAGCCTGCCGGTGCAGTTTGATAGGAGACGAATTCGCCACATACAATTTTGCGCGATGCAGCCGAACGTTGCTGCGAATCTGCCACGCCAGCAGCGGATGCTGCTCGGTGGGATCGTTGCCGATCAGCAGAATCGCCGGTGCGCTGAAGACCTCGCGCATCGAGGCTGTCGTGTTCTGCTTGCCGGCCAGCGCCGAAGCGAAGCCGGGAAAATCGGCGGTGCGGTGATGATCGATGTTGTTGGTTCCGAGCACCAGGCGCGCAAACTTCTGCAGCAGATAGTTTTCTTCGTTGCTGGTGCGATTCGAGCCAATTACGCCGATGGCCGTAGGACCCTCGTTGGTCAGGATTTCCTGGAACTTGGTGGCGATCAGGTCGAACGCCTGCTCCCACGTGGCGGAGGCAAACTTGCCCTCGCGCTTGATCAGCGGCTGCTGCAGGCGATCCGGATTGTTGGCAAAGTCGAACGCATAACGCCCCTTGATGCAGAGGAAGTCGCCGTTGATGCCGCTCTTGTCGCGATTGTCGCCGCGGACAATCTGCATGCCGGTATCGGCGCGGCGCGCGCCCAGCGTGGTTTTGCAGCCATCAGCACAATGGGTGCAGACCGTTCCGGTGTGCTTCATCTCCCACGGGCGCGTCTTGTAGCGATAGGCGCCGGAGGTAAGCGCACCGACGGGGCAGATGTCGATGCACATGCCGCACTCTTCGCACTCCAGATGATCTTCTTTGTTGGGCGCGATGATGGAGCCGGAGCCGCGATTCTGGACGCCGAGCGCCCAGACATCCATGCCCTCGCCGCAGACGCGAACGCAGCGATAGCAGAGAATGCAGCGCGGACGGTCAAAGTACACCACCGGCGACCATTGCTGCTCGTCGCGATGGTTCTTCAGGTCCATGAACTTCGATTCGGCGGCGCCGTACTTGAAGGTCATGTCCTGCAATTCGCACTCGCCGCCGGCATCGCAGACGGGACAGTCGAGCGGGTGATTGGCCAGCAGCAGTTCGAGCATCGACTTGCGCGCCTGCTTGATCTTGTCGCTCTCGGTGGTGACGATCATGCCTTCAGCGACCGGCGTGGTGCACGCCGTTTGCAGCTTCGGCATCTTCTCGATTTCCACCAGGCACATGCGGCACGCGCCCTGCAAAGACAGGTTGGGGTAGTAGCAGAAAGACGGCACCTCGATGCCCGTGCTCTTGCAGGCCTCAATGAGCAGCGTCCCCGCGGGAACGGTGAGTTTCTTGCCGTCGACAGTAAGGGTTACATCAGCCATAAAAACCAGCAATTAGCAATTCGCCGTTAGCAATTAGTAAAACCAAATCATGCCGCGTGAGCCGGTGTCCTGGTTGAATCAGTCTGCGGAAGTGAGACCGCCAACCACTCGACTACATATTGTTTCGTCTGATGGTCCGGATCGAATTCACTGAAATCCACGCTGGTTGCGATGGCCTCCGGCACGGGCTCTCCGGCCTTTGCCGTCTCGCTTAGGTACAGCTCCATCGCATCACGCATACTTGCGCGCGTATCGTCCAGAGTGTCGCCAAGCGAGCCACATCCCGGGATGTCGGGCGAAAACGCACTCCAGTTGTTTCCGCCTTTTTCGTAGACAATCAGATATTCTCGCGTCATTTCAATCCAGCCTTCTTCAGAATACTGTGAAGCAGTCCCTTGCCGATCTCTTTTCCCGCGTGCATAGGCACAACCAGGAGGCCGGGCTTGACCGGATGACGAAAATGCATGTGACTGCCCTTCTGCCCCGTCTTGTACCAGCCGTCCGCTTCGAGAATACGCAGTAGCTCCGTTGGTCTCACGGTTGTTTACACCGCGACCGCTTCCGCTGTCTTCTCATACGGGCACGGCTTGCCGTCGAGGTGGTCTTCAAATTCCTGCCTGTACTTCTGTATGTAGGAAATGATCGGCATCGCCGCCGCATCACCTAACGGGCAGAACGTGCGTCCCAACATGTTTTCCGCCAGATACTTCAAATTGTCGATATCTTTCATCACGCCGCCGCCGCTGTGAAAGCGGACCAGCGTCTTCTTCATCCAGTCGGTGCCTTCGCGGCACGGAATACACCAGCCACAGCTCTCATGCTGATAAAACTGCGTGACGCGCAGGGCAAACTTCACGATGCACATCTGGTCGTCGAGCACGATCACGCCGCCAGAACCCAGCATCGAGCCTGCTTTCGCCACGGAATCGAAATCCATGGCGACATCGATCTCATCCGGCTTGAGAATCTGCACCGAGGAGCCGCCAGGCACCACGCCTTTCAAGTTCTTGCCCTTCACCATGCCGCCGGAAACGTCGTAGATCATCTTCTTCAGGTTGTAGCCCATGGGCAGTTCGTAGACGCCGGGCCGCTCCAGCTCTCCGCTCATACAGAAGAGGCGTGTGCCGCCGTTGCGCGGAGTGCCTATGTGGGCGAACCATTCGCCGCCACCGAGAATGATGTGCGGCACGCTGGCCAGCGTCTCGGCGTTATTGATGACCGTGGGGCCGCCCCACAGGCCGACGACTGCCGGGAATGGAGGACGGATGCGCGGCACGCCGCGCTTCCCTTCCAGAGATTCCATCAGTGCCGACTCTTCGCCAACTTCGTAAGCGCCGGCACCGGAGTGCACGAAGATATCGAGATCGACGCCTGAGCCGAAAATGTTCTTGCCAATGAAGCCACGTGCGTAGGCGTCGGCGACGGCCTTCTCCATGATTTCGATCAGGTAGCGGTATTCGCCGCGCAAGTAGATGTAGCCTGTCTTGGACCCGACGGCCAGCGCAGCGATCATCACTCCCTCGATGACGGAGTGCGGATCGTGCTCAAAGATGAGACGGTCCTTGCAGGTGCCGGGCTCACTCTCGTCGCCGTTGCACAGCACATATTTGGGCTTGGGCGACTGCTTGGGCACGAACGACCATTTCATGCCAGTGGGAAATCCCGCACCGCCTCGGCCTCGCAGGTTCGACGCCTTGACCTCGTTGATGATGGCGTCCGGCTGCATGGTGAGCGCCTTCTGCAAGGCTTTGTAGCCGTCGAGCTCCAGATAGCGGTCGAGATTGGTCGCGCCCAGGCCAAAGCGCTTGGAGACGACCTTTACCTCATCGGGATGGGAGACTAGATAGGCCATTCGGCTCGCTATCGCTCGCGGCTCTTAGCTTTCAGCTCTTAGCTCTTAGCAGGCCAGCCCTCATAACGGTTTGCTAAGAGCTAAAAGCTAACAGCTAATTCCTACTGCTGCTCCTTCTTCTTCAAGCCGTCAATCAACTCGTCAATGTTCTCGGGCGTCAGGTTCTCGTGGAAGTCGTAATTCATCATCAGCGCCGGCGCCCAGGAGCAAGCCCCGATGCACTCCACCTCTTCCAGATAAAACAATCCATCGGGCGTCGTCTGCTTATTGCCAACTCCCAGCTTCTTCTTGCAATGCTCAAAAATCTTGTCAGCGCCGCGCAGCAAGCAGCTTACGTTAGTGCACACCTGCAGGTTGTACTTGCCGACCGGATGCGTGCGCAGCATCGAGTAGTAGCTGATCACGTTGCGCACTTCCAGTTCCGACAAATCGACCCGCTGCGCAATCTCGTGGATGGCCTCGTCCGTCAGAGCGCCGAGTTCGTCCTGGATGTAGAGCAACATCGGAACCAGAACGGATCGCTTGGTTGGATAATGGCCAACCATCGTGGCGTAGCGTTGTTCGAGTTGGTCGGAGAATTTCATGAAGCAGCAATTAGCAACTAGCAATTAGCCAAACCCAAAACCTTCGCACTGTCATCCGGAGCGGAGGCGCGCCGCCTTTGCGCGCCGGAGTCGAAGGACCCCTATACTGCATCCGCCGCCGTTCTAATCAAACTCGCGTTTCGGTGCTGTCTGTTCCGCACCAACACGACCCGCGACAATCTCGGCCTTGCAATAGTTCTCGCCCTTGACGGGCGATCCCGCGATGCGTCGCAGCATCGCGATCTGTCCCACATGTGTGAACGCGTCAGCAATCGGTCCCTGAAACAAAGTTTCGACGCTTACTCCCAGCGGCTGCCCGGATGCCAGGTAATCCTCCAGCGCCTGCAAGGCCGCGAAGAAGCGATGCTCTTCCTCATGCCACGGCAGCGGCGCCGAACTTTGCCAGCGCTGATTGCCCTCTGCCATGGAAAGCGCCCAATCGAGCAGGTCTCCGATGTGCGCCAGAATCTGCCCCGGGGTTCGCGAACTCTCGGCGACACGGAACTCCGCAAAATCCGCAGGCGCCCCGCGCAGCGACTTGCCGCCACGGTAGGCCAGCGTCGCCAGCGCATGCCTCAGCAGGGCGCGCTTCTCATCCGCAACAACCGTTTGCGCTGGTGTGCTCATATCCTTCCAACGCCGACCTAAAGGTCGGCTTCCCAAACCGTGCCGTCCCTACGGGACTCAACCACTTAGAATCCGCCTACCCAGCGCTGAAGCGCTGGGCTATCGTCTTCCGTGCCTACGGCGCTCTATCCTGCCACTGCGGACTCCGTGCCAACATCAACGCGAAACGCCGCTCAACAAAGTCAGTTGCAGCCGCTCTTAACTAGCCACTGCCTTCACCGGTCACAATCTCCCAAAACGATGTCGATGCTGCCGATGGCTGCGACCACGTCGGCAATCAGGCGGCCTTCACACATCTTGCGCAGCGATTGCAGATTGGCGAACGACGGCGAACGCATGTGCACGCGATATGGCTTGGCGGTACCGTCGCTAACTACGTAATAGCCCATCTCGCCACGGGGCGATTCAATCGGCATGTACACTTCGCCTTCCGGCACTGCAAATCCCTCGGTCACGATCTTGAAGTGATAGATGAGCGCTTCCATCTGCGTCTTCATCTTCTCGCGATCGGGCAGCACGACCTTCGGCGCGTCGGCTTTGAACGGACCTTCGGGCATGCCTTCCAGCGCCTGCATGGCAATCTTCTGCGACTCGCGCAGTTCGGCAACACGCACCATGTATCGCGCGTACACGTCGCCATCATTCGACACCGGCACTTTGAACTTGAAATTTTCGTAGCCTGAGTACGGCAGATCGCGTCGAAGGTCGACATCAACACCGCTGGCGCGCAAGGTCGGGCCGGTGGCACACAAGGCGACGGCGTCTTCGGCAGAGAGGTAGGCAACGTCCTTGAGGCGGTTCACAAAGATCGGGTTGTTGGTCAGCAGGCTCTCGTACTCATCGATGTTTCCGGGAAAGCGCTCCAGGAATTTCTTCACGCGATCCATGAAGCCGAGCGGCGGCTCCAGCGCCAGCCCGCCGATGCGAAAATACGATGTCATCATGCGCTGGCCCGAAACAGCTTCGAACAGGCGCAATACATCTTCACGCTCGCGGAAGCAATAGAGGAAAACAGTCATGGCGCCGATGTCCATCGCATGCGTGCCCAGCCACACCAAGTGCGAGTTGATCCGGGTCAGCTCGTTCAGCATGACGCGAATCCACTGTGCGCGAGGCGGAATCTCGATCCCCAGCAACTTCTCCACCGCCAGGCAGTAGGCCAGATTGTTGGTCATGGGGCAGAGATAGTCGATGCGGTCGGTCATGGGCACGACCTGCTGATAGAACTTGGCTTCGCAGGTCTTCTCGATGCCGGTGTGCAGGAAGCCGATATCGGGCATGATGCGCACGATGGTCTCGCCGTCGATCTCGAGCAGCAGACGCAGAACGCCGTGCGTCGACGGGTGCTGCGGGCCCATGTTCAGGATCATCGTCTTGTCTTGCGACGGATCCAGCACCGGGGTTGGAGTCATGTGCGCCATTAGCGGTAGCCCTCGACCGGATAGTCTTTGCGCAATGGGTGACCTTCCCAGTTCTCCGGCATCATGATGCGCGTGAGGTCTGGGTGCCCGTCAAAACGCACTCCAAAGAGATCGAAGACCTCGCGCTCAAAGAAGTTGGCGCCCGGCCAGATCGGCGTGAGCGAATCGATATTGGCGTCCTCTCCACGGAGCTTCACTTTAAGGCGCAAATACTTCTTGTTGGGGATCGAGAACAACTGGCAGACGACCTCAAAGCGCGGCTCACGCGGATACCAATCGACGCAGGTGATGTCGGCGAGAGCGCTGTACTGGAGTTGCGGGTCGTTCTTCAGCGTGAGACAGGCTTCGCGCAGAGCGATGCGGTCAACCCAGATCGTGAGTTCGTTGCGATCAAACTTGGCGCCGGTAACCGCAGCGGAGTTCCACGCCAGCAACGCCGCCACTTCCGGGCGGTCTTTTAGTTGATCGAGATCGGTGATGGCCGGCTGGAGTCCCATCAGATCTTCTCCGCCTTACCCTGCTTGTTCCAGTCGAGCACGCCCTTTTTCCATACGTACCAGTAACCGGCGAGCAGAATGCCGATGTACACCAGCATCTCCCAAAACCAGAACATGCCAAAGCCGGAGGCTTTGAGCGAACGCTGGACAATAGCCCAGGGATAGAGGAACACGGCCTCCACATCGAACAGGATGAAGAGCATGGCGACCAGGTAGAACTTCACGGTAAAGCGCTGGCGGGCGTTCCCAATGGGCTCCATGCCGCATTCGTACGGCGACATCTTGGCGGAATTGTATTTGTGCTGACCGATGAAATAAGAGAGCAGCACCATCGCGCAAGCGATCACCCCGGCGACCAGGATGTGAATCAGCAGCGGAAGATAGCGGTCAAAATAAAAGTCCGGCATGATTGCGCTAACAACAGAAAACCTTGCACAACAACAGGCAAACACTCGAGTTTAGAGTTTGATGGCGAGCGGTGTCAACCGCGCGGGGAAGCGCGATTCATCGCGCGTTTACAGAAGAAAGTTTCGACTTGCGAGTTTTAAGTCTCGAGCGGTGAAAATGAGGTCTGGGGCTGCGCACCCGTAGTTTGTATTCGAAACGAGAACCTTAAACTGCCGTCATCCCCCGCCGACGAAGTGGACAATCTCTAGATGGTCGCCATCGTTGAGGGTTGTTTCCGGCCATTGCGCGCGGGAGATGATCTCGCGATTCAATTCGACGGCCACACGGTCGCCTTTCATGCCGAGTTGCTCGACGAGTTGAGCGAGCGTGAGGGACTCGTCGAAGGTCTGGTCTTTGCCATTGATCGTCACGCGCATAAAGACAGTTTCAAGTTTCGAGTCTTAAGTTTCAAGTGGGTGTTGCGGCTGCTGTACGATCAGGGCTTCGCGTCCAATCCATAAAGCTTAATGGCATTGTCGCGCATCACCTTGCGCGCGATCTCGGTGGCCTGGGCGCGGGTGATTTCTCCATCCAGCATCATTCCCGTCAAGGCGATGGCTAACGCGGTTCTTCCCGCGGTTGCCGTCTGATATCCAGTCTCCTCCCAGTTCACCTGCGGCGTCAGGGGGTAAAGGTCGGTGCCGAACAAAACTTTTTCTGGATAAAACTCCAGCATGAAGCGAATGCTGGAGGCGATATGCCGCGGCGAAGTCATCCAGGTTTGCTCGGAGAAGTCGGCATAAACGTTCGGCTTCATCAGCAGATAAGGCACGAACTGCTCGAAGCCGCCGGAGCCGCCGTGAAGCATGACGAAATTCGTTTTGCGCAACGTCGGGTCGTTGAAGACCGAGTCGAGCAGCAAAGGATTACTGCTTTCCATCTGGAAATATCCACCGCATCCGCCTCCGGTGTGGAGGTGTACTGCCATACCAAGCCGCCCCGCCTCGCCCGCGATGTAGCGGAAGAGATAGTCCTGCAGGATCTTATAGTCGGCATCGCTGGGGACTCCGCCCTTCACGTAACGCGCGTAGATTCGGGCAGCGTCCGCCTCTTTCGCTGCAGCGAAATCGAGCGAGCGCAGATAGGCGGCTTCAAACTTGATGGCCACGGCCCCGTTTCTACGTTGCAGCTCTAGCAACGGCGTCACGATCTTGGCCGTGTATTGAGCCAATGTCGGCGGCACGCCATTAATGTCGAGTTGATTCAGGTATCGCGCAAACAGCAATTCCTCACGACCGTAGAAGATCTTGCGATCAGGCGATTGCGCCGCGAGCGAGGAATTATTCAAGGGGAAGAGCAAGGTGTCGTCGAAAGCCACCCAGCGAAAGTACGGCGGCTGCAATCCGCGGCCCAGGGCGACGCGGTTCGCCAGCTCCGTCTCGATTCCCAGTTGATCAAGGACCCAATTGGGATAGTTATCGCCTTCACGCTCCTTCACCTTTTCTTTGGCGGCCAGCAGTTCCTTCACGTGCTCCGGCGCAAAGTCGTCGTACTTGTAGCCGAACATCGTCTGCCACGCCTTGATGTAAACCGGATTGTCTTCGCGGAACATCAGCCCGGAATCTGTCGGCTCCAGAGGATCGCAGGGCAGAGCGTCGAAGTCGTCATCTTTCTCGCCGTTGGGGCCGTTGAGAGCGGGAGGGTGCGAGTGGTTGTCGATGGCTTTGATCTGGTTGATCTCGCTCATCAGGCTGGGGTCAGGCTGTAGCTCCTGATTCGTCTGCGGAAGAAGTGTCGCCGGAAGTGTCAGTGCGAAAACGAGCAGAAGAGTTTTCATCGGCTACCTGGAACTCTGTGGTGGTGCAATCAGAGACTCCGGCAGTCTATCGCGTTGCCCTTTCTACGAACAACATCCCTCGCGGAACGGATTCCCGACCCCAGCGCAGGGTCGCCGCCGGGTCTTCCCATTTTGGAGCTTACTTACGAATTAAGCCATTTAGCAAGATTCTAACCAGGTATCTTAATAAGTAAGCTATGCCCAAGGAATCCAAAGCTCCTCGTATCGCCGCCCTGCTGGCCCAGATACGCAAGTTCATCGCCGGCGTCATCGCCTTCAACCAGCGGATCGCTGAGGAGTTCAACCTTAGTGGAGATTTGTAGTTTCATCTCTACCAATCAACATAACAAGAGCCCCATGACGTCATGGGTCGAGGGAATGGTGTAAGAAACGTGTAAATGTCTTCTGGTCGAAGATCGTCACTCGGAAGCTATGTAAAACACACTGACGGCAACCACGAGGAATGCATTCCCGCCACGATCCATACGCTGGCGATAAAGACGCCCACGAAGAAAACGGGCACCAGCAGCCATGGAAGAATCCGGTTCGCCGGTTTCCAACGGCATACCATATGTAAT
>JBEKXQ010000138.1:0-10801 GCA_049511915.1 Candidatus Korobacteraceae bacterium
CGCCCGCATTCGCCGCCGCTCTAGCGCCTCGAAGTCTCTGCGTACTCCCGCCGGGTTTCCCATGCCCACACAGTAGCATAGAATCTCAGAAAATGTCAGTATATTATGTGATGCTCAATAAGGTCCATAAGGGTGCTCCTTTCGGTAGAGCTTTGCGTCACACTCAAAACCTACCTCAAAGGGGCGCCCTTTTATAATGCGTCTCGTTGGCCCACTAGGAATAGACGACGTTCTGCGAGCGGTTGGCCAACCGGAAGTCATAGCAAGCTCCATCTGTCAGTCGGCAGAAGGATTGGTACGCTTAAAGCGCCAGCGCGAAAGGGCCTCTCGCAAGTGATCGACCAGCCTGTTACTTCGCCAGCATCGGCATCGCCCAGGCAAACTGGAAGATCGACAGCGGGTTCTCCGAGTGCTTGACGTCGAGATCGAGGTGGCTCTCGGTGACGACCCAGTAGTACGTCTTCACGGTCGCGATTATCCGATCGATGGCTGCGTCCAACTCGCGTTGGGTGGCGGCGAGCGCGGAGAGGGTTCGCTCGTGATGACCTACATGAGGCGTAACTGCGGTCTCCAGCTCGGCAGCAGCCTGGATCAGCGCTGCGCGATCATCCGCCAACTCACCCTCCGTGATCTGGTCGTGCAGTAACTGCGGGTATTCCGCCAGCTGTGCCAGGACGCGCGGCAGCGATACACCGCCGGTTTCGCCTTGGAGCAGACGAAGCGCGCGTGCCGCCATCGCATCGGCATAACAGCCGCGCAGCATGTCGAGGAATGCGCTGCGCCCATCGCAAAGCTGCGGGTTAGGCTGGATAATCTCGCGCTCCAGCTTCCAGTAAACGTCCCGGTCTATCGCCAGGCTCAGCACCTGACTGCCGATCTGGCGAAGCTCAATCTTGGCGCGCTCGCGGAACTGCTTTTCGCTCAACATATAAGGAGATTGTAACGGGGACGCGAACATGCTTCAGTGATCTCGATCACTGGCGAGGAGGCTCGCTAAAGTCCGTTGCGAGGGCAGATTGCCGGTGCAACCCCCTGCAACCGCTCTCATCTCATCCCAAAAGGCCTTATGATTACAGTTATTCATGTAGGATGATCGGCTGGCAGGGGGAGTCGTGGTCTGTAGCGCTTGTGGATTCGAAAATCTGTCGGGCATGCGTTTCTGCGGCATGTGCGGAACGCCGCTGCCTCACCGGCCGCTTACTACGCCCGGCGCGCAAAGCACCCTGAGCCTTACGCGGGTGCCGCTGGAGGGCGGCGTCAGTTCGCCCGGGCGGGGCACGTCCACTGTCTCCTCCCGCACTGCGGTGTCGCCCGAGATGCCGGCAGCAGATGGAGGTTCATCCTCGCCAGAAGGTATGGCGCCGTGGGGCGCAGATGATCCGGCGATGGATGCGGAAGATGTCATGCCGCCTGCTACATCCGACCAGCCGCCGACGGAGTTAGTTCCTGACATTCCTCTGGAACAGTATCTCCAAAACTTTCATTACGAGCCGCCCAGCGAGCCCACGGAAATGGGCATGCGCGGCGATGCATCTGCTGAGGAGCAGGGCACTTCCGCTCAGAATACGACGGTCGCGCGAGCGGTCCCGGTCGAGCTGACCACGCGGGTCGATGCGGCTGCGAGCGAAACTGAGTCGCCGGCCATTATCGAAGAGGTTCCCGCCGACACCGTTGAAGGCCGCCTGGGATTGGAGGCGGAGGAGGCGGAGGCCTTCCCCATCGAGCGTCCAAACTTTCTTGATCTCGGCGAGGCACGGGAGGAGAGAGAGCCGGCTACGTCCGGGACATCGTTCATCACTGGACCGTCATTCCTGGGATTGAATGATCCACCCCCAGCGGTGGATTCACGTCTCCCTAAACCCCGGAAGCTGCGGAAGAGCCATTGGAGAGCATGGTCGGCAGTCGCTGTCATCCTGGTATTCGCCGGGCTGGGAGTGATGGAATGGCGCGCACAGGTGCAGCAGACCAACGATGGTCCCGTCGAGATCGTCAAGACAAGGGTCCGCGACTGGAAGCAACGCCTGGGGTCGCAGTCCGTCAGCGAACCGGCGCCGGCAAATTCTGGCGACGCGAGCTCCAAACCTGACATTCAGGTGCAGCCGCAGAATCAGAACGGCAGTGCAAACCGACCGGCGAGCAGTTCCAAGGCGCCGATGGCGCCGCTTGTTCCCGCCAGCGACCAACCAGCGCCGCTGGCACAAACACAAACTCACCTGCCGCATCCGGCGGCGAATGACAATCTGAATTCCCCGGCTCCGGCAGACACAGCACAAACTGCGGCGCAGAAGCCCAAGCCGCCGCGGCAAACCGACGTCAGCACTCAGGAAGCGGTTGCCAAGCCCGGCGTTCCCGGCGCGGAAGAAATGGCTAAAGCGAAGAATGCCAGCGACGCAGTGGCCACCGCCGCCTGGCTGTGGAAGGCCACGGCGAAAGGCAATCCCGACGCGCCGGTGCAGTTGGCGGACATGTACATCAGCGGCCAGGGCGTGCCACGAAGTTGCGAGCAAGCCATGGTGCTGCTGAGGACCGCGGCGGAGAAGGAAAACGCCCACGCCCGCAACCGCCTGGCCTCGATGTACGCGACCGGGAGCTGCGTGCAGCGTGATCGTGTGCAAGCCTATCGTTGGCTGAGTTCGGCGCTGAGCGCCAATCCCAACAGCGACTGGGCAAAGCAGAACCGCGACCTCATCTGGCAGCAGATGACCCCCGACGAGCGCGCGCAGGCGGAGAAGTACCGGTAGTTTGAGTGAGATGCTTTTCCGTATAGTCGCGCTTGGGTGGAGCACCGCTTCAGCGGTGTATCAACGGCGCTGTTTGATGTCCCGGCTTTAGCCGCCGAGGTAAGGTACCCGCCCGCGGAAAAGCCAGGCCCTGCGCAGCAGCCACCTTCGCGCGCTACAATTGTCTCGGCATTCTTAAGCTGCAAAAATCATGGCGAAGGACGAAATCATGACTAACAATCCTTTGGAGCGTTCGCTGGCGGAAGCCGATCCGCAGATCGCCGAAGCTATCGAAAACGAAGAGCGTCGTCAGCACGAAGGTCTGGAGCTGATCGCCTCGGAGAACTTCGTGAGCGAGGCCGTGCTGGAAGCGGCCGGCTCGGTCTTCACCAACAAGTACGCCGAAGGCTATCCCGGCAGGCGCTACTACGGCGGATGCGAGTTTGCTGACGTGGTCGAGAACCTGGCGCGCGACCGCGCCAAGCAGCTCTTCGGCGCCGAACACGCCAACGTGCAGCCGCACTCGGGTTCCACTGCCAATATGGCCGCTTATGCCGCGGTCATTCAGCCCGGCGACACCATCCTCGGCCTGAACCTCGCCCACGGCGGGCATCTCACGCACGGACATCCGCTGAACTTCTCCGGCAAGACCTACAAGATCGTTCCTTACGGCGTGACGCGCGAAACCGAGACCATCGACTACGACGAGCTGGAGCAGATTGCGGAGCGGGAGCGCCCGAAGCTAATCATCGGCGGCGGCAGCGCCTATCCGCGCATCATCGACTTCGCGCGCATGAGACAGATCGCCGACAAGGTGGGCGCGATTTACCTCGTCGATATGGCGCACTTCGCGGGACTCGTCGCCGGCGGCGCGCATCCTTCGCCCGTGCCGCACGCGCAGATCGTCACTACGACCACCCATAAGACACTGCGCGGCCCGCGCGCCGGACTGATTCTCTCCAAAGCCGAATACGCTGCCCCGATCGACAAAGTTGTCTTTCCCGGAATGCAAGGCGGGCCGCTGGTGCACATCATCGCAGCCAAAGCTGTCTGCTTCCAGGAAGCGATGCAGCCGAGTTTCAAGGATTACGCGCGGCAGATCGTCGCCAACGCTGCCGTGCTGGCGCAGACGCTGGCCGATGAAGGCTTTCATATTGTCTCCGGTGGTACCGACACGCACCTGATGCTGGTCAACGTCTTTGCTAAGGGCATGCTGGGCAGCGAAGCCGAGAACGCGTTGCACGAAGCCGGCATCACCGTGAACAAGAACGCGATTCCGTTCGACACCAATCCTCCGCTGAAGCCGAGCGGCATTCGCATTGGAACTCCGGCGCTCACCACGCGCGGCATGAAGGAAGGCGAGATGCGGCAGGTGGGCAAGTGGATATCCGAGGCGCTGCACAATCGGACCGACAAAACGGTGCTGACGCGCATTCGCCGCGAGGTGCTGGGACTGGCCGAGGCGTTTCCGCTGTACGCTTCCCGCAGGGCGAAGCATGCCGAGGCGGTGAAGGCGTAGCTCGGTTGCCCCAACTACAGTTTTGTTGACTTCGTAGTGGCAATATCATGGGCGGCGGCGCGTAGGGTGACAAGCCGGAAGGATATCCGGTTTACACTACTTCTTGCGCGTCGCCATCGATATTCGCCGCATCACCGAGTTCGGCGTGGGGACCTACACCCGCAATGCCATCCGCACCCTGGCGCGCCTTGATCGCGAGAACCAGTATTTCCTCATCGGCATTCCCGGCATGCTGGGCGACATCGGCCCGCTGCCGCCGAACTTCATCACCGTTCCCGGCCAGCCCAACGAGTTCTCGGTTGCCAGCTATCTGGAACTGCATCGCATTCTGAAGCAGAACAGCTGCGATCTGTTGCACGTCCCGCATTTGTTCTGGAAGCCGCAGGGCATTCCGTGTCCCTACGTCGTCACGGTGCACGATCTGCTCGACCACATGTACCGCGTTAACAGCCAGTCCGGCGTGAAACGCAATATGCACTTCCAGTTCACCAAGCGCGTGCTGCAGCGCGCCGCGCGCATCTTTGCGGTATCGAATTTTTCCAAGGCTGACACGGTACGCCTCTTTAATGTGCCGCCGGAGAAGATCGAGGTCATCTACAACGCCATCGACGACAGCTTCCGCCTGGGCCACGCCAGCGATGCCGAGCGCCAGTTCATCGCCGAGCGCTATCAGGTGAACACGCCGTTTCTGCTCTATGCCGGACGCATCAGCCCGCATAAGAACGTGGTTCGCATCATCGAGGCGTTCGCGGCGCTCAAGGGCGAACTGAGCAAGGAAGGCAAATTCGACGACCTGAAACTGATCATCATCGGCGATGAGGTCTCCAAGCATCCCGATCTTCGCCGCGCCTGCGTGAAGGCCGGAGTGCAGAACGATGTTCGCTTCCTCGGCTTCGTCCCCATCGATGTCTTGCGCATTTTCTACGATCAGGCGAAGATCTTCATCTTTCCCTCGCTCTATGAAGGCTTCGGCCTGCCACCGCTGGAGGCCATGGCGCATGCCACTCCGGTGGTGACCAGCAACACCTCTTCCATCCCCGAGGTCGTTGGCAACGCCGCTGTGATGGTCAATCCCGAAAACGTCTTCGAGATCATGCGCGCCCTGCATCGCGTGCTGCTCGATCAACCACTGCGCGATAAGCTGAAGGCGCGCGGCTTGGAGCAGGCGGGAAAGTTCTCGTGGGATGCCGGCGTGCGGCGCATGTTGCAGATCTATCGCGAAGTCGCGAAACCAAGCTGACAGGGCGGATCAGCTGCTTTGTATCAGCGCCTGCTGAAAAATTCAAAAGCAGATCCCTCGTCGGCCTGAAGGCCTCCTCGGGATGACAAAGTTAAAGGGCCGGTGACGGCGCAGCTAAAGCTGCGCCCCTTCAAAACAGGCGCCCTGGCCCTAATCGGGCCGACTTTCCCGCAATAGTTTCGAATTTCCCTGCGCGCTCACCCAACTCTTTTCGACGGCGCGGCGCAAGTTAATGAATCAAGGAGATGTATTACCGGGCATCAGTTGGCCCCAATCGTGCTTCTAAGAAAACAGGCGCAGATTTTCATAGGGCCGATCCGATGGGTTTCTCACCAACACGCGCAGCGGTTCTTATTTGCGCCTCTTGTCTGGCGCTCCCGATATCCGGTTGGGGGCAATCGAACGCCTTAACTCTCGACCAGATTCTGGCCCGCATGCAGCAGTCTGAAGCTCAGTCGCGTGCGCAAAGCGTTGCTTACGCGGTTACTCGTGAATATCAGCTCTCGGCGGCAGGAGCACGGCAGCCCAGTTCTGACGTAGTCGTCCAGGTCAACTTCGTCCCGCCTTCAGCCAAGGATTACAGCATCGTCCAGGCGGAGGGCAGCGATCGCGGAACCAGCATTGTGCGTAAGGTCCTCGATCATGAAGCGCGTATGGCTACGCAGTCTGACCAGCACGAGCTTAGTAGCAGAAATTATGACTTCGCGCTCCTGGGTCGTGAAACTATCGACGGCCATGACTGCTACGTGTTACAGCTCAGGCCGAAGCGGCAAACGGTGGAGTTGATCAACGGCAAAGCCTGGGTGGACGCCCATGATTTCGCCCTGCGGAGAATCGCGGGCGTCACCGCAAAGAGTCCGTCACTTTGGCTTAAGGACCTGAGCATCAATATCAACTACGGCCAAGTCAATGGAGTCTGGGTGCAAACCTCGACCAGGGCTATCGCCGATGTGCGCTTCGCCGGACCCCACGTGCTCACCTCGCGCGAACTCGACCTACGTCCTGCCACATTCAACGCTCGCGCGCAAGCGCCCCCACGATCTCGCAATCAGCGATCAAGCGGCCGACGCGCCGTCGCCGATACAGCGACCTGGGTTGCGCACTAGCAGGCTGCCAGTACGCGTCCTTAATCGCCATACCCCATCCGTCATTACCCTCCAAGCGACTTATTGATTGGCAGTCGATCAGGTGTAAACTCACTAGAAATTCCGCTGAGCGCAACGGAGGTGTCTATGCGTCGCCAGGGGACCCGAGTCGCAGTAAAGGTAGCAGCCACCCTCTTCTTCTTTGCCTTTTCCGGTTCCGCCACCTGGGCACAAGGCACCTACCAGGTCATCTTCAACTTCGGCGAATATCCCAGCCAGGCCTATCAACCGTGGAGCGGCGTCGTCCTTGATGCTCACGGAGACATTTACGGCAACACCGAATGGGGTGGTAACGAAGGAAATGGCACCGTCTACCAACTGCTGCGTAACAACGACGGAGGTTGGACCTACGCGACTTTGCACAGCTTTGGCTACTACGATCCAGGCTCTGCTCCTGTGACTACTATGGTGCGCGATCAGTTAGGCCGGCTCTACGGAACCAATACGGCCCAGGTCTTCGAATTAGTCCCTAATACGAGCATCTCCTGGGCGTTCTCCTCGCTGCACAACTTTACCGGGGGTGGGGATGGCGCTTGCAATGACCTCTGTAGCGTGTCGATGGATGGCGCCGGCAATCTTTATGGCTCAACTCCAGCTGGCGGCACCAATAATGTCGGCGTTGTCTTCAAGATCGGATCTTCCGGATTTAACGTTCTCTATAACTTCACGGGTGGCGACAATGGGGGTTATGGCGTAGGCCAACTAGCTTTCGATAATCAGGGAAATATTTATGGCACTACCGTTGATGGTGGCGTGTATGGACTAGGTGTGGTTTACCAGTTGTCGCCCAGCGGTACCTACACCGTTCTGCACAACTTCAGCGGCCCGCCGGATGGCGCTCAGTCGGGGGGTGGGCTCGTGATGGCTGCAGACGGAAACCTTTATGGCACCACGGCTAACGGCGGCGCCGAGGACTCGGGCAGCGTCTTCCGGCTTACGCCGAATGGAAACGGGACATGGACCGAACAGGTGCTGTACTCGTTTCAGCAGGGGAGCGGCGGATTTTTTCCCCAGGCTGTACCTACGATGGACGCGGCCGGCAATTTGTACGGCACCACTGTGAGCGGCGGCGGCTCCAACAGTTATGGGACGATCTACAAGCTGACACATTCGAACGGCGAGTGGTCGGAGACCGTGGTGCACGCCTTCCAAGGCCCACCGAATGATGGCAATAACCCTATCTATGTTCCTGTGGCAATCGACAGCGCCGGCAATATCTATGGCACGACAACCATGGGCGGTATTTACGATGGCAACGGCGAGGGCTTCGGCACGGTGTGGGAATTTACGCCCTAGTCGCTTCATGGAATCTCTTGATTCGCGGCACAGAATGGACCTCGACGGGTGTCCTGCCGATTCTGAGGTCGAAAAGAAATCGGCTTCTTAGTCGTAAGATTTGACAAAAAGTGACGCGCTGTTGACAAACCCGCCAACGCCACTGGCTTACCTTCCAATCTCGCCCGCTGGTTCCACCAAAGGGATGTTTCCCCGGCCCATAGCACGCGTGAACCGAAGGCAATTTCAAAGCGACAAATGAGGAGAAACATCCATGAAACCATTCGTTGACAGGAAACAGTACTCGCTCTCAGCCAGCGCTGTCGCACAGCTGAACCTCAATCGCGGCTGGCGGTTTGCGGTCCTCGCGGCGGCGGTCGTCATCACATCGTCAACTTTAGCCTTGGCGCAGGCAGGCAGCCTCGATTCAACCTTTGGGACTGGAGGAATCTTCGCCACCACCTTCACGCAATACGATGTGACGATAAACAGCGCAGCCGCGATTCAGAGTGACGGCAAGATCGTGCTAGGTGGAACCATACCGCTCGGCCAGGGACAGATCGGCGCATTGCTGCGACTCAATACCAATGGAACTCTGGACTCCAGCTTCGGCTCGGGCGGAATAGTCACCAGCAACTTTGGCATTACTGACAACGCCGATGTCACTGCCGTGGCCATCCAGCCCAATGGACAAATTGTGGCGGCGGCGGTGGGGGATTTCCTGGCTGAAGGCTCGGTTGGCCGCTTCAACTCCGACGGCATTGTAGACACCAGTTTTGGCGACAACGGCTTTGCTATCTCGGGTTCCCTCTTCCGCGGGGCAGGCACATCCGACTTCTTGGCCCTGCAAGCCGACGGTAAAATCCTGGTCACGGGAAATTCTCTTATCGCACGCTATACCAGCTCGGGCCAACTGGATCCGACCTTCGGCAGCAGCGGCAGCGGGATCGCCGCCTTGACTTCTCCCTTCGTTACCGCAATCGCGCTGCAATCGGATGGCAAGATCCTGGTAACCACAGGCGTAGGGGCGCCGTCGACACTTACCGGGGCACCGGGCTTGCCGGTCCCATTAGCAGGATCGATTTCGCGCTACAACACCAATGGCAGCCTGGATACCAATTTTGGCGTCTCGGGACAAGCGGCTTGTGTGGCGTCAGCCGCCGCCATCGCGGTTCAAAGCAATGGCAAAATCGTTGTAGCCGGCACCATCACTAGCGCGCTCCTGACAACCGTGAGCGGTGGCATAACCGTCGCAAATAACCAAGCGGGATTCGGGCTGGTCCGCTATAACTCCAATGGAAGTGTCGATACTACCTTTAATCCTGGGGGTGGCCTCGGTAGCGGCGGCGGCGTCATCACCGGATTTGGAAGCTCCTTCCCTGCGGGCTCGGCCTTCGCGCTGGCTATTCAATCCAATGGTGAGATCGTGGTGGCAGGACAGGCGGGAATTGGCACCAATGATTTCTTCACTTCGTCGTCGTTCGCCTTAGCCCGCTACACCACCACCGGGCAACTTGACACTAACTTCGGCACGAACGGAACGGTGCTCACAACCCTGAGTCAGGCACCGTTCTCATTCGTGAACGCAATTGTCCTGCAGAGTGACGGTAAGATCGTTGCCGCTGGGAACACCGGCTCCTTGGTACAACGAGGGTTTTTCCTGAATAACTTCGCGGTTGCGCGCTACCTGGCGCAATAGTGAGATCTGTTGTCCGGCTAAGGAAGGCTAGTTGCTAATTGCTGTTTTTCTTAGCTGCCGGGCCTGTAAGCCGAATTTTGTGTGCCGCTCTTTCTTCCCGCTGGGACGGCGGGTGCCCCACACACATTCGCGTTGTTCGAATGTGTGGGATGCATCTCCCGCGAGAACAAAGAGCGGCACGACGGTCATTCCTCTGGGCCGCGCATTACTGCGCGGCTCTAGCGACCTACCCGGAAGTTGTGACGCACCGAGCCGGCACGTGCGCTCATCGCACCGCCCAATCCTTGCGAATCGGACGACCGGGAACGCTCCTCCCCTATTTGGTCTTGCTCCGTGTGGGGTTTACCCTGCCACCGCCATTGCTGACAGCGCGGTGCGCTCTTACCGCACCTTTTCACCCTTACCCCGCCCAACCGAAATCGGGCGAGGCGGTATGTTTTCTGTGGCACTGGCCGTCAACGGCTCTTTGAGGGCCGCCGCCCGGACGTTATCCGGCACACCGCTCTGTGGAGTTCGGACTTTCCTCTACCAGCTTGCGCCAGCAGCGACCGTCCGGCCCAGCAGCTAACTCAACCATTATAGATGGCGGCGATCGGGATCGATCCGGCGGCGGTGTTGAGCTGGCTTGAAGCACGCCCAAACGAACATCATTGTCCGATACCGCACACTTGATTTGCGGATGGTGATGACATCGGCACCCGAAGAGGTAAGGTTCTCAACTGGATAGCGCTTGTGTCATTTGGTGCCATAATTGCGCTACTAAATCGTGCTGACCTCTTACCAGCCAAGTCAGGCGTTCGGAGGTTTCTCCCAATGGGGACCTTATTTCAGGATCTGCGCTACGGCGTTCGCGTGCTACGCAAGTCTCCAGGATTCGCCGTAACTGCTGTGGTGACGCTGGCATTGGCCATCGGCGCGAATGCGGTGGTCTTCAGCGTGATGAATGCGCTGGTTATCCGTCCGCTGAATGTGCCTCAAGGGGACAGCCTCTACGGACTGTGGCGCTCGCCCGATGAAGACATGCACGAGTCCTATCCCGACTACCTCGATCTGCGCGACCGCAATCACAGCTTTGACGGATTGATAGCTTGGAACATGATCGAGGCCGGCATGGATACCGGCAAAGAGCCTGCCGATGTCTGGATCTACGAAACCAGCGGAAATTACTTCGACGCCTTGCGCCTTCAGCCGTATCTGGGGCGT
>JBEKXQ010000139.1:0-10642 GCA_049511915.1 Candidatus Korobacteraceae bacterium
GCTCCAAATCCGACGCTCCCTGCAGTCGCCTAAGAGACCGACCACAAACAAAGCAAGAACTCCAGCGCCCCATCACACCAGGGGAATATCATCTCTGCGGAAGGGACTTTTTCAACACCCACAGGCGTTATCACAAGTTAGACGCCGGGCTCAGCCTTTCTGGCTTTCCTTCAGCTTGCGCGATTTGGCTTCCACCCCCTTGGCTAGCTTTTCCTTGTGGGCTTCGAGCTTCTTGGCCACGGCATCGTCATACAGCCCGATCATCTGCGCGGCGAGGATGCCGGCGTTGGTTGCGCCTGGCTTGCCGATGGCAACGGTTGCAACGGGAATTCCCGCAGGCATCTGCACCATCGCCAATAGCGAATCGAGACCGAGCAGCGCCGTCGATGGAATGGGAACGGCGATGACCGGGAGCGTGGTCTCGGCGGCGATGACGCCGGCGAGATGAGCCGCTCCGCCTGCGCCAGCGATGACGACCTTGACGCCGCGTGCCTTCAGGCCGCGCGAGTATTCGCTGGTGCGGGCCGGCGAGCGATGCGCCGAGGTGATGTCGATTTCGTAAGCAATGCCGAACTCGGCGAGCGACTTCGCGGCCTCGTTCATGATGTCGAGGTCGGAGTCGCTGCCCATGACAATGGAGACGAGAGGTGTGTTGTTCATATCGATAGTTCTGTTGGTGGCCGATTCAAAGCTTCACATTCGCGCCAGGGTGGAGCACCGCTTTAGCGGGGCAGTACATTTGGCAAAGTATGCATCGGCTTCAGCCGCTGAGGCAAGAAAAGTTATCTCTGGCGCTAAAGCGCGGCTAAGAATTCGATTTCTCAATGCACACCTGAAGATGTGCTCCACCCAACTCTGCAGATTATTTTCCTGCGCGCAAATGTTTCAGTCCGCGGGCAGCGATGTCCCTGCGATAGTGCATGCCATCGAAGCGGACCTTCATCACCGCGTCGTAGGCGCGCTCGACCGCGTCGGGCAAGTCTTTACTGCGAGCAGTCACGCCCAGCACGCGCCCTCCGGAGGTGTAATAGTTTCCGTCGCGGCGAGTTGTTCCCGCGTGGAAAACCTTTACTCCAAACATGCGGTCGGCTTCGTCGATTCCGGTGATTAGCTTGCCCGCTTCGAATGCGCCGGGATATCCGCCCGACGCCATCACCACGCAGACGGCGGGCTCGGGCGACCAGCGGAAATCGCCATCGCTGACGCGTCCCGCGATTGACGCTTCCATTGCTTCCAGCAGATCGCTTTCCATGCGCATCATCACCGGCTGGGTCTCGGGATCGCCGAAGCGGCAGTTGAATTCCAGCACCATGGGTCCGCGCGCCGTCATCATGATGCCGCAATAGAGAATGCCTTTGTAATCGGCGCCCTCGGCGCGCATGCCCGCGATCACCGGACGGGCAATGTGCGTCACCAGCCAGTCGCGCATCTGCGGGTCGACAATGCTGTCCGTGGAATACGCGCCCATGCCGCCGGTGTTCGGACCCTGATCGTTGTCGAAGACGCGCTTGTGGTCCTGCGCCGCTACCAGCGGGACTACGCGCTCGCCATCGCTCATTACCAGGAATGAAAGCTCTTCGCCCACCAGGCACTCTTCAAGGACGACACGCGAGCCCGCGTCGCCGAGCATCTTGCCGGCGAGCATCTCTTCCGCGACGCGTTGCGCTTCGTCTTTCGATTGCGCGATGACAACGCCCTTGCCGGCGGCCAGCCCGTCGGCCTTAACGACAACCGGCGCGTGAAATAGGTTGAGCGCCTCCGGGAGTTCGTCCTTGCTGCCGCAGACCGCGTATTTGGCGGTCGGGATATTGTGGCGCTGCATGAATTGCTTAGCGAAAGTCTTACTCGACTCCAGTCGGGCGGCGTTGCGAGTGGGGCCGAAGATGGGCCAGCCGCGCTTCTGGAATTCGTCGACCACGCCTAAGGTGAGAGGCAGCTCGGGGCCGACGACGGTGAGATCGGGGCTGAGCTGGGTTGCAAGCTGCACCAGCGAATCAATGTTCTTCAGATCGGCGGAGACGCACTCGGCGTCGGCCGCGATGCCGCCGTTGCCCAGAGCGCAATACAGCTTCTTGATCCGCGGCGACTGCCGCAGCTTCCAAACGATCGCGTGTTCGCGACCACCGCTACCGAGGACGAGGACCTTCATGGGCGAAAGAAAAGAGTAGGGGTGAGACGCCGCCAATGTCAAACCGGCCGCTGGGGATTTGTGTCTGTATCAGGAGACCGCAGATCCCTCCGCTCCGGCTAAAGCCGTCGGTCGGGATGACAGTAGCATTTGACGGCGCCGGGCGATGGCCTCGCTGCGGAGGGACACGCCGGAACCGATGAAGGATTTTGCGGATCGTCAGAACACAAGTGCCTTGCATCCTGCCATTAACTGGAGTTAACTAGCATTCAACAGGCATGTCATGATCACAGTTTCCAAAGAGGACTATCTCAAAGCGATTCTGGAAGCGGAGGGTGAAGGCGAGCTCGTCATCGCGGCGCGCCTGGCGCACTGGCTCGATGTGTCTGCGCCGGCGGTGACCATGGCGCTGCGCCGACTGAAGCGCGATGGCCTGGTCACAGTCCGGCGTGACGGGCATGTGGTGCTGACCGCCGCAGGCCGCAAGATCGCGCGGCAGCTTGCCATTCGCCATCACTTGATCGAGCGCATGTTGCACGAGATCTTCGGCATGGCATGGTACAAGGTCCATGATGAAGCGGAACGCCTCGAACACGCGGTGTCGAGTGATTTTGAGGCGATGCTTGTGCGCAAGCTGGGGCGCAGCGGAGCGTGTCCGCATGGCAACTCGCCAATTCCTGAACCTGCTCGCGCCAAAAGGAAGCGCGGGTTGCTGCTGCTCTCCGAGGCTGAGCAGGGAAACCTCTACGCGGTGCAGAGCGTGTACGAGCGTGATCGCAGGCTTCTGGAGTTTCTGGAAGCGAAGGGTATCCGGCCGGGCGCGCGCCTCAAAGTCGAGGCCCGGAATTATGATGGCACCATTTCGTTGGCGATTGAGCGGCGCAGAGTGGAGTTAGGCGGTCCGGCGGCGGAGAGGATCTGGGTTGCAACATTACGTTAACCGCAGTTAATGACAAATGATATATTGATATTAAGTTCGTCGAGTATGGACCGTTTGTCGCCACCACCGAAAGACGCAGAGCTAAGCCAGGAGACGCCGGACGGAACCGGGTTGGCTGCTGCCGGAAACGTGTCGCTGGAGGGACTGCACAACACCGTCGCAGTGCCGCATCAGCAGGCCGGCTTCTGGGAGCAGTGGCGCGCCTTCGTCGGACCGGCCATTCTGATCAGCGTCGGTTACATGGACCCCGGCAACTGGGGCACCGACCTGCAAGGCGGTGCGCAGTTCAAGTACGGGTTGATGTGGGTGATTGGAGTCGCCAGCCTGATGGCGATTTTCATGCAGGTGATTTCAGCGCGATTGGGCGTGGTGACTGGGAAGGACCTGGCGCAGTGCTGCCGTGACTGGTATCCGGAGTGGACGCGTTGGCCGAACTGGTTGATGAGCGAAGTGGCGATTGCGGCGTGCGACCTGGCAGAGGTTTTGGGAAGCGCGGTCGCGCTGAATCTGCTGTTTCACATTCCACTGCTGTGGGCGGTGATCATCACCGGGCTGGACGTGCTGCTGCTGCTGGGTCTGCAACGGTTCGGGATGCGGACCATCGAAGCTGTTGTCCTGCTGCTGGTGGCGACCATCGGCATCTGCTATTTCATCGAGATTTTTGTTCTGCCGCAGACGCAGCCCAGTTTCCTGGAGATGGGACGGGCGCTGATCACGCCGCATTTCCGTCAAGCTGGAATGCTGTACGTCGCCATCGGCATCATCGGCGCGACGGTGATGCCGCACAATCTGTATCTGCATTCGGCGCTGGTGCAGAGCCGCAAATTCCAGAAGGACGAAGCTTCCATCCGGCGCGCGATCCAGTTCAACAGCATCGATTCGACGGTTGCGTTGACGATTGCATTTTTCGTCAACGCGGCCATTCTGGTACTTGCAGCTACTGTGTTCTTCGGCAAACAAAGCGTGACTTTGCCGGGCGGACAAGTGGTCACATTCAGCGCCGACAGCGATTGGATTCGAGTTGCCTATCTGACCCTGGCGCCGTTGTTGGGAGCATCGGCAGCGAGCACGCTGTTCGCAATCGCGCTGCTGGCGAGCGGACAGAGCAGCACCATCACCGGCACGCTGGCCGGGCAGGTGGTGATGGAAGGATTCATGCGATGGCGCATTCAGCCGTGGGTGCGGCGGCTGATCACCCGCAGTCTGGCAATCCTGCCGGCAGTGTTCGTCATCGGCCTGCGCGGCGAGAGCAGCGTCACCGATCTGCTGGTGCTGAGCCAGGTGGTGCTGGCGTTGCAGCTTCCCTTTGCCATGTTTCCGCTGCTGCAGTTCACCAGCTCCCGCAAACGCATGGGAGCATGGAAGAACGGCCGGTTCCTGCTGATCGCCGGGTGGGGCAGTGCTATCCTGATCTGCGCAATCGACATTTACGGCCTGCCCGAATCGATGCGTGCGGCGTGGCAAGTGGTCAGCGGCAGATGATGGCAAGACGATCGCAATGAAACGAGTATGTACGAAAAAATTCTGGTAACCGTGGACGGCACGCCGACTGACCGCGCCATCATTGAACACGTCAAGGAGCTGGCGAAGGTGATGGGCAGCCGTCTGGTGCTGCTGCACGTAGCCGATGGATGGGCGGCGCGAACCTATGGCCCAGATGCAGTCAGTCCGGAAATACGCGACGATACGCAATATCTGGAGACGGTGCGCGCCGAGTTTCAACGTGCCGGAATCTCCGCCGAGGCCGAGTTGGCGTACGGCGATCCCGCGAAAGAGATCATCCGGTGGGTGCAGCAGAAGGGTTGCGACCTGGTGGCCATGAGCACCCACGGGCACCGCTTTCTCGCCGACATATTTCTCGGCAACACCGCGTCACAAGTGCAGCACCGTATCAGCGTGCCGGTCCTGCTGCTGCGTGCGAAGTGAGCTATTTTGATCACATCTCTATTGCAGGAAGGGATCGGGCCGCGGGTACGCAGCCAATCGCCGGTCACACCAATTGCAGAATTTTGTCGATGAGGACGTCGGGCGGATCGCCCTTGGTGATGAAGGCGTTGGCCAGCTCGAGATCGGCGGCCGGAAGAGAAAAATACGCCGACAGAAAAATAATGGGAATGCCGGGGCAGCGACGACGAATCTCGGCCGCCACTTGCCCACCGTTCAAGCCTGGCATGTAGTAGTCGAGCACAACCAGATCGACGTGATGGTCGGCCAAGAGCGCGAGACCTTGGTGCCCGCTGCTGGCAGTCAGCACGTTGAAGCCGTGGCTCTCCAGCAGGATCTTGCGCACGCGCAGACCGATCTTCTCGTCATCGACACAAAGCACTGTCTTGGGACCCAGAGCCCTCATCCAGTTCACCGTTGCTTCCACTTGCTGTTCGACATTCAACCGCGAACTGCCGTCAGTTGTTGCTTGGCCATACATCACTGCACAGATGCCTTAAACGTTTCACGCGAAGGGTCGCTATTGTGTTGTACCGTAAGTTGGGCCAGTTGCCCATGCCGACAAAGTGGTAGAAGAGATATTTCATTTAGAATTCACTTTTGCTTGCCGATTCTGTGCTGGAGTTACTGATCCGCCGGGGCACGCTTGACCGGCAATGGCAAGACGGTTTGCAGATCTCACGATTGAGGAAGAATGATTCGTTCCTACAAAGGTGTTACGCCCACCGTGCCGCCGTCATGCTATGTGGATGAGTCGGCGCAACTGATCGGCGACGTGGTGCTGGGCGAAAACGCCAGCGTCTGGATGAACGCCGTGCTGCGGGGCGATGTGCATTCCATTCGTGTCGGGGCCAACAGCAACATCCAGGACTGCAGCGTCCTGCACGGCATGTTGAACCAGTGGCCGGTGATCGTCGGCGACTGGGTCACCGTGGGCCATTCGGTCACACTGCACGGCTGCGTCGTCGAAGACCGCTGCCTCATTGGCATGGGAGTGGTCATCCTCAACGGTGCGCGCATCGGAGCGGGGTCGATCATCGCCGCGGGAACTCTGATCCCGGAAGGAACGATCGTGGAGGCGCGATCGCTGTGGATGGGTGTGCCTGGCAAATTTCGCAAGCAACTCACCGATGACGATCAGGAGATGATCCTGCGCTACACAAGGAATTATCTGGGATACAAGGAGCAATATCTCGCCGAGATGAAGAAGTAGTCATCGAAGATGCCATTTTGCAAAATGTTCCACGTTGAACATTTCCCAATTCGGGACAAGATTCGCACGAGTATTTCGTTATGTCCTTGACAATACCGTAACGCCCGCATCCGACTAACTGACAACTATTCTTATGATTAAGGCTGTCCGCGGAACTAGTGACCTGCTCCCGCCCGATACCGACCTATGGAACCGCGTGGAGGCCACGGTGCGCGGCGTTTTTGCGCGCTACAACTTTCACGAGATCCGCACGCCTGTCTTCGAAGACACGCAACTGTTCTCGCGCAGTGTGGGCGAAGAGACTGACATCGTCTCGAAAGAGATGTTCACGTGGCTTGACGGGGGACGCTTTTCTGAGAGCACCCTAGCGCTCTTGTGGAGACAGCAGAACGAAAACAGATTCCCCGTGGAATACCAAGTCCCGATGCCAAATTCCAAGCGTCGGGTTGATGCGGTTGCTAGATCAGCAAATGGCGATGTTTTGATCGAGTTCAAGGTCCGACCTTACGCGAGCGCGGTTATCTCTATTGCTGCCCTGCGCGACATCTGGAAATCCAACCACCCTGATTCCCCGGTGACGGCAAGGCTCGTGGTTCCCCGATCGTTAAGGGCTGGCGCATCCCCGCTTTTGCGCACTTTTGCCAGCGCGCGGGGAATCGAAATTGAGGAGGTTCCGCTTCTCGACTTCGAACCACCGCAATCACTAACTCTACGCCCCGAGAATACAGCCGGAGTCGTGAGGGCTTACATTGAGCACGGGCTCGACAAAGAAGGCACGCTGCAAAAGCTGTATTACATCGGCCCGCAATTCCGCCGCGAGCGCCCGCAGAAAGGACGTTACCGCCAGTTCTACCAGATTGGCGCGGAGATCATCGGGCCGCCTAGCGCGGGCAGCGAGTCGCCGGCGCGCGATGCCGAAGTGCTGGAGATGCTGGCCACGCTGCTCGACGAAGTCGGCCTCCGCGACTGGAATTTGCAGTTGAACTCGGTCGGTTGCGCTGACGATCGCGCGCGCTACAACAAAGCGCTGCATGAGGCGCTGCAACCGGTCGTGCATCAGATGTGCGCCGACTGTCAGCGCCGCGCCGAAACCAATCCGCTGCGCGTGCTCGACTGCAAACATCCGGAGGATCAGCCGATCATCGAGAAGCTGCCGAAGATCAGCGAGTATCTCGACGAGCCTTGCCGCGAGCATTTCGCGCAAGTACGCAAGATGCTTGAAGCACTCAATGTTCCATATGTGATCAACGAACGCATGGTGCGCGGGCTGGACTATTACACGCGCACGACCTTCGAGTTCACGCACGGCGGCCTGGGCGCGCAGAGCGCGGTACTCGGCGGTGGGCGATACGATGGTTTGTCCGAATCGCTCGATGGGCCAAAGGCACCAGGCATCGGCTTTGCCATCGGCGAAGATCGCCTGATTCTCGCGCTGCAATCGCAAGGCGAGCAACTAGTGGAGAAGGTGCAGGCGTTTGTGGCTCCGCTGGGGGCGGGGATGAACAGCCATGCCCTGAAGCTCGCTCGCGAGTTGCGGCGCGCCGGTGCGAGCGCCGATCTAGGCGACGAAACTTTCCGGCTGAAGAAATCGTTCGAGGCAGCGGAGAAGGCCGGAACGAAATACATCATTATCGTTGGCGAAAACGAAGTCGCCGCCGATACATTCGCGGTGAAGAATCTTGCGACAGGCGAACAGGTGCAGGTTCCGCGCTCCCAACTCGTCGAATACCTGCGAAAATAGATACAGAAGCAAGTTGGCACTCAGCGTTTAGCACTTAGCCGTCGGTCAACGCGCCTTGGCTAAATGCTAATTGCTTCTTCCAAGGACATCATGCTCGACTTTCTAGGCAATCTGAAACGTACTCATATGTGTGGCGAGCTGCGCGCCTCCGACGCCGGCTCCAAAGTTGTGCTCATGGGATGGGTCAACAAGCGGCGCGATCTCGGCAACCTGATCTTCCTCGATTTGCGCGACCGCAGCGGCATCACGCAAGTCGTCGTTACGGCAGACGCCGGCGCCGAGGTGCACGACAAGGCGAATGCCGTGCGCTCGGAGTTTGTGCTCGCCGCCATCGGCCAGGTGAAGCTGCGCGATGCGGGCACCATCAACAAGAACATCCCGACCGGCGAGATCGAAGTCGTCGCCGACGAGCTGCGCCTTCTGAACGACTGCAAGCCGCTGCCCTTCACGCCCGCCGACACCGTGCTGGCCAACGAAGAAGTGCGCCTGAAGTATCGTTACGTCGACCTGCGCCGGCCCGAGATGCAGCGCAACATCCAGCTGCGGCACAACGTCGCCATTGCCATCCGCGATCACCTGAACGCGCAGGGCTTCTACGAAATCGAGACGCCGTTCATGACGCGGTCCACGCCCGAGGGCGCGCGCGACTACCTCGTCCCCAGCCGCGTCTATCCCGGCGAGTTCTACGCGCTGCCGCAGTCGCCGCAACTGTTCAAGCAGATCCTGATGATCTCGGGCTTCGACAAGTACTTCCAGATCGTGCGTTGCTTCCGCGACGAAGACCTGCGCGCCGATCGCCAGCCGGAGTTCACGCAGATCGATCTGGAGATCAGCTTCGCGCGGCCGGAGATGGTCTTCCATGTCGTCGAAGGTTTCCTCAAGGCGGCGCTGTCGACCGTCGGCGTCGATCTGCAGACGCCGTTTCCGCAGATGAGCTACGACCAGGCAATTCGCCTGTATGGCATCGACAAGCCCGACCTGCGCCTGCCGGCAATGTCCGATGTGCGCGAGGCTTTTGCGCCGGAGAACCTGGAGACGCTCAATGTTGATCCCGAGCTGCCCGTGGTTGCGATTGTGATCCCAAAGGTCGGTGAGCTGTCGCGCAAAGAGCGCGACGAGATCAAGACGATGTTCGGCGATCGCAAAGACGCTAAGGTCTTCGAGGACATCAAGCGGCTGGAGAAGTCTTTTCCGGAAGCGGTCGCGAAGATTCGCGAACTGGCCAAGCCGAATGCGGAGGACCTGCTGGTCATCGTCGCCGGCGCCAAGCGCACCGAGGCTGCGAGCGCAGTCAAGGCGCGGCAGCAGGCATATGCGATCTATTCCGGGGCGGGACAACTGCGTCTTGCGCTCGGGCAGAAGTACGCCGACCGTCACGGCGCGTTCAAGCATGGCAACTACCGCTTTCTGTGGGTCACGGACTTTCCCATGTTTGAGTGGGACGAGACCGAGGGCCGTTGGAACGCAGCGCACCATCCCTTCACCTCGCCGCACGACGAAGACATGGACAAGCTGGAGAGCGATCCCGGCGCCGTACGCGCGCTGGCCTACGACGTGGTGCTGAACGGGACCGAGCTCGGCTCCGGCTCCATTCGTATTCACCGGCAGGACATCCAGGCGAAGATTTTCAATGCGCTCGGGATGTCGCCAGAGGAGCAGCAGGCGCGCTTCGGTTTCTTCCTGGAAGCGTTGCAATACGGCACGCCGCCGCACGGCGGCATCGCGCTCGGGCTCGATCGCATCGTCATGATATTGGCCGGCGCGGAAAGTTTGCGCGAGGTTATTCCCTTCCCCAAGACCGCGAAAGCCGTCGACCTGATGGTCGACGCGCCCACCCCCGTCAGCGAGCGCCAGTTGAAAGAGTTGGGCATCGCGGTGAGGAAGAGCAGCGACTAGCAATTAGCAACTAGCCCCGAGCGACGAGCACAAGCCTGGCGCAGACAATTAGCAGAGAAACGACTCTATCGGGTTGTATCAGGGCGCGGCTTCAGAACTTACTGGAAAACGCAGAACAGCAGGCCCCTCGCGGACTGAAGCCCGCTCGTGGTGAAAAAAATAAGTAGCTAAGACGGCGCGGCTGAAGCTGCGCCCCTTCAATTGCCGGGGGACGCATGGACGGAACCAACACAACCCTACGTACCGAGGTTCGTGGACTCGAACTCCGCCTGGACGGGCTGGATCTGGCGCTGTCGGCTGACGGCAGCGATCTGACCGCGCCAATTCCGCTGAATGCCGAAGCAGCCCAGCGCGTGCGCCTCGAAATGGCCAAAGCGCAGTTGTGGGAGTGGAACCAGATCGAGGAACTGCGCTCGCGAGCGGAGTTGCGCTACCGGCGTTATCTGGGATCGTGGCTGGTGATGTGCCTCGCCGCATTTAGCGCGTATCTCGGATATCCCAGCTACGTCCTGTGTGTCATCTTTGCGCTGCTATCGATTTTCCTCTGGTGGCGGGCGGGACATGAAGAACAGCGGGCCGAGCGCGAAGCCAAAGCGGAAAGGAACAAGTTCCGGCCGGATTGGGATTATTTTCGGCAACGGCTGGAGGAGTCGGAAGACTAGTACTACTGTGTTATAAGAATCCTCGCAAGCAGCAGGGACACCTGGGCAGGGAGCGGGCCAGGTGGGTAGCAATCTGGCGGCGCAGGGTGGCGATCGAGGATGGATTATGCCGTTCGGT
>JBEKXQ010000140.1:0-10389 GCA_049511915.1 Candidatus Korobacteraceae bacterium
CGTCGCAACTCTTTGCTGCTCATGGCTGTCCGTCCCAATCTGGCCTCCTGTGGAGACCTCCAGATTAGGGGACACTTCTAATGTTGCCGCATGGGGACATTATCAAAGTCGCGCGACTCGAAAACTGACTCGAAAACTGACTCGAACCCTGGCGTCCTTCGTTAGCGATGAATCGCCCGGACAAAAGCTATAATAGGCTTTCCCATGAAAGCCTACGTCTACGTCTCGCTCAAGAAAAGCGTCCTCGACCCTCAAGGCAAAACCATTCACGGCGCGTTGAAGAAGATGGGCTATCGCGGCATCGACGATCTGCGCCAGGGCAAGTACTTTGAGATCGCGCTCGACAACAGCGTCAGCCGCGAAGACGCGCACGCGGAAGTCGAGCGCATCGCGCGCGAAGTGCTCACCAATCCGGTCATCGAGGAGTACAGCTTTAAGCTCGAGGGGTAGGCCGGTCACACTGTGATATAGCGGTTTTACGGGAGAGCTACTGCCTCTGCATCGATTGCCCCGTCTCAACGATCTGCGCTTTGCGCACTTGGCCTTTGCTGTTACGGATGAACATGTAGCCGTTATCAACGCGACAATGTATCTGCTGTCCTGAATTCATCTCCACATCGGGTCCAGGCCGCGCAATCTCATAATTCGCTCTTCCAACCCGAACAAAGTACAAAATGTCCTTGGGGGAAGTAGGCGAGGTGTGCGAATCCGCCTCGTTAGCCCACATCGTCACATCGCACGTTTTGTAGGACTGGGCAAAAACGGATACAGCGGTCAGCAACACAAAACAGACGCAGATGCGTTTCATAGCCGGTAAACCCTCCGCGAATGGAACTCCGCAACAGCCAAATTCTTGTTTGGCGACTCCACTGCCGCAACAATCTTAGCCTCGTGCGACAGCCTTATTGTTGGCGAATGTCTCGGGAGTCTCTGAGTAGTTACCGCCGCTTTTCCCATCGCGTCACGGCTTCGGTGGAGTGGTCCCAGGCCAATTAGTGTCGGGTGCCCCGGCGGAATTCCCTTCGCCCAATTACGGAATACAACGTCGCCGGACCGGCGTCCTTGCGAATCGAGGCAATCCCTGTAACATCTAATCAGCTAACGTTTACAATTTGAGCATTCGTCTCTCGCGTGTCTCCGTCTAAAGTTGGAGCGGCTCAAAAGGGGGCCTGGTATATGTGTGGCATTGTTGGTTATGTAGGACCGAAGCGGGTTGTACCGGTCATCATCGACGGTCTGCGGCGGCTTGAATATCGCGGCTACGACTCCGCCGGCATCGCTGTTGCCGGCAATGGCGCTGGCCTGCAGATACGCCGCGCCGAGGGCAAGCTGCGCAATCTGGAAGAGGCAATCCGCCTGAAGCCGCTCGACGGGACCTACGGCATCGGTCATACGCGCTGGGCAACGCATGGCCGTCCCACGGAAGAGAACGCTCATCCTCATCGCGATTGCACCGGCAAGATTGTCGTCGTGCATAACGGCATCGTGGAAAACTACGTCAGCCTGAAAAGGAAGTTGATCGACGAAGGCCACAAGTTTGTCACCGAGACGGACACCGAAGTCATCGCCCACCTGGTCGAGAAGAACCTGAAGGCCGAGGGCAATGGGCATCACGTTTCGCTTGAAGAAGCGGTTCGCAAGACGGTACAGGTGTTGACCGGCGTCTTTGCCATCGCGGTCATTTCGTCGGACGAGCCCAACAAGATTGTCGCGGCGCGCAATGGCCCGCCGGCGGTCATTGGCCTAGGCAAGAACGAATACTTCGTTGCCAGCGACGTGCCGGCGATTCTCTATCACACCCGCGACCTGTTCTTTCTCGCCGACGGCGACCTCGCTGTCATCACGCCCACGGGCGTACAGCTCACCGACTTTGAAGGCCGGCCCATCACTCGCGAGGTGCAGCACATCACGTGGGACCCCATCATGGCGGAAAAGGGCGGCTTCAAACACTTCATGCTGAAGGAAATTTACGAGCAGCCGCGCGCCGTCCGAGACACCACGCTAGGCCGGGTCTCGCTCGATTCCGGCAAGGTCTTTCTCGACGAGATGGACATCACCGAAGACGATTTCCGCAAGCTGAGCAAGGTTTACATCGCCGCCTGCGGCACCAGTTGGCACGCTGCGCTGGCCGGCAAGTTCATGATCGAGCGCCTGGCCAAGCTGCCGGTGGAAGTCGATTACGCCAGCGAGTTTCGCTATCGCGATCCGCTGACCGGCCCGGGCGATCTGACCATCCTCATCACGCAGTCGGGCGAAACGGCTGACACCATCGCTGCGCTGCGCGAGTCGCGCGCCAAGGGCGCCAAGACGCTGGGCATCTGCAACGTCGTGGGCTCCATGATTGCGCGCGAATCCAACGGCACCATTTACACTCATGCGGGGCCGGAGATCGGCGTCGCCTCCACCAAGGCGTTCACGGCGCAATTGACCGCGCTGTTCCTGTTCGCCGTCTATCTCGGCCAGCTCCGCGGCACCATTGATGCCGATCACTCCAAAAAGTTGCTGGAGGACCTGACCCTGATGCCGGGCAAGCTGGAAGCGCTGCTGGCGCACGATGAGGAGACGGAAGACCTCGCGAAGGAATATCACCGCGCCCACGATTTCCTCTTCCTGGGACGCGGCATTCACTATCCCATCGCACTGGAAGGCGCTTTGAAGCTGAAGGAAATTTCCTACATCCACGCCGAAGGCTATCCCGCGGGCGAGATGAAGCACGGTCCTAATGCGCTGATCGACGAGGACCTGCCCGTCGTGATTCTTGCTACGCGCGATGCCAGCGATCCGGGCTCGGTGCTGCGCTACGAGAAGACGCTGTCGAACCTGAAGGAAGTGAAGGCGCGCTCGGGGACAGTGATAGCGATTGCTACCGAAGGCGACGAAGAAATTCGCGAAGCCGCCGACCACGTGCTGTATGTGCCCGACGCGCCGGAGCTGCTGGCGCCGATTCTGGAAGTGGTGCCGTGCCAGTTGCTGGCGTACCACATCGCCGTAAGGCGCGGGTGCGACGTGGACCAGCCGCGGAATCTGGCCAAGTCGGTTACGGTGGAGTAGGGCAACCCGCGAGAATCGTGGCGTTTGCCCGGCAATTTGAATTGTTATTGCGAGCGCCCGGCATTTGGGCGCGAGGAATCTGCTTCTCGTTGTACCCGCAATACTCGCAAGAAGCAGATCCCTCGCAGGCTGAAGCCCACTCGTGATGACAAAAGTAAACCGGCGTTGACGCCGGGCTAAAGCCCGGCGCTTCCACCGTAAAGACCGCGCCCCTTCAACCCTGCTTTACGAACTTCAGCGAGACCGAGTTCATGCAATAGCGCAAGCCGGTCGGACGCGGACCGTCGTCGAAGACGTGACCCAGGTGGGCGTCGCACTCGGTGCATCGCACCTCGTCGCGCGTCATGCCCAGGGTGGTGTCGTTGGCGGTCTTGACGTTCTGCTTGGCAATCGGCTCCCAGAAGCTCGGCCAGCCCGTGCCCGAATCAAACTTGGTCGCCGAACTGAACAACGCATTCTGGCAACACACGCAGCGGAAGATTCCTTTCGCATGCAGGTACCAGTACTGACCGGTGAAGGCGCCCTCGGTGCCCGCCTGGCGCGTGACGTTGAACTGCTCCGGGGTCAACTGGGCGCGCCATTGGGCCTCGGTCTTCACCACCTTGGGCACGCGCTTGGGGCCGATCTTCTCGCCGTCATCTTTGAACTCGACAACTTCGACGTAATCGGTCGAGGCCGGTGCGGCCTCGGCTTCGGTGCGGTTCAACAAACTCATAAACGCGACTCCTGAGAGGGATAAGAAGCTGGTTTTCAGAAAATTTCTTCGGTTCGTCATAGTGTACTCGTTGCAAGAATTCGCTTGGTGCTGCCCCTGAAGAGGCTCGGTCTTCGAATTACGTCCTACCCAGCGCTGAAGAGGCTGTTACGAAACCCGTGCCGCCGCTCTGCGGCTCGCATTATTTCCCACTAGAGCGGGGGCTGACGCCCCCGCCTAACATCATGCCGCCGCGTTGCGGCTGTTTTCATCGCCTAGTTAGATCGCCGTGATTCACTAGCCAATTCTGGGCCTGAGTTCGTAACAGCCTCTGAAGCGCTGGCTATGATCTTGCGTCCCGCTTCGCGGGACTCGATTTGCAGTCCTGCCTACTGGATGCGATAGAGCTGCGGATACATCCGCTGCAAGTTGGCAACTTTGGGCAGATCGAAGCGCGCGATGTACGGGTTATCCGGATGGAGCGCCGCATAATTCTGGTGATAGCCCTCCGCGGGATAGAAGCCCTTCAGTGGGACCACTTGCGTGACGATCTTGTGCGAAAAGACCTTCGCCTGATCCAGTTGCGCGATATAGTCGTCGGCAATCTTCTTCTGCTCGTCGTTGCCATAGAAAATGACAGAGCGGTACTGCGTGCCCTGATCCGGGTCTTGCCGGTTTAACTGCGTGGGATCGTGCGCGACGGACAAAAACACCTGCAGCAACTGGCCGTAGGTAATCTTCGAAGGATCGTAGACGATCTTCACCGACTCGGCATGGTTGGTCGTACCCGTGCTGACAATCTCGTATTCCGCCGTCTTCGCCGAGCCTCCGGAATATCCCGACGTTGCCGAGACCACGCCTTTGACGTGCTGGAAGACAGCCTGGATGCCCCAGAAGCAACCTCCGGCGACCACCGCGGTCTCCTGGCCGGGCGCGCTCGACAGAGGCTGATCTACAGCTGGTTTCGGCAGCGCTGTCACCTTCTCGCTCGCGACCACTGAGCCGCGAGAGCCGCGCATCACGAGCCCAGCCAGGACGGCGACCATTAATGCCGCAAAAGCAAAACGTAACAAAAACTTGGACATAGCTTTCCTCACCTACTTGATGGCTACGCCACCCTCATACGATTAGAGTCGCCGCCCGACAGAAGGTTACAAAGCAATCTGCCGGAGCGGGTCGTCATGGCTTTGGGAGCGTCATGTAGGGTACGCAGATGTGAGGCGATCGGATTTCGGGCAGCCGCTTTTAAGCCCGCCCGATTTGGCGACATGCGGCAGAACGGCTGGTTACTTCAACGGAGGCTTGAATTGCTCGTCAATTTCAATCTGGTAGCCGTTGGCGAGGCGGTTGCTCTCATTGGCCATGCCGACAACCGACATCAGCTCGTGAAACATTTCCGGCGTCATGCCCTTGTTGCGCGCCGAAGCGGTGTGCGAGGCGATACAGTACGGACAGCCGTTGGTCACACTGACGGCGACGTAGATCATCTCCTTCATGAGTGGGTCGAGCGCGCCCGGCGCCATGATCTGCTTGATGTCTTTCCACGTTCGCTTCAACAAAGCCGGATCGTTCGCCAGGGCCTTCCAGAAATTATTGATCCAGTCTGTCTTGCGGGTTGCCATGATGTCGTCGTACACCGCCGGACTTCGGGGCTGGCGTCTGAGTACTCGATGAGTCCAAATGTTGCCATCAAAATCTCCTTCACCACTGAAGCACGGAGTACACGGAAAATTTCTTATTCTTTGTCTTCTCCGTGTACTCCGTGCTTCCGTGGTGACAACGATTATTCCACTTGCACCTTCTCCCGATACACGGCCACCTGCACATTCCATCCCAGCGCCTGGACCATGGCGTCGCGCAGCTGCGCAGCGGCTGCGGGCTCGCCGTGCACCAGATATGTCACACTCGGCGCACGCCGAAAAGTATGCAGCCACTCCAGCAGTTCAGGAGTGTCGGCGTGGTCGCTGAACTGTTCCAAGCTGGCCACCTGCGCGCGAATGGGAATTTCCTGCCCGAACATCTTCACTTGAGGCGCGCCGTGTTGGATGGTGAAACCGCGCGTGCCTGGGGCCTGGAATCCGATGAACAACACAAGATTCTTGGGATCGGGCAGGCGCAGCATCAAGTGATGCAGGATGCGGCCGCCGGCGACCATGCCGCTAGAGGAGATGATAATCACCGGGGACTTTATGTTGTTGATCTTCTTGGAATCGTCCTGGCTGACATCGAAGTGAAAGTCAGGCCACTCGAGAGGCGAACCGTACTTGCCGATCATCGCCTTGGTCTCGGGCGTGAACTCCTCGGAGTGCTGCATGAAAATCTGCACAGCTTTGATCGCCATGGGGCTGTCGGCGTGCACCGGCACGCGCGGAACCTGTCCGCTCTCCATCAACTCTTTCAGCATGAACAGAAATTTCTGGGTGCGCTCGACGGCAAACGATGGCACCACAACGCTGCCGCCGCGCTGTAGTGCGGTGCGGATGAGCGCAGCCATCTCGGGCCGAGGATCATTGTGAGGATGCAGGCGATTGCCGTAGGTGCTCTCCATCACCAGCAGATCGCAGTCCTCGCCTTCGGTGGGACCGGTGTACAAGACCTTGCCGGGCGCGACCTCGCTGTCTCGCACGCGCCCGATGTCGCCGGTGAAGAGCAGCTTTTTCGCCGCCAATCCGGAATTCAGCGTGATCTCCGCCATCGACGAACCGAGGATGTGAGCGGCGCGAACGAAGCGGAACGAGAGCTGGCTGCTGAGCTGTTTGACTTCGCCCACGTTAACCGGACGGAAGAGGGTCATGCATTGCTGCGCCTCTTCCATGGTATAGAGCGGCAAGGCAGGATGGTGTTTCGACGCCTGCGTCTTGTTGTAGAACGCCGCGTCTTCTTCCTGCAGATGTCCGGAGTCGGGGAGCAAGATGCTGCACAGCTCAATGGTGGGCGCGGTGGCGTAAATGGGCCCATGAAAGCCTTGCTTCACCAGCCGCGGAATCCAGCCGGAGTGGTCCAGATGCGCGTGAGTCAGAATGACGGCGTCGATGGTGTTGGCAGGCACCGGAAGGTCTTGCCAGTTGCGCTCACGCCATTCCTTTTGCCCTTGAAAGAGGCCGCAATCGACCAGCACCTGCAGCGGGCGCGCGCCGTCGCCCTCCACGTGGATGAGGTGCTTCGATCCGGTGACAACTCCTGCGGCGCCAAGAAATTGAATGTAGCTCATACCGTCCTTTTGTTTACCACAGAGACCCAGAGACACAGAGGTTGCATAGATCAATTCTCTTTGTTTTTATCTTTGTCGTCGTCTACCTGAGGCGGTGGTGGAAGCGTCTCCTCCTTCGGCGGGGGGACGTTGAACACATTGTTGCCAACGTTGGCTTCCGGCACACTGCCGTCGTTGACGACGACTTTGTCGGGAGCGACAGGAACTGGGAGCCGGCCAGTGCCTTTTTGTCCTGCCTTAACCAGAACGCGCACGACCTTCTCGCCGGATGGACTCTGCACCAGCACAGGGACTTCCGCTCCCGCACGGCCGCGATTCTCGATGGTGGCCGTTACCAGGAAGCTCTTAAAGCTCTCGCTCAACAGCGGGCGAGTATAAGCGGACTCGACGTGAAAGTCGGGCAGGCCGCGGTCGCGATAGACCCAGTCGTCGAAAAACCATTCCAGATCGCGCTTGGAACTGGTCTGCAAGAGCCGCTGCAGGTAGGCGGGATCCTTGTCGGCTCCGGGCCGGTAGGCGGCCATCGCCGATTGCATTGCGGAATCGCCCACCATGTCGCGCAGCATCCACAACACGAAGCTTCCTTTGCCACGCAGGTAAAGTTCGTCGTTGGTGTTGAGCAGCGTGTTGTTGGCGGAATTGGAATCCGGCGCCGTCTTCGTTGCGGCATCCGGCTTCGGATTTGCCGCTTCTTCCGCTTTCACCAACGGCTCGCGATACTCATCCAGGAAGTCCAACGCGGCTCTGCGTCCGGAACGGTTCTCCACCAGTACGGTTTGCAGGAATCGCTCGGTGCCCTCCTGTATCCACGGATGCGGAGAGTGGAAGCGCGCCGCAACCTGCGTGGGCAACAACAAGAGCTGCAAGGTGGGAGTCGGCGCCTGGCGCAGCGGCGTAAACAAAACCGCTCCGCTCTGGTAGGGATTGGCATCGGGATCGGTCAACTCCAGGACCCGCGCGGGTTGGCCGGGTTCCCCAAGCCAGTCGTGCAGCAGCGGATCGCCCGCTTCTGCCGCGAGCGCGTAATCGCGGGCCAGCGAGGTGTCCTCGGGGAGATGCAACAAAGAAATTGTCGGGCGATCCAGCGATTCGTAATTGGCGATGGCGAAGGCTGGTACGGTCTCTTTCATGCCGTCCAGGGTCAATGTGTTACTAAACTCTTTAAGCTTCCCGGCGGCGTTTTCGGCAGCCGCAACTTCGCGACTCTCGCCACAACTGGAGACCGCGGCATTCACGGCGATACAGAGCGACTCCGTGCTTCCCCCAAGCACAATGATTCGAGCGTTGAATTCACTGCGGGCGTGCCGCTGCTTCCACACAGCGATGGCATCGAAAACGGCATTGCCATCGCTCATATTCACCGCTTCGATGGCGACGGGATACCAGGCGACATATCCCAGGCCGCGCACGGCGGTGAACGCGTCGCTGATCTGGTCCCAATCGTTGCGCGCGGCTACATCAGCCGGAGCGCCCATGCGAGTGAGACGCGTCGCGTCGGGGGTGATGGTTCCACCGTACTGCACATCCAGGATGATCGAAGCTGCCGGCGGCACCGATTTTGGAAGACTGACGATGGCTTCCGAAAGGCTGCCGGTGTGATCGATGTCGGAAGTGTAATTCTCGCCCAGCCACTGCACCGGCTGGTCGTCGAGCGTGATGCTGTTCCAGTTCAGCGATGACGAGACCTGCAATGCAATATTTTTCTCGGGATTCTTGGAGTCGTTGCGCAGCGTGAGCTTGCCGGTGACGGCCATGACGTGGGAGGTGCGGTCGATCTGGACTTCGAGCTGGTAGCGCGTGATAGTGAAAGCCTGGCGGTCGATGGCGTGGGCAAGCGAACAGACAAATAGAAGGACGGTGATTGTTAAGGACCGCATTGCTAGTTTCGCGTCTCGTGTACGTGGGCGGGAGATTGCATGTTGGCGCTTCAACCTTTGCGGGTCTGTGTCAGAACCGTGCCGCCCCTACGGGGCTCGGCCTAATCCCGGCTCGAACCCAGCGCTTACGCGCTGGGCTATTGTTGTTCCGCCCTGCGGGCTGGATTCTTGGAATGCTTCGCAGCGTTCTTTTCCGCTGCGAAGTCTTTGGATGACTTGTCCCCTTCTGTCTTCTGCGCCGCGCGGCGCTGGCGCACAAGCTCGTACATCACCACGCCTCCCGCGACCGAAACATTGAGCGAGGGCACGTGCCCGAGCATGGGAATCGAAACCAGGAAATCGCAGCGGCGCCGAACCAGATCGTGCATGCCCTTGCCTTCAGCGCCGAGGACGATGGCGCAATGCATGTTGTAGTCCAGTTCTTCGTAGCTCTTGGTGCCGCGTTCGTCCAGCCCAACAGTCCACACATTGCGCTCTTTCAGCTCGTCCAGGGTGCGCGAGATGTTGGTGACGCGCGCAAGGGGCAGATGCTCGGAGGCTCCAGCCGACGCCTTCACCGCCGTGCCAGTCAGCCCCGCGGCACGCCGCTCAGGGATGATCATGCCGTCGGCACCGGCAGCATCGGCAGTGCGAATCAGCGCGCCCAGGTTGTGCGGATCTTCGACGCTGTCCACTACAACCAGGAAGCTGTATTCGCCGTGGCGCTGCTCCAGCAGGGTGTCTACGTCGGCGTACTGCTTGCTGCTGGTGACCGCGATAATGCCCTGATGGGTATTGGTGTTGGCGAGCCGGTCGAGTTGCTCGCGCGGCAGGAAGCGCACCTGCACGCCACTGGCGCGGCAATCGTCAATCAGGCGCTGCATGCGCTGATCGTGGCGCTCGCGCGCGATGCCCACATATTCGAAGCTGCGGCCTCCCGACTTCAGAGCCTCGCTGACCGAATGAATGCCGTAGATGACAACCATGTTTAGAAGTTAGTGTACGACAGGAGAGGCATTGGCCGTCGGATGTCGTATCCAGCGCGCGAGTATCGACCCAATGAAGCCTCGCCTCGACGTTATCGCGGGAGTTGTTGATGCACGAGGGCGGGTTCAGGCTTCAGAACACCGATGCAGCCGCCTTCATTCCGATGCTGGGCTGGCCTACTGCGCTGGAACGGTTACCACACCAACCGGATATGCACTATCTACAACCGTGTACGGTGAGCCAGGGAGCGCGGTGAGCGTGCCGTCATCCTCAGCTTTATAGCCGTAAACAGCAGAAGAACCACTCGCGGAACTTTGGTCAAAGTAGATCAGGTTCCCCAAAACCACAAAGTAGTAGCTGAACCCGGGCGTAGACAGCGACCGTACGAGAGTAGGAACACCGGTCACGGGGTCAATGCTGAAGGTAAGTATCTCAGGATTATCCCCATTATTCCCAGTTCGGACATCCTCTTATTGAGCATCACATAATATACTGACATTTTCTGAGATTCTATGCTACTGTGTGGGCATGGGAAACCCGGCGGGAGTACGCAGAGACTTCGAGGCGCTAGAGCGGCGGCGAATGCGGGC
>JBEKXQ010000141.1:0-10036 GCA_049511915.1 Candidatus Korobacteraceae bacterium
CTGGTTTACTGGGCGCAGGAAACCTATGCCGAGACCCGCTACCACCTCGGTAAGTCGAGCGAGCCTGACAAGTTGAGCTTCCGCGAAGGACTGAAATTCAATCCTTCGTATTGGTACGTGGTGGCACTGTGTTTCACGTTCTACTCCGGAATTTTTCCATTCCGTACGTTTGCCATCGATCTGTTTACCAGCAAATTCCTCTCCCAGATGGGCGCGGCTGCCAGCTCGACTGCTGCCTTTGCTTCGGCGCAGCAACAGGCCGGCTGGCTGAACAGCCTGCTTCCGTTTTCTGCCATGATCGCCACGCCTCTCTTCGGCCTGCTCGCCGACCGCATTGGCAAGCGCGCCACCCTCATGGTCATCGGATCGTTCTTGATGATGCCGGTGTATCTGATGATTGCCTACAGCAGCATCTCCTTGCTGGTGCCGGTATCGCTGATGGGGATTGCTTTCTCCCTGATTCCGGCAGTGATGTGGCCTTCCGTCGCATACATCGTGGACGAGAGGCGGCTCGGTACGGCCTACGCGCTGATGAGTTTGTTGCAGCAGATTGGTTTCTTCATCTTCAATCTCGCTATCGGGAAGGCTAACGATATAAGCCACGCTGGGCCTACCAACTTCCACGGCTATGCGCTGGGAATGTGGATCTTCTCGATTCTGGGCTTTCTGGCATTGCTGTTCGCGCTATTGTTGCGTCAGCGAGAGACCGGCCCCGACGCCCACGGATTGGAAACCATCACGACGCATTCGCAGGCGTAGTTCTGGTAGAGCGGGCCTTCAGGCCCCCTTATCCACCGCTAGCCCTTGCAAGATTCGGGCGACGAGCACAACGATCTCATCGCCTGAACCGTTTTCTTCCTGCTGCTGGAGGCGGGCCTGAAGGTCCGCTCTACCACCTGCGTACGTTCGCAACCCCCTTCCACTCTTGTGGGATTCATTGCCCCTGCTCACCGAGAGTACAATCGATACATAGGAAAATGGCTGAAATCATGAGTGCAAATGTGACTGCATCCAACCTTGGCGGGGACGTGAAGCTGCCCATCTACATGGACAACCACGCCACGACGCGCACCGATCCACGGGTGTTGCAGGAAATGCTGCCGTACTTCGGCGAGAACTTTGGTAACGCTGCCAGCCGCAATCACGAATTTGGCTGGGTGGCGGAGCAGGCGGTGGAGCAAGCGCGCGAACGCATCTCCAAGCTGATCGGTGCGACCTCGAAGGAAATCATCTTCACCTCCGGCGCCACCGAGAGCGACAACCTCGCCGTCAAGGGCGTCGCCGAGATGTACAAGGAAAAGGGCAACCACATCATCACCCAGACGACCGAGCACAAGGCCGTGCTCGACAGTTGCAAGCGTCTGGAGAAACACGGCTTCCGCGTCACCTATCTGCCGGTGCAGAAGGACGGCCGCATCGATCTCGACGACCTGAAACGCGCCATGGATGACGAGACCATCCTGGTGACGATCATGGCTGCGAACAATGAGATTGGAGTGCTGCAGCCTATCCGCGAGATTGGCGCGCTGTGCCACGAGCGCGGCGTACTCTTCCACACCGACGCGGTACAGGCGATCGGCAAGGTGCCGTTCAACGTCATTCAGGACAATGTGGATCTGGCATCGATTTCCGCGCATAAGTTTTACGGACCCAAAGGCGTTGGGGCGTTGTACGTACGTCGGAAGAATCCGCGGGTGCAACTGGTGGCGCAAATCGATGGCGGGGGACACGAGCGCGGCATGCGCTCCGGCACGCTGAACGTAACTGGCATCGTAGGTCTGGGTAAGGCATGCGCGCTGGCCGGCGAAGAGATGGCGGAAGAGGCAACGAGACTCGCCGCCCTGCGCGACCGCCTAAAGGGCGCGATTATGGGCCAGCTCGACGAGTGCTACGTCAACGGCTCGATGGAGCACCGCCTGCCCGGCAATATGAACATCAGTTTCGCTTATGTCGAAGGCGAATCGCTGCTGATGGGGATCAACGACGTTGCAGTCTCCAGCGGGTCGGCATGCACCTCGGCAACGTTGGAACCATCGTATGTCTTGAAAGCTCTGGGAGCGGGCGACGATTTGGCTCACAGCTCGATCCGCTTTGGCATTGGACGTTTCAACACGGAAGCCGAAGTGGACTACGTGGCGAAGCGCGTAGTGGAAACGGTGAATCGGCTGCGCGAATTGTCGCCGTTGTACGAGATGGCCAAAGAAGGCATCGACCTGAAGAAGGTCCAGTGGGCGGCCGAGCCGACGCACTGATTTTCGAAGGGGCGCACCTTTAGGTGCGCCGAATGGGCATTATTTTGGGTAGAGTTGGCCTTCAGGCCAGCGTCAAAGCTGCACTTTTTCATGATCGAGCGGGCTTCAGCCGGCGGCAGGATTTAGGAGAACAGTATGGCTTACAGCGACAAGGTCCTTGACCACTACACCAACCCTCGCAACGTGGGCTCGCTCGACAAGAGCAGCTCCGAAGTGGGTACCGGCCTGGTCGGCGCGCCCGAGTGTGGCGACGTGATGAAATTGCAGATCAAGGTGAATCCCGAGACCAATATCATCGAGGACGCAAAATTCAAGACGTTTGGTTGCGGCTCGGCGATCGCGTCGTCATCGTTGGCAACGGAGTGGGTCAAGGGTAAGAGCGTTGACGAAGCGCTGGCCATCCGAAACACCGACATCGTGAAGGAACTGGCGCTGCCTCCGGTGAAAATTCATTGCTCGGTGCTGGCGGAAGATGCCATTCGCGCGGCTATCGGAGACTGGAAGAAGAAAAATGCGACGCCGAGCGAAGCACCGCCGAAGGACGCCGCAGTGGAGCAGCGGACATAACAGCGCGTGACGCGCTAAGGGAGATTATGAGCACAGTCAGCATTGAAAACACCGCCGGAACGCCCGCACCAGCGTCCAAAGGCATCGAGGTTACGGAAAAAGCGCTGGCCCACATCCGCTCCGTGATGGCGAAGGAAAATATCGCGCCCGCTGAAGGCGGCCTGCGTCTGGGTGTGCAGGGTGGCGGCTGTTCAGGCCTGAGTTACGTCATTCGCTTCGAAACCGGACCGGCCGAGCGCGATCGCATCTTTCAATACGGTGGCGTCCGCATCTTTGTCGATCCCAAGTCGTTCATCTACCTGAACGGGATGGTGCTGGACTACGAAGAGACGCTGATGCGCCAGGGCTTCGTGTTCAACAACCCGAACGCGACGAAATCGTGCGGCTGCGGCACTTCATTCTCGTGATGGGTGGAGCACGCCTTCAGGCGTGCATTATGGCTGGCACCTTTCGAACCGCCCTTTAGGGCCGGAGGTAATTCTCACTTTACCTCAAGTGGCTAAAGCCGGCTTCTAACGCAATCGCCAATGCACCGCTGAAGCGGTGCTCCACCCGAATGTTTGAACACAGATCATGCCTCCAACTGAGCGCAAACAACACGATTCTGACAGCGGCATCCTGATCGCAAGCCCGAGCAAACCCACCAAGGTCAATTGCTGGTCCTGTGGCGCTATGCGGGCCGCGCACTTCTGCCAGCAATGCGGCAAGGTGCAGCCTCCAGGACCCGTTGACTACTTCGCATTTTTCGGCTTGCCTTACAAGCTCAATCTGGAAACAGCGAGCCTGGAGCGCGAATATTATGCTCTGAGCCGGCATCTGCATCCCGACATTAACGCGAGCAGCAGTTCGCAGGAACAGCAGTGGAGCCTGGAGCAGAGTTCGCAACTCAACGATGCCTATCGCACGTTGAAAGACCCGATCTCGCGCACCGAGTACTTGCTGCGCTTGCAGGGCATGCACCTGGAGGAGCAGTCCACGGCCGCGACCGAAGAGGCGCGGCGCACCGGCAAGACGAAGAAGCAGGTTGTACCGCCCGATTTGCTGGAGCAGGTCTTCGAGCTGAACATGCAGCTGGAAGAAGCTCGCATGAACAAGAAGATGGGCGAGCCGGACCGCAGTCTTGAACTCGAATTGCAGGATACGAAGAAACATCTACAGACGAAATACGACGGCATGATGGAAGAGCTCCATCGCGCCTGGAACGAATGGGATGCGCTGGTGGATCAGTCGGCGCAAGGTGACAATGTTCTTGAAGAGGATCGTCTGGCGGTACGCGATAGGATGCTGGACATTCTGAACCGGCGGAATTATGTGCGGAATCTGCTGCGTGATATCGATGAAGTGCTGGAGTAAAGATCGCTCTTCGCCCTTCGCTATTCGCTGTTCGCCAGAACGTGAACAGCAGTGATTGGCAAACAGCGAATAGCGAAAAGCTAATGAGCGCTGAACGCATCGTCGGCATCGATCTGGGGACGACCAACTCGCTGGTGGCCTACATGGCTGGCGATCGTCCGGTTGTCATCCCGGGCGAGGACGGTTCCAATCTTGTGCCTTCAGTCGTGGCCTTGGACGAGAACGGTCAAATCGTTGTTGGCAATCCCGCACACAAATATCTGATCGAGACCGCTGACCACGCCGTCTACAGCGTGAAACGGCTGATGGGACGCGGCGTCGAAGACGTCAAGGACGAGCTGAAGCTCTTCCCTTTTCGCCTTGCCGAGGACCTTGCGCCGGGCGAAGTTCTCCGCATCAAGCTGGGCGACAAGACCTTCACGCCGCCGGAGATTTCCGCCTTCATTCTGCGTCAGCTCAAGCGCAACGCCGAGCGCTATTTTTCCATGGCAGTCACGCAAGCCGTGGTCACGGTTCCAGCGTACTTTAACGACGCGCAGCGGCAGGCCACGAAAGACGCGGGCCGCATCGCGGGACTCGACGTTCTGCGCCTGGTGAATGAGCCCACGGCAGCAGCGCTGGCCTACGGTCTCGACAAGAAAGAGACCGCGACAGTTGCGGTTTACGATCTGGGCGGTGGCACTTTCGACATTTCGATTCTCAAGCTGCACGAAGGTATCTTCGAGGTCATCGCAACCAACGGCGATACTCACCTCGGCGGCGACGACATTGATAATCTGCTGGTCACGATTGCGCTCCACGACATCCAGGGCGATCTCGGCGTCGATGTCCGGGGCAACGCTGAGGTCGTGCAAACGATTCGCCAAGCCGTTATCGAAGCGAAGATCGCGTTGTCGGCGAAAGAAAGAACAACGCTTGAGGTTGTGCTTCCCGGCGGCAAGCATTATCAGCGCGAGATCACGCGGGCACAGTTCGAGCGCCTGATTCAGCCAGTCATTGATCGCACAGTCGGCCCCGTCCGGCAAGCTATGAAGGATGCCGGACTGACGCCGAGTCAGATCGATGAGGCCGTGCTCGTCGGCGGCTCGACACGAATCCCACGCGTCCGCCAACTCGTAGAAGAACTTTTCCAGCGCAAGCCACATTGCGATCTGAATCCCGATGAAGTTGTCGCGCTGGGCGCTGCGGTGCAGGCGAATATCCTTGCCGGCCGCTCCAAAGCGACCAAGGAGATGTTGCTGCTGGACGTCACGCCCTTGTCGCTGGGCATCGAGGCTCTGGGCGGAGTCGTGGCGAAAATCATTCATCGCAACTCGACCATCCCCGCGTCGGCGACCGAGCATTTCACCACCGGTGTCGAAGGCCAGACGAACGTTGCCATTCATGTCCTGCAGGGCGAGCGCGAGCTGGCCAAGGATTGCCGCTCGCTGGCACGTTTCGATCTGAAGGGCATTCCACCGATGCCGGCGGGACTGCCGCGTATCGAGGTGAAGTTCCTGATCGACGCCAACGGTATCATGCATGTTTCGGCGCGTGAACTGCGCAGCGGCAAGGAAGCCGAGATCGACGTGCAGCCCAGCTACGGCCTCACCGACGAGCAGGTCGAAAACATGATTCTCGACTCGTTCGATAATGCCGAAGACGACTTCCGGCAGCGGCAGGTGATTGAGGCGCGCAACGAGGCCGAAACCATGTTGGCCGCGCTGGAAAAAGGTCGTGATAATCCAGCGTGGGAACGATTGTCGTCGCAGGAGCGATCGAATATCGACAAGATGGAGACGGCGTTGCGAAGCGTGATGAAGGAAGACAATTACCGCGCGATTCGCACCGCAATTGATGCCTTGAATCAGGGCACGATGCGGCTGGCAGAGTTGATGATGGACTCTGCGGTGGGCGCCGCGCTGAAGGGCAAGACCATGGACACTGCCGACGTGGGCGACGGGCCGGCAGCGCCACATCCTATCGCACAGGCCGAAATCAAATAGTGGCTAGTGGCCGGTGATTAGTGGCTAGCTGGTGCTGGGGACTGGTTGAATTTCCGGCATGCAACGTTTGCGGTTATGTCAGACAGAACTCTACAGAACGAAGGACGCACTCTGACGGCGGAAGCCACTCCGCCGAGCGCGGTCCGCGTGACCTTTCTCCCGGACAACAAGACGTTCGAGTTCGAACATGGCAAGCTTGCTTATCTGGATCATGGCAAACCGGAGTCTATTCTCGACGTAGCGCTTAACTTTGGTCTGCATCTGGAGCACGCTTGCGGCGGCAATTGCGCCTGCACGACATGTCATGTTGTCGTGAAAAAGGGCAACGAACTGCTTAGCGAGATGGACGACGAGGAAGCGGACCGCCTCGACATGGCCGCAGATCTCCAACTGAACTCGCGACTGGGATGTCAGGCGGTGATTGAGAAGCCAGGCGAGGTCGTGGTGGAGATTCCGGCGTGGAACCGGAACTATGTGTCTGAGGGCAGACATTAGACGGGCTTGCCGCTAATTATTATGGCAACCGTCTGATTGGACTTGACGAATCTGTTTCCTTGCCGGAAACCTCCGTCAGGGATGACAATTTCAATCATCGCGGATACCATTTCTGCTGCGAGGATGAAGAACCCTATGGCTGCTGAACTGAGATGGGATGATGCCACAGATATTGGGATTGCTTTAACGGACAAATATCCCAAGCTGAATCCGTTGGAGGTTCGTTTCACCGACCTTCATCGTTACGTGAACGAGTTGCCGACTTTCGTCGACGACCCGAAAGCGTCGACCGAAGCTAAACTGGAAGCTATCCAAATGGCGTGGCATGAAGAGTGGCAGGATCGAACGGTGGGACCGGCGAGTTAACGCCGTTTCTCGATGGCGACATCGGCGAGCGATTCCAGTCACCCAAGAAACGAACGGGAGGACATGTCTGCCCTCCCGCTTATTCCGTAATTGTCGCTTGCTTTAGCGTCGTGGTCCGCCGCGACCACCGCCGGGACGTCCCCCGCGGCCGCCACCCGGACGTCCGCCGCGACCACTTTCGCGGCCGCCAGGCCGGCTGCCAGCGTGTTCACGCCGCTCGCCATCGCGATTAAAATTCGGCTCCGAACTGGGCTCGTCGGCGCGCTCGTGTCCGCCCTCGAAAGTTACTCCGCCAGTCGGAGCGCCTTCAGCCGCGCCTTCGGCAGGGGCTTCGCCGCCGCCCATTTTGGCGCGCTGTTCCTTCAGGATGGCCTTACGCGACAGCTTAATGCGATTGCCATCGACGGCCAGCACCTTTACCAGCACCTGATCGCCTTCCTTCAGCTCATCGCGAACATCGTTGATGCGGTGCTCGGCGACTTCGCTAATGTGCAACAAACCATCGGTGCCCGGGAGAATCTCGACAAATGCGCCAAAATCCGCCAGCCGCGTAACTTTGCCGAGATAGGTCTTGCCTACTTCGGCGGTCGCAGTGATGTCGCCAATCATTTGCAGCGCTCTGGCAGCAGCCGCCTGATCGCTCGATGAGACATTGACTTTGCCGCTGTCCTCGACATCGATCTTGACGCCCGTGGCTTCGACGATGCCGCGAATCACCTTGCCACCGGGGCCAATGAGATCGCGGATTTTGTCCGTAGGAATCTGCAGCGTGTAGAAGCGCGGGGCAAATTCGCTGATGGTGGTACGCGACTCGCCGATGATTTCGTTCATCTTGTCGAGGATGTGCAGCCGCCCGGCGCGTGCCTGTTCCAGCGCTTCGCGCATGATCTGCGGCGTGATGCCCATCACCTTGATGTCCATCTGCAGCGCGGTGATGCCGCTGCGCGTGCCGGCCACTTTGAAGTCCATGTCGCCATAGTGATCTTCCGCGCCGGCAATATCGGTGAGAACGGCATAGTCGCTGCCTTCCTTCACCAGGCCCATGGCTACGCCCGCAACCGACGCCTTCAGCGGAACGCCAGCATCCATCATGCTGAGCGAGGCTCCGCAAACGGTCGCCATCGAGGACGATCCATTCGATTCCAGAATGTCGGAGACCACACGCATCGCGTATGGCCAATCGGTGTCGCTGGGCAGCACTGCGAATAGCGCGCGTTCCGCCAAAGCGCCGTGACCAATCTCGCGACGACCTGCACCGCGGAGGAACGCGACCTCGCCCACCGAGAACGGCGGGAAATTGTAGTGCAGCATGAAGCGCTTCTTGGCTTCGCCCTCGAAGGCTTCGAGCCGCTGCATGTCCTCGCCCGTGCCCAGCGTTGTCGTCACCAGCGCCTGGGTTTCGCCGCGGGTGAATATCGCCGAACCGTGAGTGCGCGGCAACACGCCGACTTCGATCCAGATATCGCGAACCTGGTCGAACTTGCGGCCATCGGGACGGCGTTTTTCCTTAATTACCTGCTCGCGGAAGATCTGTTCGCGCAGGAGATCGAAATACTTGCCGGCCTTCTTGCGGCCGTCTTCGTCTTCTTCTGGAACAGCTTCCTTGACATCGGTCTTCAGCTGTTTGATCAGCGAGTAGCTCTCGTTCTTGGGATGCTTCTCGGTGTTCGCGGCATCGGCCAGGCGCTCGCCAAACTTCGATCGCAGTTCGCCAAGATATGCCTCATCCGTCTTCACTGGTTCGACCGCACGCTTGGGCTTGCCCACCTTCTTCGCTAGCTCGCTGATGGCGGCACAAATCTTCTTGACCTGCTCGTGGCCGTACTCGATGCCCTCGACCACAATTTCTTCGGACACTTCGCGAGCACCGGACTCGATCATCACGATGCCTTCGGAGGTGCCAACCACCATCAGGTTCAGATCGCCGGAGCGCTGCTCTTCATATGTGGGGTTGATGATGAAATTGCCGTCCACACGCCCGACACGCACCGCGCCGATGGGACCGTGAAACGGAATGTCAGAAACGCTCAGCGCGACCGACGCGCCGTTGATACCGGAGACATCGGGATCGTTTTCCGTGTCGGCCGACAGTACCATGGCGATGACTTGCGTCTCGCAGCGGAAGCCTTCGGGGAATAGCGGCCGGATGGGCCGGTCGATCTGGCGGCTGGTCAGGATTTCGCGCTCGCTGGGGCGCCCTTCGCGCTTGATGAAGCCGCCCGGGATGCGTCCCGCGGCATAGGTATATTCGCGGTAATCGACCGTAAGCGGGAAAAAGTCGATGCCTTCGCGAGGATCGGCATTAGCGCAAGCAGTGGCGAGAACCACGTTGTCGCCTATGCGCACAATGCAGGAGCCGTGCGCCTGCTTGGCCAGTTTTCCGGTTTCAAAGCGAATGGTCTTGCCGCCGGGCAGGTCCACGCTGATTTCATGTTTGGTGACGCCGTGTAAGGTGGCTGTCATTTCTTCGTTCATTTGCTAAGTTCCTTCCGTTACGAACGCAACCGCTAACAATCAGCTTGAGGCGACTTTGTTACCTCAGCGGCTAAAGCCTTGAACCTTCCGCCTTGTACCTGCGCCGCTAAAGCGGTGCTCCACCCTCGCGGGCGCGGGTGACGACTTTGGAGATGGAGTGTAGTACAAAGCCAGCCGAGAGAAGCTGGACGAATGTTGTGGGCGTGCTTCGCGCCCCAAAGCCTCAATACTCGAATCCCCGCAATAACTGCATCCGAGGTCTCCCAACATGAGCACACTGTGCGCGTGCTGGAAAAGCGATGCGCTCCAAGCCTGGTTGTTCAGCGCTCGGCAAGATTACTTGCGGATGCCCAGCTTTTGAATGACGGCTTTGTAGCGTTCGGTATCAGACTTTCTGAGGTAGTCGAGCAAACTGCGACGTTTGCTGACCATCATGAGAAGCCCGCGCCGGGAGGCATGGTCCTTCTTGTGGGTCTTGAAATGCTCGGTCAATTCGCCAATCCGTGTGCTCAGGATGGCGATCTGAACTTCCGGGGAACCGGT
>JBEKXQ010000142.1:0-10003 GCA_049511915.1 Candidatus Korobacteraceae bacterium
CACACGGCAGCGTAGTGTCTGCCAAGAGCGTCCGACCCACCCGAACGGGCGAGTCGGAGGGACCAAAATAGCTTGCGGGAATGAAGGAACCGCTCTGAATCTTCCCTGCGGAGCTATTGCCTAGCCTAATGGCAGCGGTTGTTCAGAGGTTCCTTAGGCAACCGATTCGGTCTGTACCTTTATAAGGAGATTGCCGAGACTGATGTAGACAGAATGCGAGTGATCGACGCGGACCTCGACGAAACTGCCGCGGAATTTCACTCCGTCGTGGAAGATGCGAAGCGCGAGAGTCCGAGTCTGGCTCTGCCGATCGAAACAGCCACAGCCGAGTTCGACCAGGCAGTTTCTACGTCGCGCCCCGTCCGAGCGGCAACCTTGATCCAAGACAACGACAAGGCCATGAAGCTGATGCGCGAGAGCGCTGACCCCGAGATGGCTAAAGCTCGACAATCGTTCGTTGGGTTGGCCGAGGAATTAAGGAAAAGGGTCAACCAGCAATCCGACGAACTCACCGCCAAGACGCACCGCACAATTCTGATCACATGGATCGTGATCGTAATCGGCCTCGCCACATCATTCGTCATTGCGCTCTCTATCGTGCAGTTTGAAGTCGTAAAGGTGGTGTTGTCATTTCGGGGTCGGATTCTGGACGTGGCGGAGGGACGACTGGACCAGCCCATTGCGAATCTCAACCGTCCCAATGAGATTGGCGAGATGAGCCGTGCGCTGCACACCCTCCAGGTGGCTGCGCGTGAGCGGGAGATATTGGGCTGGGTCAAAGCTGAAGTGGCGACCACGACTGAGAGACTGCAGTCGGCCGAAGACTTTCCCGCGTTCGCGACAATTCTGCTGTCGCGGATCTCGGAAACTGTGGACCTGCTGTACGGTGCGTTCTACCTCGCTGACGACAGCCACACGCGCTTCACTCGCGTCGGCGCCTTCGCGACGGACGTTTCGACGGAACCGCGAGAGTTTGCTCTTGGCGAAGCGTTGGTGGGGCAAGCTGCCGCTGAGCGGCGCAGTCTTCACATTGTTCCTGGAGCCGACAAACCCGTTGAAGTCAGCGTCGGTGGTGTGAAGGTAACGCCAGCCTGCGTACTGTTCGCTCCTGTAATCAACCAGGACGTCGTGCTGGCGGTCGTCGAACTCGCTCCTTCGGCATTGGTATCCGAACGGCAGAAGGCACTGCTCGACGCGCTATTGCCGACAGTTGCGCTCAACACCAAGATTCTCCTAAGCAAAGTCGAGACGGGGAGGCTGCTGGCGCATACCCAGGTACAGGCCGCAGAGCTGGAAGTAGCCAAAGAAGCGGCCGAAGCCGCCACCAAGGCCAAATCTGATTTCCTGGCCAACATGAGCCATGAAATCCGTACACCGATGAACGCCATCATCGGCATGACGCACCTGGCCTTGAAGACCGATCTATCGCCGAAACAAGCAGACTATCTGACCAAGGTGAAATCCGCCGCACAAGCGTTGCTCGGGATCATCAATGACATCCTCGACTTCTCGAAGATCGAAGCGGGCAAGCTCGATATAGAAAAGACGGACTTCCGGCTTGAGACCGTGCTCGACAATCTATCGACGATTGTCAGTCAGAAGGCTCAAGACAAGAATCTCGAGTTTCTGATCGCAGCGCAGCATGACATCCCGCCCAATCTGGTCGGTGACCCGCTGCGCCTCGGGCAGATCCTGATCAACCTGGTTAACAACGCGGTTAAGTTCACGGACCGTGGCGAAGTGTTGGTGACGGTTGCGCTGGAGGAACAGCTCGCTGACCGAGTCAAAGTGAAGTTCTCAGTGCGCGACAGCGGTATCGGCATGACCCTGGAGCAGAGCGCTCGGCTGCGCTCGCCGAGAGACCTTTAGATGGTCGAGAGCTGAATTCACTGAGGAGCGCTTTAGTTTTATTGGAGCATTAAAACAAAAGTAGTATATGGTATTGGTAGTAAGTGCCAGATGCGCTGAATGGCACACCCTTGTGGAGGCGTGTAGACTTTTGGCAGATTGGATCCTGAGTTTAGGCATTTTCGCCGTGGGCGTCATCGCCGGGATGCTTATTTACCACCTCGTTTGCGAGGTGAAAATCAGGCAACTCCGGCAGGCTCAACGGTCTTGGCACGAAAAACGTGCAAGTGTAACGGATGGGTCGCAGATCCTTCCATCGCGCGCGAAGAACGGCTGAGCCTTTTCCGTCACTGGCCGCCGTCTCTGCCGTCGGGTTCGTAAACCGCTACGAAAGCTGGTGGTAAGGCAGCTTTCAAATCTTCGGCTTAGCCTCGCGACTTTCCATCGCCCATGTGGCCAAGGTACATAAAAAGAGGATTCCAGCGAAAAACAGCAGACTGTGCGCTGTCAGAATGCCAAAAACTTGGATTCCTGAGGGCCTAACCAACTTTGTTAGGAATCCCAGAATCAAACACAGTAAGCCAAGCCACCAAGACAAACTGCCTACCAATTTGTAAACACTCGCCATTTCGGCTGTCCTCCGTCGTTGATTTTCGGGATGCAAGTAGGATATTCGCCTGTCGCAAAAAAACAAGGTAATTCCCCGGTCGAGCATGTCGACCGCCTGCTGAAAAATGGCCCATCCCATCCGCTTTCTCAGCGGACGCCTCTGATTCCAGCGCCTGTCCATCCCGGCATGGATTGGCCTGCGTGCATCCGCTCAGCCGAGGCGGCAGGTTGTGACCTTCTGCTGAAGCATACCCTGTTGCTCATTGAGCAAGTGCTGCGAGTCGAGCTGCCGGCGGCCATAAAGCAGTACTCACGCAACGATGCGCGCGCCCGTAATCTTTCCGGCGTGGCCCGGCAATTCTTACTTGCCCAGCCCGGCGACAACCCAGGGTATGTTAAGGCCATGGCTTATCATCTCGCGTTCGCCAGACACGGGCGCGATCGTGCGCGGCTGGTATTTGAACGCGTGTTTGTGCCGGCAAAGCCTGATTGGAATGCGGTGCGTTTGCCGGATGCGCTGTACTTCCTTTACTACGTGGTGCGACCGGTTCGCTTTATCCTGGGACGACTACCAGCTCGGGCGAAAGATGAGCGGTGACCGATCCGCCTCCATCTTCGTTGCGGACCATCTCCGCTCGGCAGCGAAGAAAGCGGGTGTCGTCATCGAAAACGCGCAGCGCTTCGGCCTTCAAAACCTTCGCCACTCTTTAAGCAACTGGCTCGTGAACAAGGCGAAGGTCGAACCCAAACCCGTGCAGGGCATCCTGCGTCACGCGAAGGTTCAAACGACACTGGATCTCTACACGCAGGAAGACAGCGACGAAACACGAGCCGCGCAGGGGCAATTCCTCGAAGCCGTTATGACTTCTGGAGGGCTGCAATGAAAATGTGGGTTGAGTTATGGGTTGGAGTTTTTCGGGGTTTTCCCGCTAACCCGTTGAAAGAAATGGTGGGCACGAGGAGACTCGAACTCCTGACCTCTACCGTGTCAAAAACCTCTTCTTAATTGGCTGTGATGAGCGGGAATTGGCAGAAGTAGCAAATCCCTCACCGACTTACCCTGAGATGCATCGATTCCACATGGGCTCCAGTTGCACCCAATTAGCACCAGTTAGCTGGGGTTGGTAAGGCATCCCACGGTACAAGTAACGGTACGAGTCTCGTGCAGTCAGCCCTACTACCCTGGCGGTATGGGGTCTGAACCGATCAGGTTGAAAAACGGAATAACAACGAGATCGTAGCTACAACGCCAAGGCTATCGATAACAAGGTGCGTTGCCTTGAGTCTTGGCGAAACGGTCGGGCTTAAGGCCAACAGCAAACCCATCATGGTCGCAATTGCGACTAGCGGGCTGCCAATGAAGACCCAAGCGCCACGAATGAGGCGGAATGCGTCCCCCAGTCTTCTAGATGCCGTTGAAGCAATAGGTTCACCAGCAAAGCCAAGCCGCCAACGAGGCTGGGCAGGCACAGGACAATGGTGGCCACGAGACTGAGCACGCCCTTGGCTTGCATGGGAGTGGGCCTCCCTCTGAAATTGTAGCGCCAAACCGGGTCGGCGACTCAGCAACGCTGGCAGCAAACGGGCGAGAGCGCCACGAATCAAATTTTGCGGAAGGGCTTTTCTCACCCCTCAAAGTGGAATAGATTTGGCTTGCAGCAATCTCTGCGGGAGGTGCCTATGCCCGTGTACGATTACATCTGCAAGGACTGCCAGAACTCATTCGAGTTAGTTCTCCACCTCAGTGAACACGACAAAGAAGACATCAGTTGCCCGAAGTGCGGCAGCAACAACGTTGAACAGGATGCCGTGGCGTTTTATGCGGTGACCTCGAAGAAGAGCTAGCGACTGCGAGACAGGCCGAGTTGGACAAAGGGAAGCCCTTTGCGTGTACCCGACATTGGGCAGAAACGTACAAGCCCTTATAGCTATAGTCGGAGACCATGTCCGTGATCTCCGCCGTGGCTCAGTTGGTTGAAGATGTGGGGCTGACGATGGTTTTAAAGGCGTTGACTAACCAACCACGAAAGGGATAGTGTATGAGCACCGTGACAGGGCAGAAAAAAGCGGCGGCAATGGCCGCTAAGGAAATTGAGAAATGGGATTCTGGCTCGACAACTTTTCATGTCGTTGTGTCGAAGGGGAAAGGTGGTTTTGAGGTTGAATCATTCTCCTCTGGCCCGGAGGCGGATTCACTTCTTGAAGAAGTCGTGGTTGCGGATGTGAATGGCCTTCACTGCTAGGCGAAATCTAGGGTGGTGGCCGCAGTGGTTGCATGGCGGGAAAATCTCTCCCGCGACACAAGTTACTTGGTGTCTAGCATTGTGTTGTTGATCGTGTATCACGTCGTAGATTCCAGAGTTCGGAACCTTATCGCCGGGTTTGTACTCTTCTGGCATTAACGCCTCCTTTCGTTTATGGACTTCATTAGTTGGCTGGACCATCTGGCTTCCACGATTCCAAAAAGGCCAGCAACTCTTTATCCGCATCAGTTTCGGAAAACTGTTGGAGACCTTGCACGGTCTCTGCGTACTTCTTCAGGATCATCGCGCGAAGTGGAGAGCCTTTCTTGCGACCATCCTCAAGTAACTCTTTCATGTCCGGCACAGGATAACGGGCTTCCTTCATCGCCTCGAAAACGCGCTCGTAAACGAGTAAGTCGAGATCTGTTGCCATCAAATTGCTTAGCAAAAGCGCGGCGATCTTCTTGAGTTTGTCAAACTGAGCCATGCACAACACCTCACAAGTCGGCATTAAATCCCAGCCGTCGAGTCTCGGCCTCGATCTCGTTAACAATAGTGGCGACCATCTCAGCGAACAGGTCAAGCGTTGGGATCACCGCCTGGCCAGCAACCGCCTCGATTTCGCCAAACTCTACAGCGCAGGCAAACTTGAGATCGCATTGAAGTTTCGCTCCAGGTCCGATCGTAAACAATTCCATCTCGTTTTTCGTTCTATCCCATGTCCAAGCGTAGGGCATACTGACGAATCCGCCAACACTACTGAAATTGCTTGGTCCTGCGTAGATGACACTAGCAGCAGGCACAACAAGGGCGTGCTCATTGGTCCCACGAACGGCGTTGAGTGCCCAGAGGGTGTTCTCTCCTCCCTTGTATGGCTTGTAGCCTCGTATCAGGGGGTGGATTTCGGGCGGGACATCCTTGCAGTTTCGTCGCAACGAGCTTTCAAAGTAGTCTTCGGTGTAGGCGAAGGGGAAAGTGGCCTTCCTAACGCCCTTACTCCTATTTCCGGCAGCAGTAGAGACTGCGTATACGGCATGGTCGAGCGCAGCCCTAAGATTGGAGACAACATCCGAGACGGTATCATCGAGGAACCAAGGAGGCTGCTTTGCGAAGCGCATCTTATGGATCTGGCGCTGAGGGATATTCGGATCAGGCTCGGAAAAGAGTTCATACAGGTTTTTCTGCCGATGGAAATGGCTGATAATCCTTTTGACTTTGATGAGGTGATGTTGTGCCCATTGAATCTTGCGGCGCGGACTGTCGAAGGCATTGGGCATGGTGGGGGTATACTGTGCGCATGAAGTTTAATCTTGACCCCAGCACGACGCCAGAACAAAAGTTGACCCGCTTCCACGATGCGCTGCGCACAGTGCTATCTGTTCCCAAAGCGGAAGTTGATAGACGGATAGAAGCGAGAAGGATAGCTAACCAGGGAAAGCCGAAACGCGGCCCGAAACCTAAGACTTCGGCTTCCGGCCACGTTTCCCGCGCAAGGGGTTAGAAGGCCTCGCGTATTTCACCTTTGCCAGTTACTTGCGCGAAGGTAAGCCGCTTGCCAGCGACTTGTGAGAGAGCGAGTGCAAACCGATCTGCGTCGGTGACTTTCTTGTCTCGGGTGCTGCGATTGTTGAACCGCCAAGCCTGTTCGTCGATGTAGCGAAACAGGTGGAACGGCTCGACGGATACATACGTCCCCGACAGCGACCGTTTTAATAAGCTCCAGAAATTTTCGATTCCGTTAGTGCTTACATGGCCGCGAACGTAGCTTTCCATGTGGTTGATGATTTCGTGGACATACTCTTCACTCAATCCCAAGTAGCATCCCGCTTCGTCGGTGTGAATGTTTGCGCCGGGCTCGATGCAGTCGCGGACGATCTGCTGCACGATGGGTCGCTTGCGTTCGGGGATAACCATAGCCCTGACTTTTCCCCCGCGCTGCAACATTCCCATGACGATGCTCTTGGCATTGCCGCCAGTGAGTCCACCAGCTTGCTTGCTGAGGCGCTGACGCTTCGACTTGTGCATGTTCCGCGCCTTGCCGCCGATAAAAGTTTCGTCGATCTCAACAGGAGCACCAGAACTGGGCAGCTTCACAAGAGAACCGTCCTGCAATACGAGGCGAAGCCGTTGCAGCATGAACCATGCGGACTTCTGGCTGACTTTCAAATCCTTCCCGAGTTCATAGCTGCTGATGCCATTCTTGCAGTTGATAAGCAACCAGAGAGCGGGAAGCCATTTCTGCAAGGGGATGGGGGAATCCTCCATGACCGTGCCGAGTTTCGCGCTGAATTGCTTCCAGCAGTCCCTGCACTTCCAGCGGCGTTGCGTCTTCAGGTAATAGTGCTCTTTGCATCCACAGGCCGGACACTCGACACCATTGGGCCAGCGCATGGCCGCAAGCGTCTGGATGCAGACTTCCGGGTCGCTGAAGTATTGGATGGCCTCTTGCAAAGTGTTCGGAATAAAGGTTTTCATTGCGCTTGCCTCTTAAACTGAGACAACTATAGCGCAATTAGTTTGGTTAGTCAAGGTATTTATTGCCCTAACGATGTTCATTAAGCAGCAATTCACTTGCTAGCTTGGTGCGTTCTCCACACAGTCGATTGAACCGGTGGCCGTTGTCGAAGTCTAACTCCACCGATCTCCCGGACAGAAGAAAGAGTTCGCCTTCGATCTCTCGCATCTGCTCCCAAATTGTAATCCTTCGCTGCTCAAAATCTGATAGCTGCATCTCACACTCACAAGTTGGCAGGTGTAGGGTACGGCCAATGTGGTTCTTATAGGCGAAATTCTGGAGGCGAGAGCGTCTGGCTTCAATTCCCTTTCGAGAACTAGGCCTCGCTACGAGAGGGTGCCTCTGAGCGATTAAGAAAACGAAGGCTTACAGAACAGGTGAACGATTGCCTTTCGCCCTAACGGCACCCAGCCCCGATGCCTTTCCCCAGTATTTTAAGCGAGCTTGCCATGAATCTTGGCTTCGGGAGTCTTCTCGCTGCCAACACTAATCTTGATCTGCTTGGGCTTGGCTTCAGCTTTCTTTGCGAGGATGATCTTCAGCACGCCCTTATCGTAGCGGGCGCTTACCTGCCCCGGATCCACGGAGTTGGGCAGCGTGAACGAGCGGGTGAAACTCCCATACTGACGCTCGACACGACGGTAGTTCTCTTCTTTTTCTTCCTTCTCAAACTTGCGCTCACCGTGGACGATCAGAGTATTGTTTTCGATGCGAACGTCAATGTCCTTTTCCTCGACGCCCGGCACTTCAATTTTCAGAGTGAAGTTGTGCTCGTCTTCGTAGACGTCCACAGGAGGTGCAAAGCCGGTGGTCGTCAACGCCTCCTCTGCGCCTTCGGGGTTGAACGATTCACGAAAAAGACGGTTCATGCGATCTTGTAGGGTGGCAGTGGCACGGAAAGGATCCCAACGGGTTAATACTGTCATGACGAATTCCTCCATGGAGTAATCTAAGAGGAAAAGATTCAGATGGGCTGACTTAGCTCAGGGAACCTGAAAGAGTAAGAAGAGGTAGCTTGCTCAATTACAATGGTAAGCTTGTACGCTACCGCTGTCAATCTGCCGCTGAGAGCTTTCGCTTTGCGGTGTCCAAGCTTACGCCATCTTCCCGGCTTGGTTCAGATTCTCACCAGCGTGGCGGTCGTGAACGTGTTTCGCAAACCGCCTATTGATGAACTGCTTCCATTGATCGAGCGTCTTGCTAACAAAGTCTGGATAGAGTTCCAGCCTGAAATTTGAGCAGGATGAGCACTTGAACTCGGAACCACTTACTAGGACCAGTTCTGGCTTGGCTGTCATGCCCCGATTCTCCCACATCCGCCGAGTGCCCCGCCAGTTTCTGCGGATTAGCTTGACCTTTCCGGAAGGGCAAGCCCATAATTCGTCTTGAGAGGCTAACAATTTCGGCTTGCCGGGATTGTTGCTTTATAAAGAGCCGTTGGGCGTTTAAGCACCTACCTAAACCGCCTCCGCTGGCCCCTACCGTACCAGATCCCCCCACCCGACTTGGAATATCCAACGGCGGCCTCACCAGACTGGATCAGGGAGTTACAGGTACTAGCGGGAGCACTAGAGCACGGTTGGAGCGGTAGTTAACCGTAAACGTTCCCGCATTTGTTCCCACGGCAGACGGGTCATCTGGCATCTTCAAGCGGGTCGTGCTCACGACGAGCCTACCTTGTCATCCTAACTCCTGCTTCAACTCCATCACCATGCCCTTTTTCTCGGCGGCAGATAGCAAGAAGTGCTCTCTGTCGCTTATGTATCGAATTGATCAGACGCCCAACTCAACTTCTCTTATAGTCGTTGAACGATCGTGCCCTCGGGCTAGCCGTCAACTCTGAACTAGAGTAGGAAGGTAAAATGAACAAAATTACTTCATTACTTCTCTGTGCGGTGTTCACTCTTTGCCTAACGGCTGCAAATCTCACGGCAGCCCCGACCCAGAAGACTGTAGACCTCGGAAATGCCGCGCATTTCGCGGTTCTGTCTTACGCCGGGGTTACCAACGCCGGCGATAGCGTTATTACCGGGGATCTTGGGACTTCGCCGAGCACTTCGGTCACCGGGTTTCCGCCTGGAAAAGTGATCGGAACGATTTTCACGCCGACCGAGGTCTGCACGTACGGTGTGTGTAAATCAATGAAAAATGATGTCGCAGCCTTGGGGGAAAGCTCCTTGCTCGTCGCATATCTCGACGCTGAAGGACGGACGCTAGACCCAGTCGACGTAACAGGGGAAAATTTGGCCGGGAAGACCCTCACCCCTGGCCTGTATAAATCCACCTCCACGCTCGAGATAGCCGGGGGGGATCTCACCCTATCTGGGAACGGAGTCTACATCTTCCAGGTAACGAGTGGACTGACGGTCAGTACCGCCAAGGTTATCCTGAAGGATGGTGCCACAGCGGAAAACGTCTTTTGGCAAGTTGGCAGTTCAGCCACGCTGGGAACGTACTGTGTATTCGAGGGAAACATTTTGGCGTATTCGTCCGTAACGATTGCCACCGGCACAACGCTGAACGGCAGAGCGCTGGCGTTAAATGGAGACGTTACATTAGAGGATAACGATATTACAAAACCTAACGGCCCCGGATTTTAAGCAGAGCGGGGAATCGGACGCCACTCCAATCGTAACAGTCGTGCTTCGAAACAACGTTAAGCACCGCAATGGGTGTATAGTGCGGGGCTATTGGGAGCTAAAGCGGAAATTCCAGCTTAATTGCCAAACGCTGAGTTATACTCGACCACGTACTGAAGGCAAACGCTGGGGGAAGTATGTTTCACTTA
>JBEKXQ010000143.1:0-9941 GCA_049511915.1 Candidatus Korobacteraceae bacterium
CCACCCGAACGGGCGAGTCGGAGGGACCAAAATAGCTTGCGGGAATGAAGGAACCGCTCTGAATCTTCCCTGCGGAGCTATTGCCTGGCCTAATGGCAGCGGTTGTTCAGAGGTTCCCTAAAGTACATAGACTCGTAGCATCCACCAAACAAGAAATATCGCGACGATTGCCCCCGCGATATGAACGATCCAGTCGCCGGTTGTTCTTGGTCTGCCAAAATTGAACACGATGGCATCGTAGCACGGGAACTCAGGGGGCCCTCCGAACTTCTTGCCTTCGGCGCGAAGGCATTCCGCAAGCCGGCGCGCACCCTCTCTCCCGGATTAGATCGCATTCCAACTGTGCGACGGTCGACACGATCGTGAAGAGTACGTGTTCCAGGCGCTCTTGCGTGCGCCCCAGTCCAGCCCCTGATTGCCTCTTGCATTCTGCAGGGCCCTACGGTAAGGTTCCCAATTCATCCGATACGCTGCAAGGCGTGAGGGAGTTATTCGTTTTGTGAGGCCGCGGGAATCGGTCGACCAAGAACACCGCGGCGTATCTAGCTTCCTCCGGCTTTGGTATCAGCGAAGAACGCCAATGAACAGAAACAAAGTGTTGTGCTTCCTGCTGGCTTCCGCTCCCTTCGTGGCAATCTGCTTCTCAGTGCGCCTGTGGGACCGCGTGTATCCACTGGTGCTTGGGTTTCCATTCAATATCTTTTGGCTCATTGCCTGGATTCCGCTGACCAGTCTCTGTCTTCTGGGGGTGTATAGCCTGAGGCGACGTGCAGAGGCTAGCGAAGTCTCACCGGCTAAGAACGACCGCTCAAGATGAAGGCAAGCCTAATCGCTATGCCCATCATCTTCGGGATCATTTTGCTGGGCGCTATCACGGGCATCTACGCAGGATTTCGACGACAGATGAACTTGGACCAATGGACCGTTGCCGGCAGGGGCTTCGGTCTCGTACTCATCTGGCTTCTCATGGCAGGCGAGGTCTATACCACATTCGCATTTCTTGGGGCGAGCGGCTGGGCTTACTCCCGCGGTGGGCCGACTCTCTACATCCTTGCCTATCTCACTCTGGCTTACGTCATCTCGTTTTTTATCCTGCCACGCATCTGGGAATTAGGACGGAAATTCTCTCTGCACACACAGCCCGACTTCTTCCTGCAGCGATATGCTAATAGGCCATTAGCGTCGCTGGTGGCCGCTGTCGGTGTGATCTTCATCATTCCCTATCTGCAACTGCAGCTTACCGGCCTGGGGATTATCGTGCAGGTCGCAAGCTTCGACGCAATCAGCCGCCCGGTCTCCATTTCCATCGCATTCGTAATCGTGGCGGGATTCGTTCTGTCCAGCGGAATTCGCGCAGTTGCCTGGGTCAGCGTGTTAAAGGATTCGCTGATGTTGCTGGCGGCATTCATCATCGGCATCGGAGTTCCCTATCATTACTTTGGCGGAATTAGGCCCATGTTTCATGCCTTGGTTCTGGCGAAGGCGACGCATCTCACGATGCCTGGAAGCACCGCGAACATGGGGCACACCTGGTATGTTTCGACCGTTCTGCTCACGGCTTTGGGCGGTTACATGTGGCCCCACGCCTTTGGCTCGATCTACAGCGCGAAAAGCGGCGACACGCTGAGACGCAACGCCGTGATCATGCCGCTCTATAACCTGACGCTGCCGCTTCTGTTCTTTGTCGGATTTACTGCCATTCTGGTTCTGCCCGGTCTAAAGAACGGCGACATGGCCCTGCTGCTGACGGTGCGGAAAACATTTTCCCCGTGGTTGTTGGGTCTGGTGGGCGGGGCAGGAGCGCTGACCGCGATGGTTCCAGCCGCCATGCTGCTATTGACCGCGGGTACTCTGTTCGCGAAGAACTTCTTCCGTCCATTGTTTGCGCCGGCGATGACCGACGACGCCGTGGCGAAATTAGCCAAAGCGATGGTGGTGGTCGTCACCGGACTCGCCATGTATCTTGCGCTTTACAGCTCGACAACCCTAGTCGGGCTCCTCTTATTCGCCTATAGCGGAATCGCGCAGTTCTTTCCTGGCGTGATTCTTGGCCTCTACTGGAAGCGTGCAAATTCCGCGGGAGTACTCGCCGGTATAATCGCCGGCGTGAGCACAGGGATGGTTCTTACATTCACGAAACACGATCCGGTCGGGGGACTGAATGCCGGATTCGTCGCACTCTGCGTGAATCTCGCAATCACCGCCGCTGTGAGTCGGATGACCGCTGCCCAACCGAACCGATTCGAGGAAGAAGCCAAGAGCGCTGTTGCCACTTGAGGCGGTCGCGTAGAAGATGTTTTCAATCCGGCTCTTTTCGCGCCTCAGCAATAGTGGCAACCGATCGCTGGGTGCTCCCCTTGCTCACATTGAGGGTCCGACATACCTGGGACCACGAAAGCCCGTCACGTCGCAGTTCAGCCACTCGGATGGCGTCAATCTCGACGCGGGGCCTTCCGAACTTCTTGCCTTTTGCCCTGGCGTTTCGCAAGCCGGCGGGTACCCGCTCCTGAATCAGCGAACGTTCAAACTCGGCCATGGCGCCGATGATCTGGAACATCAGCCGACCCGGAATCTAAGCTCAGAATCATCTGCTACTCTAAGTTTGCCAAAAAGGATAGGGCTTCCTGGTTCGATGCCTCAGGTTCGTCGGTCGTATAGATGTGGCTCGCGCGTTCAAACAGCCTCAGTCGAGCGCCCGAAATTTTCCGAGCGAGAATACGTCCGTTCTCTGGAGGCACCAACTGATCCGTCTCGCCGTGGAGCACCAGCGTCGGAACGCGAATGTTGTGGAGCCGGTCGAAAGAACTCCACGCGAGGACTCCTTGGATCTGCGCGAGGTACCCGGCCGCCTGCGGGAAGGTTCTTCGGCGGATCGCGAGATCCTCGTCGATGCGGGCGCGCGGCGTAGACGTGCTGTAGATGAAGGGGACCATCGCTTCCACGCCTTCTTCCGGCGTCATTGTCGCGCGATCCATCAGGGTCTGCATCACGGGCGTCGCGGCCGGAACCGCGTTCGCGCCGCCGCAGGCGGTGCAGCCGAGAATCAGCGACCGTACTCGCGCGGGATGCTTCAGTGCCAGTTCCTGCGCGATCATTCCTCCCATCGAAATTCCATAGACGTGTGCCCGTTCAACACCCGCCGCGGCCAAGACGGCCGCCGCATCGTCGGCCATCTGCGCGATCGGGTACGGGCCCGGCGGCAAGTCGCTTTTCCCGACGCCGCGGTTATCGTACACAATCGTTCGGTGATGTCCCGCCATCGCCGGCCGCGTCCGATGCCACATTTCGTGTGAATATCCGAGTCCCATGATGAGCAGCAGCGGGTCGCCCGCTCCTGATTCTTCCCAGTAAATCCGGCAGCCGTTGCTGTTGGTGAAAGGCACGAATCAGATCATACCCCTGCTTGTTGTTGGTCGGGTGTTGAACTTCGGTGCCGATACCATTCGTGCTCTTACGCAACAGTGGCGACCGATCGCTGGGCGCTCCCCTTGCTCACATTGAGGGTTCGGCATACTTGCGACCAAGAAAACCCGTTCCTGCGAAGCTCAGCCACTCGGACAGCGTCAATCTCGACGTGGGGCCTTCCGAACTTCTTACCCTTTGCGCGAGCATTCCGCAGTCCGGCTTTCACGCGCTCCTGGATGAGCGAACGCTCAAACTCTGCCATGGCGCCAATGATCTGAAACATGAGCCTGCCCGAAGGCGTGCTCAGGTCCAAATTGTCGCGAAAGCTAACAAAGGCCACGCCATAAGCGCAAAGATCAGCGAGCGCGTTGACCAAATGCTTTAGCGACCGGCCGTAGCGGTCGATCTTCCAAACCAGCACAGCATCGAACGCTCGTCTATGCGCGTCTGCCGTTAGCCGATTCAACTCAGGGCGTGACTCCTTCGAACCAGAGACGCCGGTATCGACATACTCGCTGGTGATGGTCCAGCCGCGTCGCGAAGCGTACTCCCGGAGTTCTGATAGCTGCATCTCGGGATTTTGCCCGTTGCAGGTCGAAACACGCGCGTACAGTGCGACGCGAGCAATGGTGAGGGGTGGTTCTTGAGTGGGTGAAGATGCGGTGTTACGGTGATGTACAGCCATGGTGCCTCCTGTTCAGGTGCCCTGGTTAGCGTCGTGCCGATGTTTCCGCATCGGCACGGCGCGCGTTTGTTAATGGCCCGGCTTCGAGGGCCTGTTCCTGTCCCAATACGGACTTTTGCACTTGCCGCAGCGTAGTGGCTTCTCACCATTCCTAGACTGCCACTCGTGACCACATTGGCCACATATCCAGACAGTGATTTGTTCTTTTCGCATTGGCACGCACTAATAGTGTACACCCGAGGTGAAACAAGTCAACCTTCGAATTTCTCCCATTTCGGCCAGCCCCTCTTAAGCTAAGCAGGTGGATTGCTAACATCGCCAGCGAAAACGCGCCGTTTAGATCCCAGCACCATCCGGGGCGCCTGATGTTCCAGGTTGTCGGCACCATGGCCGAGCCGTCCGGCCCTTTGGCTCTCGCGCTGGTGGCTGTCCTGATCGCGGGTGCGTCTCACACTCACGGTGAGTAAGGCAACCGCTTAAGCGGGCTTTCTACGGCTTGCCACCCGCCCGGCCCACGCGCCGATCCCCATTGCATTCGGGGCTGGTTGGAGTTTGTCAAAGATGAGATTCTGAATCCCAATGCGAGTGACCAAGCGTTGCAGATGATTCTCGCGGGGCTGAGCGGAGTCGACACGCTGGACGGCAAAGCCATCGGCGGCGGAGTCGATGGACAGAACCAGCCGGGTAACGGCGAGGCGCACGACGACCCGTACGGCAACAAGTCTTTGAAGCTGATCATGGCTTCCTTCCTGGAGAAGGCGGCGACCTATCGCATGCCCGACCCGAACGTGCACATCCCCGGAGTGCCGGACGAAGAAGAGCGGGAGACGCCGCGCGCGGAGATCAAGAGGCGGGTGCGCGAGCTGATGCCGGATAGCGGAAGTAGGAAGATTCAGTGAGGCGAAGGTCGGCACATCCGCCGCAATGCAGGTTCCAGCTAATCCCATATTTCCTTTCTGGAACTCTGAGTACGTGGTTGTATGATCGAGCGAAAACTAACACTCCATCTGAAAAAGCGGTGTCACTTAATGAGAAGACACGGAAGGTACCGAGATGAGCCTCGATGAGCAATTTGAACGCTATGTTGATCCGGGTGCCGTCGGGAGAATCTTGCTGTGCATTGCGACACCCCCCAACAGGCGCGAAAAGCCGGTACCGGATGACTTAACCGGATTATTCGATTTCTGGTTCGATGGAGGAGCTGCTCGAATGATCACCGGCTGGACTCAGTACGAGTTTGCAGATGGTACCCGCGCGAGAGTGGACGTAACTCCGCGTCTGTCAGTCGTTATCCAATTCCAGGATGGCTGCTGCGTCAGCGTTAAGCAGTCAACCTCGGGGTTGGACATAGGCTTTTGAAGGATTGAATACGTTCCGGCGGTCATAGAACCGAACGATTTGCAGAAGCAGAAGTGATCGGTCCAACTCCATCATCGAAACGGCGGAGCCCATGAAGAATAGAAAAGGCGTTATCGCGTTTTTGCTGATTGCGTTCGGGCTAGCCTGGGCCAATTGGGAGATCTTTTTTTGGCTCGGTTTCTCGATGCATAACCGCCTATTTAAGATCGCTTCATTCCCTGCCGCTTTTGCTCCTGCGATTGCTGCCTTTATCGTTCGGAAATGGGTTACTCGCGAGGGGTTCGCCGACGCTGGCCTGCGGCTCAACTTGCGGAAGTGGCGATACTATGTCGTGGCTTGGCTTTTACCGCTGGTGGTGGTGGGATGCATCGTCGTCCTCGCGCCGCTTCTTGGACTTGGTAAAGCAGATTTCTCGTTTGCACGCGGGATCAGCTACCTGATGCAAGCTGGAGTTCCAGCAAGCAGACTGAGGTATCCTGTGCTGCTCATTGGGGCGTGGCTGTTCGGCGTGTTCTTTGCGGTGCCGATAAACTTCGGCGAGGAATTCGGCTGGCGTGGCTATCTACAACTACGGCTATTCCCCGACGGTCCTGTCCTGAGTGCTGTCGTTACCGGTATAATTTGGGCCGTCTGGCACTATCCCCTGACTCTTCGTGGGTTTAACTATCCCGATCATCCGCTGATAGGCAGCCTGCTGGTCTTCCCCGTCACTGGGATATTCCTTTCGATCATTTTTGGATGGCTAAATTCGAAGACCGGGAGCATTTGGTCATCGAGTCTTGCCCACTCCGCGACAAACGTGATCGGGGGCGGCGTCTTCATTCTGCTATTCGGTGGCGGAAACAATTCACTCTTTCTCTCGCCTGCTGGAATGGTGGCCTGGATACCGTTAGGCGCGTTATGCGTGTGGATCGTGTTCACTGGGCAACTCAAGCCAGCCAATTACGAGATTTTGCATTGAAACCGGCGTGCCGAAGACGGTGAGCAATAACTCAACGGGCACGAAACGACCATAAGCGGGCGTAACGACCGGCACTAGAAGCACAGAAGCACAAACCGTATTTCGTTCTTTTGCCATCCACTGACGAACTGGTTCCCAATCAGCACAATCGAGGCGCTCGCGCAACGCCAGGCCCGCTACCCGCCGTTAAGAAATACTCGCGCTAGATGGTGAGAGGGCGCTAATAGATCGAGGATTAGGTCCATCGGCCACGAGTTCTGCATCACTCGTGAAACCGAGTTCTCGATAGTAGAACAGCACCGGCTAGCGGACGAAGACGGCACTCCTTCTGTGGCTGCGCGAGCGAGCCGGAAGGCTCGGCGAAGAGTTATCGAGAGCGGGCGTGGTACGGGGCGTTTGTCAGTCTTGGGCCGAAACTGAGAGCGAAGTTTGGCCACATTTGCGATATAACCGCCTCAAAATCAATGGGTTGAGGGTAACGCCTACCCGGGGCAACGGGCGCGACGTGGGGCACGTGTGCGCAAACGTGGGCCATTTGTCGCGGCTGCGGGACGGCGAAATGACGAAGTTCGGGCTGAAAATGGCAATTCTGCTGCGAAAGTGGTGCACTTTGGGCTATCCAGCAGTATCGGAGTCCCGGCTGCGCTCGAAGCCTGCCGAATTGCGATTGGCAGCGCTACCGAGGAGCGACTCTCGGGGGACTTTTAGCCGCTCCACGGCTAAGTGCTACTGTTGCCCCCGAGCTCAAGCAACAGCGCACGAAATTGCCGAGCTGCTCTTGCTGCTTGAGCACGAGAAAATGGTGCGCTCGAAGAAGCTCGGTCGCGCCCTTCCAGTAGCAGTTGTTCCACCTCAGTGCAGTACTGCGTAAGGGCGACGGGATCGCAGCGGACGGCTCTGCGCTGGCTAGACGCCCGTACTGTCACAACACCGGGTGATGGCCGACACCAAGCATGTCTCTCCACAAGCAGGATACTGTGTGCTGCCATAAGAATGAATACCGAGGCATCCTGGCCGGATTGGAAGGCGTTTCCGGCAAGGAAGCCATTAATTCGGATGTCATGACCGTCAAGAACTGATGGCTCCCGACCCTTCAGATCTGCACCAGTGGAAATGGTGGTGGCGTCGCGACTGCGAAGTGCCGCCGAGCAACAATTCATGCCTACACTCCTCGATGTCATAGAAAGTGCGCGGTGGCAAAAGGTGCTGTTCACTACGTACGCGCTCAGCCTCAGCTTTTTTGAGTCGATCGTCCTACGCGCCCTTCGGCAGGGCGGCTGCCAGCAAACCTGGATCATTGCTGACGTAAACGGTTACAAAAATTCCTTGATTGAACGCAAGTCTACTGCTGTCGGCCAAGACTACCGATTGGTTCCGCTCCGCTTACCCGACGGCGTATTCCATCCAAAGTGCACATACCTTGCTGGAGAAAAAGAGGATGCGCTCGTCGTTGGAAGCGGAAATCTTACGTTCGGCGGGTTTGGTCGCAATTTGGAAGTGATAGAGGTTTTTAGCAGTCAGAAAACGCCAGCAATATTCACAGATTTTGCGGACTTCCTTTCCGCGCTGGAAAGCAGGGGAACTGACCAGCTTCAATGTGCCGACCGTGCGTGGATAGAGATATTCCGATTACGCGCAAAAGCGGTTGCCCAACGTGCGCCAAGCAACGCAGCCCTTAAGCTAGTCCACTCCGTCGCAACTCCAATTGTGGACGAGATCAGTTCGATTATCGGCGCAGCCGATGAGCTCACCGTCATGTCTCCATTCGTCGACCCTGATGGGAAGGCTACCCGAACAGAAGCCCGCAGTGATGCGTGACAGTGCATCGAACAACACACCCTCCGGTGGTCCCCTCCTGCAGAGCCAGCACCTCCTAGTCGCAGGCATGCTGCGGCCGTCTCATCTGCTGGATCTCGTCCGCAACTTTACCGTTTTCCAAGAGGTGGACGGAAAGAAGCGGAAGGTAGTGGCGCGTTACCAGCAGTTCCGTGCCGTTCACAAGGCGACGGTGTGTCTTCAGGAAGGCACCAGTAGGGCGAATGGGGCGACCCGCGACGAACGTGGCGGCATCATCTGGCACACGCAAGGCTCAGGCAAGAGCCTCAGCATGGTTTTCCTGGTCCGCAAGATGCGCATGATGCAGCGCCTGAACCGCTTTAAGGTCGTGGTTGTCACCGACAGAACCGACCTTGAAGGACAGATGCGAGAGACGGCGCGGCTTTCGGGCGAAACGCTGCGTCCAAACGATCAGGATGTCATGCAGCGGGAGTCGCCAACGCGGCGGACACAACGCATCTTGTCAGAGGTCACGCCAGACATCGTGTTCGCGATGTTGCAGAAGTACCAGGACGTGACCAAACGCAACGCCGCCGAGAAAGTCGCGATGACGATCGTCCGCAAGGAGAAGAAGCCCGGTGTGCACGAGCCGGTAGTCGAGAAGAAGATCACTTTTGAGGAAAGCATCCACTTCGAAGAGTTTCCTGAGCTCAAACGATCGGACGAAATTCTAATACTAGTTGACGAAGCCCACCGCTCCCACTCCCGCGACCTGCACCGCAATCTTCGTAAGGCCTTGCCTAACGCTGCCATCATTGGCTTCACGGGCACGCCTATCCTGAGCCACGAGAAGAAGCAAACCCGTGAGGTATTCGGCGACTTTATTGACAAATACCTGCTGCAAGATGCCGAACTGGACGGGGCGACGGTGCCAATCCTCTACGAAGGGCGAACCGCCGACGGTCTTGTACAGGATAAGCCCGGCTTAGACCAGCTCTTCGAGGACATGTTCCGCGATTACTCGCGCGACGAACTGGCCGTGATCAAGGCAAAGTATGCCACTGAGGGGGATGTGCTTGCAGCTCCCATGCTGATCGAGCAAAAGGCCCGAGACATGATCCGGCACTATGCCAGCGTGGTACTGCCCGAAGGCTTTAAGGCGCAAGTTGTAGCTACCAGCCGCGAAGCAGCTATGACCTACTTGGAAAAGCTGGAGAAGGCCCGCGCCGAGCTGGTTGCAGAACTGGAGGCGTTACCTGCCGCCACGCTAGCTCTTCCCGAGGACGAGATTACCCAACTTGACGCTAAGACGCGGTTTCTGGCGGGCACCTATGCTCAATTAGAAAAACTCAGAGCAATGGAAGTCGCTGCTGTCTTCTCTGAGGACCATAACGACCCTGAAGGTTGGCGGGAATGGTCCGATAAATCTAAACAGGAAGATCGGATCAAGCGATTCAAGCGAAAGTTGGCCTTGGAGAAGACTGACAAAACCGACCCTCTGTCGATCCTGATCGTCAACAACATGCTGCTGACTGGCTTCGATGCTCCCGTGGAACAAGTTCTATACCTCGACCGAAAAGTCATTGCCCATGACTTGCTCCAGGCAGTCGCTCGGGTGAACCGCACGTCCGGACCTAAGGAACCTCTGAACAACCGCTGCCATTAGGCCAGGCAATAGCTCCGCAGGGAAGATTCAGAGCGGTTCCTTCATTCCCGCAAGCTATTTTGGTCCCTCCGACTCGCCCGTTCGGGTGG
>JBEKXQ010000144.1:0-9866 GCA_049511915.1 Candidatus Korobacteraceae bacterium
CGCGCACCGTCTACAACAAGTTCGAAAATGTGATGTCCTTTCTTAAGGCCAATCGGATTGGCGGCCTGGCCAGCAAGAACGACTGGCCCCGTTACGTTGAGGACGAACCTGAAATCTACGAGCGCGAAGACCTCGACAAATTCTTTGCTGCATGCGATGAGGACGAGCGGCTGTGGTTTGAGTTCTTTCTGATGACCGGCATGCGGGAGCAGGAAGTCATGCACACCACGTGGCCCGATCTTAACCTCAACCGTGGAGTCGTAGCTGTCCGCTATAAACGCGAGTACGGCTTCTCGCCAAAAGCCTACAAAGGCCGCGAGATTCCCATCCCGAACAAGCTTGTAAAGGCACTGAAGAAATGGAAAACCAACAGCGACCCGGGCAGTTCTCTCTTGTTCTCGACAGCCGGCGGGAAACCAAAGCTGGACTTCCTTGATGCCTGCAAAATGGTCGCACAGCGCGCTAAGCTGAATCCCGACGACTTCTGGCTGCACAAGTTCCGCGCAACGTTTGCCACCTGGGCGCTCTGGGGCGGCGTGGATCTGCGAACGGTGCAGCTTTGGATGGGGCATTCCGACATGGAAAGCACCATGCGCTACCTGAAGCCAAACCGAAGCCAGGCCGTGCGAGAAAAGGTCAACGCGATGTTTGGTTAGGAGCAATCCGGATCAACTGTCGGAGTCTGTTTGAGAATAGCGATGCGAATCGATGACCGGACATACCCTCGGTCGTTGCTTCAAAGTTGGTCAACAGCGATCACCTCAAAGCAGGCCAGCGGAATCGGTTGTTCTCTGTCCAGGCTCCCGAGCGATCACCGTCACTCCACCCAGTTCAATAAGCCGCTGCGAGTTCCGTGATCGTCGCTACTTGATCAGACCTTCGAAGACTCGACCCATGGTCCGAGCGACCATACGGGCTTCCTGATCGCGATCATCGAGTTCTACGATTTCCATATGATCGAGGATCATCTCGACCCATTTCGAGTCCTCGTGCGAAAACATCTTACGAAGCGAAGCGACTGTCTTCTGTATCGCGGGCTGGTCCATGAACTGAGCAAGGGTTTGCCTGACGACAGTTGTGTCCTCTGAGTATCGGCAGTAGTAGTAGATGTCGTAGGGGTCCTTCGTTTTTTCGCGATATCTGCAGACTTCGGTTTTCAGCATGAGGAAACCGACGCAGTCGGGGACACTCACTTCGAACGTTTCAACCTTCTCAGCGTCCCGGAAGGAAATTTGGATTGTCTCGACATGATCATCCAGATTCTCTGCGCCGTCTACAAGGCACAAATCCAGTGAAGTCGTTGAGCCGTAAACCCTGAGCACAGACTCGTCTTCTCTTGCACGAGGCAGGTCTGCAAGCAGGTCGAGTTCCACCAGATTGCCATCGACGCTCTTTTCATAGCGGAACGAAGTGCTGCTACTTCGTTCGAAATTGAGTGGGTCGGAAAGCAGATACTTGAGCCGGTCAATCGAGTCGCGTTCTCGAGCCCTCGCTCTGAGCAATACATCGATGTCCAAACTCATCGTATGGTCGCTCCGGCAGTTGCGTGCAAGTTCTTTCAGAAACGGAACCCACCCGCCGCAAATGACAGCGTCGACTCCCTCGGCCTTGAGCAATGGCACGACTTTGAGCATCTCAAGCAGCACCGCACGCTCTCGGCTTTCGGGCAGATCCTTCGTTACATCGATCGAGTGAATTGTCATTCGGGAAATCCTAGGGAGTGCTCCAAAAGGAATTCGGCTTGTTCCTCCCCTCTGCCGCCTTGTATTGCGAAGTCAATGTAGAGTTGAACGGGATTCACGCCGACCAGCCCATTGGACAAGGTCCGCCGATCATAAAACACTCCACCTGCCGTTGTGTTGTCCGCTTCTGGCGGCGTCATAATGATCACGTTAGCGCCCCGCCCAACCATTTCGAGTCGAAGATCAACTTGCAACTCTGCCGCTGGAACATCAACGTATACAGCAGTTAGCTCCTGCCGCACATTGCGTTCGTTCGGTTCCAGACCGCTGGCTAACGTGAACGCGAATTGAATGCCGCGTCGAACACACAGCTCGGTTACGGAATCAGTGACGTTCTTGGGCGGAAGCTCTGAGAATGCTTGCACGACTTTGCGGTTCGTGACGTAGTCGGACTTCAGTTGTTGTGCGAAATCTCTGAGCAGTTTACGAGGACGGACAATGTGTCGTCCCTGAGGTGTGCGCTCCAGATAGCCCTGCTCCTGAAGACGATTTGTTACCTGATAAACCTGGCCCACGCTGACAGCGGCCTTCGATGCAAGATCGGAAAGCTTAAACGGAATGTACGGGTGGGCAAGCATAACCCTGATCACTCGCCGCGATCTCCCGGAGAAGATGTTCTTGATGCCTTGTGGGTTCTTGAACTCAGTCGCGGGTCGAACGACATCAACATATACGTCCTTGTGAATGATCGCGAATGTCCCGTTCAGGTCTATATAGCCGACCCCGACTTCCTTACATCTCTGTTGGACTGATTCGGACACGTAGGGAGCCGCCAACATCGGGTAAATGTCCTCGGACCGGTCCGTCTTTCGAAGCTCGTTGCGGTATCGAAGTATCTGATGAATCGCTCCTTCTAGCACCATGGGAGTCAGGCGCGTCTTGAATTCAATTACGGCCTTAACGACCCTGTTGGGGAGGTGGTCAAACGAGAATTCCACAACTGCGTCCACTTCGGATCGCGAGTCCGGATTCTCGAACAGCGGATGCAAGGTGATGGTCCGAGCGCGGACTCCCGCAGGCGTCAGCTTGCCCGATTCCAAGCGGTCCTTGAATTGTCGTTCAAATACACTTTCGGTCATATAATTAAGCCGTCTGAGCTTGAATTTCACTGTAATCAGCGATTATAGTACTTCTATGCGCAATGTCGGGTTAAGCACGGCCCGCTGCTAGAGCGTACTATAATGTTGCCGTTTCGCTGCCATACAATATGATAATTTGATATTATAATACATCATATATTTATGCTAACATGGAAGCGTCGGTGCGCCTGTAGGGCGAATAAAAAACGAAGTCAAGCAGTAGCAAATTCGTGGTGTCTGGCTCGCCGTATTTGACCGAAATCAAGGAGCGCCAGTGCTTTTCCGACAATTTCGTCAAGGAGATCCTCACGCGCACGCAGAAGTTCATCGAGCGTCACCAGTTCGTTGACCATTCCCTCGAACCCCCGGCTTGTACTCGACTGAGATATCGAGCCGAGCCACCTGTCTCCGATAGGCTTCATTCACCGCCATCGATGGACTCCGGAACAGTGATGTTGAAGGTCGGGTCCAGCTTGCCGCCTCGCACGAGCATTCGTTTTCCGCTCCCGAGGTCGATATCTTTCCGGTTCAGCTTCTTCAGCCAGGCGTGCTGGTGCCGCTCGGCGAACCACAGGAACAGGCGCTTCACTTTCACGTTGCGGCAGGCGACAAGCAACGTTTCAAGTCGCCGCGGACTGAGATTGCGGAGACCCTCCATCAGAACGTCCGTCTGATGAAAGGTCTCACGCTCCGGAACCTCGTCGAGCAGTTCGAGAATCGCTCGCTCCGGCGACGACACGGTCAGTGGCCATTCCCATTGACCCCACGGTTGCTGAATGTAGCTGCTTTTCAGAAGATCGCCGCCGGAATCGCTCCGGATTTCGTTCCTGCGCGGAAGCCCTGTTTCGGTTTTGAAGAGCTTTTCGGCGTTGTGAAAGACGAACGGGTTATCTAGCTCCAGCTTGAACACCCATCCCGGCGGTTTCCCGGTACCGTAGAGGTGGACTTCTCTGTGGTGTCTAGAGGACGACAGATAATGCGCGAATCCCTGTAGTTCCAGAGCCGTCCGGCCGCCAACAGTGAACGGACAATCCAAAAGTGTCTGAAGGGAGATCACCACGGGCTCCCACCTCAAGGCTTCATGGCCAGCGTTGGCTGGCGGCTTCGGGACAGGCCTGCGATAAACACCGCGTGCCATTTGGTTGAGCCAGCCATGGGCGACATATTTCTGCCGCAAGCTTCTGGAATAGCCGTGCTTTTCCAGCCAGACAGAGTCGGCGACCAGACCCTCGGGCAGTGCCCGCTGCAGCCAGTTTAGCTTGTCTTGATGTTGTACACCCACGGTTGACAAAATAGCACAAATCTAAACTAAGGGCTAGTTTATAAATCATCTTTTGTGCATACCCAAGGTGTACAAAACGCCACAACCGTAAACCAGGATACAGAAATACAATCCCGGTCAATCGAGTCGCGTTCTCGATCTCTGGCACTGAGCAATACGTAGATGTCCAAGCTCATCGTATGGCCGCTACGGGCAAGTTCCTTCAGGAACGGAACCCAGCCGCCGCAAGTGACAGCAGGGGTGCTTTGCCGGTCGCATTTCACGACAGCACCGTAAGTCACTGATAATAATAATCTTTAATCAATTGCCGGATACCAAATATCTCGGATCTAACGGGGCACCTGAGGACAACGCCCAGTATCGACACGCCGGCATTCGGGTCGGACAATGGCGTCTGACGTCTGGAACAGAAAAGCGCTCCAAATCCCAGTCAAAGTGTGATTGGTGAAATAAAGTTGGCGACGGCGCTGCAAGGGCCATTTGGCAAGAGTTGGCCCCTTCCGGGGTTAAAAGCGAAGAGACCCTTGTTCCCAGACAAAGTGCGGCTGGTGAAATAAATGTGACGACGGAACCCCAAGGGACCATTGGCAACAGATGCCGGCGTCCGGTGTCAAAAGCCAAGAGACCCTTGTCCTACACAAAGTGCGATTGGTGAAATAAATCTTGCGAGCCTCTCGCGAACGACGCCCAGTAATGACAGCTCGGCCCGCAGGCTGCCAGCAGGCGACTGGCTTCCGGGGCCGAGACTCATTCTGTTGCACAGCCAAAGTGTAATCGGTGAAATAAACCTTTTCACGCTGCTGACACCAGATTCCAGCCGCCGAACATCACAAATCGAGTGCCAGAAACCTGCATCGAGAACACGCTCGGCAAAATCCTATCGTCCGCTCTGGTAACTTTCGGTCAAATTCACCTGAAAGTCCCCACTGCCGCGGCTCCGGACCTGACCCGTCCGTTTGACTAATACTCGATTCGAAGGTAACAAGAGCGCTGGAAAGGCGCTTTTTTTGCGTTCGCCCGTAGGAGCTGAATTCATTGCTCATAGGGTCGGCTCGGAATTGGCGCAGACCGGGATGGATACCCCTGGCGACAGGAGAACACAAACAGTTCTACCGGCGACGGCTCGGGTGACGGTTGCCGCGACGGAACTCTACTAATAAGGAGGAAGCTCAAACGCAGCTAAGACCGCAATGCAAGATTACGAAACTAACCACAATTCGGCACGGGCTTTAGATGTGGGGCGTCCACATCTTCCAGCCGGGAACGGGGTTGGCGGGCGAAAGCTAAACGTCCGGAGATTGGACATTGGCGCCGACTTTCCACGATCTCTTCCCGAACAACTTGAAAACATGGTGCACGCGCTCACCGCAAAGACCCTGGCGCAGTTGCTGCAGGTGAGCCAGGTGACGATTTACAAACTCGCGAAAGCCCACAAGCTTCCCAGTTTTCGAGTCGGCACGGCCGTCCGCTTTGACCCACGAGCAGTCGCGCAATGGCTGAGACAGATGTAGCAGTTGGGCACGAAACGCTTTTACAGACTGGCAACGAACAGTCTTGATCGTCGTGGACAAGGAAAGTCGATATGCAAAAGAAGAGAACGCTCGCAGTAGTCATCCTCGCATTGGTGGGGCTGATGAGTTTCGTTCCCGTGACGGCGCAGCAACGGCCGCAATCCCACGCGGTGCCGCACGGGCAACGACAGGCGCAACCCCAGGGGCAACGTCAAGCTCCGCCGGCGCGGCCGATGTACCAGCGTCGTGACACCTGGTACGAGTTCCTGCTCAAGCAGTTCAATCCAAGCAATTTCAATTACGGTGCGTGGATCGAAGAACGCCGACAGGTGTTTCTGGATGCGAGCGTGCGAAACCCGTACTTCAAGTACAGCTTGGGCACGACGATTGCGCTGCTGGTCATGGCCATGCTGTACACCAAGCAATGGATCGACCACCGTCGCGCCATGTGGATCACGGCGGAGATGATGACGGACCTGTACAACCACGATCTCTATTCGCGGGAGGTCGCTGAGAAGGCGATCCAGAAATACAACCAGCACATTGAACGCTGCAATCGGGCATTCGGGTCCGAAGCAGGGGGGCGTGCTTTGCCTGCGGCCGATCCGGATACGGAGGAACTGAAAACAAAGTTAAAGCGCGCCGCCGAAGAGCGAGACCTCTATATGCAGGAGAGAGACAAAGCGAAAGCGGAACTGGCGACGAATGCGCGAACCCTTGCTCAAATGTCTTTGCGTTTAGACGGCGTAAGTTCTAAGCCCGGTGCAACCGTCGGTACCGGCCAATCGGGCGAGCTGCGCAATTCCGACCCGGCGGTAATCCGGCACATCAACAACCTGCAAGAGCAACTGTACGCAGAACGCCAGAAGAACCAGCGACTCAAAGGCGAGTAGCAAGGTTTCAACTTTGGCTTGCGCGGTTCGTCCTTGTACCGGGACAGTTAGGAGAAGACGGCATGCGGTATTGGAAAGGTTCGATTGCTCTCAGTCCAACTCAGGATTATCCGCTCTTGCGACGAGTGCTGCGATCAACGTTCGTCACTCACCGGCAACTCTACGACTTTATGCGGCTGGAGTACCGCACTTGGTCCCGACACTCGTTTAACAACCGTGTCCTTCGCCTCGTGAAGCATAACTACCTCGTCCGGGATGACGTTCCGTTCAAGACGGACGGATACGTGTACTCCATTTCCGGCATGGGCGCGTTAGAGGTCATCGGGTTAGGCGAGTGCTACACCAGTCCGACACCACGCACCAAAGATGGAAAGCTCCCAAGATCCGTGTACCACGCGATCGACCTGAACGAGATCCATTTGGCCCTGAAGCGTTCTGCCATTCTGGTCGATTGGATCTCAGACACGGAGATCCGTTCTCAAAACGAACTGACCAGCGTGTGCTACTGCAAGGACTACGACGCGGTGGTGACCGTAAGGGTGGCCGGAACCGAGCGGAAATTTGCGCTGGAATACGAACGTTCGCCGAAGACCCGGAAAGACTACCTGCGCATCAGCTCCGAGATTGACGGCGAAAAGCTGGTTGACCGCTTCCTGTATCTGGCTCCCAGCCACGACCTGCTGTCGTTCTTGGTTCGGTCCTTCGAGGGTTCCAGACGCGCAATATACTTTGGTCTCCTGCGGGATTTCCTCGACAGTCGCCTTGACACACCACTGCGGACTGTTCGCCCGGGAGCCATCGTAACCCTAGAAGACGTCCTGCGAACCCGCTGAAAATTCCCGCCGACCCGACAGATCAAACAGATTGCCCGGCCAAAGGCGTGTCATTTCGTACCATAGCGGTGTCGGCGTAAGTGACAACCCCCATGGGATGAATATCTTAGCGGACGACTACCCCCTGACGTCTGCCGACTTTGTGCGAAAAACGACGGACAAGTTGCGACCCTCGCGCCGCGCAATTGCGACGCGTTGTGTGCAGCCACGGTACGCAGTCTTTGGCTTGTGTTGTGCGCTCGTTTTGTTTTGGATCTCCGGCAATTGTGCGCTCGCTAGTTGCACAAGGCGGCGCGGCGGTAAGCGCGGGCCGCGCGCACAGCAGTGGTTCCGTTTGAGCGATGAATGTACACGGCTATCGTTCGAGCGGCGTGGCGGTGTGTTGTGGACTGATCCACCAGCGTGGGTGGGGACATCCGTTGCCAGTTGTTGTCACTCACGCGCTGGTTGTAGCCGAAGCGTGCGCACGGGTTCGTGCAAGACGAGTGGCACGGTGCACGGCTCGTTTGAGATTCGAACTGTGTGATCAGTCTGCAGCGCCGTGCGCACAGTGCTGCGTAAGGATGCGCATTAAATGCACGCGGCTGTCGATCCCGGTTGCAAAGAGAATGTGCACCGGATCTGCGAACATCCAAACTGCGGCCGTGTGCTAGTTGCAACGGAAGTCATGGCAATGTGACGATGCTCGGGAGAAATCTCAGTGACTGTTAGCGGCAGATGTCCCGCGACCAGACTTTCGGGGAATCTTGCGCATTGCCGACTGAAAAGCGCCGGCGCAATTCAGTGTCCGCCTCCGGAGACATTCAAGGTTGGCCGTGACTCGGGGGAGACTCGGCTCCTGAGGGTTCTAAGGGGTACGGCCAATCCTGTAGTCATGTGATGGCGATTTTGCATCAACTGGCGACTTCCCGCGCCTCGGGCAACCTGAGTAGCCCCCGTTGCCAAAGACTCCGCGCCACGCACTTGTGATGCTGGTCACAGAAGGCTGTGAAGCCCAGTGATACGGTTTTAGTTTCGGGCCCCGATCAACAGCAGGAAACGCCCCCATGCCCACTCGAACCTTTTCTACGTTCGAAGCGTTCTTCGCCGCTAATCTGCACTCTGATTTGCGGGGGATGATTCTTGGGCGCAGACGCGAAAACTGGGTGATGACCCAACTGGTTGTCAACACGTTGAGCGTTCAATGGGGACGCGCAGGCTCCAGTGTGGTGGTCGAGGGAGCCGCCAAGCCGGGTGGCATTTCGATTTTTATCCCAACCGAAAGTCCGATGGGAGTATCGGGCAATGGGCATCGACTCGACGAATCTTCTCTGATGATCAATCAGACCGGCGACGAATTCTGCATCGCCAACGATTCCTCGAGGCCGTGGTTCTCTGTCTATGTTCCGTATGAGACGCTTGCCGGCGGAGAAGCGACGACGCCCGTTCCGTTTATGCATGGTTTTGTTCACGTACCGCTCCCGAGGATTCAGAGATTTCGGTCGGTCATTGGACAGTTCAATGAGGCGGTCCAGCGTGCGGCTACCGACTTCGAATCAGCCGCGGCCCAACTGGCAACGGAGCAGAAGCTGGTTCCAGAAATTCGCGACCTGCTTGCCGTGCCGCACCAAGTCGAACCCACGCTTGGCCGGCATACCGTTCCGCGAGGACAGATCATTCGCAGGTCTATGGATTTTGTCGACCAGCACGAAGGTGAGTATCTTTCTGTCGAAGAACTTGCCGCCGCGGCTGGTGTCTCCGAGAGAACGCTTCGTGATGCGTTTCAGCAATACGTTGGCGTAGCACCGGTGCGATATCTGAACCGGAGAACACTTCACCAGGTTCGGAGAGCGCTCAAAGCCGCTGACCCTTCTAGGGCGACCGTCACCGAGATCGCCACGCAGTTCGGGGTTTGGCAGTTAGGCCGCTTCGCGCGAGACTACCGCTACCTCTTTGGTGAACTCCCGTCCGAGACCCTTCATCAGTTGTCGTAAGCACAACTACCGCTATAGCGTCCCAGTTAATTCATTGTGATTACGCAGGTACGCCACTTTGGTGTAGAGAGATTTTGTTCATTTTTGCCGAAAGTGAATAGCCAACTTGAAAGCTAGTGCCATACGCTTCTCCACAAAAGCTAATTCACACGTGATTCACAGCGGAGCAGTGGTGCACGAATCGCCGGAGACAACCGCCATGATCAGACCGGAAGACATTGGGTCGCTCACAGATTTCGCACGGAACACTAAGGCCCACCTCAGGAGACTCAAGCGAACGGGCCGCCCAGAACTGCTGACGGTCAACGGAAAGGCCGAGGTAGTTGTTCAAACTGCCACGGCGTATCAGCACTTGATCGAGCAGCTAGAAAAGCTCAAACGCGGACACCGCGAAGGAAAACTACGATGAAAAGAATCTTGCTGTTATCCCTCTGCCCCACGCTTCGCTAGTCATCTCGGGCCGCTGATGCGAAGTCATGTTTTGCTTATGCGGTCTTTGGGTCTTCGCTATATCACCCAAGAACGGCAACTACTGCGCTTCGACCGATTCTTG
>JBEKXQ010000145.1:0-9744 GCA_049511915.1 Candidatus Korobacteraceae bacterium
TGCAGCCGCCCGGCAACGATAAAGGTGAGAGCGAACACCACCACCGCGATGGTGAAGATCGTCGAGGTATCGGCGCGCTTCCAATGAAACTCCTTCTCCAGCGGAGCCACGAACACGCTCCATGCGTAAAGGGTGCCCAAGGCGAGGTTCATCATCATCCCGCCCACGACACGCCACCAGCGGTTCAAGCCGGTGCTGCCGACTTCAATCGATCCGGCCGATTGCGTTGCTGCTATCGCCATTTCCTATCTCCTTTAGCGAGCGCCGAGAGATGAGCGCTACGCTCTGATGATCCATCAAGGAATTAAGGGCCTGGAATGATTCCGCTGTCCGCGTGCTAAGGCTTTGCAGAAATTGCCCGTGGCCCGGCTGTCTATCGGCGAGTTGACCTCCCACAGTTTCGAGCTACCAAATCCTTCAGCCTGGTCTGGGCAGGACCGGGCCGGGTACAGAACCGTTGGCGGGAAGCGATATGGGGTAGAGGAGAGTGGTCAAGCTTTCTCCCGACGGGCGCTTTCGCCAGCCAGAACTTGAATTCTGACTGCCCGGCTCTAGAACGAGCGTTCGTTAGCCAAGCCCGACAGGGTGAAGTCTAAGACCTCGCTTCCCGCCTTTTTTTGAGCCGTTGTGGACGAGATTGTCCTTCGCGCCACGGGCGGAGGTCTGTGACCCGAGATACGGGCGCATGTGACCTGCGTCACCAGACGTCTGGTCGTCACCCGCGATTGCCCGCCCTGCTCCCATCGAATCTCCGGCCCGCTCCGAATCCAAAAACGGGTATCCCGCAGGTCAATGTTGCCAGCCGGGACAATAACTGGGAATCCTACTTATAGGGGATGTGAAAGATGCCCAAAGTGATAGCATAGTAAGTAACGTCGGAGGGCACGTGGGATCACCTTACGGCTTTGAGCTGGTAGAAAATTGTGTAATTTGTAAACTCCGTAGCGATAGTTTCTTCTGCTCTCTTCCCAAGACCGCTCTGGAAGCGTTCGACCGGATCAAGTACTCGGCCGCCTATCCGGCGGGCGCGGTGCTGTTTGTGGAAGGTCAGTCGCCGCGCGGAATCTACATGCTGTGCAAAGGGCGGGTGAAGCTCTCCACCACCTCCGCCGAAGGCAAGACCCTCATCCTGAAAATCGCGCAACCCGGCGAAGTGTTGGGTATGCACGCAACGGTTTCCGGCACACCCTACGAGATCACGGCGGAGACCGGCCAGCCCTGCCAGCTGAATTTCGTCAAGCGTGACGACTTCCTGAACTTCCTGCAAAAACATGGCGATGCGTGCCTGAAGGCCGCGCAACACCTGAGCAAGGATTGCCAGAGCGCCTATCAGCAAATACGCAGCCTGGGGCTTTCGCATTCCGCTCCGGAGCGCCTGGCCCGCCTGCTGCTGGAGTGGACTGCAACCAGTCACGATCAGACGGAACCCAAGGTAAAGTTGGCTCTGACGCATGAAGAGATCGCACAGATCATCGGCACGTCACGCGAAACGGTGACGCGCGTCCTGGCAGACTTCCGCAAGCGCCAAGTCGCCGTCCTCAAAGGTTCCACTCTCACCATTCGCAACAAGTCCGTGTTGGAGAAATTGGTCGGCGCCTAACCAGCTCTTTGAAGGGGACGGCTTCAGGCCGTCCGCAAAAGCCTGATGTTGAATCGGCTTTTGCCCCTGCGGCACTTCGGCCAATCTTTCTAAGAAAACTATTGCGGTTGCAGAATCTTTTCTGCCCGCGACTTTTGCGGACGATAATTTCCCACCACCTCCTGTGCCTGACGAACGAATTCCGGCAAGCGAAGTCTTGCGCCGCCGGAGAGTCTATTGCCAACTTCGAATGACCAGCCCTCGAGCGTAATGCAGACCGCTTCCGGCGTATCGCCGTAGAGCTGCTGCGCGGCCGAAAGCAGAGAGGATGGAGTCAGCTGGTGAGTAAAGCCGCCCGGTGCGTTTCCAGGTGAGATGCGGGTTTGGCGAATCGTACCTGGCTTCTCTGCCGACGACGCGTCGAGAAACAGCACGAAGCCGCAGCGGGAAACGTCATCGGCCATTTCCGGCGTGAGTTGCTGGCAGGCGATTACTTCCACCCCAGGATCGTCGCGGTAATGCTGTTCCAGTTCGTGTGCGGCGTGACAGCCCACGGCGTCGTCACCGCGTAACAGATTTCCATACCCAATAATCAGGATCCCGGTCACGGTGGAGTCTCCAGAGGGTCGGCGAAGCATCGCGCTATTTACATGCATATTCTGTTCTGGGGAATCTGGATGTGCGATGCCTCACGCTGCAGCGTGACGGCGTTGGTTTACGACGGCTTCTTCTTTCCCGGCAAGCCGGCCGGGTTCTCGTGGGTCCGTTCGCGGAAGCGGGCTTTCATCCCCGTGGCGAGCGAGATGGTGTTCTCGCCGTACTTTTCGCGCAGGCGGTCGGCGGCGGAAAGCGCCTGGTTCCACTTCTCATGCGAGCGTTGCCCGACCAGGCTGATCTGCTCGCTCTCTGGTTCGAAGTGCGACGCGTGAACTCCTAACAGGCGAATCGCATTGCCCTTCCAGTTAGCGCGAAAGAGCTGACGAATTGCGGCCAGCACCTCGGAGTCGACCGAGGTGGACTGCTCAAACGTATGAGCGCGAGTGATGGTATGGAAGGCGGTATCGCGCAGCTTCAATTGCAGAGTGCGGGCATGCAGTTTCTGTTCGCGCAGGCGGCGGCAGACCATCTCCGACAGGCGCGCCAAGGTTGATTCCAGCTGTTGCGCATCGCTGGTGTCATGCGAGAAGGTGTGCTCGTGGCTGATGGAGCGCGGGCCTTCGTCGGCGCCGATGTCGGCATCGAACCATGCGCCCGCGTCGAGGCCACGCGCTTTGCCGGAGAGTGCGAGGCCCAGCGCTCCGAAATTCCGTTCCAGCCAGCGCTCGTCGCGCGACGCCAGATCGCCAACCTTGCGGATGCCTTGTTCGTGGAGACGCTTCTCCATCACCTCGCCGACGCCAGGGATCTTGCGCACATCGAGCGGAGCGAGAAAGTCGACCTCACCGCCGGGCACAATCCAAAGCACGCCGTTGGGCTTCGCCTGGTCCGAGCAAACTTTGGCTACCAGGCGCGAAGTACCAATCCCGATCGAGCAATTGAGCTGGGTCGCGTTCTTCATCGCCAGGTGAAGCGCGTGGGCGGCGCGCAGCGGCGGACCGTGCAGGCGCTCAGTGCCGGTCATGTCGACATAGGCTTCGTCAATGGAAACCATCTCCAGCTTGGGTGAGAAACGGTTCAGCACTTCGTAAACTTTGGCGGAGTAATCGCGATAGCGGTCGGGATGTCCGTCGACGAAGATGGCCTGCGGGCAGAGCTTGGCTGCGGTGCGCAAGGGCATTGCGGAATGCACGCCGAACTTGCGCGCGGCATAGGACGCAGCCGATACCACGCCGCGCTCGTTGGGACGCCCGCCGACCACGACCGGCTTGCCCTTCAACGACGGGTCGAACAGCTCTTCGACCGACACGAAGAAGGCATCCATGTCGACGTGGAAGATGGTGCGCTGCGCCGAGGCCATGCTGAGCGCGATTGTAGAGCAAAACCAGCTCTCGCGGCCCACCCCTCGGCTGCGCTCGGGGCAGGCTCCTGTCGCCAACAGAAGGCGACAAGGGCGGAGCACCCGAGCTGAATTCCATCCGGGTGACAAGATGACGGCCAAGCAAACGGCTCGGCATTCCAGCAACTCGTCCCCAGGCTGTGGCTTTTATGCCACGACTACTGAGCTTTGGCGTTGTTCTTTGCCGAAAACTGGGGTACTATTGCCGCCCGCCGCGCCGCACGTCTCTAAAACCTGGAGGCACTATGAGAAGCCGATCTCTCACCACTACGATTTTTCTGACAGTCATGTCGCTCTTATTGCTCGCTGGCCTGGCCAGCGGCCAGGCATTCTGGTCGCAGTGGGGCCGGGATGCACAGCACAGCGGGATGGTCAACATTCCAGGCCAGCCGCTGAACGAGAAAATTGCCGACATCGTGTACGACCCGTTCACCCAGCAGGAACAGGACGAGAACCTGCTGTTTTACGGTGAGGGAGTTCTGACGGCGCACTATCAGGCGACTCTCATCGACGGTAATAACTTTTACATGATGCAAAAGACGGGAAGCTATCACTCATGCGTTCCGGCGGGTTGGTGGATCTATGGCCTGCCCTGCGGACCTAACGCTTGGAGCTCGCAGTGGTGGAATGTTGTGGGCTACGCCTGGCAAGGCAACAATCCCGTAACCCTGTGGACCTTTCCCACCGATTGGGTGCCGGAACCCAATGACACCGACTTGCTCCAGGGATACATCGGTTTGGACGGCTGGGAGCCGGTGTTTCATCCCGCCCTGGCCAATGGCAGCATCTATGTTCCCGGCGCCGCCGGCACGGTATGGAAGGTGAACACGACTACCGGAATGGCGGAAGCACACATCAATCCCTTCCCCGGAGGGGCGAACAACGCTGCCAACACATTCGTTTCGAGCCCACTGACCGCCGACAGCAGTGGCAACATCTATTACAACGTTCTCCAGTTGAACATTAACGGCAATCCCTGGCAGGAGAATGACATCGCGAATGCGTTTCTGGTGAAGATTACGCCTGACGACACCCCCGCCACGGTGACCTACGCGACCCTGGTGCCGAACGCGCCTCCCGGAAATTCGACAGGCTGCGAGGGAAACTTCTCTGCTATGTACCCGTACTCCACGCTGCCCTGGCCGCCGGCGGGAGTTTCCAGCCCACCCACGCAACTCTGCGGTTCGCAGCGCCCGGGAGTCAACGTGGCACCCGCGGTCGCGCCCGATGGCACGATCTATACGGTAAGCGTCGCCCATTTCGACTCCCAGGTGACCTACATGATTGCGGTGAATCCCGACCTGACGCCGAAGTGGGCGTCTTCGATGCAGTACCGGCTACAGGACGGCTGCGGCGTACTACTGCCTATCAATAAGCAGGGCGTAGCCCCTTTGCCCAACTCTTGCCGGTACGGCACCAAGGTCGGCGTCGACCCCGTGACCAACGCCTACGGTTCGGCTTCCATCATTGACGAAGCCTCATCCACGCCAACCGTGCTGCCCGATGGATCGGTGGTCTTCGGCGTGACCGACAACTACGATTTTGGCCATGGACATCTTATGCATTTCGATGCCCAGGGTAACTACGTCAACGCATACACCTTCGGTTGGGATACCACGGCGGCGGTGTATCAGCATGACAATACGTTCTCGGTCATAGTCAAGGACAATCACTATCCCTCGGCGGCTTACTGCTTCTTGCCCGGTAATCCCATTTGTCAGTCGACGCCGGCCGGTCCCTATTACGTTTCGCAACTGGATTCGAATCTGAATGTGGAGTGGTCGTTCCAAAATACAACCATCGATCCGTTTCATCCCGACGGATATGAATGGTGTGTCAATGCTCCAGTGATTGATAGCAATGGTGTGGTTTACCTCACCAGCGAAGACGGCCATGTCTACTCCGTTCCGCAGGGCCACAAGGGAGTGTTCACCGAGTGGCAACAAAGGATCTTCTTGAAGGAGGCTCTGGGCGCCGCCTACACTCCGCTTTCCATTGGAGACGACGGAAAGGTCTACAGCCAGAATGACGGTAACCTGTTCGTGGTTGCTCAGTAAGTTGGCGAAGTTTTACGACGCACAGAAGTCGTCTTCGGTGATGTTCATTCGCGCCCCTCAAGCTGGCTTTTGCTTGAGGGGCGTTTTCTCTTGGACTACGGCGCGAAGTAGCCGGAGATGTCGAGGATGAGCTGGGTTAGAGCATAGGCGTAGGCGTCGATGGAACCGTTGCTCGTCGGCACGATGGCCATGTTGGACGTGATGAAGCCGTCGTAGGCGTTCAACGTCGAGACCACGGGCTGCTGCGAGCCATCCGGCCACAACGTGAGATAAGGCATGGAACCCGGCGGCAGCACCGTCGCGTTGAAGATGTAGGCCGCGGCATTGCTGGGCGGTGCACAGGCGCTGCCCCCCACATTCACAGTCTTCTCGTCGACGAATGAGCCGCCGCTCTGGCGCGTGTCCAGTACGCGGCACGGCGCAACCGGATACATGGAGAACCCGCCCGTTCCCGGCGCGGCGAAGTAGCCGTTGATGTCGATCAACAGATCGGTAGTGTTGTAAGCGTAGACGTTGATGTCGCCGTTCGTTCCCGCAGGAACGATCGCGGCATTCGCGACAACCGTTGCCGTTGGATTGTTCAGGGTCGATACCGTTGGCTGCGGCTCACCCACGGGCCAGACAGTTAGATAGCCTAGTGGCTGGCCGCCGGGATTAGGTACCACCGTGAAGTTGAGCGAGTACGCCAGGGGTTGAAGGCCAGACGGGATGCAGGTGCTTTGCAGCAGGGGAAAATCGCGCGGTGTTTGCGCCTGCAGGCGCGGTCCGCCGAGTTCGCCGTCGGCACCACGAGTGTCGACCAGGCGGCAGGGCGTCAGCGGATAGAACTGATAGGTATTGCTGGCGGGCGGCGCATAGTATCCATCGATGTCGAGGATGACGTTGGTGGTGTCGGTGACGTACACGCTGACCGCGCCTTGATAGCCAGCCGGTACGATAGCGGCGTTTGCCTTAATCCGACCATCTGGTGAGTTCAAGGTGGACGCAACTGGCTGGTTCTCTCCCGTAGGCCAGATGGTCAAATACCCCAGGGTAGTAATAGGAACCACGGTGACATTCAGCGAGTAGGCAGCAGCAGTTGCAGGAATGCCGCAGTTGCCGAGTTGCGGCAAAATGAAGCTCTGCGAGGCGCCACCCTGAATCGGACTGCCATTACGGGTATCCACCAGGCGGCAAGGGGTCACGGAGACGAACTGCAGTGGCGCGGCACTGGCCCCGGCGATGACCGAGACGTTGTTGCTACCGTAGTTGGGGACATAGATCCGGTTGGTCACCCCGTTAACACTCGCGCCCTCGGGTTGAGTCCCGACATTCACCGTCGTGGTGGCATAGGTCACCCCGTCGATCATCATAACTGTGTTGTTGCCTGCGTTGGCGACGTAGATCTTGTTGGTCGGCGTATCTACGTTGGGTCCGTCCGGTGTCGTCCCTACAGGTACCGTCTGGACAACGGTGTTGCTAGCGCCATCAATCACCGAAACCGTATCGTCGTTCTTGTTAACGACGAAGATCATGTTGGTCACCGGATCGGCCTGCACGCCACCGGGGTTGTTGCCAACCGTCACATTGGTGGTATTATCGGTGGCCCCGTCGATAACCGTGACGTAATTGCTTCCTGGATTGCCGACGTAAATCGTGTTGGTCAGGGAGTTGATCGCTATGCCGCCCCCAGGTTGGTTCAGGCCAGTGATGGTGTCGATAACGGTATCGGTTGAGCCATCGATCACGGTCATGTTGTTGCTGTTCCCGTTGGAAACGTAAACCCGGTTGGTAACCTGATTCACGGCCACGGCCCTGGAATAAAGCCCCGCAGTAATCGTATCAATCACGGAATTGCTGGTTCCGTCAATCACCGATACGGTCCCATTGGACTGACAAGAAGGATCGCTGCCGCATTTATTGGCCACGTAGATTCTGTTGGTCGTGGAGTTGACTGCTACCGACGAGGGAAATACTCCGACAGTCACGTTGCTGGTGTTACCGGTCGGCAGGTCAACAACAGTGACCCAGTTGTTGCCGCCGTTGACGTAGGAGCTTGCAAAATAGCCCTTGTTCGTCACTGTATTGATGCCGGAGGCGTCGGGGACAGGTCCAACACTGACCGTGTAAATGACTTGATTGGTGGCACCGTCAATGTCCATAACCGTGGCGTCGGTCTGGTTGATGATATAGATCTGGTTGGTTACCCGATCAACCACCGCTCCTGTGGGACCGTTGCCCACGGGTATGGTGGCAATCACCACTTGCGCTACGGCAGGCAGAGCGATCAGTGCGAGGCTGAAGGCAAGCAGGAACGAAAGACTGCGGCGCATGGTTGGCATCACTCCCCCATATCAATGAGCTCGTAGTGTCCCAATCTGAAATTAGGACACTACCCACGACCTTAACGCTGGCTAACAAAAGGTCAACCAAAAAGGGAAAACGACGGTTCCTTTCTTTCACAGATTCCCAAATTGGAAGAAAGCCTGGTACCTCGCCGCGCAATCTACGGGGCGAAGTAGCCGGAGATATCCAGGATGAGTTGCGTGAGGGCAGCGGCGTAGGCGTCAATGGAGCCGTTGTTGGTAGGCACGATGGCCATGTTGGATGTGATGAAGCCGTCGTAGGCGTTCAGGGTCGAGACTCCGGGCTGTAGCTCGCCATTTGGCCACAAGGTGAGGAAAGGCATGGAGCCCGGCGGAACCACGGTCGCGTTGAAGACGTAGGCGGCTGCATTGCTGGGCGGAGCACAGGCGCTGCCCACTACGTTGACGGTTTTCTCGCCCATGAATGAGCCGCCGCTCTGGCGCGTGTCCAACACGCGGCAAGGCGCGACGGCATACATTGACAATCCGCCGGTTCCCGGCGCGGCGAAGTAGCCGTTGACGTCCAGTAACAGGTTGGTGCTGTTGCTATGGGCGTAAAAGGCGGTTGCGTTCTCGCTGCCCGCAGCCACGATGGCCGCATTGGCTACGACTGTCCCGGTGTTGTCGTTAAGAGTGGAAACGACAGGTTGCGTCTCACCCTTGGGCCACACGGTCAAATAATCCAAGCCGCCAGCGGATGGAAGGACTGTGACGTTGAACGAATAGGCCGTCGCGTTGGTGGGGACGCCGCAAGTTCCCGCGATTGAATAATCACGTTCCACTCCCGCCTGTAGCATGCCTTGATCTTGGTTGTTACGAGTATCCACGATGCGGCAGGGCGTTAGGGGATAGAACTGATACGTTTCGGAGCCAGGCGGAGTGAAGTAGCCGTCGATGTCGAGGATGACGTTGGTCGTATTCGTCACGAAAACGCTAACCAACCCCGATAGTACGCCCGCAGGTACTATCGCCGCATTCGCCTTCACCCGGCCATCCGGCGAATTCAAGAGTGAGACGACCGGCTGCCCCTCGCCCGTCGGCCAGATGGTCAGGTAGCTGAGTGGGCCCATCGGCACCACGGTGACGTTCAGCGAATAGGCAATGGCGGACGCGGGAATGCCGCATGGGTTGTCGCTCTCCGAAAGCGGAAATGCGCGCGACGAGTTGCCCTGTATCGCCGGCCCGCCGAAGTTGCCGTACGAGTTACGGGTATCTACTACCCGGCACGGCGGCACCGGCACGAACTGCGCGGCCGCAGGCACCGGGTTCACCATCTGCGACAGCATGCCGCTACTGCCCGTGTAATTGCCGTCACCGGAATAGGTCGCCATGATCGCATTGGTTCCTGTCAGCAGCGCTGACGTGATGCACGTCGCGATTTGCGAGCTCACCGGCACCACGGTGCAGCCGGAAATCCCCCCTCCATACTCGGTAAAGCCGACCGTCCCCGTAGGCGCGGGCGGCCCCGCGGGTCCCACCGTCGCCGTGATTATCACCTGCTGGCCGAAGGTGGAAGGATTGGGCGCGCTTGTCACCGCAGTGGTGCTGACGAGTGGCCCGCCGACCACCTGCGCAACCGGCGGTGAGAGACTTTCCGCCAGGCTCGGTGAGCCCTGATACAACGCCATCAGAGTATTGTTGCCGACGGCGAGTGTTGAATAGTTGACGACTGCTACACCGGAATTGTTCAGCCGACCTATGGCGATCCCAACGCCGTTGGCAACGAACAACACACTGCCGGTTGGCAGCGAGCCATCCTGCGCCGTG
>JBEKXQ010000146.1:0-9653 GCA_049511915.1 Candidatus Korobacteraceae bacterium
CAGGCGGCCCGACTGGCGGGAGAAATCCGGTTGGCGGCTGTTCATCGCCCTCAACGTACTACCCCGTATTCATCAGCGCCAGGAAAATCAGGACAAGGTATTCAGTTTATAACACAGTAGTAGTAGCCGCGATGCAAAGTCTTGATCCCCGCCCTGATTGGTCGCAGAAAATTTCCAAGGTCGTGGCGTGAGCGAACAACTTCCTGCGGATGGAGGTGGGTCGGCCATTCGCTGGGAAGGACATGCCTAATCCCCGCTGCTTCTGAACCGCACCTTGCGGCTCTCCGAAACAGCTATGGTACTAGCAACTCAGTCAGCCGATGGGTGAGCGCCAGCATCGCACCGTAGTTGCTGCCGATACCGGCGATCAGGGCTAACAGAAAGAGAGTCCAGGGCCAGGTGCCTTGGAAGCGGCGGACAGCGATGCGCCACCCGAGCAGGCGCTCTACACGCTGGCTGACCGAGGACGCGCCGCAGACCAATCCACTGGCTAGCGCAGGCTCGACCCACGGCTTGGAAGATCTGGAAAGTTTGATCAAGGCCGCTGCGAGGTCCAGCGCATCCTGACGATTCCGGACAGCTGCATCGTCAGCGGCCAGTTCGGCCGCCTCCCGCCACGCACTCTCAAGACTGCTCATCCCAGGGAACGGCGTCGCATTGATTAGGGCTTTCTTTAGGTTGTCCCACGAGCGCATGTGCCCTACTTCGTGGCGGATCGCGACTCGCAACTCGTCATCACTTAGTACAGTCGCTGCGGCGTCAGAAACCATCACTCTCGGTTTCCGAATCCCCACCAGGATCAGAGCGGGCGCTCCGTTCGCAGCGCTCAGGATTGGAGTTCCCGCCGCGTTGCCGATGCTCGACCCTCCCAACAACCACTGCTTCACCGCGCGCGCCGTTCTCGCCTTGGCCCGAAGAATGCGGAACAAGCCGGCACTCACAATGAGAAGCCCGAATGCGGCGAGAATGAATGTTCGCGCGTCCTCGTCAAGCGACGTCCGCTCCATCAACCAGAATGACGGGAAAGCAAGAAAGACGGTGACCACACCGGAAGCCATGAAAGAAAAAATCCTCAGCCCGAAAAGAAACCTGGCCGAGGTGATGGCGCACTTTAGCCCCGTCCGCTTCAGGGCACACCAGGCCAACGCCACCAGACATGACAGCGAGCAGTACACCACGGCGAAAAATGCGAGAGAAACGGCCAGGCCTCGCGCTACAAATATCACTTCTGCCCCTCTTTCTTGAGCAGTAGTTCTGCGCGTTCACGCTCCACCAGGGCCTGCAACTCTTCCAGCAATTTTTCGTCCTGCGCGCCCACCGTCTCCACGAAATAGGAAAGGTGAAGCGAAGCGTGCTCAGATCCCAGAAGTCGCCGCATACCGCTTATGGCGGCGACACATTCCAGTTCTTCCGGACTACATCGCGCCGAGTAGCGAAAAGCCTTTCCTTCGAGAATGCGACCGAGAAGCCCTTTCTGGAAGAGGCGATTCATTGTGGTCATGATCGTAGTGTAGGTTTGCCAGATCGTGCCATCCTGCATCACTTCACGAACGGTAGCATTGCCCCGCGCCCACACCGCGTGGTGAACTTGTTGCTCCAGCGGTCCGAGGTGGACTGCGGGGGCACGTCCGAAGATGGAACGAAACGGATCCATTTTTCAGTTGCGGAGCGGACTGTCGAATAGCCGAAAAGAAAACTCTAGAGCCCGCGGAGAAGGTAGTCAATAAGCGGACTGCGATCTCATCGCACTTTAACATTAACCTTGTCGCAACGTAATAGACTCCACAAGCCTCTTATCGTCGGTAGTAGGTTTTTCCCGAGATATTAATCCCTCGTTGGCTTATCAGAGGTGATTATTGTCGTTGTCATTGCGCCGCCGTTTGCGCACCAAAGGCTAATACGTATGAACCGAGATGAATGGCACCTCACTTTGGTTTTCTTTCGCGTCCTTAACGCATCCTCTCCAGCAAACCTGAGAATCCTGCTAGTTAGCTTGGTGGTCTTGGCAGGCTGCGCGTCGCTGACCGCCCAGAATGTCGTTCTGACGGGCTCGCTCAGTGGGCAGGTATCCGATCCGAGCGGAGCAGTTGTACCGGGAGCCTCGGTGCTGGTGCGGAGCCTCGCGACAGGAGTGGAACAGTCTGCCACCACAAATCACGCCGGAATTTATAAATTTGCCTCACTCATGCCGGGCGCTTATTCGGTCAAGGCCAGCCTCAAGGGCTTCCGCAACGTCGAGATTCTGACCAAGGTGCAGATCGGGCGGAGCGCTCTGCAAGACATCAAACTGCAAGTCGGGGCGAGCGGGGGCACAGTCAAAGTTACCGGGACCACGCCCCTGCTGCGGCCCGGAGAGTCGTCGGAAAGTACCGTCATCGATCGTTCGCTGATAGATGATTTGCCGATGAACGGGCGGAAGTACACCAACCTTGCTGTGCTGACGCCTAACACCAGTTACGATGGCGACACCGGACTGGTTAGCATAGCCGGCCAGCAGGGAGGTGAAGATTCCGGCTACGCCAACGGGAACGGCTTCAACAGCTTCACTGTCGACGGAAACAATAGCACCAGTAACTACTTCGACGACATCGTGGGCCGCTACCGCATTCCGTATCTTTATGGCGAGAACTCGATCCAGGAGTTTCAGGTTTCCGTTAGCCCATATTCCTCCGTGTACGGTGGCGGAGCCGGTTTCGTCAACGCAATCACTCGCTCCGGCAGCAATAACTTTCACGGCAACGCGTTCTATTACAACCGTCCCTCTGCTACGGGGGCCAATGACGCCATCGATATAGCCAACGGCTTCCCCAAGCCGTATGACAGTCTGCAGCAATTTGGTGGAGCGATCGGCGGCCCGATCGTCAAGAATCGCTTGTGGTTCTTTGCCGACTACGAGCAACAGTTGCGAAATGACCCCATTCAGGTCATCAATCCGGCGCTGCAAACAAACTCGTCGAACCTGTCACAGTTTCTGACGGATAATTTCGGGCTACCGGCGGGTACAGTGCTTCCACCGCCGAACGGGCCTTTGCCCGTCCCGGGTACCAACGTCGCGCCGGACCCCACAAACCCGGTGTACCTGCAGCAAGTCTCTAATGTAATCAACGCGCTCAACTCGAATCTGGGGTCAGCGCCCAGAAAACGAAATGACTGGGTACTTACGTCGCGATTTGACTACCAACCAACTTCTCGCGACAGCCTCTTCCTAAGCGTTAACTACAATAACTTCAACTCTCCGGGCGGGGTTATCACCGACCCCACTGTAGGCAACTACGGTGTTGAAACGCTTGCCAATGCTGAAGTGCGCACATTTCTGGCCAGCATCGGCTGGACGCATACATTCTCATCAAGCCTGCTAAACCAAATGCACTTCGGCGCGTCGCAAGACAACCAGATCGCGAATCCCACTGGACTCGCTCCCAACACTCCGACGATTATCCTCGACAGCCCGGCGGCGTTCATTATTGGCAACGCGCCTTTCTCCATTGGCGATGTGTTCGAAAGACAGTATTCCTTTTCCGATCAAGTGGACTATATAGTCGGTAAACATACCCTGCAGTTTGGATTTGATCTCAGTTACGCCTGGGACGCGGATACGAACGACGGAGGCGCTGATCCGAACGAGGCCGCCGACTTCGGTTCGCCGCTGGGCAGCTACGAGTTTTCCAATCTCCAGGCCTTGGCTCTGGGGCAGTACAATCTCTTCAGCCAATCTGCGGGACCGCCGACGTTTTCCTTCGGAGTTCCGTATTTTGGCTTTTATGTCCAGGATACTTATCGCATCCTGCCTAACCTGACGCTTGAGATGGGACTGCGCGAAGACTTTCAGGTATATCCGCAGCCGGCGGAGAATCCGGCGTTTCCGCTGACCGGTCAGTATCCAAACCAGTTCCAGCGGCTAGCTCCTCGCTTTGGATTTTCCTGGGGCCCGGCAACCGACACGGTGATCCGCGGAGGCTTTGGCGAGTTCTATACCAACATGAATGGCCTGAACTACCGCAACGCAGTCATCTCGAACGGTCTGCCATCACAGCAAACTTCGGTGAGCACCAGCTATAACGGCGGTATTCCGAATCAACAAACCCCGACGTTCCCAAGCATTCTCCCCGCGAACTCACCTCTGTTCCAGTCCTCTCCCGACATTTCATTTGTCTCGCCCGGTTTGCGGGTGCCCTATGTATTGGAAGCGAGCCTGCAGATAGAACAGCAGATCGCCAGAAATACGACGCTAAGCCTGGGAACGATGTGGAGTCACGGGGTCCACATTCTTTCAAGCAACACCTATGACCTTAACTTGATCCCGCCGCAAGGCACGACTACCTACATCGTTTGTCCTCCCGGCACAACCACCGCGCCCTGCACCGGACAAACGATAATCCTGCCCAACCTGGACAATGGGCTGCTCACCGAAGGCCGCATCAACCCCAATCTCGGCCAGATCAACGAACTGATCAGTCCGGGGCAAAATAATTACAACTCGTTGTTTGTGCAAGTGCAGCGCCGCATGACGAATGGTCTGTCGCTGCAGTTCGGCTACACCTGGGCCCACAATATTGTGCGCGACGCCACGGACTTCAATAACCAATTCGACTTCAGTAATACGACTGCGGCTTCGCTGCTCGATCAGCGGCATCGCATTACACTTGCGGCGGTGTACCAGCCGCAGCTACAAGGGCTGACGAGTTCGCACTTCGGACGGGCGCTGTTGTCCAATTGGACGCTCAGTACGGTAATGGAATTCTCTTCGGGCCGGCCTTATGCGGCGCTGTTGAGTCCCGCCTGTACCAGTTCAACGCTCTCGTTAAACAATTGCGATGGCGCTAATGACAACTTGAATGACAGCGCCTTCAACCAAGACATAGCAGCTACAGCGGCCGGAATCAACGGTGCTGGGCCGACGCCGGGCATTCCGCTCAATTCGTTCTATGGACCTTGGCTAGAGAGAATAGATCTCGGACTCTCACGAAGCTTCAAACTAGCGGAAAGCAAAGCCCTGCAGCTGCAGGTGCAAGCTTTCAATCTCTTTAACCATGCGAACTATTACGTGCAGAATGGAAACGGCGTCAATCAGTTGCAATACAATCCCATCGGCAGCAACTGCGGCGACGGAGCAACCCTGAACCAGACCTGCTACTTGGTACCTAATTCAGGTCCGGGCAACTTTGGGACCTTGCAGGAAATTAGTCCAGACGGGCTCCCTCGCATCTTCCAGTTTTCAGTACGATTCACGTTCTAGCCCTCACGCCGAATGTTCGGATTCAGAAAGCTTGCGCACGCCGGTCAGCGCACCGAACGCGGCGGCAAGAGCGGGAAGAAACGAGCCATCATTTGCGACGGCACGAAAAGCTAGCGGTTCTGCTGTGTCGGCTGTGGGGTGAAGCGGAGAAATCTATGACCCATTCCACAATTCCCGCAACAGCATCGTTTGAGCGGACTACGATCGAGCCCCAAAGTCGAGTTCCGGTGTCAGCGTCTATGGTCTCGCCGAACTTACCGTTTGCGATTTGCAGCCGCATACTCCACGACGAAGTCCCCGCCGGATAGACCGCGTTGCCATAGAAGGTCGCCGAAATGTTCACCGGCTGAAAGCCCAGCTTCATGATTCTGCCGACACGATCCGCACGCCCGTCTCGCCATGGTAGACCGGCTTAAGTCGGTTACCGCGCAACAATTCCGCCAGCTTGCACGCATCGAATCGATCACTTTTGTTTCCGTCTTTCAGGAATGCGTTTTTTCGCGGATTGCAAACCACCAGTTTATCGACGCGAGGTTTGAGCAGATCGTGGGCCCAGGTTCCTTCTTCGAAGGTCACCGACAATGTTCGGTCGCAGAATCGCCCGGAGCTGGCTTTAAAGGAATTCCAGACAGCCCTCGCAAATGCGCCGGGTAGGCGTGCCGCGTTGAAGGGCGTAGCGCGCGCGACCGCGACCTCCGGACCGAAATCTTGATGTACGTTGGCGCAGGTAGTGTTGTGAAATCCCCATAGCGCAAGTGACTCGGGCAGGAGATGCGATTTTCGGGTTACTTGCGCTATGGTCTGATTCTGGCCAACTGAGCCCGGTTGCGAATAGCCCGCGACTGCTGGCTGGAACGGTCGCGGGTGAATGGCGATCTCAGGGCAACAAGGCCTGAGTAGCCATTGCCGGTCGCGCAACCCGATAAAGCTGCCAGGCAAACGCTCCCAGACCCAGGCAAACCACGCCGAAGCGGACCAACCCGCCAAGATACGGGATGAACCCGACGATAGTGAGGATCAGCAGGCCTACCAATAGTCCCAGCAGCCAATCGCTCTTGGTCGACACAGTCGGCTTCAGAAGCATCTGCCCCAGGAATGCTCCAACCCAAAGCTTTGTCAGGTAGATCGCAACCAGATACATCGCGAGCAACATTAGCGAGACCGGAAGGCCAACCAGCGTGATGGCGGTCACGACCATGGCGACAGGCACGCCCGCCAGAACCGCGAACCCAAGCCCGAGGCTGCGCCAGCTTGAGCCCACCGCGTGCGTGCTGCCCTGGAAGAAGCCGGGAAACAGAAGCAGGCCTAACCATCCCACCAGCATGGCGGCGGCAAGCCAGACAGCTTGGAAGAAGTAGAAATTGGGACGCGCGAAATGGCTCTGCCTCACGCGCACCTGAATGTCCCGTGCGCCCGTAATCGTCGCGCCGTCGGCGATGTGTACGTTTTTCAGGTCGCGCACGCGAGCGCTCAGGCCCCCGCCGAGTCGGGCGGTGTTAGTCAGGGTAAGGCTATCCCCGGTCATGGTGATTTCGCGGCCGACCCTGCCGCTCACATCGGCATTACCGGCGTACATGGTCACACTGCGATTCACGTCGCCCTCGAGGCTGACGTCGCCGGCGGCAACCATGATACCGCCGCCCACGTGACCCCGGTCATTTACATGTAGGGATTGCAGCAACGCGTAGATGTTGTGGCCCAATTGCCCGTCCAGGTCGAGCGAATTCGAAAAATTGAAGATGTTGCCTTCCACGGTTCCGCTCACCACAGTTCTCTTGGCGAAACTCACTAAATCGCCCTTGACGGTACCACGCACTTCCACCGTCCCGCCAAAAGCCAGCAAGTCCCCATTGACCACGCCTTCCACGCGCACAATGTCGCCGGCGGCCAAGAGCGTGTCGTCTACAGTCTCGTTCGCCGCTACCGTGACGAAGTCACTATGACGCCGCTCAATGGCAAAGCCGGGCAACGACAACGCAAACAGCATGATCAGCAGGCGCAGGCCAGGTTGCTGTAGTCGCCGTCGGCGTCCCAGCAGCAGCGCGCTTCCGACAAACAGCAACAGCAAAAGGATCTTCCCGACGAAAGCCGCATAATCAGACAGCATGGCAGTACCTCCGTGTGCAAAGTAATAAGAAAGGTTGAAGAGCAGGTTCGTGCGGCCGCTTACGCTGAAGGGATTTAACCATTGCAGCGCTTGCGGAATGCTCAACTCGTCGATCCAAGGGACAACGATCGAACCTAGCGCCAGCACCCCGGCCACCACCGCTACGTCGTCCCACCCCAAAGACCAAGGCACAGGAGAGAAGTCCGCCGGGCTGCTTGCTTCTTCCGGAAGCTCTTGCAGACTTTCGCTCAGAACACGGTTCTCGGCGCGTAATGCGTCCAACAGCTGTCGGCAGCGCCGACACGTGGCCAGGTGGTCTCGCAGGCCCTGCGCCTCTTCCACCGCCGCTTCACCGTCCACGAAGATAGAGAGGATCTGTTCCGAATAACATTCCATGGATCACTTGCTCCTGTGGCCCAGTTTCCGGCGCAGCTCCTGCTTGGCCCGAAATATCAACGCCGCCACGTAATTCCTTCGCAGGTCCAACTGCTGTCCGATTTCGTCATAGCTCAGTTCGCCGTAATAGCGCAGGACTAGCGGCACGCGATAGTTCTCCGGCAGATGTGCAATGGCATCCCGCACCAGCGCCCGCTCTTCCATGCTGAGGACTGCACTCAGCGGAGACGGCTCCGGACTGGCTACGTCGATGACCGCGACTCCCTCTTCAACTTCCACAATCACCTGCCGTCCACGCTTCCGCAAAGCGTCAATGCATTGGTTGCCGGTCACCCGCAGCAGCCACCTGACGAAGGGTATTGACCCGTCGTAGCTCTCGATTGAGCGCTGCAGCTTGAGGAAGACTTCGCTGGTGGCATCTTCTGCGCTCTCCCGTGAGTCCAGCATGTAGCGGCACAAGCCGAATACGCGCCGGACATACAGGCGATAGATCTCCGCCAGTGCCTCGGCATCGTGGCCTTGTGCGCGCTCGATTACACTCTCCAGATCCGGCCCCTTCACTTGCCGGGCGTTGCCCTCGCCGGGCTGCGATACCTTCGCATTGTGTTTCTCGGCGCCCATGAAGCAGTACGCTGCAGATCGAACAAAGTTACACGCATTTTAGGGATGAGGGGAATACAAGGCTGTCACTGTAGTCCTTGCAGGATTCGAGTCGCCCACAGCAGCCAGTGGAAAGGCTTCGAATTGAATATCTTTCCGGGGTGCCAACTCCATGTGCCGGAGTCTGACCGCGGATCCACACGGCAACCTCTATGGCACAAGCTGGTCATGTGGAAGACACGGTCCCATGGTATGGCAGTACTCACCATAAAACGTTACCAGTTTGTCAGCTCTGTGACCTCGTCGCATAAACGTATGGGCTGCGGCGTCGTGTGGGAGATCTCGCTATAGCTTGGCATCCGTGGCTTACACGCGGCCCCAGTGCTGATCACTATTGCAAAATCCTCGTTACACAAGTGATCCCGCCCGGACAGTGCGATTTCGGGATTGGTTGTGTTATCGCCTTTCATGAGAAGGCCGGTCGGAATCAAGTAGGCTCTATTCCCATGTAAAAGCAAAGGTTTTCCTCTCGCGAGTTGCCATCGTCGCCACCGTTCCCATGGGCGAGAAGCGGGCGTAAGTATGACGAGTTGGCTCCGGAGCCATTGCGGTCCGTCATCGCAATGGGCTGGGAGATTGGCATCTGTGAGAGCGAGCTGATCGACCTGCTCAAGAGTGACGTCCACCTTGAGGACAAGCCTGATTCATGGGGACATTACGGCGACATCCACATAAGAAAGGGGAAGACTGCATTCCGGCGCCGGAATCTGCCGATCACGGAGCGGTGCAGGGGATACTGAAGACCTGGACGGCAAAATCGAAGTCAGCGTTGGTCTTCACCGGAGCAGATGATAAGAGTCCAATCTCGAACTTTTACCTGATTCATCAGCAAGCGGAAATGCGCACGCTGTTGAAGCTGCCTGAGGATGCCGTTACACATTCCTCGCGTCACACCGCTCTGACTAACTTGGGGGCTAGCCGGTGCCGATGTCTTCAGCCTGCAGCAGGCCGCGGGGCACGCCTCGATACAGACCACGCGAAAATACGTTCATCCCATTCCGGAATCCACTAGTGCTGCCTTCCAGAAAAAAAGAAATCAGGAACGAAAAAAGCGAGAGTATCCGCTCGCAAAGTGGTCGCCATGTCGAAGAGGGCAAAGTAAACCTCTCCGTATCAAAGGTGGAGATGACCGCAAGAAAGCGGGGCCACCGTTGAACCGGATTGAATAATCTGTGACTTGCGACAAGGTCAGCGATATCGTTCAAGAGAGCGCGGCCGCAGCTACGACCCTAACGCCATTCGTGCATATGCCGC
>JBEKXQ010000147.1:0-9471 GCA_049511915.1 Candidatus Korobacteraceae bacterium
AATCGAGCAACACACCAACACCACCAACACACCCCTGGCAAGAGCGTGCTTCGCATGTTCGCGCGAACGAACAGCTTTCGAGCTTGGGTAATCGCAAACCTGAGCAGCAACACGATTACCCCGAAGGCGGGGCTGGCATATCGCCGGCCCCGCCTGGCAAGCGGGTAACAAAAAGCAAACAGCGGTACAGCGGTAAGGCAATTTCGCAGCCGAGCGGATAGTGCAACGCGCACGGGGTTGGTGTCGAAGCGGCCTTCGCTGCCATTGCGGCTCCGGTTTCGTGGAGCGGGTGTATCTGCCTTGGCCCTTGGAATCGGGTTGAGTCCCCCAAGAAGTCCACCACAGCACCAATTCCCTTCAGAAAGGCTCATTCTGCCCCATTAGAGCCTTGTTAGCAGGTGAGGAAGGCTCTGGGATGACCTATCAGACCTCCCAAGGCTCCAAAGGGCTTCTGAGGGGCTTACAGGGAGGCTATTTCTGACTTCTTGCTGACAAAGTTAGCAGGAAGGCTCACAAAACCTCAGAAATGGCTGACAAAGTGAAGACTTGCAAGTGACTAGAACTCAGTGGTCGCATTCCCGTGCAAGGGACTCAAAGTTTGAGAGATGTATTGCGCTTGAGAGGTAACCCAAGCCCGGTACCGAGTTCTCAACATCGCCGTTGCCCCTGCTCCGTACAACTTCGGGGGGATGTACGACGCGCCCTCATATGATGAAGACTGAAACGCCGCATTTCGCTGCGGCCATGGAGCCTCCACATGGGTCAGCAACAACCCGGCTCAGGGTCACACGAACCACAGTCGACCTCGGATTTCGGCCGCATTTTTTCCATTACTTTCAAAGTGATTGTCGCGTTGCTGCTGATCTCCGCCGTAGGCGGAATCGCTTACCTGATACTCGGCGGCATCGGCAACGTCGCGAGCAGATCGACCACTACGAGCGACTACAAGGAATTTGAGGAAAAAGCAAAGAATGAGCGGGCTGACAACACCCGCACGCTGCTACCTGGTAGCGAATGGAACAAACTCGTTGGTGCTGCGGCTAAAGTACATTGCCCCGTCGAGGGCATGACGAAAGAAGAGGTCGAGCAGGCGCTTGGAAAACCAGTAGCAGCCGAGTCTAGCAGCTTGCGCTACGAACGGAAAGTCGCCCAGCCGTGCACTAAATTCTCAGGTGATAACTGCGCAGAACCCACCGAGCAGCTTGAATCCGAAACTTTCTCATTTAGTCCGAATGGGCACCTTATATATCAGTCACATTCCGAAAGAGGAGGTTCTTGGCTGGACACCAAGTGCTTCTCCGAGCCGTTTTACGCCAAATACTACAAGCCGCTATCAGACAAATCTCTAGAGCGGTCGCAAGAGGAGCTCAAGCGGTCACAAGAAGAGCTGAACAAAACCATACATGAATTGGACAAGAAGTAACTTGTAGAGGAGACAGCCCGATCACTCCTCGTCATGCACGAAGCTGTCGATCATCTCGATCGTGAGTCCGTCCGCGAAGTTAGCTATGGAAGCATTCGGGTTCTCGACGTAACCGCGTGTTCTGCCCTTGTGGCGCAGGAAAAACGCGATGGCCCACCCCTCGCCATTCTCGACCGCTCGGAGCAGTTGGGACTCCGTGTAATCGAGGTACTGCTCCACTACCTCGCGCTTGGTATCCCGCAACTTCTTGCTCGCGGCGAGCCGCATCTCCAGCCCGCGCTGGGTCATGCCAAGTGCCTTGGCGGTTTGCGAGACAAACCCACCGTTCGCGCGCAGCGCGTTGGCGATCTCTTCAAGGCTGCGATGCCGCCGACGCCGCCGGTCGAGGATCACGGCCGTTGGTCGGATTTCTTCGCTCACAGGCGAATTGTACCCGCCCCCCGAAGAAAGCCGCAGTTTGAGGGGCCAGAGTCGAACTGCGACCAAAGGTTTAGGAAATGTTGGCTTGGGCCTCCATCCTAGTAGTATCAACTATTTACAGGTGGGATTCTGATTGTCTGAGTGGGGGGAACCACCTCATTTGGCTCTTAACTGGCAACACATCTGGCAACAGCAGGTATGCCCTTAATACCATCAGATCAAATGGGCCGCGATTCCTCGACCGGCTGCCGGCCCCGGCCGGTCACGTTCGGTGGCGGCAGGATCAGGCGTAAACACCGGCTTGGGAACGGGAGAGGACGGGCGCAAGGAGGTGCCGCAGGGAGGGCTGGGTGTCCGGGCACGGGAGCGCGCGGGCCGGGCGGCAATCGCGAGAACGACGATCCAGAACGTTGGCCCTCCGTCATAGCATTTCACTTTCTCAACCGAGTTGTGTCCGGTAGACTTGCCGTTCAGGAACTCAGAGATGCCAGCAATGAATGAGTGGACTTTTACGGGACAAGCAGCGTCGATGATCAACCAGATTGCCAATGAACGTCCCGACCTTCCATTTCGAAAAGCCGTAGTGGAAGAGCGAAGCACCGGCAAGCTCAAACGACGCGACCTCACACTTTACGATGACAAAGACCAGATAATCCTGACTGGCGAGGTCAAACTGCCTGACAGCCCTGACGGTCGCACACCGTTTCAGGATGGGTTAGTCATAGACGCGCACACGAAAGCGAATAACGAAGGAGTAAGTTATTTTTTCACGTGGAACATTAACAGGTGCGTACTCTGGAAAACATTCGAGCAAGGCAAGCCTATTATCGAGAGATACATCGAGAATTTTGAGTTGTCGACAAAGATTCGTTCGTCCGACGAATTGTATTCGGACGACGTACAGGACAACATTCGCGACTTCCTTCGCGCATTCCTAGAGCGCTGTGCGGCGATCATCACAGGTGCTCAGCCAATGCTCTGGCTACCTCTCGATGAGAAGTTCATTGTGATCTGGGAAGCGGCGCTCGATCCTCTTGTTCTTGAGACGCAAGCTGCGGTCGATGAGAAATACGCTAATGAGAAGCATTTCAAGACACAACTTGACGCCTGGATGCGTGACGAACAGGGATGGACAATTTCCTCGAAAGATCTCGACCTCATCCAGGAGAATTTGGAACGCGCAGCGAAATTTAGTTGTTATGTTATTGCGAACAAGATTTTGTTTTACAAGGCACTTCGCCGGAAATTTCCACGAATGCCTGCACTTCGGATTCCGGCCAACATCGTCACAGGCGAGCAGCTTCGCGCACACCTTCAGAAGCTTTTTGCCGAAGCAACGAAGATCAGTAAGGATTATGAAACGGTCTTTGCCTCGGACTTCGGCGATACACTGCCGGCCTTAACTGATGAAGCAGTGGATTCTTGGAAGCTTCTGAACAAAGAAACTGACGCCTTTGATTTCACTCAGATCAATTATGAAATCATTGGTCAGATTTTCGAGCGGATGCTGAGCGGAGACGAACGACATCGCTTCGGCCAACACTACACTCGGAGCGACATAGTCGATCTAATCATTTCGTTTTGTATCCGACACGCGGCAGACCGTGTTTTGGATCCTGCGTGCGGTGGTGGCACATTCTTGGTTAGAGCCTACGACCGCAAACAATCTCTTGCCGCTGGCGCGCTCAGCCATGATGAGTTGATCGACCAAATCTTCGGCTTGGACATTTCCACATACCCAGTCCATCTAACAACAATCAACCTTGCCACCCGTGATCTGGTGCAAGGAGACAATTATCCACTCGTTGCAAGAAGAGACTTTTTTACGCTTGAGCCAGGAGGCCACGCTTTTCACATTCCCGCAGAGCACAATGGCAAGAAAAAATGGGTATCCCTGCCAACCGTTGACTGTGTAGTCGGAAATCCTCCGTACGTCCGGCACGAAAAAATTGACGAGTACTATGGTTCTGGTTATAAAGCCCGTCTACTCCAACTAGCATCGCACGAAGCCGCCTTGACGAAACTCTCTGGCCGTTCTGACATCCTGTGCTTCTTTTTTGTGCATGCCTATATATTTGTTCGAGAGGGTGGATATATCGGATTACTGACGAGTTCTAGTTGGCTAGATTCTGCTTATGGCTTTCGATTACAGGAATTTGTGCTCGCAAATTTCCAAGTCGTTGCTGTCATGGAATCCAGCTGTGAACCTTGGTTTACGGGAGCGCGAGTGACGACGACCGCGACTATACTTCGTCGCGAAAGTGATCCGGACAAGCGCGCAACAAATCAGGTGCGTTTCGTGTGGCTGAAAAAGGAGTTGTCACGGTTCTTCGCGACCGGCGACAGCGAGGAGCAGCGCCGAGAGCGAGTCGATCGTTTTCGCGACAAGATCGAGGCTCAATGCGAGTGGTACGAAGATGATCTCCTTCGAATCAGAGTGGTAAAACAGGATAACTTGTATCTGGCTGGATGTGACTCCGATATTGCGGAGGACTATGGTGACGAAGAAGCAGTCGAAGAAGAGAGTGACGAAGCGGCAGACGGCGAAGAAGAGTACGACGCCGACGAAGTCTAGGCTGAAAAGCATCTTCAGCGTTACCGAAGGGGAAGGCGCAGATGTCCCTTGAGGGACAGGCCCCGTCTGGTGAGTATGCTGGTAGCAAATGGGGTATCTTCCTGAGGGCTCCTGCTATTTACTTCACCTTGTTGGAGCGCTGCGGCTCAAAGCTGGTGCCGCTGGCCAAGGTCGCGCATGCGACCTTTGGTCTCAAGAGCGGATGTGACAAGTTTTTCTTCCCCCACGATGTGACCGATGCTGCCATCAAGAAAAACAGTGATGCGGTACTATTCGAGCGCTACGGCTTCAAGTGGTCTGTGGGCAGCCGCACTTCGTTTCCAGAGTTCCCGCACTACTCGATCCTGAATGCGTTCATCCGCAGTGTGAGCGGCTGCCAACTGCAGAAATTCTTGACTTAGTCCGGTCGTGTAGAGCTCTGATTTTTTGATGGCCGCCCTGCACCCATCGACGTCCTTCGGTAGCCTAATGCGGCCACTTATCCCTGCGTCTGAAACTCGCTGCAGAAAGTCGCAAAACTCCGGATCCTCGTCCAGGTCCTCCAGGGAGTGGACATCGTGCGGAATCAGGTCATTCACCTCGTTATAACTGGGATGGCCTTCCTCTCTTCCGGCATCGATGAGTTTCGTAATGTCAAGAGCCAAGCGGAATTCCTTTTCGGCGCTGTCCTGCATGGAGAAAGAGGGCGCTTTTGTTGATTTGCAGCGGCAACTTCGATTGGAAGCGCCGAAATCAAAACTGAACGATGCTAGCACGGGGTGCCAGCATGTTCCTAGCTTGCCGTGTTATTGCAATCCGCCCTGCGCTGAAAACGGGGTTCTTGCGATGGGTTCAGCGGGGATGTTGACTAGCTGATGCTGCGCCAAGAATCGCTCGCGACATCATTATCATCATTATTATTGGTGGCGAGCGCCTGTTGATGCTCTGGCAATGGCTTGCAACTCACGAATCACCCAGAATAGCCGCCTGGCCGAAACATAGCTGTGCTGGCCTCCGTTGCGTAGGTCGTGATCCGGGATTTCGCGATTAGCTTTTGGATTTTCCACTGCGACAGTCCCAACCCTAGCTCAGAGTGCACGATGTCGGCTGCTTCCTCTTCAGAGATGCCGGGCAGGGCTTGGCCGGCATGGAACCGGGAACGCCATTGCTCCAGCTCCAAGGCCTGGCGGGTGAAGATTGCCTCCAGCTCGTGGGTGCCGGCGAACAGTAACCCGCAGTGCGGCGGTTGATCCAACAGTTCCCGCAGGGTTTCCAGGCACTCAATCGACAGATGCTGGGCTTCGTCAAACACCAACAGCACCTTGCGCTCGCTGAGGTCGAATCGTAGATTGCGCAGGATCCGGTCCACCGAGCCCAGCCCGATTGCCCCGCAACTCTCGGCCACCCGCTTCATCAGGTCGGGCGGATCCTCGTGAAGAGTCCTATGCCGCATCAGTGTCCATTGAAATAACCTCCAGCGTTTCTGCACGTGCTGACTGGCGAGTACTCAAGTCGCAACGCGGTAGCTCTTTGCCACTTGTCCTCAAGATGAAATCCGCCAGGAAATCTCCACCCTCGCGTGGCCGTTCAAGTATCAGCTTCACTGGCATGGCAGACGGACACCGCCGGGCTGATCGCAATGCCCTCCTCACCAGCTTCCTAAGCTCATCCTCCTGAGGTGGGTAGCGGTGCCGGCGAAGCAGCCCTTCCGCCGCCAATTCCACGCAACGATCGACCACGCTGCGGTACCAGGCTCGCAGAAATGACGGCCGTTGATGCCGGTTGCATCCGCACCACAGGTAATTTGTGTGGATCCATCCCAAGATGTAGGCCCAAGTGGTCCCCGCATCACGATACGCTTCTACTCCCAGGTGTTTCTCGTAAAGCCGCCGCGCCCGGCGTCTATAGCGCTCGAGCTTTTCAACCAGACGATCCGTTGCTACTTCATGATTTAGCCAAGGCTTCAAATGGCCGTGCCTGATCATGACCCGAACATGCCTGGCGGCGATCATGCAGGCGGCGAGCTGATAGCAATCGAGGCGGACCCTACCTCCGCGCTGCGCCAAGGCAGAGAGCTTGTCCAGGGCGTCGGCGAACGGTTTCATACCCGCCGGCTTATATTTGGTCGTGTCGACGCGGTTTTCGTAGAAGCGGATGTCGTGGCGAGCTCGGACGATTCCACCGGTGGTTTGATACTGGTAGTCAGCGGCAACGATGAGGCGCAGGGCTGGGAGGATCAGGCCAACCTGGAGGGCGGACAGGCGGAGGCGGACGGAGGCGGAGTGCATGGTTTCCTTGTGTTCGGAGCTGTCCCAGAGGGTGGGACGCTACAAGCTTGGGTAGTATCAGCAATTCAGACGCAACCCGGGACATGGTAGGGGACGGGGAGCCTGTGATTAGGACTTAATTAGACTGTGAAAGCGTGGGATGAAGGCCGGGCAAGGGCACAGGACCAGGTGTTTCGGTCTCGCCATCTGCGAAACACCATTGCGATCCCGATCTGCGCTTTCCGCTCTGCGATGACGCACATACCGAATTGATCGTCACTCGGGTGTAGGACCCGACGAGTTCGTTGTTGGCTGTCGCGAGGAGCAGCCAGGGATACAAGCTACTGCAGCTTCGCGTATTCAGCCTTCGCTTGGATGAGGATGGGGACGTCGGGATCGGCGTCTTTCCAGAGGGTGAGGAAATTCTGATATGCGGTGCGGGCTTTATCGCGGGCGGCAGGGTCTTTGGCGGCATCGAGGGCGTAAGCGCGAGCCAGGCCGAGGCGGGCCAGTGCGCCCCATTGAAAGTTCACTACAAGGCCGTAGTGGTCAATGAACTTCTGAAATTCCGCTGCCGCCGCGTCACCATCCTGGAGCATGAGATAAGCTTCCCCCCGCAAATACACTGGGCATAGCAGTACAGCGAGGTTCGTGGGTTGGCCAAGTTCGATGGGGCTCGACGCCTGAAGAAGTTCGACGGCCCGGTTCGGGTCTTTGCGCTGCAAGGCCACAGCCGCCCGAATCGTTGGCAGCCAATACCTCTGGATCAACGTGTCCACGGGAAAAGTCCTGTCGAGTTCGGCAGTCACCTTTTCAGCCCCTGCGGTATTACCTGCCCGCGCCAAGGCCAGTGCCGCCATCGCCCGCACATAGCGATTCGGGACCAACCTTACTGCGGCATCGGCACCGGCCCGTGCCTGCTCCAGACTGCCTGATTCCACGTCGCGCAGCGCCGCTGCTGCCTGATAAGCTGCGGCAGTCTCTTTGGCATCATTGTGCTGGGCTGAATCCATCGCCCGCCGCGTTAGCTCTACTTGGGCACTGATCTCCGGCACACTTCCCACCGGGCTGTCGTTGAATAGCAGCACGGGCGCTATCACTGGCACGCCCCAAAATGCCGGGCAATCGAACTTCACGGTGCAAGTCACCGATTCCGAGACGCCTGCCGTTAAGGCGACGGCGCAACTCAGCATCCTCATCAATCCCGCTGGCGGCGGCAATCTGGGACTGCTGAGCGGCAACTATGCTTTCTACCTGAACGGCTTCAACTCCACTACCGCGTGGACCCTCGCGGGCAGTTTCATCTCCAATGGCAATGGCAGCATCACCAGCGGAATGATCGACTACAACTCCATCACCGGCCAGCCGATCAACACCGCAGTCACCGGCAATTACTCCATCAGTACTACCGGCTTGAACTTAATCACCCTGCAAGGTCAATCGTGGGGGCCGATGACCTTCGCCTTTGTTCTCGATTCCACCGCTAACGGCAGGATGATCGAGTATGACGACACCACCGGCCAGGGCAGCCGAGGCTCAGGCGCGTTGCGCAAGGCGACGGCCAGCGCATTTTCGCTGAGCGCGCTCAACGGCAGTTGGGCGTACGGGTGGACAGGAGCAGACAACATCGGAGAGCGCGAAGTCAACGTCGGGCAGTTCACCCTTGCTGCCGGGAACATGACCAATGGGACGTGTGACGGCAATGGTGGCGGAACTTACTATACGTGCACCTTTACCGGCACGGTCTCGACAGTCAACCCGCAAACCGGGCGCGCTACAGTCGCTGCCCATACGAATAACGGCTCCAATAACTCCGCATTGTATGTCGTCTCCACAGGCGAGACCGTGTTGGAGGGGATCGACTCAGTTCCGCAGACGCATAACGCGCTGTACGCGGGCTCCGAGCTGCGGCAGAGCGGAACATTCAACAACGGCTCGCTGAACGGGCTCATGGTTTTTTATATGCAGACTACCGGTGGCTCCGAGGACGACTCGAGCGCGGCGATTATCAGCGCTGATGGTAACGGCAACGCTACTATCCTTGTACTGGACTCGGACAATGGGGGCACTATCACTGAGCAGGGGCCAGGGCAGTTCACCTACTCGGTAGGTGCCAACGGAGCCTTCGCGGTTTTTGGAGCGGGCAACAACCCTCCGGCCGGCTTCCTGATCAGTCACAACAAAGCCTTCACCGTAAGTACAGGTTCGAATCCCGACTTTACTTGGTGGGAGCCGCAAACCGGCGGACCATTCTCCAACGCATCTCTGGCCGGAACTTATGCCGTAGGCTCACTCGTGCCGCTCGACTACACAAACGCCGATAATCAAATCCTTGCTGGTTCGGCCGACGGCGCCGGTAACTTTACGCTCAACGGAGATGACAGCGGCTCAGGTGGGCTGCATCAGACGTTGGGTGCTCTTGTCACCTACAACATCGCCTCAAATGGCAGGGGCACAGACCAACCGCCGGGAGGTGAGCAACCGGGAGTCATTTATGTGATCTCGCCGACGAGAGCCGTTGCCATGGATACGCACCCGGATGCCAGAATCAGCATCATCGAGCACTGAGATTTAGCAGAACCCCGTGAATCAACTGCGGCCGGCGTCGTCGGGCGCCGGCTGTCTTCTTGCAATCGTAACGGATGCTGGCCGGTTCAGACTCGTATTCAGGGTGATAGGTGTTGGTAACGCATTATAAGAGGGCGCCCCTTTTGGAGTAGGTTGTGAGCGCAAGCATCATGACCTACAGAAAGGAGCACCCTTATGGATAGTGAAAAGTATATCGGGCTCGACGTTCATCAAGCCAC
>JBEKXQ010000148.1:0-9377 GCA_049511915.1 Candidatus Korobacteraceae bacterium
CCAAAGCAGCCCTTTCTGGACTGGCTGCACACGGCCGATCCAACCAGCCACAGACTCACGCTCCGTGACTTGGCTCGGGAGCCGACGATTTACCTGATCCCGGAATGTGACACGGAAGAGGATGTTCACGAAGTCTTGCGCGAACTGTGCGAGGAGATTTTCGTGGAGCAATTGGCGAGTTGGTTCCGACCTGAAGAGACCTGGCCGCGAGACCTCGGGTTCGGTGCCTTCTGCCGTTGGTTTGATTTCCAACACCATTCGATGCTGGTGGAGCGATGAATTGTTGATCGACGAGTCTGACTGACATCGTCGCCGTCTGCAATTCCCTCCCATAACGGCCCGATTTTATTTTGGCGAAGGACAACCAGACAAACTGGTTCCGCGCGCTATGCGCGGCCGTTTTCCTCGCCCTGCTTTGGGTAGCTTATCAACTGCGGGTTCGGCAACTGCGGCGCCAGGAAAAGAAGCTTCGCGATGTGATTGAGACGATCCCGACATTTGCCTGGACCGCCCTGCCCGAGGGCTCCGTAGACTTCGTCAATGGCAACTGGCAGCGGTATACGGGCTTGTCCAACGAGGAGTCGGCGGGCTCCGGCTGGGAGGCCGCCGTTTACCCCGCAGACTTGAAGCGACACACGGAGAAGGTGCGCGCCTCGGTTGCGACGGGTGAGCCCCTCGAAAGTGAGGTGCGTTTCCGGCGTGCGGACGGGGAATATCGCTGGTTCCTGGTGCGCGCCGTGCCGTTGCGGGATACGCAAGGCAAAATCCTCAAGTGGTACGGTACCTCAACCGATATTGAAGATCGCAAGCGCGCCGAACAGCTACAGGCAGAACTTGCTCACATCAATCGCGTGACCACCATGGGCGAGCTCACCGCGTCGCTGTCCCACGAACTGAAACAGCCCATAACTGCCAGCGTGACTAATGCCAATGCCTGCATACGATGGCTTGATCGCGACCAGCCGGATGTAGGGAGGGCGTCCGAGGCGGCAAGAAGAATCGTCGGCGACGGAAAGCGCGCCAGTGACATCATCGAGCGCTTGCGGTCGTTGTACAAGAAATCTCCTTCCAAACGTGAGTTGGTCGACGTAAACGAGATTGTCCGCGATATGGTCGTGCTGCTGCGGGGCGAAGCTAACCGGTGCGCGGTTTCGATTCGCATGGATCTTGCCGCCGATGTCCCCAAAATCCTGGCCGACCGAGTCCAACTACAGCAGGTTCTGATGAACCTCCTGCTCAATGCGATCGAGGCGATGAAGGAGACAGGCGGAGTGGTTACGGTCAAGTCGCAGGTTGACCAGGACGGCCGAGTGATGATCTCGGTCAGTGACACCGGCGTGGGGCTGCCGGCCGATAAAGCGGACGAAATTTTCAATGCGTTCTTTACGACGAAGCCACAGGGTTCCGGCATGGGTCTTGCGATCAGCCGCTCCATCGTCGAGTCGCATGGTGGTCGTTTGTGGGCTACAGCGAACGAGGGCCGAGGCGCGACTTTCCACTTCACCTTGCCAACTGCAACCAAGGAACTGGAAGTGCCCGCTGCGGGAACGTGATTCTGGACATCCTTCAGGCCGCTGCACGATCCAACGTAGGTCGGTGTGCTCATCCATACAGGAAGACCGGTGCACGCCCAACCGATAACGGTGCGGCTTTTTGTCATTGCGCAAGCCGACGTACATCAGCTGGCGCAGTTTCCCATCAGAGCTATGGGGTTGCGATGCCCAGAAGAGAGTTCACCTTCACGACAGTCGAATTCGTTCCATTCGGGCCCTGTGGTATCGCCTGTGCGGCGAATTGAGAAATCGCACCTTTCTTGAAAACAAGGCAATGGGTTGAACCACCGAATTGATATCGTAGGAACATCGGCATTATTGCTGCGACAAAGCAGATGGTCGTATTCCGGATGCAGACCTTGGAAGTTGCAATCCCCGTATCCCGAAACTGGCGATTGGGTGTATGGCCGAGCTGTTGTTCACCTGACAAGAAAGGGGAAGCAACCATACTGGCCGGGCGCGCTTTCGCACTCAGTTGCAACCAGCGGTAACGACAGCCGGGATTCCGGGAAACTTCTGATGGCATACGCTGCGGCATCCTCAGCGCCGATGGCTTGGAAGGTCGACCTGTTGCGCCATTAGGAGTAGCAAACGGAACGTGCGGTCGTTGCACGTCCCGTTTTGCGAATGCCATCTTAGTCGTCGGCCGCCGGTGTGGCCTTCGGCATGTTCTTTGGATTCAGCAGGGGAGCCGGGTTGTCAGGATTTTGAAGATTAGGAATAAGATCTGTGGAGCCGCCACCTGGAAAGCGTCTAATGCTCGGATACTTCATAACCGACTGGTCGAATTCGAGGATGACCGAGCCTACCAGAGCCCCAGCCCAGCCGTTGTCTTGGCCCGCATATCTTCCCGGGGATGTTGTCAGCACACGAGTCGGCGCCGCCCCGTTGAAGATCATGTCGTACTTCTCATACGGGTCCATGGTGAGGTTGTAGAGGGCGCCAATGGCACCCAAGTTTGCTTCCGAGCCCAGCCAGGAGTCTTTCGCCGTATAGATGTACTTCCACGCAATATTCACCCAGGGTTCCTTAGGATCACCACCGATGTCGGTGCGAACTCCCTCAAAAGTCTCTCCATCAATGTAGATCCAGGACTTTCGCGCCGAATGTGGTGCCTTCCCCAGGATGTAAGCGCTGTTGTCAATGCTGTCGAAGTAGATTGGTTTGCCGTCGTTACCTTTCCATTCGCCGTGCGGCGGTGGAGTAATGCCGGCCATCGCCGACAGCGTAGACCAACAATCGATGTGCGACATCATTTCGCCGTATTGCGCACCCGCCGGGATATGGTTTGGCCACCACATGATGCCTGGGACTCGCCAACCACCTTCGAAGGCGGAACCCTTCTCGCCTCGAAACGGCGTCGTCCCAGCGTCTGGATAGGCATCCAACCAGGCTCCGTTGTCGGCGGTCACGATCACGATGGTATTCGGCGCCTCGGCGCGAATTGTGTCCATGATTCGGCCGATGTTGCTGTCCAGTTCCATGAGGGAGTCTGAGTAATCTCCCAAATGTGATCGACCTCTGAATGCCGGTGCGGCGTTCGTTGGGTTGTGCATCTTGATGAAGTTGATGTCCATGAAAAACGGTTTGCCACCGGTAGCATGCTGCTTAATGTAGGCAACCGCCGAGTCGGTCTGTTGAATGTCAAATGTTGCCATGGAGTCGTAAGTGATGGTACCTACCATCTTGGCGGGCTGGCCGGCTACGCCTTCCCACTCACCCAGGTTCACGATATCGTCATACATTTTGCTGAACTGAGGATTGAATGACGGAAACCAGGGATGGAACCACTTGGAGGTATCGTTGTATGCATATACACCGGCGTAGTAGGCGGCGAAATGCTTCATCTCGTCGAAACCATGCGCGGTAGGATAAGAGGCCGGAATGTCCCCCATGTGCCACTTGCCGGAAAAATAGGTAGAGTAGCCGTTCTTCTGGAAGAATTCGGCGATGGTCGGTGTCTCCTGGCGGAGGTAGTTTTCGTCTCCGGGGGCGACAACGATAGAAAGGGCAGAACGGATTGGAATGCGACCGGTCATGAATGACGCGCGTCCAGCTGTGCAACTAGCCTGACCATACCAACTGGTAAAAAGCGCGCCCTCCTTCGCCATGCGATCGACGTTGGGCGTGGGATGGCCGAGCGCCAGACCTCCACCCGGATAAGCGCCGAAATCGCCCCAGCCGGTGTCATCGGTCATAAGCATGACAATGTTAGGTTTCTCAGTTTGTGCTGCACTTGGAGCGACTCCTCCTACCATCAAGAAACTTGAGATAGAAAGCGCCCCGACCACCGTCTTTCGAACACCTGCGCCCAAATCCATATCTCCTCCTTCAGCTACTTCTAATTACCTCTCGCCCAGGGAAGTTACTCCTGGTTCGCCGGTTCTTTATGACTTACGTCCGGCCGGATGCCACAATTACGACATCGCCGTCTGGATCCTTTCACCGTGCTTGACTCACTGTTCATGCTGATGACAAACTAGCCCTTCGATTTGGCTTCGTCGTACAAAGTCTGGCTGAACGTACCGATCTGCGTTTCTGGCAGTCCGCGGGCTGGGCCATAGGGCTTCGAGGGCATTGATAATCTTTGCCTTCGGTAATATGCCGCCTTTGATCCAGAGCCGAACAAGTGCCGATTGCGCGCGGCGAGCAGCCTGGATTGCTTGCTCACCAGTCTCATCAGCTTTAGCTCTGCTATTCCCATTAGTTTTCATCTTTGCCGCCCCGCATGTCTCGATATAGTGACCGCAATAACGCTACCTCTTATCTTCTCGGTATGTGGACGCCCGACGGCCCGGGTATGGCAACTAAAGCTAGCTCCAGGGATAAGGGTTCAGTAAGTGTTTCTGTCCCGGTCATAAACAATATGTTCTCCTTATGTCTTACGATGACGATCACTTCTCGGTGTCTCGCTCACTTTTCCCATGCGAAGATCCGCTTCCAGTCCTTCTTCATGCTGATAACAAACCAGCTCTTCGACTTGGCTTCGTCATACAACGCCTGCGTAAACGTGCCGACCTTGGTATCGGGCAGTCCCATAGCGGGCCCGTAAGCGTATTCACGTTGTGCGTCGTCGTGCAGCACAATCATCATCAGAGTCGCGGCCCCGCCTGCCTGCGTATACTCCAGCATCTGCTGATCTCCGGTTGAATTGCCGAACGCTGCCTTGGGATGGCGGCCGATAAATAGGTAAATATCTTCTGGCTTTCCGGAGAAATTGTCATTCAACAGGAGCTTTGGAGGTCGCATAAGAATACCTTGCCCCTGTTTGTTATAGGTATATTGCGTTTCCAATGCGGAGCCGATGATCTGCTCCGGAGCTATGCCATAGACCTGCTCGCCGTAGACGCGAACAAAATCCTGGCCCCCACCGGTAACAATGTAGGTCTTGTATCCGTTGGCGCGGAAATATTGCATCACCTCCAGCATTGGCTGATAGGCTAGCTCGGTGTAAGGGCGATGCCAGCGCTGATCCCTCGCTGTTGCCAGCCAGTCCTGCACGATGTTATGAAACTGATCTACTGTCATGCCCGTATGGGTGACCATCAAGATGGTCTCCAGATCCTTCATGGTCAAGTTCGCCATTGCCGCATGGTCACCGGAAAGCACAGTTTGGAACGGTTGCGTCGTCTTCCACTCCGGGTGCTGTGCTGCCAGTTCGCTAACCCGTTCAAACGCAAATATGAATTGTGTGTAGATTGGATGTTCGACCCACGTCGTCCCGTCCTGATCGAACGTGGCGATGCGTTGGTCGGGTGGAACGAACGTCGGACTTGCCGGGTCGGTTGTAACCTTCACGAAGCTCAGAATGGCTTGCTTGGCGGCGCCGTCGTTCCACGACGGTAGCGGGTCCTGCGCCTGCGCCAACCCGCAGACTATAAGGCTTACGCAGCAATATAAAGCGATAGAGAATATAGATCTTGCTTTCATGAGCACCCTTACTCTCTCCTGTGCCAACCGGTACTACCCTCGTTAGGGCCTAAGGCGCCGTTGCCGCATGTAGTCCGAGCGGGGCGATGCATGGCTACAACTGCGAACGGGGGAGCTGCGAGACTGCCTGCGGGCTAATGACGTGATTCACGCAGCTAACACACGTTGCAGTGAGGCAACGGAGCGATGTTCTGACTGCTCAACCGAGATCAGACCTCTCATCCTGCGAACTCATGTCGCGGCGGCGGCTCTGTGCTTGTCGGGTTCTTATCTGGAGGGAGGCGGTAGGACTTTCAGACCGATTCTGGAGGTCATATCGACGCCATTGGTGCAAACAACTACCATGCTGCTATCGGCCAGATAAGCAAGCGGCGCACCGAATCCTAAGTCCGTTATGACACCACTAACGGAGCACTATAGATACATCTATAGGGGCGTGTATGTGAGTTGTATCACCACTTAATGTTTATTGTGCAATGACACTAACATCCAATATGGAAAGTTGCTCCAAGCTCCAAAGTAACCGTCCGGACAGAAACTACAGCACTGCCGGTTCCTTTGTCATGCTGGAAGGATAAGGTGTATGCGCGACCTCCGAATCAATGTTGTGCAAAAGCATTCAGTCGATTATCTCCACACCGTAGCGAAATCAGCGATCACGTCGAATTAGCAGTGGTGGGCCGCACCAATAGCTGTGTTTCTCTCTTGTACTGGCAATGGGCGCTCACCAACGAGAAACGCTACTCCGCAGCGTCTCAGTCCGAGTCTCTCATCTGGATTGGTAGCGCCAACGACATTCAGCCGCAGCCTTCGATCCGCTCCCTGGGCCACTCCCCCGCCAACGTCAGATCCGCAGCTGAATCTTACCGTCTAGCTCGCGTACCTCATACACCTTGAGGGGCGCTTTCGCCGGTCCACGCAGCACGGCGCCGCTCGTGACTTCAAACTGCGAGCCATCACACTGTGACATGAGCGTGCTGCCGGTGAGCAGTCCGCCGGACAGCGGGCAGCCTTCATACAAGTCGTCGAAGGCGAAGAGTTTCCCGCCGATGCGTGCCACCGCCACCCGCCGTTTCAAGTCTTCCAAGTAGTAGGCGTTGACGTAATTGTCGGGCAGCCTGGATACGGCATCCAACGTACGAAATTCGGTCGTGATGGTTGCAGCACTCATGATCGGCTCTCCTTATCGAATGGTCGTCGTTTCGAGTTAGTAGGGATAGAGCGGGATGATGTCTTCCTTCCGGGCATTAAGCCGAAGCGCGCCTGGAGCGGTGTCCGGCACGATGGGTCTATGCGGCATGATCGCCGGAAATCGTTGATATGTCGAACCAAGCGATGGCCGCAGATCTGGATCGCCCTTGTTCGGCCAAAAGGACATCGCGCGTTCGGCGAGCGCGGTGATCATCAGCGACGGGTTCACGCCCGGGTTGGCGGGCATCACACTGCCATCCATAACGTGAAGGCCGGGATGTCCGAACGCGCGCTGGTAGGGATCCACCACGCCGTCGTCGGTGCTTTCCCCAATGGACATACCCCCGATGAAATGCGCCGAAGCAGTGCGATTTAGGACCTCGTACCACAGGGCCGCTTGGTCGCCGTGCATCTTCCTCGCCAACCTGTCGGCGAAGTCCTCCACCACCGGGATGTGGGTGGAGGGCGGCGTCCCGCTACCGTGACGGCTGCGCAACATGTCGTTCTTCCAGAACAACTCGATTGACGTGTCGGAGGTTTGCATGCAAAGCATCACAGCCTGGCGTTCCGACCAGTGGCGAGCGTCAAACCGGCCCAGCACCTTGGATGGATGCTCGATCAACTCCTTGAGCCAACCCTCTACGGGATGTTTCTGGGCACCTTCCTGGTGATAGGTCATCGCCAAAGCAATGAAGTCGCTGCCCACTCCGTAGTAAACCGGTTCAATGCTGGTTTGAGCGTCCGGCCATACACCCGAGGTGATAGACACAGACCCGGGCGTAATATGAACTTTCTCCGGGTCGTGTTTCCAATTTTCATAGGGCAGCGTGATCGAGATCAATTGTTCGGAGTTCGTGCGCGCGCCCTTGCCCAATTGATCCGACAGGCCCGGCAGCATGCCGACATGTTTCAGGTGGTGCAGCAGTTTGGCAGAGCCGTAAGCGTGCGCGGAGACAATCACCTGATCGGCCGTGTAGGTGTGGTGGTGGAGATTCGCCGCACGCTGCATCCAGCCGGGGTGACGGGCATGCACTTCAAATCCGCCGCCCGAAAGCGGTTTGATCTCGTGGACCTCATGCAGTTCGAAAACCTGGGCACCGTGTTTCTCCGCCAGGTAAAGATAGTTCACGGTGAGCTTATTCTTGGAGCCGCGTCCGCACCCGATCATGCAATTCCCGCAGTTGATGCAGCCAGGGCGCCGGGGACCTTCGTCGCCGAAATAGGGATCGTCGGCTTCCACGCCCGGCGTGCCGAAATAGACGCCGACCGGCGCCTTGTTGTAGGAATCGCCCTTCCCCAGGTCCTGCGCGACCTCGCGCATGAGTCGATCAACCTGCGTGTCCATGTAGGGGACGCGTACCACCCCGAGCATCCGGGTCGCCTGATCGATGTAGGGGGCCAGTTCACCTGCCCAGTCTGTGATTCCGGCCCACTCGGGGGCGTCGAAGAATTTTTTCGGTGGGACATAGAGCGTACTGCCATAGACGTGCGATCCGCCGCCGACGCCGGCGCCGCACAGCACCAGCACGTCGTCGAGAAACTCCATACGCTGGATGCCATACATTTCAGCCTCGGGCTGCCAGGAAAACTTGCGGACATCCCAGCTGGTCGCGGGAATATCCTCATCGAGCCAGCGCCGCCCCGACTCGAGCACGCCTACCCTGTAGCCTTTTTCGGTGGCCCGGAGTGCAGCCACGCTGCCGCCGAAACCCGAGCCAATCACGATCACATCATAGTGGTTGGATTTGGTAACCATGTTTTCCCCCTCGTCATAGGAATTCTGGAGCTAAGGTTTATTCGCGGTTGTTGCCGCTGAGATGCTCTTAGCTGCCGAACTATCGACACTGCCGCCTAGAGCAAGATGCAGGCTAATGCGATTGGCAAGTGAGGTGCGAGAAGAATAGGGTCTGAGAAATCGATGGCGGCCTCACGTATGTCTTTCGCGATAGTCGGACGCGTGATGTGCAGCATTCGCCTTTCCACGAATTACGGTGTCAGTGCGCTGGTGATCCGGCGCTCTAAAGTGTGTTTCGTGTAGGGTGGGTAACGCACGCCAGGATCCAGTTTGGCGCTGTGATAAAGGACGCCTCGGGCATTGGTGAACGTCTCAAATCCCCACCTGCCGTGATATTTGCCCATCCCGGAGTTACCCACTCCACCGAACGGAAGCTCAGGGACGAGCGGGTGGATGGCACAGTCATTCACCTCCGCGTCGCCCGACGAGGTGGCGTCCAGGATGCGCTCGACCACGTCCGCGTCCTCGGCGAACACGTAGAGGCCAAGCGGGCTGGGACGCTCGTTGACCCACTTGATCACCGCTTCGACCGATTCGATCTCGAGCACAGGCAGAATCGGGCCAAACACTTCCTCCTGCATGATGGGTGAATCGAGCGAAACATCCACCAGTACGGTCGGCGCAATGTAGAGCTCGGCCGCGTCGGTCTTGCCTCCGGCGGCGATCTTACCGCTGCCGATCAATCCCACGAGGCGGTCGAAGTTCCGGCGGTTGATCACACGCCCGTAGTCTGGGCTCTTCTGCGGATCGTCGCCGTAGAATTCACGGATGCTCTCGACTAAGTGCCCCACAAACTCGTCCTTGACCTCGGGCCACACGAGAACATGGTCGGGCGCAGTGCAAATGTGCCCGGAGTTCATGAAGCGGCCGTAGGCGATGCGCCGGGCTGACACTTTCAGCTTTGCGGA
>JBEKXQ010000149.1:0-17886 GCA_049511915.1 Candidatus Korobacteraceae bacterium
CCTCCCTCGGGCACCGGCTGCAACTGCGGCCACGGAGCGCTGCTGCTGCGGTCGCCCGGCCAAATATCGGTCTGGGGAAACTTCTGCTTCACCGCCTGAAACATCGGGCTCTGTTCCATCGCACTTCTTGAAGGTCATGATACGCACCATCCCGCCATTCTGCTGATACAGGAAGTGAAGCTCACCGCGTCGGCAGGTGCTCCCGCCGCGATCTGATTTAAGAAGCATTCGGCAAAGCTCGCTGGCCCCGCGCCCTTTTCGCAGACGAAATCGACTTTACTAAGGAAATCCTGCTGCGGCTGTCATACCGCCGAAGCGCCAATCTTGCCGTTAGAAGGCGCCTGCATCGACCTTGCGGACTGGCCGATCCAGCTTGGGGGAACAGCCTCCACCAACCTCCAACCTGCCAAGATCGTCATCAGCAACAGCGCTGATCGTCTCACCTTATTTCCTTCTCTCCTCTGCGAAGGGTGCTGCGTAACCCAGTCCAGCGGCGCACCAGCATCCCAATTCTGCCAGCGGAAGGTCAACTGAAGTGTCGCTATATGACTATGCTCCTCGCCGCTGAAAAGCACCTTTCCTCTGCGTGACAAAACTGTCATCTGAAACTCGGCCGTCGAGCCGCCGGGCTAGATCGAACAGAGTGTGGTCCAGACCTTAATGATTGTCACTCCGCCTACCTAAGAGCGCCCTGTTGCTTCCAGTGAAGTCGTGGAGCGATGTGCGCGTCCAACCGTTGGCCTCGGGAGTCAGACTCAACCTACGGGCAAGGTCGAAGCGGCAATCGCTGCCGTCAAAGCCAACGGCGACTAAGGCTCGACGCGCCGTCCGCTCCGCTTTAGCAGACGGCGCGGCTTGATCGAAATCGAATCGGCTTCTCGATAGTGAGTCGGTTGCCCGACACAACAGCATAGACTTGCGGCCATTTATTCTTGATTTCGAGGAAAATCAAAAACTCAGATGCTTTTATGCTGCTCGGGCGAATCCCGGTCTAGAACTAACGGAACTATTCCGGGCGGGCAGATTAACAACTTATCATGCTCAGGAAATGGGCTCTTCATGTCTAGCGTTTAGTATTTTCCTACGACCAGGCGAGATGAAATGGAATGCTACCTGGATGCTACAGCAATTCCACTTTGTTAACTTCTGTCGCTTTTCGGAACTGAAAGCCGGTTCCAATGGCGGGACATCTAGTGAAATATTTTGCTGGGGGAAGACACGTGAGACAGCCGCAGTACAAACAGCCCGAAGCTAGCAACCGAACAAATCGTGCAGAGCAACATCGAAACGAACGCGCTTGCCTTGGCCCCGAAGCCCGGTTCTCCCGGCCTGCATCCCGCGCTGAATGGAAAGCCACGAGCGTGCTCGACAGCACGAACAACAAACTGCAGGAGTTGGTGCAGTTGCTGTATCTGTTGAGCCGCGATCCGGCCGTTCCCAGCGACGCTCGCTATCACGTTACTGTGGCGCAGTCTGAAATCGCATTGCTCGCACGGCTGATGCAGAATACCGCAGAGGCTGAAGCTGACAAGAGCAAATCATGAGTTGCCGGAGACTCGTTCCGCGCAGACAATCTTTAGGGCCGGCCATTCGACCACAACGGCAATGTCCCTCCGGTTTTAAAAGCGCTGCGGCCATCGCCCAAAAGAATAGTGATTGTGGAATTGACAATGATCGTCGAGTTCTGTTTTCGCATTCGTAGACGTTTACAGCCCAGGCAAATTAATTAGCAAGCCAGCGTCGCGTTAGCCTCCCGCGCCCGTCCTGAATCGCAGAAAGACGACCAAGGGCCAAAGGCGACATGGTCAAACGAATGATAAGGTCCGTTGCTGGCAAATGAAGGATGTGAATCTGATGAGGGTCCTTTGTGTCGAGAACCGGCTTGACTACATGGCAACGCTGAAGCGCGGTCTGGAGAGAACCGGGTGTGAGGTGCTTACCGCGAGCACTGCCAAGGAAGCCCTGGGCCTGCTGGTGACAGAACTGATTGAGGGAGTGCTTTTGGAGTACGATCTGCCGGGAGCCACCGGCGCGGCGGTGCGCGCTGATATGAAGCTGCTGCGACCGGATGTTCCCATCCTGCTGTTCAACGGCATCAGCAGTCAGACGCCTTTTCTATTGCGCTTCTTCGCGTCCTATCTCCAAGATCCTCGGCCGGAAGACGGAAGCGGAGAGTGACCAGGCGAACAGCAACCCGCAGATTGCGGGTTGACAGGCAACCCCGGACCGAATTTCGATTGACTGTTATGGCCATGTTAGCCAAGACGCAATCATACCTTCCCGATTCCAGGCCAGCAGGATTTATCCGCAACCTTAGTATGGTTGACCCTCGAGACGTGGCCCGCGACAATGAATAAGGAGACGGATATGAGCTTCGGAAATCTGCAGTGGATTTTCCCGATTGTGATCACTCTTCACAATGCGGAAGAGGCCATATGGTTTCCAGGTTGGTCGAAACGAGCAGGTCGTTGGCATGCACCCGTTGCACCGGGTGTCTTCCGTTTTGCCGCGGCTGTCTTAACAGCCCTGGCTTTCGCTGTCACGTGGCTAAGCGCCAGATCGGGCAAACAGACGGTCTGGGCCTACCTAGCTTTTGGATATATGGTCGCCATGTTGGCCAATGCCCTAATTCCGCACATCGCAGTATCTGTCGCAACGCGAACCTACATGCCGGGTGTTGCAATGGCCGCGGCCCTGAACCTGCCAGCGTTATCCCTGCTACTGGCATTGGCCCTCAGGGAGAGGTACGTTTCTGGCTGGAAGGCTGCAGCATATTCCGTAGGCGTGTCCGGCCTCCTGCTTCTATCCATTCCGGCGCTGTTCAAATTGGGAACGGCCATGGATTTGTGAATGGCCGGTACTGAAGCCACTGGCAGTCGGAGACGTCCGTTTTGCGACCTGGCACGTTCTTCACGTGCTGTGCGTTGACCAGGCAGACCTCGAGGCCACGAGCCTCCAGAATCTGATAGATCGGAATCCAGTAAACACTGGTTGACTCCATCGCGACGGAACGGACTCCGCACTGCTCCAATCGGCCAGTGCGTGAAGATCACGGGTAAACGTGGAAAAGCGACGTACGGGCTGCGGATCACGATCGGCGCCCACTGCGACGAACAGCTCACTCGCTCCGACATCGATCCCGGCAGCATCGTGATGTAGGACCGGCAACTGGTCACACCTTCTATGACTCTGCTTAGCCATGGCGACCTCCTTGCCAGCCGAGTGCCCAGGGCACGAATGCAGAGCAAACTCCCAATTGAGATCGCCGCTCGATGAGCGGACGTCATCACATATCTGTACGCAACCCCGGACCCACGCTTCTCGACGGGCTATAAAGCACCAATGTCGGCGAGGGCTGTAGCTGTCACTCGACCGGCATCTACAATGATGCGCGCTACTCGTGTTCCTTCGCATCCTGTCTGGCCGTAGGCCAGTTGCACGCTTTTCATTACTAACCAATTAAAGGGTGACGTTTCGCGACAGACCGTCCCTGTTCCGACAACCGCCTCAACTCATGCAAGACCCTGTTCGCCTCACTCGGCCCATCGTTTCGCTGGGATACACGAACCGCGTCCACCAACTCGGCCACACGACCGCGTACCGTCACTTCGTGCCTTGTGGTCTTGACATTGAACACCGTGCCATCCTTGCTGCGATGTCTCCACACCGCTGTGCTCGGTCCCTTCAGCGGCCGGCGAAGGACCTCATGCAGCAGAAGCGGGATGTCTGCTGTTGGCTGAATGTCCAGTATGGTCAGTCCTAGAAATTCTGCTCGGGAGTACCCGTAACCGAGAATGGCGGCCTGATTCACATCCAGAAACCTGAGAGTTTCCGGATCGTAGACCCACATCGGGGTCGGATGGCCATCAAACAAACGGCGGAGTTCTTCCGAAGCCGCGGTTTCAGCGATGATCCTGTCTACGGCCGCCGGCATAGAAGCGCTCATGACCTGCTGTGCTTCGGGCGCGACCACGACCTGGTCGCGACCGTCTGCCTTGGCGTGGTACGGTTCCAAAAACTCAGATGGGCCTTCGACGCAAACCATCTGCCCAGAATAAGAAGAGTCTCGAGCGCCAGGCGTGTCAGTGAGAAGTACCTTCCCAGTGTCGGAGGGCAGGACGCCGATCGCCCGATTTTTTCCACCCTCCTTGGCTTCATAGACTCCGCGATCGGCCAACTTGAGGACGGTTTCCAACGGTACTTCATCGGGTCTGTCGGGATACCATGGGAAGGCCGCCCAACCGATGGAGCAAGTCTGGCGAATTTCGATGCCGGCACTTGCCAGCCCCACTGTTGAGTTTGCAACGGCAGTCAAGATCCGCGATGCAAAGGTCCCTGCTTCCGCCCGATTTGAATACCGGGAGACGATCAGGAATTCATCACCGCCCCAGCGGACTACCACATCGGAGCTGCGAATCACGGAATTGATTTGCCTAATCACCTTCACCAGGACCTTATCTCCGATATCGTGTCCGTAGCGATCATTGACCTCCTTGAAATTGTCGAGATCGACCAGATAGAAGATCAGGTCATTAGCACCTGGTTTTCGGGGCTCCGAGTAAGACCGCAGGACCTGACTCGCGTCGCCGGGAACGATAGCCTCAAAGAATCTCCGGTTTCTAACCCCCGTAAGAGGATCTGTTAAGGAAACTTCCTGGAGTTCCTGGTTGGCCTTGGTCAATTCAGCCTTGAGCTGGCGCTGTTTTGCAAATACCAGAAAAGCCATCACCAGCATTGTGCCCAGCGTAACCAGCCCTCGGAACTGGTTGACCTGCGAAGGCGTGTTCCGATTGAGGACCGCCCACGCGCCGATGACAGGCAGTGACAACACCGCCAGCATTCCCAGCTCCGCCACATGAAGGCCCGCTCGTGGTTCTTCCGAAGCCGCTGCAGTGCTTTGCAGCGTAAGGCCGAGGAATCCTACAACTGTGAAAGATGCTACGGCGACTGTGTAGGGGAGGTCGTACCAACTGCCCGGATAGTAGGAATGTTCGTTAATTGCATGGTTCGCCAGGTAACCGGCCACCGTCATGAGCAGCTGTGCTCCGAAGAGACTGGCATAGAAGCACTTCCAGGATTCGAAACCGCGCCTCCACAAAAACCCGAGCGTCAGCAGCATCACGACAGCCAGCAGACCATTCAGCCGCTCATAGTTCTCACCATATCTTGCCTCGTCAAGAACGACGTATTGCCAGGGAATCACGAGGATCATATAGAGATAGAGCCACCAGAGGAGCAGCAAGAGAAAACCCACATGACCCGGTGACTTGCGATCCTCAACCGGATACAGGTGGGGCTGCAACAGCAGAGCTGCTAAGAAGGGAATGCTTGATAGGAATAATAAGATGTCGCCGACAAATGGGTTGGGTACTTCCCTGCGCAACACAATATCAAAATACATCCAGACAACCTGGCAGATAGTCCGTGCTCCCCAACATGCCGCCAGCAGCATCCAGAACAATCGGGTTTGTCTCGGGCTGGCGCTCGCGTTTACTAGGAAAACAACCGTCGCCGACAAGATGAGAAGAAACTCAATAACATCATTGATCAGAGTGAGCGAAAACGAGCGCGGAACAAAGACCGTCGCGGCAAGCTGCCCCAACGTCAAAAAAACAACCAGGGCGGCCCACAATTTCAGATGATGTCGCGGATCTGGATTTCCCGGTCTCGACGACGAAAATTCAGTAGTCATCTCTTTCGGCCATCTCGTTTGGCCTTGACTGCGGTGTTCGGCTCGTGATCGGAACACCTAACCTGGCTCCCGAGAGCCTAGCGCGGGGCCGCCTATTCGCCCTGACGAACTGGCTTACCTTACTAGCCAGACGGTCGAGCCACCGCAATTGCAAATCCCCATCTGTGATGGCTCTCGGGAACAAAATACGTAAAGCATGTGAATGTCCACAAGATACCAGGAGGGAGCAAGTAAGATGCCTTGTTATCAGTGGCTTAGAAGGCTCGGTCGGAAGCAGCGACAGATACCAATGAGGAGAAGTGCTTCTTCCTCGGATAACTGTGCGGGATTGGTACACAGGTTTGTTCTAACGGCTGATTTATGAATCTCAACTGCCCAATCCAAACTGGAGAATCTTCGATATTGGCGGACCTGCGGGAAATTTGATATGGGCCGGTGTCTGTTTTCTCGCTCAACGCTTGATTCGCCGAGCGGCTCTAATGATGAGGCTATTTCTCTGGATCGTATATTTCCCTTACTGGCTGCTGCCGCCTAGATCGAGCTTCTTGGCGTTGCGCACGGCGGAAGATCTAAAGGCGCTTGCTGCTTCCGTGCGGGCTACACTTTCGGAGCTGGAGCCGGAAGCGGCGATCACTCATGTCGAAACCATGGACGAGCTCGTGGGCTCCTCGGTCGCACAGGGGCGGTTCGAATTCGAAGTCCAGATTGCTTTTGCTGGGCGGCGCTTCTACTGGCTGCCCTTGGGCTCTATGGCGTGCTCTCGTATTCGGTGGCGGAACGGACGCGAGAATTGGGAGTGCGCATCGCCTTAGGCGCGCCGCGAGAAGCTCTGTACCTGGTTGTGTTCCGTCAAGCCGCATTGCCGGTGATGGCCGGAGCTGCTGGTGGCTTGGTTGTGGCTCGGCTGAGCGGACATTTGATCGCGAGCCTCCTGTTTCAAGTTACACCGTACGATTTGCCTTCTGGTTTTCTTGTTGCGGCGGTGTTAGCCGCGACGGTGGGCGCGGCGTGCTACTGGCCGGCCAGACGTGCGGCGCACGTCGAACCCATGCAGGCGCTGAGGACGGACTAGTAACTGGCGCTCTGATTTCCAACGCGATCTTCAACGGACCTACTGGCGTAGCTAAAGCCAGCTAGTTCCCCAGAGACCATCTTCGAGGACATCGGAGCACCCGCAGTGCTCCGTAGCACTACATTTCCTCCAAGCCGACTACTAAGGACCTTGCCCTCGGCCACTTCTTACGGCGCGAAGTAGCCGGAGATGTCGAGCAGCAGTTGTGTCAGGCCTGCCGCGTAGGCGTCGATGGAACCGTTGTTCGTCGGCACGATCGCCATGTTGGACGTGATGAAGCCGTCGTAGGCATTCAGCGTCGAGACTGTGGGCTGCGGCTCGCCATTCGGCCACAACGTGAGAAAAGGCATGGAGCCCGGCGGCACCACCGTCGCGTTGAAGATGTAGGCCGCGGTGTTGCTGGGCGGAGCACAGGCGCTGCCCACCACATTTACGGTTTTCTCGCCAACGAATGAGCCGCCGCTTTGACGCGTGTCCAGAACGCGGCACGGCGCCACCGGATACAGCGACAAGCCTCCGGTTCCCGGTGTGGCGAAGTAGCCATTGATGTCGATTAACAGATCGGTGGTGTTATAGGCGGAGACGTCGATGGCGCCGCCGGTTCCGGCGGGCACAATCGCGGCGTTGGCCACCACCGTGGCCGTTGGGTTGTTGAGGGTCGAGACCACCGGCTGCGACTCGCCCGCGGGCCAGACCGACAGATAGCCCAGCGGCTGTCCCGAAGGATTGGGCACGACCGTGAAGTTGAGCGAGTACGCCAGTGGATTGAGACCTTTTGGAATGCAGCTGCTCGACAGCAGCGGGAAGCTGCGCGGCGTTTGCGCGGGCAGACGTGGGCCTCCGAGGCTGCCATCGGCACCGCGAGTGTCCACCAGACGGCAAGGCGTCAGCGGATAGAACTGATACGTTCCGGAGGCGGGCGGCGCGAAGTAGCCGTCGACGTCGAGGATGAGGTCGGTGGTATTGGTGGCATAGACGCTCACCGCGCCGCTGGCTCCCGCCGGTACAATCGCGGCGTTGGCTTTGATGCGTCCATCCACCGAGTTCATAGTTGAAACGGTTGGCTGGTTCTTGCCCGCAGGCCAGATCGTCAGATAGCCCAGAGGTCCTTGCGGGACAACGGTGACGTTCAAGGAGTACGCTGCGGCAGTCGCCGGGATGTTGCAGTCGCCAAGTTGCGGAACGATGAAGTCCTGCCACGTGCCACCCTGGATCGGATCGTGAATTTGCCGCGTGTCCACCAAGCGGCACGGCGTCGCCGGAACGAATTGCACGTCGCTTAGAACAAGCCCCACCGCCAGACGGAAGACCGTGCCACAGCCATTGGGGGGTGCGGCGCAGTTGTCGTTGGCCCCACCGAAGAAGGTGGTTCCGTAGAAGTTCCCATCGGTGGCTTGCACCAGCCCGCCCTGAGGGTTAGCGCCGTCGCTGCTGTTGAAGCTGTGCAGCGTGGTCAGCGTGCCCGAGGAGGTGATTTTGAAAACCACGCCATCGCCGTAAGTCCCACCATTGAGGGCTGTCCCATAAAAGCTTCCGTCGGTGGCTTGCACCAACGCGGCCGCCCAAGGATTGGCGCCGGCACCGCCCCCGAGGCTGTACAGCGTGGTCAGCGTGCCCTCGGAGGTGATCTTGAAGACTGTGCCATCGTTGTAAGTCCCGCCATAAAAGGCTGTCCCGTAGAAGTTCCCGTCGGTGGCTTGCACCAGCCCGGCGGAAGGGTAAGTGCCGTTGCAGCCGGTTTGAGCACAAAAGCTGTACAGCGTGGTCAGCGCGCCCCCAGAGGTGATTTTGAAGACCGTGCCGTCGTTGTACGTCCCGCCATAGACGGTGGTCGCGTAGAAGTTGCCGTCCGCGGCTTGCACCAGCCCGGCGAGAGGGGCAGCGCCGTCAGCGCCCGCGAAGCTGTGCAGCGTGGTCAGCGCCCCCCCGGAAGTGATTTTGAAGACTGTGCCACAGCCCGGGAGCTGACATCCGCCGTTACCCCCGTAGTACGTTGTCCCATAGAAGTTCCCGTCGTTGGCTTGCACCAGCCCGGCCTCAGGCCCGTTGCCGTCGGTGCCGTCGAAGCTGTGCAGCGTGGTTAGCGTACCTGTGGGAGTGATTTTGAAGACCGTGCCAGCGCCGTCAGTCCCGCCTTGGTACGTTGTCCCATAGAAGTTCCCATCGCTGGCCTGCACCAGCCCGGCCAAAGGCTCGTAGCCGTCGGTGCCGTCGAAGCTGTGCAGCGTGGTCAGCGTGCCCGCGGGAGTGATTTTGAAGACCGTGCCATAGCCGTTGGCCCCGCCCTTCGCGGTCGTCCCGTAGAAGTTCCCATCGGTGCCCTGGATGAGAGGCGCTCCGGGATACGAACCGTTGGCCCCGTCGAAGTTCATCAGAGTTGTCAAGGTCTGTGCCGGCGAGGCAATCACTGCTGCAGCACAAAACAAAACGAGGTTGCATATTAGGCGCGGAGGCCTGGGTGTCCCCAATCTGCTTCTGTCACAGCTTTGCGCCAGCACGCTGAAGCCTTTTCCCTGCATACGCTACCTCCTAACTATCCGATGGGCTTACAACCGAGGGAGGCACGCCTTCGAGGCGGAACCGCCGTTATTTTGCAGCTTGGGGTCAGCGCGTGTCAGTGTCGGCTGACGCAGGGCGCTGTGATGAGCAGGAAAAGAAATGGCGCGAAGCTGTTGCCTATTACGTTGCCAATTACGGTCCGAAAGACAACACGCAATACCTCGGACCACACAGACGAGGCTTGCTCCTGTTTCTACGGCGCGAAGTAGCCGGAGATGTCGAGGATCAGTTGCGTCAGAGCAGCGGCGTAAGCGTCGATGGAACCGTTGTTCGTCGGCACAATCGCCATGTTGGAAGTGATGAAACCGTCCTCGGCATTCAGCGTCGACACTGTGGGCTGTTGCTCGCCATTCGGCCACAAGGTGAGGTAAAGCATGGGGCCAGGTGGAACGACGGTGGCGTTAAAGATGTATGCCTCTGCGCTACTGGGTGGGGCACAGAAGCTGCCCACCACATTCACAGTTTTCTCGCCAACGAATGAGCCGCCGCTGTGGCGCGTGTCGAGCACGCGGCATGGCGTCAGGGGATACATTGATAACCCGCCTGCTCCCGGCGCGGCAAAGTAGCCGTCGACATCGAGCAAAAGGTTGGTGTTGTTGCTATGTGCGTAAAAGGCGGTCGCGTTCTCGCTACCGGCTGGCACGATGGCCGCATTCGCGACTACAGTACCGGTATTGTCGTTGAGCGTGGAGACGACGGGCCTCGATTCACCCTCGGGCCACAAGGTCAGGTAATCCAGCCCGCCCGCGGCTGGGAGCACCGTAACATTGAACGAGTAGGCAGTCGCATCGCTCGGAATGCCGCATTGCCCCGCAATTGTGTAATCGCGTTCAACTCCCGCCTGCAGAGTGCCTTGATCCTGGCCGTTACGGGTGTCGACGATGCGGCAGGGGGTCAGCGTGTAGAACTGCAAACTGCCTTGCGTTGGCGTAGCAAAGTAGCCGTCGATGTCCAGAATTACGTTGGTCGTATTCGTCACATAGACGCTGACTGAACCCGACGGCATTCCTGCGGGAACGATGGCCGCGTTAGCTTTGACCCGACCGTCCGGCGAATTCAGCGTGGACACGATCGGCTGGCCTTCCCCGCTCGGCCAAATCGTCAGGTATCCCAGCGTGGTTTCCGGCACTACGGTGACATTGAGCGAATACGCCACAGCGGTGGAGGGAATGCCGCAGGGGTTGCCGCTGAGCGAGAGCGGAAAGTTTCGGGATGAATTGCCGGTGATGGCCGGTCCGCCGAAAGTACCGTCAGCATTGCGCGTATCCACCACGCGGCAGGGCGTCAGCGGCACAAACTGCACCGGTGTAGGCACAGGATTGACGATCTGCGAAAGCATGCCGTTGCTGGGCAGGTAATTGCCATCGCCGGAATACGTCGCCACGATGGCGTCCGTCCCGACCGGCAGTGCTGAAGTCATACAGACCGCAGTCAGCGATTGCGTCAGCGGTAAATCCGTGCAGCCGGAAATCGCCGTGCCATTGGAGGTGAAGCTAACAGTTCCCGTCGGCAGCAACCCTCCCGGCTCTCCCGGACTAACTGTGGCAGTTATGGTCACCTCTTGTTCTACAGTCGAAGGATTGGGAGTACTGGTGACAGAGGTCATGGTAGCCCCCACCACCTGCATGACAGTGTTGGAGGTGCTGCCGGCCAGCGTCGCCGAGCCCTCGTATACCGCCGTCAAACTGTAGGTCCCGAGGCTCCATCCCCCATAACTCAAAACCGCCACGCCGGAAGTGTTCAGCGACGCGGAGCCTATCTCGATACCATTGCTCTCGAACATCACCGTGCCGGTCGGAGTGGAGCCGTTTTGGGCAGTTACGGTGGCGGTCAGGGTAACCGGTTGCCCCGGGTTCGATGGATTGGGAGCAGCCACCAAGACTGTAGTTGTCCGGACCAACTGCGGCGACAACTCAAACACCACGCCGAGGCCGTAGGCGCCGCCCTCGTAGGTAGTGCCATACAGGTTGCCCTGCGCGTCCAGCACTAGACCTGCCTCGGGTCTTGCACCGTCTCCGGTCGCGCCGAAGCTGTGAAGCAGGGTCTCATTGCCGGTCGTATCCAGCTTGAACACCGTTCCATAGTAGCTATAAGTGCCGCCCTCGTAGGTAGTGCCATACAGGTTGCCTTGCGCGTCCAGCACTAAACCCGCCGCAGGAAATGAGCCATCGCTCCCGCCGGGCGGGCCGAAGCTGTGAAGCAGGGTCTCATTGCCGGTCTTATCCAGCTTGAACACGGTTCCGCAGCCATACGGCGCGTTGGGCACGCCGCACCAATTAACGCCGCCATAGTAAGTGGTGCCATACAGGTTGCCCTGCGCGTCCAACACCAAACCGGCGGTGGGCAGTGCGCCGTCCCCCTCACCCCCAGTGAAGCTGTGGAGCACGGTCTCCGTGCCGGCCGTATCCACCTTGAACACCGTTCCGCAGCCCCACGACGCGTTGCATGTATGATCTCCGCCATAGTAGGTAGTGCCATACAGGTTGCCCTGCGCGTCCTGCACTAAGCCTGCCTCAGGAAGTTCGCCGTCCCCCCCACCCCACCCGCCAGTGAAGTTGTGGAGCACGCCCTCATTGCCCGTGGTATCGATCTTGAACACCGTTCCGCAGCACTGGCCGCCGTTGACGGTAGTGCCATACAGGTTGCCCTGCGCGTCCAGCACTACACCTGCCATGGGATTTGCGCCGTCATCCGATCCGGGCCTGCCGAAGCTGTGAAGCACGGTCTCATTGCCGGCCGTATCCAGCTTGAACGCCGTTCCATACATGTAGTAAGCGCCGCCAGAGAGCGTAGTGCCATAGAGGTTGCCCTGCTCGCCCAGCACTAAACCTGCCTGAGGTTGTGCGCCGTGCACGTCGGTCACGGGGAAGGTGTAGAACACCGTCTCGTTGCCGGAGGTATCCACCTTGAAGACCGTTCCATAGCCAGCGCCGCCACCGGCAGTAGTGCCATACAGGTTGCCCTGCGCGTCCTGCACTAAGCCTGCCATAGGAAATTGGCCGTCCGGCGCTCTCCCAAACGAATGCAGCACACGCTCAGTGTAGGTCTGCGCCTGTGCCGATCCGGTCAACGCAACCGTGAGCGTAACCAGAATCGCAATCGCCAGCACCGCGTTGGTCACACGGAGGCTGGTGCCTAGATGCAAACTTGGATGTTGCCCCTGGTGAGACACTGGAACTTCTCCCTCCGATCTCTGCTGCCTTTGCTCTTTTCGGCGAGATCGTTCGGCGTGACTAAAACGCTGGGAAATCTTTTCTTCGGGACAGCTGCCAAAATTTCACACCTGCGGCTGGTGGTTTGTCAGTGACGTATTATGCGGGGGGATGTGATAACTGGGGATGCCCCCCGAGCATCTGGAAGTCACTTCTCTGGGTGGTCAGGCTCACGTAGAAGAGACCCCCGCGTCAGCCGATTGGCGCCGTTCCTCGAGATTGTGCATGGATCACGGACTACACGGAAGTTGGGTGTCATTTGACGCTAACAGGGCAGGATCGTCCGCCAATAGCAAATTGGCCAGTACATATTCGGGGCCACCGAAAGGTGGTTTGCAGTAGACCACCCAGTGCTTGCGGAATAGCGGTCGCAGCCAGTCCGCTTCGACCGGCCGTCCGGCAATGCGATGCTTGAGGGTCATCCCGTCAAGGAACTCCATCGCGATAAAAGCGCGCCCGTCCTGTTCGCCGATGTCGTAAATGGTGCAGATGTTGGGATGGTTCAGAGCAGACGCCGCCTGTGCCTCTCGCCGAGAACGTGCAAGAGCCTGGGGACTGTGGGCCACGTTATCGGGCAGAAACTTCAGCGCTACAAATCGGTGCAGCCGGATGTCCTCGGCCTTGTAAACCAAACCCATACCACCGCCACCGATCTTTTGCAGGATGCGGTAGTGCGAAATGGTGGTCTCAATCAGGTGGCGCTGGAATCAAAAGGATGTCTGATGTTACGGGCGAAGGGAAATGTGAGTCAATGTCTCTTGCTGCTCAGAATCCCGACTGCTGTGATGGATCATAAGTCGACTTGAACGAAGCCGCTGTGCGGCGGACGCTTACGCGTGTCGTACGCGAGCGGTTTGGAGGGAGCTGATCTAAGGTGGTTCGCAGAGAAAGGAGGATCTCTCTGTGACCCATCTTCGCAAGATCATAGTGACCCCAAGCGGGACGTTTATAGCTTTTGCCCACAAAGCGGTTCATGCGCATTCCAAAGCCAGGTTCAGAACCCCGATAACGATATCAGCATTGGTATGGCTTTGGTGGTTATGTGAGCCTCTTCAGAGGCACGACAGATCGTATTCAACCCGGAGGTCGTCTCGATTGGCTTAGCTTCCGGAAGCGTCGGGTGGATCCGAAAGGCAAGGTGGCGCAGCCCAAAGTTTGCCAGCAGAACAAGCCACAGCCAACACCAAGGAAAGATGGAGAGCGCCGAGCCCTGTCAGCACGCCGACGGCTGAACACCAGACGGTTGCGGCCGTGTTCAGGCGCTCTCACCCGATTCTTCGCCTACGTTTCTAGGTACCCGCGATGCCTTTGTTTTGCAGCACCCTGACCACGACCCGCCGGTTCTCGGCCTGGCCCTCGACGGTCGCATCCGGAGCTACCTGCTTGCTAGTGCCCATGGCCCCGGGGGCCAATACGTTGGTCAGAGGAATATGGCACTGCTGGTCCAGGAAGTCGGTGACGTTGGCCGCCCGTTCCTGGCTCAGCTTCTGGTTCAGCGCAGCCGAGCCCACGGCTGATGCATATCCCTTTACCTGAATCACATACCCCGTAACCGTCTTGGCCTTCTGGCACAGGGCCAGCAATTTAGAATCGTACTGTGGGTCAACCGTCACCTTGTCGTTGCCGAAGTACACTGTGACCTCATCCCAGATGTTGTAATCAGCCAACTCGCCAAAGCGTTTGTTGACCGCGGCGATGGCCGCCTGGTTGGCGGCAATCTTGGCCTGCGCAGCAGCCATTTCCTGCTGTTGCTGCGTCATGGCTGCCTGTTCCTTCTGGATTTGGGCTTCTTGCTTGGCCGCCTGTTGCTTCTGCAATTGCTCCTGCTGTTCCACTGGAGTTACGCCGGCCTGAATGTCGGTAGCGTTTTGCAGGGCCTTGCTATTGAACTTGATGGTGTTCGCCACCAACTGGTTCTGGGCGTTGTAGCTGCCTTGCACCTGGACCTGGAGGCCGGGCTCCAGAACGGTCAAGCCCATCTGTTTCTTGCGAGCATGGAACAGACCCGACGTATCTTCCACGGTGGTGTAATCGTTGAGAACGACGACAACATTCCCTGCGTCTTGCGTCTGAACGGTCATGGTGGCGCCGCTTCGTCCGTTGATCACACCAGTAATATTTTGCGCTCCAGCAACGGTACACAGCAGCAGAACTGCGGCCAGCGACAGCGTTACGATGAATGCGATTCTTGTGATGTTTCGGTTCATAATCCTTCTCTCCTATTCACTAATTGGGAAAACAAATAAGTAGTATGCCGACTGGGTATGGGGCAGCCGGACGATTCGGCACTCGCTGATGCCGATACACCAACTCGAATGAAACCGGCATTGATCAAACCAGTCCTCAACACTCCCAGAGTACGCTCGATTTCCAGCCCACTTTCACTTGGCTGGGGAGCGGTCACGCTATTCTTGTAATCGGTAGCGATCAGCAACGTCACCTTGCTTATTGTGAGGAAAAATCCTCTGCAGTGCTGTGTACATGTTCGATTGAGGATTCAGGTATTTGAATAGTTCGGCATTGTAAGACGCACAGTACGGTACATCAGGCACCGAGCCATAAACAATCGTCGGATCTTTGTACGGAGTCGCTGCGGAGGGGATACCCTGGGGCCGAGTCGGATCCATGGTGTCGACAGAGACAATTCCATCAGGCAAGGGCACGATTGAAGTATTAGAACTATTAGGAAGTTTATCGTTTTGAATTATTTGTTGCGCCGCAATGGCATAAGAACGCGATTTCGCGGCCGGCGTTCCTTCTGCAACCGCCGGATCGACATTGGTTACAGCAATCGAAATTGAATAATCGCTATTGAGGTAGATCTCAAAAGTACGGAACTGCTGAGGGAAATCCCTTAACGATGAAGTTTCAACCTGCCAGAAACCGTTTTCAGGACCACCACCGGCGGGTGGCAGAAATGCTTTCACCGTGTTGCGATGACGATGCCCGGCGATCCACATGAGAAGGTTCGGAGTGTTCTGCAGCGCCGCGACCAGGCCGGTCAGGGATACCGCATTTTTCTGCGCAGCGTTTGGGTCTTTGGCAGCCTCCCACCATTCGACTTCAGAACCGATGTTGGCGACAGCGATTGGCACGTGTGCCGCGACGATCATGAGTTGGTCCGCCTTCTGACCAGCGACTAGTTCAGCCTGAAGCCAATTCCATCGGGCAACGTCGAGGAAACCATGTCCATGAATATCGTGGGAGCCATCGGTCTCCGACTGGGTATCATCGAGCACGATAACCTTGAGGGGCACATCTGCCCGTGGTACGAAGCTGTAACAGGCAAACCCGCTTTCCCAGTGCGGGTTATTATGGTCGACCAAGTTGAACCCGTGGCCGACTGGACTGGTAGTCGTCCTAAAGAATTCCTGGATCCATTCTGTTCTCAAGAGTGAGCGCCGAGTGGGATCGGGTGTGACCGCCGGAGGGGCAGAAAATCTACTCACGGGACCTGCATCCTTAAGGTCGCCATGAACCGTCGAGCCATCGAGTATGCCCATGTAAAATGATCGCTCTCTCAGGGCGCTCGACGTGTCGTAGATGCATGGGAAAGTTGCCTTAGATAGGTTCGGACGGAGAATATCTCCCACAGCCCAAACGTTGCTGCTGATATACGCCTCCCGAATGCGAAGACTAGGATCAGCATCTACAGGTATCGAACCCAGCCAGAAATGATCGTGGTTGCCGAGAACTTGATACCAGGGAATTGACTTATCAAGACCGGCGGCCTTGTAAGGTTTTTGATAATCAATCGTGTCGGCTCCGAGATGCGCGCCGGAACTGGGGGCAATTACCTTGCCGTCAATGACATCGATATACCACCTTAGCTCGTTAAACTGCGTGCAGTTGCAGGTGTCGCCCAGGGAGATGCCGAAATCAAACGGGTTTCGCTGGTGAAGGGCGTTTACGGTCTGTATGGCGGCGTCGAGGACATGGGTCGTGTACAACATGACCGGCGAGTATATCGATGTCTCGTGCCCGGCATGGGCAATGTCCTCCTGTTGGAGATAAATCAACTGATTTGGCGCTTCCTTGTCGGTGATATGAATATCGGATATGGCAAAGAAATTAAGGAGCTGTCTAATTCTGCTGCGCGACCCCGTATCCGCACTATAACCGACCGGCATGATGTCAAATCGACGGACTAAAGGTAGACCCCCGCCGAAGGTATAAGAGCCGTACCCGTATTTGCTGTACTCTGAAATGTTCAGAAGTTCAGTTACATAGAGACCCGTACCTGAATTAGGGCCGGCGGGCTGTGCCGGGAGGCGGAATGAAATGACTCTCTGGAGCGTCGTGCAGACGTTTGTCTCAATCTTATATTCCGTGATGGTGTCGCCGCCGGTCGCCCCATATCCCATGCTCAGTGCTTCGCAATAGATGCCTGCGACGGTTCCGGCTGAGTATTTCACAAAGTCTCGACGAGTAACGCCATTGATCGCTGTCATATCTCTAACACCTGCTACTTTGCTCGGCGTGGTCGCTTCGCTCGTCCGGTGCTCTCTCTTAGTATTCTCGTCGCCAGTTCCTCGGCTCCGCGAGAGCAAGACCGCAAACATGGACAAAGGACGGATTTCCTCTGCGAGACACCCGTCGGGATTTCACAATTCCGGTTAACATTTGTCCGTGATGTTTGACACGCCCCGCAGGCAGGTCGTGCAACGAGGTGAATGTCCAGCCGTTTTCGGTGCATACCAACTTGAACACCGACCCGTATCTGTGGCTGCCGCCCAGCTCCGCCATACCATATAGATTCCCAGTTTTGTCCATTACTAAGCTGGCGGGCGGTCCGCCGTTAGGGAAATCGTTGAGTCCCGTAATCGTCCACCGTCCATTGGAGGCACTCAACTTGTAAATCGTTCCGCCTCCGCTAGGCGTGATGGCGTGAACCGTCGCCTGCCGTACCGTCGTACAGGTCGCCCGATTCAGCTGGGAAGGCTATTGGGCTGCTAGAAACGCGCATCGGATCACACCCCGAACAAACAGGAAGAGCATGTGGCTGTCCAAAGGACCTGGAAGAGGGAAAAGGGAAGTGCCTTGTTATCGCGAGGTTCGAATGCACGGCAGAATCGGCCGAAGATCCCAATGAGGAGAAGTGTATCTTCCAGGAATACTGTGCGGAATTGGTACATTGATCTGACCGGTCTTTTGTAACAGCGAGAATGTCAGCGTAAGCCGATTTACGCTGGTTGCTCGCAGTCGGGGATGGAGATGTGGAAAGCTCCTCGGGAAGCGGGTGAAACCCCCTAGCCGTGTCTGTTGAATGAGTACCGAGCGCTCCCTGATGGCGCTCGGCGCGCCGCATCGATTTTGGAAGGACAAGGCCAATGGACAGCTTCGTTGAAGTC
>JBEKXQ010000150.1:0-9326 GCA_049511915.1 Candidatus Korobacteraceae bacterium
GAACTGGGCGCGTGGATGATGGTCGCGTCCACGATCGTGCCCGTCGTGATCCGTACTCCCTGGCTCTGCAGGTGCAGGTTGACCGCTTCCAGCATCCGCCCGCCCAACCCGTGTTCTTCCAGACCGAGCAGCGGCACTGGAGAGCTAGCTATGCATCCGATGGGCTCTTCGTCGTTCGTCCTTGAACAGTAGCGAATCCCTTGATCTTGGAATGTGCCGACGATGCCAGGGGTGGCATACAAAGCCTGCGCGATAGCAGCCTCTATGCGCCGACGAATGCGAGTATCGCAGGACAGGGGCGCAAGGAAGAACCGGAGGATGTAGGTCATTTTCGAAATCGACTCTGATAGGCGAGAATAGTTTGCGATCCACTCCTTGACGTCCTGGCAGCCGGGCCACAGCTGGATCTTGTTGCCACGGGCAAACTCGGCTGGAGACCAGACGTGGTACATCGCGGCGGCATGTTCCCTGTAGTGCTCAAACAGCCTTTCGTAGAAGCTGCGGCCAGTCTCGCCGACGTAGTAGACGAGATGGCCTTCGGGCAGCGACACGGTCCAGACGTAGATGCCCGGTTTGTGACCCTCGTCCACATCGAAGACAGATGGGGCGTCCGGTGTGCCCGGCCAAGAGAAGGGACCCGCAAATGCGATGATCATTTCGTCCGACATCCGTCCCTCGAATTTAGCGCAGTTATGCCCCGGGCCCCGCGGCTGCACGGCGCCCGTAGTGTCGAGTGGCCAACACGTCCACCAGACAGTAGATATTAGGATTACAGTTCAAACTAGAAGACTGGCCCAGCCGCCTGCTAGCGGGACTAGAGTCTCTTTCGCTTTCCAAGTCATTCCGCCAACGAGGGAAACCGACCCGTAAGCCCATCGAGCAACTTGAATCGTGGAGGAAAGGCTATGCAGCACTCCTAGCCGGTCAAACTCGTGGCCTAGAGTCTCCCCGTGCTCTCGGTTTCTGTTCACCCATGCCGCTAAGTGGTCCTCGGAGGCCAGCCGTTCTCGCTTCCGGGAATTGCAATCTTGGTGGGCTAACACAAAGTTGTGACCAAGGTCGAGTTGGTACATGGCCCAAGGCACGAAGTGATCTACGTTTGGCTGGCCTCGGATTTCCCGATAGCAGTAGAAACAGGCGTTCCGCTGCAAGTCCCGCAGTGGCCTTTGCAGCAGGGCAAGATTCACCCTCCCCGCCCCAAATAGGAACTCGTGGAGGTCTGCCGTATCGCCAATTATCGAGAGATTCTGTTGGTGAACCCAACGCGTCCACGCAGCTTGAACCAGTTGAGCCAGTAATCCGTGAAAGCGCCGGAAGCAAAAGGCCACACCGGGGTAGAGCCGAATGACCGAAGGCGCCTTCATCGTCGGTGCATCGTAGAGGAATGGTAAAGTTCCGCGGCCTACATTCTGCAGGTACCTTAATGGCATCTCGCGGATGTTGGCAGCGACCGACCGGACCAAGCTGCGCCATTCAGCTGCATCTTTTCTTGCAGTCGCAAGGCGGTCGCCGTGTTGACTGCGGGCCCGGATCAGCAGTGTCACAACGACCGGCGGCCTTCCTGTGTTCTGCCGAAGGATGTCTTTACCGAGGAATGGCAGCGTCTGTCGCCAATAGTACTCAATAAACTTCTCGGCAATCTTCTCGGTGCTAATCCCCAACTCCTCTCCCGAGTCGTCACCCAGTTCCACCGACAAATCGGCAAGGGCCATCAAGAGGGCGAACTTGTAGGTCGCAGTAAAAAGCCCTTCTTGCAGCAGCCTCTGGACCTTTAACAGAAACTGCACTTGGTCTTCGGAAGATGGAGCCATCTCACTCACTTTTCCCAGTAACGTGCCCTGCTAGGAATGATGTTTCGCACACCGCCCCTCGCGTCCGGCACATCCCCATTTCGCCTGGGGATAATGTGAATATGAGCATGATCGATGGTCTGCCCAGCGGCCAAGCCATCGTTTACTGCGATGTTGATTCCGTCGGGAGCAAACCGTCGAATCAGCGCTTCTCGCACCTGCCCGACCATAACCCACAAAGCAGCCTGATCTTGAACGCTGAGTTGGTAAATGCTCGTCACGTGAAGGCGCGGGACAACTAGCGTGTGACCTTCGGTCACTGGGTGAGCATCCCAAAGCGCAACGGCGAGTTCTGACTCGGCAACGATTCCGGCTTGCTCAAACTCACAAAAGGGGCAGGTAAGCATTAGCAACCACTATAACGAATCAATGCCGCCGCATCTGCGAGTAGGAACAGAACAAAATCGGTTTCAGCGACCCCCCAGTGGGCTGTGCCCAAATTTGTGCCCGCCAGCAAACCCGACGAGTTGCGATCGGTTGCGATGCGATTCGGTGTAAGTCCCCACGGCATAGCAACTTATCGCAATTCGATGTGCCCACATCACAAATGCAGTAAGTCCTTTGTTTTGGTTGAGCTAGGAACTCAAAATCCGCTGGGGCGCTTGACCATGCTCTCAGAATGAGTACAATTGCCCTCATTATGAGAGCGGACGCCGGGGCGTTAGCAGATGTGCTGTTTGGCAAGGGGCGCGGAGCGATCCTGGCGCTGCTGTACGGACACCCGGATCAATCCTTTTACTACCGTCAGATCACCCGACAGTTGAATGGAGTGAGCGTTGGAACCATCCAACGCGAGCTAGACACGCTTTCTCAACTCGGGCTCATTGATCGCTCCATAGTCGGCAATCAGGTCTTCTATCAGGCCAATCGCAATCATCCGGTCTTCCCAGAATTACGTGCCCTGGTTGCAAAGACAGTCGGCGTGTTTCAGGTGCTCCGCTCCGCACTGGCACCAATGGCGAAACACGTCTCCCTCGCATTTGTCTACGGCTCCATGGCGCGACAGCAAGAAAAGGCCGAAAGCGACGTCGATCTCCTAATCGTCGGCGAAGTGGCGCTTGAAGAGGTCCTGGCGAAGCTCGCCGATGTCGAGCCGTCGCTCGGGCGGGCGGTGAATCCGACCGTTTATTCTGTGTCCGAATTCAGATCGAAGCTCGCAAGCGGGAATCATTTCCTCAATTCTGTAGCGCGTGGCAAGAAGGTTTTCCTAATCGGAGACGAAGATGAGCTTAGAAAAGTGGGTGGAGTACGGCTGGCTTAAAGCGGAACCCACCAGTCGCGATGAGATCAAGAGTCTGCTGACGATTGTCGATCGCGACCTGAAAGACGCGAACGTTGCTGCAATCTCGGAGGACCGGCGGTTTGAGGCTGCGTTTAATGCGGCCCGGACAGCCGCGAACGTTGCGCTACGAGCCTCCGGTTACCGCACGTCAACCCAACTCGGACATCACCTCAAAACGATTGAATCCCTCGAACTCACAATCCATGCGGATTCCAAGCTGATTCAGAAGATAAAGACCCTCTCGAAAAAGAGGAACGCAACCAGTTACGACTCTGCGGGCAATGTCTCGACGCAGGAACTGGAATTGGCAATTAAGACCGCCGCAGAGCTGCAACATGAAGTTGTTGCGTGGCTAGAGAAGAACCATCCCGAGCTGCTGGAGTTGCAGATGTGAAGGATCGGAAAGACGATTTCGTCGTAAGCGACGCGATCACCGACGTGGAGCAGGCGTTGCGCGCGCAGCCTCGACTTTTTCGGTAATTCTGCTCCTTGGACATTTGTGTCGTTCTTTGTGTCGTAACCCTCCCATCCCTGCCCGTATCGAATTGTGTCGGAGGGTATCGCTCGGAAACGGGAGGAGGCAGCGAACATGCAGCAAACCTGCATGAACACTGCCTGTCCGTGTCGTTCGCACTTCCAGCGTGTTGCGCAGTCTCAATTCACATTGAGAAATGGCATGGAAGAGGTCGCCGGTTCGATCCCGGCCAGGTCCACCAAATTCCTCTAATCAAGATAGCCGGGGCAAGTGCTCACGACCGTGCCATGCGGCTCGCTCTTTGCGTCATGAGTTGCGGTTTTGGCGCTTGCCGCTTTTGCTTCCCCTCCCCTCGCCGCGAGCATGGTGGAAGCAGCTTATGATAACTTTTCAGGTACTCTTAGCTTAAATTTGTGATCGCGGCTCTAAAATAACGGCTATATCGCTTTCGGCAGAAATGATTTCGCCTTCGAGAGGTTCTGGTGAAAAGAACTCTTGTTCGATGTATCGCGATGCTGTTCGTTGTAGCGGCAGTGGTCCCGGTCGCCGCGCAAGACACGACGGACACCTACGAGCAAGCTCCGGCTCGCAGATCTGCGAAGAAAGTTGCTACGGATATGCCACCCTACATGGTCTGCTCCGGCGAGGAGCCCAAGTGGAGCATACAGTTCGTCTCCTGGGGAGCGCACTTTCTTGGCGGCGCCAATCAGCCGGACCAGGACTTTCTCGGCGGTTTTTTCTGGCTATCGGACGAAAAGGTCTGGGTGTGGCAGATGGCCAGTGGTAATGCGCTGACAGCCAAAATCAGAAGGGCCCAGTGCTCCGAAGCTGGAAGCAAACAGACTTTCCCCTTCGCAGCGCAGGTCTATTTGCCGAACGGCGACATACTTGGCGGCTGCTGCCGCAGTCTGAAGCCGGGGGAAGCTCCCGCTACGCCGCAAAATCCGCCAGCTAAGACCCCGCCGCACTAACGGCTGGGGGCAATCGGGTTAGTTGCGCTTCTCTGGCAGTTGCGTGCCGGAGATGGAAGCGTCCAGCAATTCCATGTAGTGCATCACCGGCAACGGACGTCCCGCTTCATTCAACAGCGCCCCGATTTGCAACTGGCATCCAGGGTTACCCGTCGCTACTGCGTCAGCCGAGGTCGCGATAATTTTCTCCACCTTGCGCTGACCAAGTTGATGGGCCGTCTCCGACTGAACCAAACTGTAGAGACCTGCCGACCCACAGCAAAGTGCGGACTCGGAAATCTCCAACAATTCCAGTCCGGGGATGGTGCGCAGCATGGCGCGAGGCTGTTCGCGCAACCCCTGGGCATGCTGCAAGTGACATGGATCGTGGAAAGCAATTTTTAGCGCTATCGGGTGCCGGGTTGCGCGCGGCTTCAACTCTGCCATTACCTCCGATACGTCTTTGCATTTGGCGGAAAACGCGATGGCACGGTCGCGATACTGGGCATCATCGCGCAGCAGGTATCCATAGTCTTTGAGCGTGTGCCCGCACCCGGCGGCGTTCAGCACGATGGTATCGACCCCAAGCGGCTCGAAGAGGTCGATCAACTTACGCGCATTGTCGAGAGCCTCACGTTCCTGGCCCAGGTCCATCATCAGAGCGCCGCAACAGCCCTGCTCCTGCGGGACCAGTACTTCACAGCCCTCGGCAGCCAGCACTCGCGCCGTTGCCGCGTTTACCTGCCCCATGAAGACACTCTGGACGCAGCCGGTCAACATGGCGACTGTGCGGCGCTTTTCACCCTGCGCGGCGATGCGAGGCGGCAGCGTCACCGCTGTGCCATTCTGCGACAAATCAGGCAGCATCTGCTCCATGGCACGCAAGCTACGAGGCAGCAGTGACGTCAGCCCCATGGCCCGCGCGAGTTTTTGCAGGCCCAGTCGTTGATAAACGCGCAGCGGCCCGATCATCTTTCGCATACGCTCGGGCCGGCTGAAGACCGCGGCAATCATGCGCCGCAACGCCCGCTCGTGCAGTGGCCGGCGATACTGCCGCTCCACTTGTCCACGCATGGCTTCAATCAGCTTGCCGTACTTCAGGCCCGACGGACATGAGGTGGTACAAGCCATGCATCCCAGACAATGGTCGAAGTGCGAGACGTATAAGTCAGTCAGTTCCGCCTCGCCCTCGATCGCCATGTTCATCAGGTGAATGCGGCCGCGCGGGGAGTCCTGCTCCTTCCCCCACAGCGTGTAGGTGGGGCAGGTTTGCAAGCAAAAGCCGCAGTGGACGCAGGCATTCAAAAGCTCCGCGTCCGGGGGATGATACCCATCGAATATGTGTTTGCTGCCGTTAGCCGGCGCTGCCAGCTGCGTTGTCATATGCCCCCCACGAAACGTCCCGGATTCAAAGTCCCGGCCGGGTCGAATTTCTGCTTGATTCGGTGCATCAGAGGAAGCGCATCTTTTACTGTGCCCCAAACATCCATCTCGCTCTTCATGGTGACCGGGCACTGCGCCACAGTCAGTGTCCCCCCGAGGCGGTCGACCTCGCTGCGCAGAAAGCTCAGCGCTGTCATCAGGGTATGCTGGCCGGGGGCATCCAGGCGCACTTCGGCCAGTCCGGTGCCTTGTGCCACCAGAATGAATGCAAGGTCGGATGTCTTCGCGTACAGGAAAAGAGAATCGCAAAACGATCCAATCTGCGAAGGCAGGACGCAGCACTTGCAGATCATCGAACTTGCGGCGTTGACGTACAGTTTCTGCCGCTCCATCCAGACGTCGTCACTGCAATCTACAAACTCGTGGTCACCGGCGATGCGGCTCAGCTTTGTGAATTGGTCCTGCAGCGATTCCGGGATGCCCTCGAATCGTATGTGGACAAAAATCTGGTCCTCGCGGCGAGCCCGAATCTGAAGCCCGGTGTAGACCAGGTGTGAATCGAGAATGGCGAGCACCAGTTTTTCCGCTTCCGATGCCGTAGGCAGCATGGCGGCGAAGGTAGCCGTGGCCACCGGAACAGGGTGCAGGCGGAACACGGCTCGCGTGATTACACCCAGCGTTCCCAGGGAACCGATGGCAAGTTTGGTGAGGTCATAGCCGGCAACGTTCTTGACGACCTTGCCTCCTGCTTTAATCACGCTGCCATCAGGCAGAGCCATTTCCAGACCCAGGACCAGGTCGCGAATAGCTCCGTAACGGATGCGCAAAGTCCCACTCTCCGCGGTTGCCAGTACGCCGCCAACCGTCGCCTGCTCCGGTTGCATGGGATCCGTACCCAACTGCTGACCATGCTCGCGGACCACACTTTGCAACTTGTCGATGGTGCAGCCGGCTTCCACCGTTACCGTCATGTCGCCCCAGGCATGTTCAATGACCCGGTTGAGCCGCTCCAGCGAGAGGACAAAGTCCGCTTTACACGGGCGATTTCCCAAGCCCAACTGCGTGCCTCCACCTCGCGGAATGATGGTGAGACCGGCGGAGCTGCAGTAACGCAGCACTTTTGCGACTTCTTGTGCCGTTCCGGGCGCAATCACGCCGGCCGGCCGAACTCCGTCCACGGCATCCTCTGGCATCGCCGGGCGCAAGTGTTCCGGGCCCACGATCGTACTTAGTTCGATCCACGCTTCGTTGTTCTGTACTCGAGCTTCGCTCATGATTTGACTCCCGTTTGGATCGCCGGTTCTTCAGCTAGTACCGCTGTGCCAGCCCTGCTAACTCGATGGGATGTGGCTCGTAAGCGACTGGCTTTTGCACGTTCGCGTCGGTGCCGGGAAACATCTTCGTCGGATTGCAGAGATCATAAGGATCGAACGCCGAGCGCAGGCGCTGCATAGCGTCCAAGTCAGCTGGGGAAAACATGACCGGCATGAACATCTTTTTCTCTTCCCCAATCCCATGTTCTCCGGTGATGGATCCACCCGCTTCCACGCACAGCCGCAGGATATCTTCGGCCAGTGTCATGGCTCGTTCCTCTTGCCCGGCGATGCGGCGGTCGTACAGCACCAGCGGGTGAAGGTTGCCGTCGCCGGCATGAAAGACGTTCGCCACACGCAGGCCCGCATCGGCGCTGAGGCGATCAATATCTCCCAGCACTCTCGGCAATGCGGTGCGCGGGATAACGCCATCCTGCACCAGGTAATTCGGAGAGATTCGACCAACGGCTGCAAAAGCGGCTTTGCGACCTTTCCACACCGCCATTCGTTCCGGCTCGGACTTCGCCAGGCGCATCTCCCAGGCTCCGCACTCTTTGCACATCGGGCCAACCTTTTCCATCAGCAACTCGACTTCGCGAGCCGAGCCATCGAGTTCCACCAGCAGCAGCGCCTGGCAGTTGGGATAGTTGGCATGGACGGCCGCTTCAGCCGCCTCAAGGGCGAGCCGATCCATAATTTCCATGGCTGCGGGAAACATTCCCGAAGCGATGATGTTGCTGACCGCGGCGCCCGCCTCGCTGCTCGAATTGAAAGCTGCCATCAATACCTGTGTGGTTTCAGGCTTCTTGATAACTCGCAGCGTAACCTTAGTGATGATCCCGAACGTTCCCTCGGAGCCGACGAAAGCGCCCACCAGGTCGTAGCCCGGCTGGTCCATCGTCGTGCCGCCCAGATTAAGCAGAGTGCCGTCGGAGAGCACAACCTCGAGCCCGAGAATGTAGGTCGTGGTTACTCCGTACTTAAAGCAGTGCGCGCCGCCGGAGTTCTCCGCCACATTACCGGCGACGGTGCAGACCACCTGCGAGGATGGGTCGGGGGCATAAAAGTAGCCGTAACCAGAAACCGCAGCGGTTATGGCGGAATTGGTCACGCCCGGTTCGACGACGACACGCGCGTTAGGCAGATCAACCTCAAGAATGCGATTCATCCGGGTGACGCTGATCACGACGCCGCCCTTGACCGGCAGCGCTCCGCCGCTCAGTCCTGTGCCCGAGCCGCGCGCAACCATCGGGATTTTTTCCCGGTAGCACAGCTTCACGATGGCCTGCATTTCTTCCGCGGTTGCGGGCAGCAGAACCAAGTCAGGAACTACGCGGAAAAGAGTCAAGCCGTCGCATTCGTAAGTCCGGAGCTGCTCGGGCCCGCTCACCAGGCCGGCATCTCCAACGATGGAACGAAATTCACTAACCAACCGAGCGTTCATGCAAACACCTCGATGATGGCGCTATGCGGGCCTTAAGATGGAGGATTGATGTATCCAAAGAGAGCCCCCGAACCGGGATACGGTTCTGTTTTTAGCACCATGGATTTGAAGCGGCGGTGACGGCGGTCACACTGCAGCATGTCAGATGACTCAAATGAGCGACCGCAGGTGGTTAACAGGGACCGAGAGAGCCGCTGCCACTACCAGGAGCAGGACCGACAAGTAAGTTGATTAGCGAAGTTTCGATCGTCCCGAGCAGATTACTAGAGGTTGGCGATTGAGGCACTTACCCGGTCAGCCGTCGTATCGACCAGGCGGTGACGAGGGAGAACCGGCAAGACGCGCGGCGGTGCTGCAATATCCAGCGCGCGCCACGTTTGCCGGATCACCTTGATCCAATACGACACCAGGCTTTGTTGTTGCCGACCGAGCCTGCTTCGCGACTGGCTCGTCGCGAATCCGTCAAGTCGTTAGTTCTTGGTGTTAGCAAGGAACGGCTGCGAGGCAATGTTCAGCACCGACTTCTGCGCCTCGATCACCGCGTCCGCGCCGCGTTGGAACGCATCGACGACCACGGTGGCCGGTCCCGCGGCTGCGCCCAGCTGCTTCTTGGTGCCCTCAAAAATGGT
>JBEKXQ010000151.1:0-9245 GCA_049511915.1 Candidatus Korobacteraceae bacterium
CGTCCATGACGAACCCTTCCACGTGGCCGATCTCACCATCTGTTGCCTCAATGTGATAACCCGTGACGGCTTCGTTACTGCGCAGATGCGAATCCCGGGACTCTCTTCGGCTCTGGCCCGACAGCGCCTCCTTAGTAGTAGCCGCCGGAATCGGCAACCCCGACGGATACAGCACGGGACCCCACATATTGGGACCGATCCAATAGTAGGAATATCCGTAATAGTCGAGGTATGCCGCCTCGTGTTGCCGGGAGACGGGTTGATGGGTGTCAATGCCAGGGCTATTTTTCACTTGCAGTTTTGTCAGCGCCACATCCAACCGCCAAGCTTGCCAATCCGCATGGACGACAGAAATGGGCGAGATCAGCACCTGCCGGCCTCCAAGCCAGCCGCCGGTTTCTACCGTGAGGTAGCGGATGACCCACGCCTCATCGTCGAAGTAGAACTGATCTACAGTTCCAATGTCGCCATCCGTCGCTCGGATCACCATATCTTTCAAATAGGTAGCATTTGTTAACATTGCCTTTGCCCTCCTATGCAGTTCTGCACTGCATTGTTGCCGTCAACGATAGGTATGTCAGGCCCGTCTCCCGAGTGGTGCTGGCGCTCGGAGTTGCGGCACCCGCGGCCGCCAGCTGGATTTCAGCAGTTGGCATCGACAATTGCTACGAATGATTTGGATAATAAGTGTCTGCGACATCAACGCCTCGGTAAACAAGCCGGTCTTAAACAATCATCCTCGGGATGAAGCACAGCAACCTTAAGATTCGTCGCTTCAGCGTTGCTCACGCCATTGCCGCACCGACAGAATTGTCTCCTCCGCAGTCTATTCGCAAAACGCGGTGGTCACCTCCCGAAGCTCGTAACCCCGCACGGTTTATTGCAAGTCTGGTCGCGACCCCAGCACATCCAGCTCTTCTGTTGAAAGGCCTACCAGACGAACAGGCGAGCACCACCGCCAGTTGAACGGATCCTGCCAGCCATGACAGAGCTCTGACGACCGGGAGCCATGTCATTGCCGTCCGTTGCAGGGAGGTGCGGTTCCGACCCGCTGAGTTCTTCGATCTCTACGGCATGATGACGGTTCATAATCTCAGCAGCCGCGTCCGTCTTCTCGCCCGAATCCGTTGCGAAAACCATGACTCCTCCACGGCGTACTCCCTGGACGTAAGCTTCTGCGTCCGCTTCGGTGGCGCCGATCGTCTTAAGCTCCCGGATCAAGTCCACTTCAAAATCAGTATGTGGAATATCCATAACTCCGCTGCCAGCCATCTCCCGGGGCTCGCCTAAAATACGGACGTCGTTCCGAGGGAAACCGCTGGCCTCGAGATCGCGAACAACCTCGTCGACCAGGCCCGGATTCTCAAACAAACCAACTGCCGTTCTTGCCATATCGGCCTCCATCAATTTAGTCTGCAGCACTGTATTCGTCAGCTCGCTCGGGCAATGTCTGCAGCATTGCCTTGTTTCGGGATGTCGCCACCGCTCCTCGTTCTGCCTTCATCTGGGGGTGGCACAAATTCTCTGCGCGCTGCCGTTGCCGAACTTCACCGCAGCGGCCGCAAGTCTGTCCGTCGCCACAGATGTACCGTCTGGTTTCCGGATAAACTGCGCTATTGAGTCATCGATAGATTCGCTTATCCCCTACCGAAATACTGTGCAGAATGGCTCACCGCCGGGCTTCCGGCAAAAGGGCAACATTGGCGCACACGCGGGTACTCATGCCGCCTCCGCCAGGCGAAAGGTTTCTCATCTTATTGAGCCAGCCCGAAGTAACTCATGCAGACATCGAGGAAATTTGTCACGGTGAGCCGTAAGGAACACGGGCGCATTATCCATCGACACTGTGCAATAGGGAACAGTCTGGCGGTTCGTGTTCCGTCATAGCCTCTGCCCACCGAAATCGAGGGGTTCGATTCCCTGGCGGAACTCGCCCTGGACATGCATTGGTCGTGGAATCATGCTACCGAGGGAAGGCGTTGCGGTCCCACTGGAGGACGCGCGAATCTTGTGGCAGTGATGATCCGATCGAGGAAAGAAAACCACACCGCTCGGCCGCGCTGGCCAATGATCGTCCTCAAGTCGCCCAAGGGGCTGGACAGGGCCGAAATTCGAATCAGCACATTAGAAAGCAGAGAATGAGTCGCGTTGGACCTGGATGTAATAATCTTACATTGGTTCAAACGCTGCGCATCGAGTTCTTGCGGAGCATACGAGTAGGGATAACGGAATTGTGCGGTGCAAGGAACAGCTGGGCGGGCTGCTGAAGTACTATGAGCGGCAAGCGGCATGAGCCTTTGACCTGACCGATCTTTTGTACCAGCGCCCGCTCTCGTGTAGCTACTGCGAGTGGCTATGGTGGTAATCCCGCGCTCTTCATCATCTCGATGTAGCGCGGGTCTGATCGCAGGAAATCAAACAGCGGATTCCTGATCTCGTAGGGAAATTCGCTCCCATGATTGGCGGCAGCCTTTTGCAACCACGCGATGGCGTTTTCGCGATCTCTCTCCGCCGCGAAGGCTCCAGCCCACAGGATGTCTCCCACCTGGCCTCGTTTGCTCATTTGCTCCAGACTGCTTTTCACCAGTTGGGCATAGCCCAGTGCCGTCGGGCTCACCGCTGACGGTTTCCTAACCTCCGCGAACATAAAGGTGCTGTACGCTTGATTCGCTTCGGCCCATTTGCCGGCGGCCGCATAGACCTCGGCGAACTTCCGGTACGCGGTGGAGAAGTTAGGATCAATCTGCAGTGTCTTTTGGAACTGCTGCACCGACTCATCGTAACGGTGCGCTGCACACAAGGTGTACGCGTAATTAACGTTGATGATGCCGGAAAGCGGATCCAGCAAGAGGGCGTTGCGGATCTCGTCTAACGCAGCGTCGGTTTTCCCCATTGCCAGCAGATACAAGAATCCATAAGCGTAGTGGAGGTGCGCATTGTTGGGCGCCAGTTCCAGCGCACGCTGAAATTCCTTTTCTGCTTCCGCCCACTGGAAATCCCCAACCAGCGCCATGGCCAGCGCCCCATGCGCTTCGGCGAGTTGTGGGTCCAGTTCGAGGGCTTTGCGCGCTGCCGAAAGCGCCAGCACATGAGCTTGCTGCGCGTCCATTCCCGTCCAGGACGGCGCGATGTTGTATGCCTCGGCCAATCCGGCATACGCCAGCGCGTATCCAGGATCAGCATTGATGGCCTGTTTGAAAAGTTCAATGCTCTTGTTGATGTTGTCGACGCCCCGCTTATTCAACAAGTACCGGCCCTTCAGATAAAACTGGTACGCATCGGAATTTTGCGTCGTGCCGCGCGCGATTTGGTTCCGCTCTTCACCTGTCAGCCGCGAGCGCAGCTTCGCAGCGACGTCGCGTGTGATCTCCTCCTGTAGCGTGGAAACCTCGGCCAGCTTGCGGGTGTACTGCGTCCCCCAGATCTCGGTCCCGTCAGCGGTCTTCACCAGGTCGGTGACAACCTTCACTTGATCGCCCTGTTGCGTGATCCTGCCGGTGAGCACCGCGTCGACCTTCAGCAACTGCCCGACTTTAGCCGGATCGTCTTCCTTGCCCTTGAAGCGGAACACAGTGCTGCGCGCCATCACCTTCATGTTGGGCAACTGGGAAAGCGTGCCGATCAGATCCTCGGTCAAACCGTCGCTCAGGAATTCGTTCTTCGTGTCGGAGGTGGCATTCACGAACGGCAACACCGCCATAGAGGTGATGTTCCTGGCCTCCGATGCGCGCCACAGCAATCCCGCCGCCCCTGCCGCGACTATCACCAGGCCGGCCAAGGCCACCATCCAGTATTTCTTCCACCTCGCCGTAGCCGCGAACGCCGATCTGTTGGTGCTCGTCGTTCCACTCGCGATGTCGGCCGGCGCCGCCGCGATGATCGCGCTTCTTCCCGAATCCGTGTCGCGCTTCAGCCGTTGCAGATCAGCTCGCATGTCCGACGCAGTCTGGTAGCGCATGCGAGGATCTTTCTCCAGCGCCTTATTGATCAAATCTTCCAGCTTCGGCGGAATGTCGGGGTTCAACCGCACGGGTGACATCGGCGCCTTGTTCAGGATGGCATCGAAGATCGCCGCGCTGGTATCTCCGCGAAAAGGCAGCGTACCCGTTACCATTTCGTACAGCACCGCGCCGAAGGAGAACAGATCGGTGCGCGCGTCGAGCTCTTTACCCAGCGCCTGCTCCGGTGACATGTAGGCGGCCGTTCCCATTGCCGTGCCAGGGCTGGTCAGATGCTCCTCGGACGCAACCACAGCGGTGGCTGCGGAAGCGACTACCTCGGCATGCCGCTTTGGGATCGTTACCTTGGCCAGCCCGAAATCGAGAATCTTGGCGTGCCCTCGCTTGGTGACGAAGATGTTTGCCGGCTTGATGTCGCGATGGATGATGCCTTGAACATGCGCTGCGTCCAGCGCGTCGGCAATCTGGATTCCCAGCTCCAGCACCTGTTCGACGGCCATCGGCTTATTGTTAATCACGTGTTTCAGGGTCGCGCCGTCCAGATACTCCATAACGATGAACGGACGGCCTTCCACTTCGTCAATCTCGTAGATCGTGCAGATATTCGGATGGTTAAGTGCCGATGCTGCGAAGGCCTCGCGCCGGAACCGTTCCAGCGACGCAAGATCGTTGGCCATTTCGTCGGGCAGAAACTTCAGCGCCACATGACGCGGCAGTTTCAGATCCTCGGCGTCGTAAACCACGCCCATGCCGCCGCCACCGAGTTTGGCAACAATGCGGTAGTGCGAGATCGTGGTGTCGATCATGCTTGAGTGGGGGAATGGATGCCTGATAATAGGGTGCCGACGACGTGCAGTCAATTTCAGAGTGGTCGCGGCGAAACGAAGTCGATGGTTCGCTGACCTCCTGCCCGGGTAGAGAGGCGAATAGCGAACTCTCCGGTGCAGGTCGGCGCGCAGACCTGTACTCGACTTTTGGCGTTCAGAGAAATTTGAGGGATTTATGCTCTAGTAAACCAGCAGAGGGTTTCTCTGGTACAGATCGCGGCTTGAATATTGACGAAAACGCCGCCAATTGCGCATAAACTGACGCTTTTGTAGTTACTTCTCTGATAATAAAGACTTGCTGGCGGAGAGGGGGGATTCGAACCCCCGATACAGCTTTTGACCGTATAACGGTTTAGTGATCCGCCGCGCTTAGCCACTAGGCCACATCTCCGCAACTGCACGCAGTGAGTTGCTACGTGCCCGTCAGTTATTTTGCTTACCAACTACTGGCCGCGCCTCCGGCGAGTTTAGCCCCATTCGCTACTTCGCTTCCGCTACCGCTGCATCAGGGGCCGGAACGCACTTCCGGTATGGGCGTCGTGCGCAATCCCCAGTTGCTCTGGTATTCCTGACAGTGTCCCCGCGAGAAAGGAGTCAGCTGTGACAAAACTGTGCCAAAACTTCTTCGTTTAGGAGTATTGGGACGATGCTTGAGCGAAAAGCAGATTCCCCAAGTTGTTGTGTTTATTAGAAGTGTTCGGAATCGGTGAGAGGCTTTGGAGCGGGCGTGTGTGCGCCCAAGGCAGGTGCGCTACCAGGCTGCGCTACGCCCCGACTCTGTTGCTGCTTTGATTCTAAATCAGGTCCACGAAGGACACCATGCGTCACGCCCCTCACGGTGCCGTTGCGAAGGCTCCCATCCAGGCGAACGCTGACCGTTCGCGTAGGGCGCAGCTTCACGACTAGTCGCCAACACTGAGGAGATCACTCCCGAAGCGTGCCTCAGCTCAACCCGCCACACCGTCGCCTATAATGGTGAGGTTCATGACCGGCCTTGTATATGCCACGGTTGCGTACGTGCGCAGCCCAGTGGGAATTTTCGTGGAAGAGCTACGCCGCGACCTGCATCCCGCGCACACCCACGCGGATGCACACGTGACGATTTTGCCTCCGCGTGCGCTATGCGGGAGCGAACTGCAGGCGCTGGAGCTGCTTACGGATGTCTGCCAGTCGACCCCGCCATTCGAAGTTACGATGGGCGACGTGGAAACGTTTGTTCCTCTGACCCCAACGGTTTTCCTGCGCGTGGCGCGCGGGGCCTATCGCATGCGCGAGCTGCACGACAAGCTTAACCGCCTGGCCCTTAATTTCGCCGAGCCTTGGCCCTACATGCCGCACCTCACGATAGCCAAGATGGACACTGAGGAGGAAGCCAGGAAGGTGCTGGAGATCGCCCGCCAGCGTTGGAGCGCATATACCGGCCCTCGCCGGGTTCGTATCGACTCGCTGAGCTTCGTAAAGGGAGTTGGAGAACGATGGGTTGACCTGGCAAGTACGCCGCTGGGGAAACCTGGCCAGCAAGCGCCCTAAGTTGAACACAGGTCCTGTCGGGTGATGAGCCGGTTGCACGCTCAGCAGAAAATCACCAAGACATCAGAAGCCCAGAAAAATCTGACTTCCGTCGGTTGGGACTTTCAAATCGATTCCCCGCTCGCGGTTGGCCGCGATGGTGGCTTCCAGATTGAGTTCGCCAAGCGGGATGGTGCGCTGCTGCCGGTCTATCTCAACCCGCAGCGAGTCGGGCGTGATGGTGTATCGGCGTGCTTCCAACTGCTTGCCGTTCGCAAATACAAAAAGCGCGGGCACATCGGGTTTAGGGGGTGCGGCGTCTTTTGAGTCTGGTAACTCAATCAGCTTGGGAGATTCCGGAATTCGTGCCGGCTGGCTACGGCTGTCATCCCGGCTTTGCATCACGATCACGGGAGGAGAAGCTCCTTGCTGCGGAGGCTCATAGGAGTCGGGCAGATCCCAGCCCCCATCCCAATACGGATAATACGGAGCATAGTACGAGCCGTAATTGCGATAGCGGCCATAACCTCGGCGATCGCCGTTCGGGAAGCCGTGCCCGCCGCCGGGGTGCGTCCCGCCGCTCACAGACACCCGGGCCCCGCCAACTGCCCTCTGGGCTTGCGCAGGCGCGGTCGCCATGATCGAGACTGTCAGCAGAGCAAACAACAATAATGAGCGCCGCATACCTAATATGATGATCCGTTCGCAGTAGAGATGCAACGGATTTTATGCACCTTCGACGTAATCGGCCCGAAGCGGCACTCCCCATGTCGAAGGCCGGCGATAGGGAAGCAGAGTGGATGAGCGGTCCTGCTCTGCCATCGGACTGCCGTGCTGCTTTTGGGGAGCCCATCTTGCAGCTGTGAGTATTATGTTGGTGAGGGCATTCCATGAAGACGTCAGCATTGGTAGCGATACTGTTGTGGTCGTTGATGGGCATGGGGCAAGATGTGCACGTGTCCCAAGGCAAGGGCATCGTTGTTCTGAGTGTTTGGGCCGTGAAGCCTTATCAATTGATGTCGGGTGAGGAGAAAGTAGCGATATTCAGCATGGTTTGTACCCAGAAAGGCAAAAAATCCGCTCACGTTCTGAAGTTCTTGCCCGGGGGTATGCTGGTTGAAGACAGCCCTGATGTCACGGCCAAAAGTGGGGAATTAGTCTTCAATATGACGATAAACGGCACCAAGCAAATGACGGAGTGGGCGCCCAGCGACCCCTCGACTTACGCCTATGTTGGCAAGAGTGACGCCGACCGCTTGAACTTTATTCAGTCATTGCTCAGCTCGGGAACGGTCGTCATTGAGTTCAAACCCTTCCTCAACGGTGCTCCGACGACCAGTACGTTTGATCTGACCAAACTTCGCGAAGAAATGGGCAAACATCCGGAGTGCTCCAGCTCCACGAAATAGCTTGAACCCGCTCAGTTCAATTCGTTATAGCTGTCGCACGGCTTTACCCTGGGCAGACTCTTGCGCCAATAAAAGCATGCTTTGGTGGCGTGAGTTTTTTGGAATACATCCTTGTAGGTTACGTACACGTAGTTCGCGGCGCGCAGCCGATCTTTCGTCAGGCCGCTCACGGCGTCGGGTGAGGTTGTGAACCAGACATCGGTGGTATACACCGCGCCTGGCATCAAAGTTCCCGCGGAGGCCGTCACGTTCGGCTCCTGCGCCGGCCCGGCTTGATCGAGATCTTCAATCGTGGCGACGTCCGCGACTTGCAGGTCCAATGCCGGAGTCTTGCCCGTGTTCTGCAGTTTGATGGTGAAGCCACCTCCGCTGGCAGTCAGCGGGCGAACCGTTGCTTCCGTCAATCCAACCCAGGCTCTCTGATCGGTTCGCATTTCGTCTTGCAGCATCCGCGTGGTTGCTTCCGATGACTGAACCAGTTGAATGTGTAATTTCCCCAGTTGCCTCTGAAGGCTAATGCCGAAGCCAATCACCGCAATGGCAGCAACTAACGCTCCTATTGCGGTTATCCAGCTCATGACCCTGCGCTGTGCGAACGGAAGCTGGTCGGCTGCAGAATGCATGGGAAGCATCGACACGTTGTTAAACGTGTTTCCATAAAACAGCGGGTTGGTACCCACCAGTTCGCTGGAAGTTTGAGCGGTGTATTCTGCCGCCGTAAGGGTAGAACCAGACTGCACAACCGCGTCGAGCTCGAACGCGGTCTCGGGAACTGCAACGGGCAAGGGCGGTTGCTCTGAATGCGGTTGCTCGGCACTACTGGTCTGGGCCCGTTTCGGTATCTTCTCCAGGAGTGCGTTAAGTTCTTCGCGATTCTGCCAAGATGCCTCCGGCAACTGCTCAGATACCAAGGCACGCAGGGCTTGGGCGGATTCTGCGGCCGTCTCAAGCTGCTTGATGATCTCTTCGATGTCGATTGAATTGGCAGCCCTGAGTTGATCCACGCTTGCAAATGGAAGGGCCAAAGAATCGTCCAGAGACGCAAGCGCCGAAGGCCACAATGAACTCATGTCAAACTCCTGATCCGGAGTGTCCGTGTTGGCTATCGACAGCCCCAACTGATTACCGCTCGCCATGGGTAGGGTTCGCTCCTGCGTTCACCGCCGCATTCCCAGTTTCCCGCCAACCATCTGCCGGGGGCCTCACGTCTGCGATACTTAAGAGCGCCGTATCCACAGCGCCACGTTTCAGCTCGCATTCTAGCAGTAGCTGGAACTCTACCCTCCGTACCAAGAATGGTTCATCCGCTAGCCGCACGCAACTGCGTTTCAGCAGTTCGCCCTTCCGCCCCAGAACGATGGTAGCGGAACTCACTGGCAGGACGGCCCTTCGCGGCCACTTAGCCGAGCAAGGAAGCTATCACTCCCCTTACACAAAAGGTAATTTGGGCCGGCAGTCTGGCTTGGCGGTAGGCAACCGCTTTGCGGGGGACCCTGCGGGACTGGAATGCTATGACGGATGGTGATGGTGTTGTCTCCGAT
>JBEKXQ010000152.1:0-9192 GCA_049511915.1 Candidatus Korobacteraceae bacterium
GGCATTGCCCTCACAGTCCCGAATTCGCGAGAAAAATCTGAGGTGCTGGCAACGCTAGCCATCTCATCACCTAACCAGGTGACTCCAGTCACCGACTTCTTGACCAATTCGTGAGAACATAAATACGGGCGATTTCCCCTCTTCATGGGAGGTGCGCCTTGGCTAGCCCACCCGTAAACCCTTCGATTTCGTAGCGTACCCACGGGCCTCGCCGGTGGGGTTTTTAGCTCGCTTGCTGGAGCCGCGCCCTGACCGTTCCGTAGCCGATTCCCAACGCCTCGGCAATCTGCCGCAGGCTCGCGCCTTCCGTCTTGAGGCGAAGCAGTTCGTCAGCATTCACAATCCTGCGCGGGCGCCCAAGTTCCTTCCCATTGGCCCGAGCATTCCGTATGCCGGCCCTCACGCGCTCCCGGATTAGGTCACGCTCTAGTTGCGCAACGGCGGACACGATGGTGAAAAGTGCCTGCCCCAACGGGCTGCTCGTGTCGATGTTTTCTTGGTAGCTGATGAACTGGATGCCGAGCGAGCGAAACTCCTCCAGCGCCAGCAACAGGTGTTTGGTGGAGCGCGCGAAACGGTCAAAGCGCCACACCAGGATTGAGTCGAACTTCCGTTTACGTGCGTCGGCCATGAGTTCGTTAAGTTCCGGACGCGAGTCCTTCGCCCCAGACTGGCCGATGTCGATGTATTCGCGGATGATGGTGAAGCCGCGCGCGGCGCAGTACGCTCGCAGGTCACGCATCTGCATGTCACAGCTTTGGTCCTTGGTACTCACTCGGGCGTAGATGGTTGCTCGCATACTCGAATTCATACTACGGAAGAGCACAGAAAACTAGCTAAGCCGGAATTTCCTTCTTGATTTTCCAAAACCGGAGAAAAGTCCCACTATTCTTGGACTAAAGATGGGGTCACGTCATTGCCGCTGCTTCTTGACCCGCTCTTCTACTCTTCTACTCTCTGACCCGGAGCGGCTGCGGCTCTAACAAGTAGGTCATAAATCCCTTCTAAGGCCGGAGGTTCCGTAGGGTCCAGAAACTTTTGTTCTTGATTTCTATCAACAACTCCACGAAGTTTTGAAATTTGGAAATCCAGCACGTTCCGGTGCACTTTTTCCAGGACGATTGTGGTACTTCTTGTATCAATAGCCATGTCTCTCTCCTGTCGAGCAGAGGGTTCGCTTCGCTTAAACAGAGTAGCAATTTCTCTGGAAGGAACGGAAGGATTTTGCCGGATGTATTCGGCCACTTCGGGACGAAGGATTTTTGGGCGTCCCGCCGCTATGCCGTTCGGCTTGCATCCGGAATCGATGTTCACTTTCACCGGAATACCCACCGTCCTTAGTCGAACTCCTTTCGAATCAAAATAGCTGTTTTTCTGTTGTTCCCGGTAATTTAGGGTAATCGGGCGGCTCGTTCGCCCTTCACCCGCACCAGAAGGAGAACACTATGAGATCGCAAACCGAAATTGAAGCCGCTCAGGCCAAACTGGTGTCCGTGAAGACCGGCACTGTCACTATGCCCGACAAGTTCAACTCCCCAGAGAACCGCTTCAAACTTGCCTGTTTTGGCGCAGAGATGTACCGCATCGTCTCTCACCCAGGGGAAGACTTGGATGCTCGGCGAGCTTTGATTCGAGAACTCCTCGATGAATTGATCGCGGCTTCGCCCCAGGCTAAAGCCGCTCTGAAGGCGTACCGCAACGGCGAGGAAGCGGCTCTGCCTAACTGGCTGGTCCGCCTCACCGCCAAGTTAAATGTGCTGGACTGGGCAAGGGGGAACGAAGACGGCGACGACTTTGCCGTGAACCTGTCCATGATCGAGGCGGCTCTGGCAAGGCGGTCTTGGCAAACGCGACCGCACCAGCAATAGGGGAAAATTGTATGAGTGCCAGTTGCCGCGTCAAGGGCATCCCGAAGTCGCTCCGGCCCAAGCCAGGGAGGCTTAAGCGGCACGCGGCCCGGCTGGTTCTTCGGACTAGCAGACAGCATGGAGAGTCTGTGGTTGTTCGGTCAGAACGCCCGATGGTTCGCTGGCTTATTGACCGACAATTCCAATTCTGGGGCTTGGGTTGTGACTGTGGAATTAAACGACGAATACGACGATGAACCAAAGAGCGTCCGCAACTTGATCGAGCGTCTCCGGAAACTGGGCGAGTCGACGCGCCCACGGGATCACCTGCACCCAGTGGCTGTGAATAGCGAATTGAACGGTCGCCTGTATGAAGTGAGCGATCGCCAAATCGGTCAACTGTTTTTCGATTTCTGCTGGGCACCGTGTTACGTCTTCAGTCCTGAGCTGACCATCGTCATGCAGGCCACAGATCGGCTCCGTCGCTCCACGGGTGGCGTGCTGACGAACGAGGACGCGCAAGACGACCCAAGACTCTGCCCTAAATGTGGAAGGGACGAGATGCGTCTGCACTACGGAATTGACGAACCTGATTTCTGGCGGTGTGGTTACTGGGACTGCCGCCGCAAGATATACGTTGGGGAGCACTAACAGGAGGTAATTCCATGAAGACCTATGACAACAACGGCAATCTCGGGAGCGAAATCAACACATGCTACGTGGATGGCAAAGTAATCACCACAAACACTAGCTACAGCAATTATGGCGTCAACAACCAACGGGTCCTCAACCAGCACATCACCGTGCGCGATCTCGATACCGGTAAGGTGACGGGACAGAACATCCTGGGTGGAAAGCTGTTACCGTAGCGCGGCGATGTGAACGCCCTCGTGTGGTCAGTATCGCGATGTCATTGACGGGTCAATGGGTCAATGAGCGCCAAAGTCCTGTTCTCGTCAAGTACCGTTCCCAGTAGATCGTCCCGAATTGGGGCGGGCACATTCGTGAACACTGGCCGACTTCACAGGACAATCCGATGGTAGCCACTTCCACGACTTGCCGACAACACGTCCAAGTGACTTCCCTGAACAAGACTTCTGGCCCGCGCCGATAGGCTGTCATGAACACCCCCGCTCGCGACCTGACCCAAACGGGCCATTCAGGGGACATGGAACGCTGATTGCTTACGAAATGGATGCCCGTCATCCGCCCACAATCGGCGCCACCCGCCAAGGGTGCTTCGAGCTTCCCAGCTCGGGTCTCCCTGCAGAGCATTCAGTTGTGCGCAGAAGCCGTTAATCCGGCGAAGGCCTCTTACTTGCCTGCGAGACTTGGAGCACAGCTTGATTAAAGTAGTGATGCTGGTAAGTGGCTGCGGTCGATCATGCGGTAACAATGACGCCAGTGCACGGACTCTTGCTAGCACGGTGATAGCTGTGCCGCACTCCCGAATCAAAGTACACGGCGTCTCCTGATTCCAGGTTGAACGTCTCGGAGCCGATCGTGAGCCCCAGTTTTCCGGAGATTAGATAAAGCAATTCCACGCCCGGATGCTGGTGAGGCCGCGACCTGTCAGAGGCAATGGGTTCGAATTCCGCGTAGAAGGCATTTAGCTTTCGTTCTGTAGCTTTGAAGTCCAGGCTCTCGAATTTGTAGGCGATGCTGCCTCCATCCGGATTGTCCGGAAACCGCAAGCGCTCCTTCTTGCGTGCAATCGCGACTACGTGACGCTTGCGCTCGTCCGTAAAGAAGTATTCCAGCCCCACGCCGAACACCAGGGCGATACGCAGCAGTGTGGGGAGTGTGGGAAACAGTTTGCCACGTTCCAGCTTCGACAGCATGGCGGCCGAAAGGCCGGTGTGTTTGCCCAATTCCACCAGCCCCATGCTCTTGCGCAGCCGCAGGGTCCGGAGTTTCTCGCCCAACGCGTAGGGCCGAAGCCCATCGACGATCGTTTTATTGACCATTCTCTTCTCTCGTTTTCTCACCAGTACAACAAAGGCCGGTAATTTTGACCGGCGCTCACAGGAGTTGCAGAATTCCGCTTCTTTTCTTACTAAGATAATAATTGTTCTCTATAGTTAATACAGCACAGACCAGAGTGCAAGCGGAAAGAAAGAAAACCACGCAAGTAAGGAGTTATGAATTGAAAGCAGCGAGTTTTGCGTTGATTCTCAGTGTCCTCGCAGGTGCCATGCCGGCAGACGCCGGTCCCGCAAAAAAGGACATCGTTGACACAGCGGTCGCGGCGGGAAGCTTTAACACGTTGGTCACGGCGCTGCAAGCCGCCGGGCTGGCTGACACCCTGAAAGGCAAGGGGCCCTTCACCGTGTTTGCCCCCACAGACGACGCCTTCAGCAAGCTGCCGGCGGGCACAGTCGAGTCGCTTCTCAAGCCCGAGAACAAGGACAAGTTGAGGGCCATTCTGCTCTACCACCTGGTCTCCGGCGATGTGACGGCGGCCCAAGTGATGAAACTGTCTTCAGCAAAGACCGTCAATGGCCAGGACCTCAAAATCTCGGTCAACAACGGCACTGTCATGGTCAATGACGCCACGGTTGTAAAGGCTGACGTCGTGGCTTCTAACGGTGTGATCCACGTGATCGACACCGTGCTTCTACCCAAAGACTAACTAACGGAGGAAACGATGAAATTGAAAACTCTAGATGTGATCGCAGCTGTGCTTCTCGTAATTGGTGGACTGAACTGGGGTCTGGTGAGCGTTGCGCACTTCGACCTGGTGGCCGCTATTTTCGGCATGAAGTTCGGCGAAACCTCAACCCTGAGCTCGATCGTCTATGCTCTTGTTGGCCTGGCAGCGCTGTACCAAGCCGTCTCGTTCAAGGCTATTCAGCAACGCTGGGGACATGAGTCGGTACCGGCTCGGGCCCGCTAGCTCAAGGACACGGAGGAGGGGGAGGACAGCTATGCGTTCTCCCTCACTTCTCTTGCCATGGGAATCACGAAACTCAGCCTCAGCCCCCGCCTCACCGTGCGAACATCTGCGGCGCCTGATCCAGAAGGAAAGTGCGTAGTTTACTGGATGCAGCGCGCCCAGAGGGCATTGGACAACCCCGCTCTGGACACGGCAGTTGAGCTGGGCAACGAATTGGGCAAGCCGGTGGTGGCTTTCCTCGCTCCAGCCCCTTTTTATCCGCACGCTAATCTCCGTCACTACAGCTTTCTCGCCTCCGGAATTCCGGACATCGCAGAGGAACTCTCCAGGCGCAATGTCGGTTTTGTGCTGCGGACCTACCCTGATCACAGCTTAATAAAGTTTTGTGAACAGGTCCGCCCAGCGATCGTAATTGGCGACGAAAATCCTTTGCGCGAAGCTGAGCGGTGGCGAGTTCGCGCCTCCCAGCAGTTGAGGGTGCCTCTGTGGACCGTTGATGCCGACGTCGTCGTGCCCTCGCGGCTGTTGGGCAAGGAGCATTATGCGGCCCGCACCATCCGGCCCCGGCTGCAGGAGCTGTTGCCGCAGTTCCTTTCTCCGAGAAGGGTCGTCAAAGCGCGAATACCCTGGAAGAAGCCACGAACTTTGCAGTCGCTCTCGGCGCATGACGATCACACCGCCCACTGGTCCCTCGACCGCTCTGTTTCGCCGGTAGAGAACTGGCAGGGTGGGACGAAACAGGCGCAGCGCATCCTTACCGAATTCGTCAATCATCGGTTAAAGGACTACCCCGAAGATCGGAATCATCCCGAATTGCCGGGAACCAGCCACCTCTCGCCTTACCTTCACTTTGGCCATATCGGCCCGCTCACTATCGCGCACGCGGTGCAGGCGGCTTCAGCGCCGGCAGCCGCGAAACAGGCATTTCTGGAACAATTGATCGTCCGGCGTGAACTCTCGGTAAATTTCGTCCGCTACAACTCGCACTATGATTCCTTCGAATGCCTCGAGCCCTGGGCGGATCGCTCTTTTGCCCAACACTCGGCCGACCGTCGCCCGATTCTTTACAGCGAGGAGCAACTGGAGCAGGCTGAAACTCACGATCCTCTATGGAATGCTGCCCAGAAACAGATGGTGTTGACGGGCTGGATGCACAACTACGTGCGGATGTACTGGGCCAAGAAAATCCTGGAGTGGAGTCCGTCGGTTGCCACGGGCTACCAACGGGCGGTCTGGCTCAATGACCGTTACGAACTCGACGGTCGCGACCCCAACAGCTACGCAGGAATTGCCTGGGCCATTGTCGGCAAGCACGACCGACCGTGGTTCGAGAGACCTATTTTCGGACAAGTTCGCTATATGTCATACGCCAGCACCTCAAAGAAGTTTGATTCCCATCAGTACATCGAGAAAGTGAGACAGTTGGAGGCCAGCTATGTCTGACCACCGCTGGCCCATGCTCCTCTTCTTCCTGTTCTTGTGCTACGGCGCCGCAGGGCTGGGTTCCGTCTGGACCTCGTCTTCGGTTGGGACTTGGTACGCGGAACTCATGAAGCCATCGTTCAACCCACCTAGCTGGATCTTCGCCCCCGTATGGTCAATTCTGTATTTCCTAATGGCAGTGAGCGCCTGGCTGGTTTGGCGAAGGGCCGGGTGGAGCGGCGCAAGATTTGCCCTGGCCCTGTTCTTCGTCCAACTGGCGCTGAATGTCGCCTGGTCGGGGCTGTTCTTCGGACTACGCCGGCCAGGAACGGCGTTGGTCGGGATTCTTATCTTGTTGGGCACCATCGTCGCCACTGTGCTGGCGTTCCGGCCCGTTTCCCTCCTAGCCTTCTGGCTTATGGTGCCCTACGCTCTGTGGGTCGCTTTTGCAGCACTGCTGAACTTCAAGATCTGGCAACTGAATTCCGGTACGGCATGAGGATTCTGGTCAGCGGCGCGACCGGATATGTGGGCAGCAGGCTCATTCCGCGTCTGGTAGCTTCTGGACACGAAGTCTCCTGCATGGTGCGGGACGCCTCGCGCGTGTCAGCACAGGTGGCTGGGAGCACTCGCCCCGTCGTTGCCGATGCGCTCCAACCCGAGAGCCTGGCTGCTGCGATGGAAGGAATCGATTTTGCCTACTACCTGATTCACTCCATGTCAGCTTCTGGCGGGGATTTCCAGAAGCGCGACTGGCTTGCCCGCTCGCAACTTCGCCGTCGCCGCTCAGCAAGCAGGGGTGAACCGGATCATCTACCTTGGCGGGCTGGCGTCCGAAACATCACAGATTTCTGACCACCTCAAGAGTCGCCATGAAACCGGAGAAGCTCTACGCAGATTTGGGCCGCCGGTAACTGAGTTCCGCGCCGGTATTGTCGTAGGCAATGGCAGTGTCTCTTTCGAGTTGATTCGATACTTGACCGAGCGCCTTCCGATCATGATCTGCCCGCGCTGGGTGATCACGCGCACTCAGCCCATTGCCATCGATGACGTTCTTGACTATCTGGTGGCAGCGCTTCAGTCCCCAGAATCAACCGGTCAAGTGATCGAAATCGGCGGCGCAACGATTGAAACCTACCGCAGCATGATGCTCACGTATGCCCGGGCCCGGCGACTCAGACGCTGGTTGCTGCGCGTGCCCGTCTTGACGCCGCGACTGTCTTCCTACTGGTTGCGCTTAGTGACCCCAATCCCCACCTCGATCGCCCGCCCACTGATCGAGGGCTTGCGCACGGAAGTCGTCTGCAAAAGCACCCGATCTGCTGAATTGTTTCCTGCAATTCAGCCCATGAGTTATGCCGCTGCCATCAAAAAAACCCTGACCCGCACGCTGCCGGATCATTCGCTCACTGCGACTGTTCTATCCCGTCCTGCGCACGTCTTTATTCGGCGGGACGGCATTCTTTGCGACGTCCGTCAAGCTGTCACCGACGCGTCCCCAAGTAAAGTGTTCTTCGTCATCACACGTCTTGGGGGTGCGAACGGCTATCTGTATGCGAACAGTTTGTGGTGGATCCGCGGTTGGCTGGACCGATGCCTAGGAGGAGTCGGCTTGAAACGGAACTCTGGCCGCGCGCCTCTGAACAAGAATGATCACATCGACTTCTGGCACGTTCAGGATCTGGAGGTGGACCGCCGTCTGCTGCTACGGGCAGAAATGAAGCTGCCGGGTCGTGCCTGGTTGGAATTCTTGATTTCGCCTCAGCCCTTTGACCGGACGCTGGTTCGCTGCTGCGCATGGTTTGAGCCTCGCGGATTGTTAGGAGAACTTTATTGGTGGGTTCTTTACCCCATTCACATCTTGATCTTTTGGGGTATGGTACAAGCAGTGTGCAGAGAGGCGGCCCCGCAGCGTCACCATGCAGGCTGACACAGCGGACCCGAACCAGGATTTACGACCTGGTTTATCTCACTTAAAGTTGTCGGGGATGATAGGGACGGTTGACGAAACGTTGCCTGCGGGCGATGCTGTCTTAAACGGTGATCACCTGCCACTGAAATGCGCGAAATTCGGCGAGCCGACGGTAGTCACGCTCATTGGCGGTGAGCACCCGGATGCCCAGCCGCCCGGCGCTCATCGCGATCAGTGCGTCGTTGGTCATCCGCCCCCGTCCTATTTGTTCGTAATCGTATTTCGCCGCCAAGCGGGCCAGCACCCGACCGGCTTGGGCCCAGTCACTGAGATTGGGCACCAGGATTCGTTTCACCCTGTCAAAATCTCGTTCCAGCCGCTGCACCACGCGCCGCTCCCGATCACCAGCGCCGGCGTAGAGTTCTTCGAGCACAACCGAACTCAACCATAATGGTGCGTCGGCAGCTACCCGCCTGAGGGCAAGAGCCGCATCGTTTCCCCGACGCAGTGCGGCTATATATATGGAAGTGTCGAAGAGGGCGGGTTGCATCTAACCAACCAGGGTGCTGTAGACGTCCTTAATCTCGATGCCACTCTTGATAAAACGCTCCGTGGCCTGAACGACTAAACGGTTCTTCTCGTGTTCCGCAATCGCGAAGTCCAGCGCGCGCTCGATGGCCTCGGTTTCCGTCTTGGCATGCAGCGCCCTTTGGGCGAGCTTGATCTTGGACGAGTCCAACTGAAAGTGTTTGTGGGATCGCTTGGTCGCTGTCGTCATCGAATCGCTCCTTGTCGCCGTCAGTATATCATCTATGTACACATAAGCAACATCTATGTACATTCAATGGAGGCTCTTAATCTGGACACGCCCAGCTCTCAACCACGCCGTTTCTGTCACATTTTCGCGGGTGTGTACGCCCCTCTGCTGGCCAAGGACTCCGAAACGGAGGGGCCCGAAGTCGGCTTGCAGGAGTTTCGCCAGATCGGTACTGGCAAACGTTAGGTCTCTATCGGGACTGCCCCGGCAGGGGAGGCAGGATTGAGCCGGGTTCTTTCGGCCGGGGCAGTTTCGATAGAGTCGTTTGAACTGAGCCACCGGCGTTTGCGGCGGATGC
>JBEKXQ010000153.1:0-8927 GCA_049511915.1 Candidatus Korobacteraceae bacterium
CGCTTCCGGAACCGGCGAGAGAACTTCCGGGTACGACGTTGTCTGGCTGGAAGCGGGCTGGTCGACTTCGTCGACGGGTACTGCAGGCCCGCACTCCCGTGGCAGATCCGCGGTTTGGGCGTTTTTCGTCAAGTTGACACGACGCGGACGTCACGGGAGCAATCTCCGAGAACGCCGTTTGTGGGCCGCCGAGCCGATTCTCTGAGATACGATCCGAGACGGAGATGAGCGGCGTGCGAGAATTTTGAGCAATAGCTGTGCTAAGCTCACCCCGTGCCTACGTGTTTCGTGGTGATGGGCTTCGGGAAAAGGATGGATTATCCGACCGGCGGGGTCCTCGATCTGGACCTGTCGTACAAGTAAAAAGAGTAGGTGTGGCCCTGTAACTATGCTATTATCCGCGCCAGCTACTCAATCTGCAGCGCTGCTTCCTTATCGGCGACGTGTCTGGTTGCCGATTCGTTGATGCGCCGGATCCCGCGAAACAAGGTGCCAACGGGGACATCTTAGGCGGCTGAACCGGCGGCGATTCGGGGCGCTGGCCGCGGCAAGGCGTATTGTAATCGCGCCAAGTGTGCCTGCCGTACACAGAGATTCGGATCGAATCGCCAGAAGAGAGCGCTCCCTTCTCTTGATCTTCAACACTGAACGTTAGTTCACGCATCCACGAAAATCCTCAGTAAGTAGTCGCTGGAGGCAAAGTGGGACGTTACTGGTATTTGTTCTTGCGCACGACGATCGCCACCGTCGGTGCCCTTGCCACACTTGCACTTTCCTTGCAGGTTTACGCCGAGACTGACTTCGTCGTGCGGCCTGGCCGTATGGCGAGTCCCGTCAATATGACCGAAGGCCCCGACCATAACCTTTGGTTCACGGAAGGGGTCGGCCTGAAGATTGGGCGTATTACTGACGCGGGGGTGATCACGGAGTTCCCCATATCGGGCGCGCAAGGCCTTTGCGGCATCACCACGGGCCCTGATGGCAACATCTGGTTCACCGACGAACTCGCCGGCACGATCAGTCATATCAGCACCAGCGGCACCGGTCTGGTGACATACCCCCTGCCGGCGGGCGCTGAACCGCAGGGCATTGCCACCGGACCCGATGGCAATCTGTGGTTCGTTGACGAGTACGTCAACCCGCTACACCCGGCGAACGGCTTCCGGATTGGCAGCATCTCGGTCAGCGGAACGGTTACTGAGTATTTCACCGGCATTAACCCAGGTCCTTTCAATCCGGTGGGGTTCAATCCCGCGCAGATCGTGAAAGGGCCGGACGGCAACCTTTGGTTTACCAACGACCAAGCCAGCGGTGTGAGACTGAATATCGTCGGCAAGATCACTACAGCAGGCGCCATTACCATTTACGACACCGGCGATACTCCCATCGCGATTACATCAGGACCGGATGGCAATCTGTGGGTGATCGAGAATTCCCATGTGGCGAAGATCAGTACCTCGGGCGTGGAGACGGAGTATGCGCTAATGAATGGGGGGGGCTTTTACGGCATTACCACTGGCCCTGACGGCAACATCTGGTTCACCGAAGCGTATGACGTGGGATACGTCACTCCTGGAGGAGTGGTTACCGAATTTGCGCTGAGCGAGTTCACGAGCGTCACTTACCTGAGCGGCATCACAAGCGGAGCCGATGGCGCTCTGTGGTTCCTGGGGGACTTTACCAACAACATCGGGAGGGTCACCACTGCCGGGCAACTCACGAATACCTATGCCCTGAACGCTGGGTCGCAGATCGGATTCAACACGCTCGGACCGGACCACAACATTTGGTTCACTGGAGCTGACCTCGTAGGTAAGGTTGATACCAGCGGGGTAGTGACCACCTACCCGACGTCACAGGGCGCCAGGCCCCTCGTAATTGCCGCTGGGCCTGACGGTAACCTCTGGTTCGTGGAAAACGGAACCAGCAAGGTCGCCAAGATAACCACCTCAGGAGCGATCACTGAGTACCCTGTGGGGCAAATGGCAGAATTGTGGTCGATCACGGCCGGTCCGGACGGAAATCTCTGGTTCACCGAGGCTGGTTCGACTTACAACAACATTGTCCGAATCACCCCAGATGGCATCATGACCGCGTTCCCGATCCCGACTCCGAACGCCGGCAGTTTCTACGTTACAAAGGGCCCGGACGGAAATCTCTGGTTCACCGAATACAACGCGCAAAAGGTCGGAAAGCTCGATCCCAGCAACGGCAACATTACCGAATACTCAGCGGCTTTCGGCGCCGGACTGTCAGCGATTGTCACCGGACCAGACGGCAATTTATGGATCATGGTGAATGGTCTTGTCGGCGCCATCGCTAAGTTTTCAACTGCTGGGAATCTTATCGCCGAGTACCCAGCCCAGTTTTACAGCTTCCTCGGTTTTACGGTCGGCTCCGATGGCGCGCTGTGGTTTGCCCAGTACTATCCCAATAGCGTTGGCCGCATAACCACAGCGGGCGTCGTGAGTACTGTGCCCATGGTCCCGCCTAGTGCCCTCAGCGACGATGTGGCGATTGGCGCTGACGGAAAACTCTGGGTGGCCGAATCCGGCGTAGGCGCGATCGGTCGCATGAGCGCGATCGGCGGCGCCGGCGATGCCATCATCGCAACTTCCGGCTCGCCCTTTAACGGCGCAGTAGCCAGCTTTGTCGATGGCACTCCGACAGCTCACCAAGGGGATTTCACAGCAAATATCAATTGGGGCGACGGCACGCACAGTCCGGGAAGCGTCTCGGGACCGACGGGCGGCCCATTCACAGTGAGTGGCACGCACACCTATTCGGTTCCGCAGACCTACCCGTTGAACGTGAGCCTCTCCGATACCGTGGATAACGCAACCTATCAGGCCAGCCCCGGCACGGCTCAGGTCGTGAGCCAACTCAACTACGTATTGACGGCATCGACCAACGGTAGCGGAAAAGTGACCAGCGCAGACGGCGATATCAACTGTCCCAGCGTCTGTGGTTATTCTTACCCCAGCAATACGCTCGTTCGGCTCAATGCCGCGCCAACGGTAGGGTGGAGCTTTGCGGGGTGGAGTGGAGCTTGCAGTGGAACCGGTTCCTGCAGTGTCGTCATGACACAGGACCTGTCGGTTACAGCTACGTTCACCCAGAACCAGGGTTTCTACAGCCTAACTGTATCGACCAGTGGCGGCGGAACCGTGAACAGCACAGACGGGTTTATCATCTGTCCTGGCACATGCAGCCACACTTATCCCAGCAACGCGCCAGTAACCCTGAACGCTACTCCGGCGCCAGGAGGGGTCTTCTCCGGCTGGAGCGGAGCCTGCAGCGGCACCGGTTCCTGCATGGTTATCATGAGCCAGAATCTGCCGGTAACAGCGACCTTCAGCGGCGTACAGGCGACGGCGATCCACAGCTTCGGGAGCAGCCAGGACGGGCAGAATCCGCTTGGGAACCTGATTTTCGATTCCGCCGGCAATCTTGACGGAACCACCTCTGCGGGCGGGCTTTACGGCAAGGGGACGGTCTTTGAGATGTCGCCCAACGGCACCGATACGATACTGCACTCTTTCGGCAGTGGCAACGACGGGCAGAATCCGTTTGGGAACGTGATCTTCGATTCCGCCGGCAATCTTTACGGCACCACGTCTGCGGGCGGGATGTCCGGCAAGGGGACGGTGTTCGAGCTGTCGCCCAACGGCCCGGAGACCGTGTTGTACAACTTCGGCAGTGGCGCGGACGGGCAGAACCCATACGCCGGTCTGATCTTCGATACTGCCGGCAACCTCTATGGCACGACTGTCAATGGCGGAACTTACGGCCACGGGACGGCGTTTGAGCTGTCGCCCAACGGCGGAGGGGGCTGGACCGAGACGGTGTTGTACAGCTTCGGCAGTGGCTCTGACGGGCAGAACCCATACGCCGGTCTGATCTTCGATAACTCCGGCAACCTCTATGGCACGACCTACGGCGGCGGCACCTATGGCTATGGGATGGCGTTTGAACTGTCGCCCAACAGCGGAGGGGGCTGGACCGAGACGGTGCTATACGCGTTCGGCAATGGCACGGACGGGCGGAACCCCCACGCCGGGCTGATCTTCGATAGTTCCGGCGACCTCTATAGCACGACGGTAAATGGCGGAGCTAACGGCGGCGGCACGGCATTTGAAGTGTCGCCCAACGGCGGCGGCTGGGCGGAGACGGTGTTGTACAGCTTCGGTAGCGGCTCTTCTGACGGGCTGAATCCCAACGCTGGGTTGGTCTTCGATTACTCCGGCAACCTCTATAGCACGACCGCGAATGGCGGACTTCACTCCGGGGGAACGGTCTTCGAGCTGTCGCCCTTTAACGGTGCAAACAATCGATGCTGCCGGGAAGTACAGATATACAACTTCGGCAGCGGCACGGACGGGCGGAACCCGAACGCCGGGGTGGTCTTCAGTACTTCCGGGAATCTGTATGGAACGACAGTGAGCGGCGGCGTTTACGGCGGCGGGACCGTGTTTGGGATCATAGCCGGGCCGTCGCCGCTGCAGTTCGTTACCGCCGCGCCTTGCCGGGTGGTGGACACGCGCAATCCCGATGGAGCTTTTGGCGGACCGCCGATCAGCGGAGGTACGATGCGCTCGTTCCCGCTGGCTCAGAGCGGCAACCCATGTAGTATCCCGTCAAACGTCATCGCGTACTCGCTGAACGTGACCGTTGTGCCTGGCGGAACGCTTGGATATTTGACGATCTGGCCGACAGGCGAGAGCGAGCCAGTTGTGTCCACCTTGAACTCGACGGATGGCCGAGTGAAGGCCAACGCCGCCATCGTTCCCGCCGGGACGCCCTCGGGAGCAGTAAGCGTGTATGTCACCAACACCACGAACGTCGTCCTGGACATCGATGGCTACTTCACGGCGCCTGCCTCCGGAACTTATCAGTTCTACACTTTACCGCCCTGCCGCCTGGTGGACACTCGCGGCGCCGACGGCAACCTCGGCGGCCCGCGCCTACTGGCGCAAACGCCGCGCAGCTTCCCGCTGCTGCAAAGCAGTTGCATTCCGGCAGGCCTCAATCCACTGGCGTACTCGCTCAACTTCACCGTGGTACCTAACCCTTCGGGTCAGCCGCTGGGGTATCTGACGGTGTGGCCAACGGGCGAGACGCAACCGGTAGTCTCGACCCTGAACAATCCCACGGCGACGGTCGTGGCGAATGCTGCGATCGTGCCTGCCGGAACCGGCGGCGCTGTTGATGTCTACGCCTACGACACCACCGATCTGCTCATCGACATTGATGGCTATTTCGCCGCCCCGGGAACTGGTGGACTGTCAATGTATCCGGTGGCACCCTGCCGCGTGCTCGACACCCGTCAAAGCGGTGGCTCATTCATTGGCGAGAAAACTGTGAATGTCGTCGGCAGCGCCTGTGCGCCTCCCACCAACGCGGCGGCATACATCTTCAACGCGACGGTTGTGCCGCCGGGCTCCATGCCTTTTCTCACCTTATGGCCGAATGGCGAGCCACAGCCCGGAGTCTCGACGCTGAATGCCTACGATGGCTTCATCACCTCCAACATGGCAATCGTGCCGACGACCAACGGTTCCATCGACGCCTACGCCCAGAAGTTGACGCAACTACTCCTGGACATCTCCGGCTACTTCGCACCGTAGGGGTTGACAACGCGGGCCCAAGTTAGTCTCGAAGTAGGCGAATGATAACGGCTAGTTCAGACGTTTGTGCTCGGTTCGGGCGGCGTTGAGGACAGGCAGATCGGCATCGGCGCCCTTCCATAAACCCAGGAAGTCTTCGTATTGCTTGCGCGCGGACGCGGTGTCGCCGCTCATGGCTACAGCACGCGCAAGTTGAAGCCGTGCGAGGGAACCAATCACAAAATTCAGCACGACACCGCGATGATCCAGGATCTTCTGGAACTCTCTGGCCGCCTCTGGCCCGCGCCCCAGCTTTAGATAGGCCTCGCCACGAAGATAAGCGGGGTACATATGTCCCTGCAATCCTTCTCCCAGCTCGTAAGGGGTGGCCACTTCCAGTAACTCAATGGCTTTAGTGGCATTGTTCTGCTGCAGCTCGATGGCAGCTCGTATGGTGGGCAGCCAGTAATTCTGCACCATGGTGCCGCGGGGATATTCTGCATCGAGTTTCGCTGCAATTTTCTCCGCTTCTGCTGATTGTCCGGCCCGGGCCAACGCCAGTGCAATCTGGAGTTCGACATCTCTGCCGCGGCTCATCTCCAGCGCGTCAGAAGCCATGGCCCGTGCCTGAACTTTGTTCCCGGCTTCGGCTTCGTACAGCGCCGCATTGGCCTTCCACCCAGCGGCCGTTTCCGCCGCGTCGGCATTCTTGGCCGACTGCGCTGCTCGGTTCGTAAGACTTCGAGCGCGTTCGAATCGGCCATAAAACGCCTCGGTGTCCGATTGTGCGGAGAGGAGTGCGTCTTCAGCTCCCGGTGTTCCTATGGCCCCTTCTACCTGTTTTTGCATGGCCTCGCCGTCGTTCTCAAGGAAAGCGGTGTAGTAGCGGTAAAGGCCGAGAATATTGGGGTCTAGTTTGCGCTTACGTGCTTCTTCAAAAATATCCTTCGCTTTCTCGGGCTGATCAAGCGAAAGATAGTCGCCCATCAAACTGGCAAATGCATTTACATTATCCGGCTGTAGTTGCAGAACCATCTTTTCTTCCTGTACTGCTTTGCCGTATTGACCCATATCGCGATAGTTCGCGCCTAGGTTCTGGTATGGCCGGTGGTCGTCGGGATAGACCTGAATCCAATTGAGGTAGGTTTGACTTGCCTTCTCTACTTCGCCGGTTACTGAATCGTAGTAGTCTGCCTCGATATGAAGCCTCTCGCGCTGACTGCTTACATGATCACGAAGTTCGTAAGCTTTTCGGGAATTCTCCATCCCCAGCGTATCTTCGCCCAAGTCGCCGTAGGCGGCGCCCAAAGCCGCATAGGCGTCGGCGAATTCAGGATCAAGCTCGATGGCCCGTTTGTAGAATGGCACCGCGGCTCCGGAGCCCTGCGAGGCTTTCATCTTGAGGCCCATAGCGTAAGCCTGGATCGCTTCAAGGGACGCAGTAGTGGCTTGGGGCAGCGGCGGTGCGCTGTTCTTTTCCGCCGACGCTAATGATTCGCCGAGCTTTCGCCGTAGCTCGTTACTTGCTCCCTTAAGCGCCGCTATTACCTTTTCCTTGCTATCAGCATCAGCATCCGCGCTTGCCAGCATTACTCCCGTCACACAGTTCATGATGCGCAGATCGAGATGATATCGCTCGCCCACTTTGACAATGGAAGCTGTCAATAGGGCCTTGTTACCGTTCCGCAGACAGACCTGTTTCGCCAAATCTTTAGTCAAGCGCTCGTCTGGCTGGCGTTTCATCAACCTCAAGGTCTCGCTGATGGTCTGGTCGGGGAGCAGCTTTAGATACTGGGAATCTTGCAGATCATTGGTGAGCACTAATTTCAAAGTGGTATCCCAGCCGCTCTCCCCGGTTCGATTGTCGAAATCAGCCACGACAATCGTGTCCTTTTCCTGGAACTTGCTCCCGTGGCGAAGATACCTGACACCAACGGCAACCAGAGCAGCAAGCACGATAATCGCGATCAGCGCTAGCTTCCTCCACTTCCCCCTGGCGTGCGCTGCCGGCGCCGGAAGGTGCGGGTGCGAATCCCGTTTCAAGCGCTGCAAATCCGCCCGCATGTCTGCCGCGTGCTGGTAACGCAGCTCCCGATCCTTTTCCAGCGCGCGATGGATGATGCCTTCCAGCTCGGCTGGCACACCCGCATTGATCTGTGAAGGCGGCTGCGGATTCTTTGTCAGGATCTCCGAGCAAATCACGCCCGAGCTTTCGCCCTGGAACGGTACTTTACCTGTAGCCATCTCGTAGAGCACCGCGCCGAAAGAGAACAGGTCGGTGCGCGCATCCAACTCCTTAGCTCGCACTTGCTCCGGCGACATGTAGGGCACGGTACCCAGCATCGCTCCCGGGCTAGTTAGGTGCTGGGTGTCCCAGGCCACCATGCGCGTTTCGTCGTCGCTTCCAATCGCAGCGGCCTTGCCCGTCACCTTGGCCAAACCGAAGTCGAGAATCTTGGCGTGTCTGCGTTCTGTCACGAAGATGTTGGCGGGCTTGATGTCGCGATGAACGATTCCCTTGCCGTGCGCCGCGTCGAGGGCGTCGGCGATCTCGATCGCGATGGGAAGAAGTTGTTCCCCCTCGAGCGGCCGGCCCGCAATCATGTGCTTCAACGTGAGGCCGTCGAGGAACTCCATAACCATGAAGGCGCGGCCATCTTCCTCGCCGATGTCGTGGATGGTGCAAATGTTGGGATGGTTGAGCGCCGAGGCCGCTTGCGCCTCAACCTGAAAACGCGCCAGGGCTTGCGGGTCGTGGGCGACCGCATCAGGCAGGAACTTTAGGGCGACGAAGCGGTGAAGGCGGGTGTCCTCGGCCTTGTAAACCACACCCATGCCACCACCACCAACCTTCGCAACGATATGGTAGTGCGAGATCGTCGTGCCTATCATGGCTTACCGATGCTGTAAGGAATGCCCGATGATAGGGCGGCTGTGAACGGTAGTCAATTTATTCCAGGCTCGCCAGTTACTAGAAGGGAGAAGACGCAGCCTGATGAGCACGCTTAAACGGCTTTTGTCCGAGAATACGCCCTCGGTTTGCGGTGCGACTCTCTCGATAGTTGACCGCGCTCGGCAGCCTCATTGATGGAAGATCGGCTTCGCATGAATTGAAGCGCAGTTGAGGCTGGAGTGATCCTGCGATGGCTTCTGCTTGCCGTTTCTCTATCATTGGTCAATTGGCAGCCATCATTGGTACCGACAAACGTTAGGTCTCTATCGGGACTGCCCCGGCAGGGGAGGCAGGATTGAGCCGGGTTCTTTCGGCCGGGGCAGTTTCGATAGAGTCGTTTGAACTGAGCCACCGGCGTTTGCGGCGGA
>JBEKXQ010000154.1:0-9146 GCA_049511915.1 Candidatus Korobacteraceae bacterium
GCAGTAATGCATGAAGCTTACCAGTACTAATCGCCCGTTCGGCTTGACCATAAAATTTACTTGGCTACACGTGTTACCCCATCTCGCGCAGAAACTGGTGCGCTATGGGAAACCCCGTGCACTCTGGAGAACTAGCCAGCGTGCGGAGCTCGACGGAGCTCCAGCCTTAAATTTTCAGTACTCGCTTTGAAAGTCCTGATGCTATTCAGTTGTGAGAGATCGTGAAGGGGCGCGGCTTTAGCCGCGCCGCCAGCTGCCTCTCATTAACTTGTCATCCCGAGGAGGGCTTTAGCCCGACGAGGGATCTGCGGTTCAGACGAGCCGCAAGCAGGTTCTTTACAAGATTGGCGCTCGAGGTCCTGCGTGGAATCACGCCTGGGACCGAGCTGCGGGAAGTATTCCGCACGCGCCTGCGAAGCCGGTGATCTTACCGCGGGGGAAACACCCGTTCCCATCCCGAACACGGAAGTTAAGCCCCGCTGGGCCGATTGTACTGCACGCGAAAGTGTGTGGGAGAGTAGGTCGTCGCCGACATAAATAACGGCCTCACGTGAATAACGTGGGGCCGTTTCCTTTTGCGGTAGAGATCCCTCGCGAAAAACACGCTTCGGGATTTCGGCTGTGGGCTTCGCAAGGCGCCTTCAGCATATCCGGCGCTCAGCTATCCCTCGTCCCGCAAGGACGGGCAGATATGCTCGAGCTTACGCTTTCGACCACGTCCATGCGGTGATGCGCCAGCCGGCACTACCTTTTCGCAGGACAAGCGTAAACGTTGAGCTGGGCTCATTCATCACCTTGCCGTGCTCCTTGTAGGTGTAACTCGCCGGTACGACCACATAAGCAACGTCGCCAGTGATATCCACGTGTCTGGGCTTGCCGAGCGTGACGACGCCGTTGCTGATGGCATCCTTTTTCGCTTCGGCAACAAAGTCCTTCGCCCACGCCGCGCAGGCCCCTGCGCCCTGCCACTGGTGGGGCGCGAAGTCGTCGATGATGGAGGTTTGATCGGCGCATGCCGCCACCGCCGACGCGATGTCGGCCTTATTAAAGCCGTCCACGAATTGATTGACGGGTGCCATTACATCTGTCTTTTCCGATGCAGCCGCCGCTGCCGCCGCCAGGACGACCACAGCAACTGCGACCAATATCTTGTGCATTGCGTTCTTGCTCCTTTGTGATTGATCGTGCGAACGCCACGAGTACCCACCCTTATCCGCAACTACAGCGGACAGGGCGGGAGTAGTGGAGATTGTGCTGCTTGCCGGACTGCTACTTTGCGGGAGCGGTGCCAGCCAGGGTATAGTCGCCGGTGCACTTGTAGTCCACACCCTCATCGCTCGTGGGTGTGAGCGTGCATCCACCCGTGGCTTTAATACCTTTCATCTTCCCGGTGCCGCCGGTGGCCTGGTACTTGTTCGTCTCGGACTGCAGCGCGCCGTTCTTCATGGTCCCCGTGCTTTGATAGTTGTAGTAAACCTTGTCGCCGCTATCGAAGGTCACCGTGTAGACTCCCCAGTTCTTCATGTGGGTAGCCGTCATGTCGACATGCTCGGAGTAGGCGCCGTCTTTGGCTGCGGCACCGCCAACGTCTCCCGTAACGGTGCACTTGCCCTGGGCCAGCGCGAAGACGTGGCCCTGCTGGTCGCCGGCCGGGATGCTTTGCTGGACGTCAGGCTTGCCGCACTTGCCGGACATCGTAGCTTTGGTTTGCGCCGAGGCCATCGCAACCGCCAAGGCAACTACAACACAGACACACATGGCCCTATAGCTCATTCGTAAAACCTCCTTGTAGTTGAGTAGGCTGATGGGCGACAATCAAAACTTCCGGCCGGAAAGAATGCTTGACGCCGGACAGTAGGCCGAATTGTACGCTCGTGGGCCCGGTTCACAAACGGTGAAATAACTTTGAGCTGGAGGGGTGTTTTCGCGGCATGCCGCTTTCAAGCTGCCGGAGTTTGCTTCTTGCGCTTGATGATCACAACGTAGCAGATGGCGTAAACCACATAAGCCGACCCGAGCACGACAAAGAAAATTGTCTGGCTCAAAGTGATAGCGAAGACCACGACCGACGCAGCCAACATCCACATGAAAGCTTCGCCGAGAAAGCCGTCCCTCCAATTCGGTGTCGCTCCACCCGACGGTAGCTGCGGGCGCAGCGCGGGCAGCAGTCGCGGGACCGCGGCGCAGTACGCGCGATAGCTGTTGCCCTGGGTCCCGGAAATTGCAGCTTCCTCGCGCAGGATAAGACGATAGTCGAACACGATCATTCCGAGGACAAGGATGCAGAAACCAATGCGGCTCGCCATCAAGCCAAAGCCAATGGCCAACAGAATGTTGCCGAAGTAGAGCGGGTTGCGCAGGTAGCGATAAGGACCGTCGGCGACGAGGCGCGCAGTGTGCAGCCGCACGTCAACCATGACTTCAGCATTGAGGTAGGCCGTTCCCCAGGTACGGACAGCCGCGTTGGCGAGGCAGAAGAGCGCGGCGATGGCAAAGATCGCGTGATACCCCCAATCGGGCGCGGGCGTGCCGCGCAGCCGGGCGATCCAGTCCACTAGCGCAACGCCGGTGTTCAGGTGGTCGACGGAGTAGCTGAAAAACGCGATGCCGAATATCGCGCCGAAAATCCAGAAGCGAAATTTGAACTCGAACTCGTTAGCTGCCAGCATCGCGCCTTCCTGCCGCCGGATGAGCACAGGGCGTGCAAATCATACCCGAAGTACACATCGTGCGTATCGATCGAGACGATGCCATGGATCACGAGGGTTACTGCACTTTCGAACAGGTCGGAACAGCCTTTACGTCCTGTCCCGAATTGCGGCCACAGGCCAGTAGCCGTGAAGAGAACAACATTCTACTGTGGAATTCAGCTGAGAAGTCAGCCATGGGCAGTGCAGCTGACTCGGAGTGCCGCAAGTAGCAGGCGCTGCGAGTAAAACGAGTTCAGTTACCGGTCTCTGGTAACTGACGTGGGGCCGGCGGGCTTAAAAGGGGGAGTTCGCCGGCCCTGTTGTATTAAGAGAATTAAGTAGCGACGTTTATGGAATATGGGGTATTTGCCGGAGTTCCCCCTCGGGCGGCTCTTGCTATCGTTCCTGAACTCATGATTTATGTTCGAGCGATAGTCCTGATCATTGTCACGTCCACAGTCGCCGTTGCGACGTCTGCACAGGAGGCGGCAGCGCCACAGCTCACCGCCCGTGTGCCCTTTGTAGTCCAGCAGGACGAAGCAGCACGACTGATGGACGCACCGGATTCGCACGCGTTCTTCGATCGCCAACAACTGATAGCCCTCTCCGTACACAGTGGGTACGCCTGGCTGACACCATCAAGACCTGCCGCGAGCTCGCGCACGGCGGTGTCGAAGATTGGCTTCCGGCTCAATCCTGCGGTGGTGTGGCGGCGTGGCAAGCCGGGTCCATCGGACTCGCGCTGGGAGTGGGATGGTTGCTGCACAAGCGCGGCTTCCATCGGCTGGAGCGAATTGTGCCCTGGATCGGCACGGGGGCGTCTGCTGCAGGATTGACCAAGAGTGTCTTCAACATCCGTTGACTTTCGCAGACAGCGCAGGCAGCGCGGCCCGATTCTCTACTGATAACGCAGGCTCTCGATTGGGTCGAAGTGCGCGGCGCGCGCGGCCGGAGCGGTCCCGAATAAAACGCCGACCAGGCTGGAGACCAGCACCGCAATGATCACCGACCATCCCGATATGGGGACGCGGTAGTTGGTGATGAAGCGAACCGAGAGTGGCAGCGCCAGGCCCAGAACAATGCCAACGATGCCGCCGGCCAACGAGATGAGGATCGCTTCCACCATAAATTGCGCGCGTATCTCAGAATTGGTGGCGCCTACTGCCTTGCGCACGCCGATCTCACGGATGCGGGCGTTCACCGTGGCCAGCATAATATTCATAATGCCGACTCCGCTCACAACCAGGGTGAGCACCGAGATCAGCAGCAGCACCTCAGTCAGCGTGTCCGCGGTCTTGGCTGCCACTTGCAGCAACTGGGTCAGATTGTCGACCCGGTAAACCGACTCGGCCCGATGGCGCGACTGCAACACGTCGTGGATTTCCTGCGTCGCGCGAGGTACTTCGGCAGAGTCAGACACCGAAAAGAAAAGCTGCTTTACCTCGTCACTGTTGGTGAAGTAGCGCGCCACGGTGTAGGGAACCAGAATGGTGTCGTCGGAGATCTCGGACTGGCCGAAGGTGTCCACTCGCTCACGAAAGGTCCCAATCACGGTGAAGGGAAGTCCGTTGAGTTTGATCTCCTGGCCTACCGCTGAGTCCACCGAGCCGAGCGCCTCGGCCAGTTTCTGGGTTATGACCGCGACTTTGTTGCGCGCCGAGGTGTCGCCGTCGTCGAAGAACCGGCCCGAGAGAATCTGCAGATTGCGCACGTTGAGATACTGGCGGGAGACGCCGAGCACGATGACCTCGCGCTCCTTGCCGCCGGGCACTGCGATGCGATCATGAAACTCGATCATCGGCGAGGCATTGCTGATGCCGGGAACCTGCTGGCGCACCGCATTCAAGTCGTCAAGAGTGAGGAAGTCGCTGGAAGCGTCGCGGCCGTAGATGCCGCCCCCGGCGTATTCGGCGATCATCATGTTGGAGCCGATGTTTTGAATTTGCTGCAGCAGGTATTGCTTGCCCGTGAGCCCGATGGTGACCACCAGGATGAGCGATGCCGTCCCGATCACCATCCCCAGCGACGTCAGGATGAACCGCATCTTGCCGATACGAAAGGTCTGGAAGGCGACGCTCAAGGTATCGCCTAAGACGAACTTGGGATACCGGCGCCCGTTTTTCCCGTTGGCTGCCATTCTTGAGCTTTAGACTACTCGTGTGAGAATGTGGCTGCAATTCTCCGTGTCGGTAAGAACGGCATCCGACTTCTCATTACCGACGTTGTCTGCACCCGGCAGGGAATTGACGCAAAATCCATATTCGCGCCGAAGCCGCGAGCCACGATTCGCAATCCAATATGCCGAAAGGAGTGATCTTGAAATACAGACAGCTTGGCAAGTCAGACCTGCAAGTCTCAGTGGTTGGCTTGGGTTGTAACAACTTTGGCTTCGTCGCGTCCATGGATGTCGAAGCCTCGCGCAAGGTGATCGACGAGGCTCTCGACTCCGGCGTTCACTTTTTCGATACCTCCGACAGCTACGGCACCTCGGAAAATATTTTGGGTGAAGTGCTCGGTGAGCGCCGCAAGAAGATCGTTCTGGCGACGAAGGTCGGCTCCAAACTAAACGCTTTGGGCGAAAAGAGCGGTAACTCGCGCGGCTATATCCTGGCAGAGGTCGAAGAGAGCCTGCGGCGGCTTCGCACCGACTGGATCGATCTTTACCAGATCCACTATCCGGATCCCAGGACGCCGATCGACGAGACGCTGCGCGCACTCGACGACTTGGTGAAGAGCGGCAAGGTTCGCTACATTGGATGCTCGAATTTTTCCGCGACGCAGTTAGAAGAGGCAGAGAGCGTGGCGGAATCGACGGGCCTGCCGAAATTTGTTTCCAGCCAGGATGAGTTCAGCCTCCTGGTGCGCGACATCGAACGCGAACAGTTGCCGTTGATCGAAAGATACGATATGGCCGAGCTGCCGTATTTTCCACTGGCCAGTGGGATGCTCACGGGCAAGCATAAGCGCGGACAGACCGCGGTCAAGGGGACGCGTCTCGGCGATAAGCCGTCCCTCGCCGAGCGCTATCTGAATGAAGCGAATCACGCGAAGGTGGAGCGCCTGCAACACTTCGCCAAAGAGCGAGGACATACGCTGTTGGAATTAGCGTTTAGTTGGCTGCTGACGCATCACGCGGTAGCCAGCGTGATCGCCGGGGCGACGAAGCCGGAGCAGATCGAAGCCAATGCCAAAGCTGCGGACTGGACGCTCAACGCCGAAGAACTCGCGGAAGTGGATCGGATTACGGGCGTCGCGTCGCTATCTGTTCCATAGACTGCCCTGCGGCTGTCATACAAGGAGACGTTGGCTCACAAGAAAGTCTCTTGCTACGGCGCCGGCATCTTTCTTCAGCCCGTCGACGGCGTAGTTCATCGCCCGCATGTCATCGGCGGTGATGCGGCCTGCAAGGCGAGCGAACGCATCCTGCGCCCTCGGGCACTTCTGGAAGAGAGCGGGCCGCACGATCGGCACCGCGTCATAAGGAGGGAAGTAGTGCTTGTCATCCTCAAGCACCACCAGGCCGAGCGCGGCGATGAGGCCATCCGTATTATTGCCGGCAACAATGTCGACTGACCGATTTTGCAGGGCGCGATAAAGCAGCCCCAGATCCATTACGCGCGGAGCTTCGGCAAAGTGCAAGTCATATGTTTTGACCAGGCCTTGATAGCCGTCCTGCCGCTCGAGGAACTCGTACCCTACCCCCAGCCTCATATGCGGAGCCACGCCCGCAAGTTGCGAAAGCGTCTTCACCCCGAGCCGCCGCGCGTCGTCGCCTCGCATTACCATGGCGAAACTGTTGTTGAATCCCAGCGGCGGCATTACATCGAGGTTGAAGCGGTGTTGGTACTCCTGCTTCACGCGCTGGTAGACGCTGGCCGGGTCACCGGCGAAGCGTTCCTTCAGAATCGCCGCCAGCGCCGTGCCGGTGTACTCCACGTAGGCGTCGATGCGCCCGGCGAGGATTGCCTGTTGGCAAATGTAGGTGCCGGCCAGATAGAAGCGGCCGTCGACCGGCATCTGACAAACGCTGTGCAGATATTGCGTCAGCAGTTCGCCGAGGATCAGCTGTTCCGTGAAGTTCTTGGAGCCGACGGTCAGCTCGGCCTCGCGGGACAAGCAGCCGCTGCAAACGGTCAGCGCCAATGCGGAGAGGAATGCGCGGCGGTTCATGGTCAGCTTCGGTGCCGCACCAGCAGCTTCTCGACGCCGCTGAGCAGCAGATCCGCGGCCAATGCGATCAGGGCCGCGGGGATTGCGCCAGCCAGGATCACACCGTTATCCACCATGGCGATGCCGCGAAAGATAAACTCGCCGAGACCTCCTGCGCCGATGGCCGCGGCGATGGTTGCCACACCAATCGTAATCACTGCGGCAACGCGAATTCCCGCAAGCATGACCGGCAGCGCCAGCGGCAGCTCGACATGCCAGAGAAGTTGGCCCGAAGTGAGCCCCATTGCAATCGCCGCCTCCCGTACCGGCGGGCTGATACCGGCAATGCCAACATACGTGTTGCGCACGATGGGAAGCAGTGCGTAGAGCGCCAGGGCGACAATCGCCAGGCGGTCGGCGCGCGCGCCCAGCCACGGCAGTGGCAGCAGCAGTCCGAATAGCGCCAGGCTGGGAATGGTTTGAATAACGTTGGTGCTGCCAAGCACTACTGCCTTCCACTTTGGCCTACGGGTCAGAAGGATTCCCAGCGGCACACCGATGGCGATCGCCAGCAACATCGAGACGCCGACCAGCCACAGGTGTTCGGCGGTAAGCGTTGCGACCTCGCGTTTGTGGGTGAAGATGAAGTTCAAGAGCGTTCCGCTCGATTGGCGTTCTCGCTGACTACGGATCGCCGCATAACTGCTTTAACTCTGAAACATCTGCTGGCGCGTGCGAAACACGTCCACATACGCCTTCACGGACGTGTCGGGCGTCTCCAGAAATTCCTTCGGGCTATACACTCCGCGTAACTTGCCCTCTTCCATGAGTCCAATCCGGCTGCCGAGCAGCAGAGCCTCGCTGACATCGTGAGTCACGAAGACAATCGTTTTTCCCAACTTTTGCTGTAGCTTCTGGAATTCGATCTGAATTTCTGCGCGGGTGATAGGATCGAGCGCGCCGAAGGGCTCGTCCATCAGCAGGATTGGCGGCTCGGCTGCCAATGCGCGCGCCAGCCCAACGCGTTGCCGCTGTCCTCCGGAGAGTTCGTCGGGGTATCGCTCGGCGAACTCGCCAATCGGCAACCCCACCAGCGCCAGCACTTCTTCCACGCGGGATGCGATTTTGCGCCCGTCCCATCGTTCAAGCCTAGGGACCAAAGCTACGTTTTCGAACACGGTGTAGTGCGGAAAGAGTCCGACGTCCTGGATGGCATAGCCGATGCGACGCCGCAACTGGACTGTGTCCCACTGGTCGACGGCTGTGCCCTCAACCCGGACCTCGCCCGAGGTTGCGGTAAGCAGCCGATTGATCAACTTCAGCGAGGTCGTCTTCCCTGATCCGCTGCGGCCCACAAGCATGAAGGTCTCGCCCGTACGCACAGCAAGACTCAGGCTCGACAGGAGGTTTTTTCCTTGCGGCAGGCGAAATCCGACATCGGCAAATTGGATGGCATTGCTGGAGTCGTTGGCCATGTGCAGGCGCGCGCGAAAATGCCGCTCCAGCCTATCAGAGTTGTTTCTTCTTGTGGAATTGCAAAGCGGAAGCAGGAATTGCGAGGCGCAAATACGAATGCCGAGGCAGCTTTCTGCCCCGGCATGAATGTCATCTGCGAATGTGTGCGCAGCGTGAGACTAAGAGACTAGTAGCGTCCCCAACCGCCGCCGCCACCACCACCGCCCCCGCGTCCACGTCCACCGCCGCCGCCCCCGCGTCCACCACCGCCGCCTTCGCGCCGGGGCCGGTCCGTCTTGGGACGAGCTTCGTTCACGGTCAGGTTGCGGCCGCTGAGATTGGTGCCGTTAAGAGCTTCCATTGCCTTGCCGGCTGAGTCGTCGTCCGACATCTCGACGAATGCGAAGCCGCGCGATTGCCCGGTGTCGCGATCAGTCACAATGCTGACCCTATCGACTGGGCCATACGCTTCAAACATCGCGCGTACCTGGTCTTCAGTCGCATCGAAGCTTAGGTTCCCTCCTCGCTTTCAGAGTAGGCCGCTCGCCGGCCGATCCTTTGGCAGCCCTACGCGGCATGAATTGGGGTGATACGACCAAAGACTCAACCGATCTCATCGTCGCAAATAGCAGAGGGCAGCTCCTGCCACCCTCGCTTCGTACTTCGTGTTTACAGAACCTGTACGTTCTCGGCCTGCCAACCCTTGGCTCCACGCTTCACGTCGAAGCTTACGGCTTGACCTTCCTGCAGGGAGCGGAAGCCGTTCGACTGAATGGCGGAGAAATGGACGAAAACATCTTCGCCGTTCTGACGTGAAATAAAGCCAAAACCCTTGGCATCGTTAAACCACTT
>JBEKXQ010000155.1:0-8688 GCA_049511915.1 Candidatus Korobacteraceae bacterium
AGTTGGAGTTAAGGATTTCGGAGGGAGCAGGGGCCTTCAGGCCCCTGAAAACAGGTCAAAAGGAAACGGCCTTTAGGCCCGGGCCTCTATCGTCCGGCCAAATACAACTGTAGTATTAGGCAATGCTCGCGATGCGCTTATCTGGGGTTTTGAAGCAACGCGATCTCGACGTTGCTGGGCGTTACGATCGCCGCATGATTGGCTTCTTGCTGTATCTTTCTAACCCGACGTTCAGCCTTTGACTCCGGGCAGCGAAGATGATCGGTCTCACCCTTGACCCACACTTCGCGAAGGAAGTACCGGTTGCCGTACCGGTGGAAGACGACCTTGCCTTTGGTCGCGGGCGACAGACTTGCTTCTCGCCGGTCCATGGCCAAAGCCGTGCCGGAAGGACCCCGTACGGTGAGGAAGTATTGTTGCGAATCGTTCAGGAAGTAGGTGCCGGGAGCAAAGTGGGCCGACCCGACTTCGAAAGCGAAAGGTATGTCTACCTGAATCCGCTGATACTGCGCGTATAGAACTGTAGACCCGGAGGGGACGGCAAGGGAGGCGACGACGACGGCTGCGCGAATCTTCGACATTAAGAGTGTGGTCATGACGGCTTCTCCTTTTTCCGAAGACGCATTACCGGGCGCCTTCACCTGGTAAGGCGCAGTCGCCCGGAAAATGGGGCCACACAATTTCTATTTTTTATTTCCGATCTCCCGGCGAGGGAGCCACGCCTGACTGCAGTTCGCGAAAGAGCCAGATCCGCGCCAGCGACCAGTCGCGCTTTACCGACCGGGGTGACACTTGCAGAAGCGCAGCGATCTGCTCCACCGACAGGCCTCCGAAATAGCGCAGTTCCACCACCTTACCCTGTCGCGGGTTGTGGCCCTCCAGGTTGCATAATGCCTCGTCCAGAGCCTCGACTTCGTCAAGCTTTTCCACCGAAAGTGCAAGGTCGTCCTGCATTTCGACCCGCTTCAGGCCTCCACCTCTTTGTTCTGCTCTGTGGGCGCGTGCGTAGTCGACCAGCACGCGCCGCATCACGTTAGCCGCAACCCCGATAAAGTGCGCGCGGCTGTTCCAGTCAGTATCTTCTTGTGCCAGTCGAAGGTAGGCCTCGTTGATCAGGGCCGTTGCTTGCAACGTATGATCGGGCCTCTCATTCCGCATGTACGCACTGGCCAGCCGATGCAATTCTCCATAGACCAGCGGCAGCAATTTGTCCGCCGCCTCGGTGTCGCCCTTGGCCATCGCTTTCAGGAGCTTGGTCACCTGGCCCTTCTCGATTTCCATGGAACCGGTCTCCTCTGCACCTGTGGTATTATCTACCGTCACAGGGTTCTATTTCACGTGAAATGCCATACCATGGGCCGCTCGGACGTTCATCTTTACTGCGCTAAACCGGATAACACATGGCAAACCAGGAGCAATCCGCCGAGGAGATCTTTGCCGCTGCTCTTGACGTGCCACCGGAGGAGCGTTCAGCATTTCTTGCGCGAACATGCCGCGGCTCGCCCGAGCAGCGCAATCTTGTAGAGGGACTTCTTCTTGAACACCAGCGCATGGGCAGCTTCTTAGAAGAGCCTCTCATTGCAAAAAACCGCGCCGGTCCGCCTTCACTCACAGTCAGCATGCACATTTTGACCGCCGGACATAAGCTGGGGCGCTACACCGTCATAGAGCCAATTGGCTCCGGTGGCATGGGCCAGGTATATCGCGCACGCGATCAGAAACTGGAACGTGTCGTGGCCATCAAGATACTCTCTCCCGGCTTGGTGACGGGAGATGAGGTCCGACGCCGCTTTCGCAAGGAGGCGCTGGCGCTGGCGAAGCTGAGCCACCCGCACATCGCCGCCGTGTACGATGTAGGCGAGCAAGACGGCGTGGACTACCTCGTTATGGAGTGTGTCCCCGGGCAAACTCTTGCAGCCAAGTTGAAGAATGGCCCCCTCCCGATCGAAGACGCCACGTTGATCGTGTCAGAGATCGCTGGTGCACTCGAAGAAGCTCACGAACACGGCGTGATCCACCGCGACCTGAAGCCGGCCAATGTGATGATTACCCCGAAGGGGCACGCCAAGGTGCTCGACTTCGGTATCGCCAAGTTGCTGGCGCCGCTTACGCCGGATGCGACAGCCTCAATAGAGACGGGCTTTATTGTCGGGACTCCGCCTTACATGTCTCCCGAACAGGCAAAAGGAAACACGGTCGACGCTCGGACGGATCTGTGGAGCCTGGGTGTCATCTATTACGAATTGCTTGCCGGCCGCACACCGTTTCAAGGCGAGGGCAATATTGCTGTTCTCCACGCAATCATCAAGGATTCCCCACCTTCTTTGCGCGCGTTCCGACCTGATGCTCCCCAACTGGCCAATCAGATCATTTGCAAGTCTCTTGAAAAGGATCCTGCGAGCCGCTATCAGTCGGCGTCCGAAGTAGTTCGCGAAACGTCGGATCTCCTTACGCGAACCGCATCGAGTTCTCACGATTTGGCCGCAAAGCGCCGGTCCCGGGCGGTCGCCCTCTCGGCAATCGTTGCCCTTCTTCTTACAATTGCTTCTGCAGCTTGGTTCTTTCACCGCTCTTCCAAAAGGCAGTGGGCGCGAGAAGAGGCGATCCCGCAAATCGCCAGTCTCATCGCCGAAGGAAAGCCGCTCGCTGCGTTTGTCGTTCTCCAAAAAGCGCAGAGCTATTTGCCCGGCGACCCTCAATTGAAGCTAATCGCCGATCAACTTACGCTGCCAGCGTCGATCACATCATCGCCCTCGGGAGCAACCGCAGAGATTCAGGATTTTTCCACGCCGGATGCTCCGTGGTTCAGTCTTGGCACCACGCCTCTCAAAGGCGTCCCGATACCAACGGGCTATTTTCGCTGGAAAATATCGAAGATTGGAGTTGGGGAGCTGGTAGAGGGTCTGCGGGCCCGGGAAAGCATGAACTTCGCGCTGGGCGCTCTGCAATCCTCGCCCGACGGAATGATGCCGGTGCCGGGACAACGCTTCGTCGGTTTCGTCGATTTCATCGGCTTCATCGGCCCTTACAATCTGCCGCCGTATTACATTGATCGCTTCGAAGTTACCGATCGCGATTACCAAAAGTTTGTCGACAGCGGGGGTTACGAAAAGAAAGAGTATTGGACGGAGAAGTTCATTCGGGATGGGCATGAGCTCTCCTGGGCTGAAGCGATGGCAGAGTTCCGCGACACAACAAACCGGCCTGGGCCGGCCGGATGGGTTGCGGGACATTATGCCGACGGACAGGCAGATTTCCCTGTCTCCGGCGTGAGTTGGTACGAGGCGTCTGCCTATGCCGCATTCGCAGGGAAAAGTCTGCCCGCTGTGGCTCAGTGGTATACGGCGGCGCCGTCCGATGTGGCACGCTACATCGTTCCGGCCAGCAACATCACGGCCAACGGCGCGGCTCCTGTAGGTGCGTACAAAGGAGTTGGCCCCTACGGCACCTACGATATGGCAGGAAACGTCCGCGAATGGGTTGCCAACGCAGACGACAGCGACCATCGATTCATTCTGGGGGGCTCCTGGAAATCTCCAGCGTACCTTTATTACGATCCGGAAGCGCTCTCGCCTTTCGATCGGTCAGACGCGAACGGTTTTCGCTGTGTCAAGAACACCGCCCCACTGCCGGACGCAGCCGTCGCGCCCATCAAGCGGGTTATGGCACGTGATTTTGCCAGGTATAAGCCGGTTTCCGATGATGTCTTTCACGCCTATCAGCTTCTCTATGCCTATCCGAATGCCCCCATGCATGAGGCTGATGGTGGAGTCGTTAACGAGACAGCGGATTGGCGGGAAGAGAAGGTTACGATCGACACCGGCTATCGCGGCGAACGTATGGCGGTATATCTATTTCTGCCTAAGAAGGTACGGCCACCGTATCAGACGGTGTTGTTTTTTCCCAGCGCTCGTGTGGATTTTATCGCCGACAATAAAGAAGGAAAGGCGCTTGGCGACATTAGATTTTTCGACTATATCGTTCAGAGTGGCCGTGCTGTAGTCTATCCGATCTACCAGGACACTTATGAGCGTCGTTTACAGTATTCTCTTCCCCGAGGTGGCCAGAATATCCAGCTCACCACCGACCGATATAAGGACACAGCACGTACACTCGACTACCTCGCTACTCGCCCGGACATCGATAGCAGTAAACTAGCCTACCTGGGGGTCAGCATGGGATCGGCTTTTGGCCTGATCTACACGACGCTACTGCAGGATCGCCTGAAGACGGCGATATTCCTCGATGGAGGTTATTTCCTCGATCCGCCCCCGCCGGGCGGCGACCAGGCCGACTTCGCACCGCGCTTGAAAAAGCCTGTTCTGATGGTGAACGGACGCTACGATTATGTCTTCTCCTTGGAATTGTCGCAAAACCCTATGTTCACGATGCTCGGCACTCCGAAGAAGGATAAAGAGCACGTCGTTCTGGAAACGCCACACGATGTGACCGAGCAGCGTCCGCAACTCGTAAAGGCTGTCCTTGATTGGCTCGATCGCTATCTCGGGCCAGTAAACGAATAAGTATCAGTCGGTTGAGGCTGGACATTCACTGGTACACAGAGGCAGCCATAGTTGACTTCAGGCAATCTGGTGGACGACGAGTATAGTCTGGTCATCCTGCAGACTGACTCCCTGACAAGACTGTTCCACCGCAGAGAAAACCGAAGCAACGGGATCCGGCGCGCTGGTCAGGCTTTGGAACTGCGCCACGCCGAATTGGGTTCCGTCCGCATCCTCGGCCTCGGTGATGCCATCTGTTACCAAGACGACGCGGTCGTCAGCCGAAGGCCTCACCTCGATGACAGATTTGCGTAACGATACGGATGATGAGGGATGCCCCTCAAACTGATTGCAGGAGTAGGACTCGAATCGCGTTGCGCTGCTGCGTTCTAACCATGCCGCGTCTGTCAAGAACAGGAAACGGCCCTCCTCAGGACGCGTATCGATCAAAGCCAGTTTTCCTTCCGGGCGGCCCGGCATCAATAATTGATGGCATGGCTCCTGAATTCTCTGAATTGGTTCGTCGGAAGAGTCGAGATCAGGATCCGAATGAAAGACGGTCTTCCCGCATCTCACTATCGCCACTGCTGCACACTCCCAAACGTCAGGACGACCGGCTGCAGAATGCCTGAACTCAGGAGCGGAGAATCTTTGGTGTAGGCGCGGACATTCGTGTGAGTGAATTTCTCCGTCGCAGTTGGCTGCAAGTCGCCGATAAGTCGGTTTGGCCAGAGATTTGTCACTTTAATCTCCACGGTGTTGTCGCCGCTGTGGATCAGCGGATCAATGCGCGCAGCGAATGGCTCTCGCCAGAGTGTATCGACTGCGCGACCATTCACCAGGACTGTTGCAATTTCGCGAAGCTGGCCGAGTTGCAGCCAAAGTTGCTTGCCGGGAACGATAAAACCGGACGGGATTTGCAACGACGTTCGATACACCGCCGTGCCTGAGAAATAGCGGATTCCGGGGTCTGTCGATTCCGTCCAGGATTGGAAGTGTTCGACAGGAACCGACGCAGGCGCACCCCAACCAGATGGGAAGGAGAGCGTCCACGAAGCTTTAATCGGCACTTCCAGTTCATTCGCGCTCACGGTGAAGGTTTGCTGCGCTCCCTCAGTATCGGTGGTGCGATAGGTCCCTGGGACGGTGGCAACCAATCCTCGCTTGCCCCTCGAAAACACACTGGTTCCCTGGCCAATCGGTGGGAAGACGGTGCGTCCATCCTTCTCAATTCTCACCAGGTGGCGTTCCGTGGGGCGCTCAAAGACCACGAAGATTGACCCTTTTGCCGGAAATGTGAGCGGGATTTCTGTCCGGCCATCCTTGGTTTCCGCGTAGGCCAATGCGGAGACCATCGACCCGTCGTCAACGTTCCATAATTCCGGCGCGCGGCCGCGAACCCGGAATGAAAGCGTCGCCTCCAGCTCCCGGGACTGCGTGTTCCGGACAAAATAGATCTCCGCGCTTGCCGTACTGCGATGCACGTACGCAAAGGTTGGCTCGTTTTGCGCGCCATCGTCTGCGGTGCTTACCTGAAACGAAAAATCCGGTGTGACTGCCATCGCCGTGAAAGCAGCCCGCGCATCGTTGGAGCAGTAGATCGTTCCCCGGCCGTATCGCGCCGAGGTTACTCCTCCTTCGCAGCCCGCCCACATCGTATCTGCGATCCGCTTGTACTCGCCCTCTTCGCCGGGTGGGATCCGCCCCAGCGGCCCGATCGGCTTCAGGCCGATGGCCACGCCTCCCTGATTCACAAATTTGCTGATCCACACCAGCGCACTATAGGAAATGCGGCGCGAAGCGGGAAGCGCAAGAGCGCGGTAATGCAGCCCCTCCGGTGTGTGCAGATCCGCTCCATTCATTTGCATGCGGTGGAGGAGCGCATCTTCGTTCGTGACGTCGTAATCGTATCCCGGCAGCACGTGCGCCGGATCGTCGCTCCTGAGCCGCACAAATCCCGGCACCTGGTCGCCGTAGAAATACAGGAGATCCGATACAGAACGGCCCTGCTGCATCAGAAACTGGGCGCGATTGAATGCCAGCAGAAAAGGCCCGGCCTGATTCCACCACGTTACATTCGGATTGAGGTGCGTGCCGGCGAAGTACTCTTGGCCCGGCAGTCCATATTCCGCGGGCGAGGACGTAAACTCGTGCCAGAAGAGGCGATTCAGGCCTTCCGTGAGAGCCTGATCAAACGCGGGCTGCACATCGCCGCTCAGAGATTCAGACCACGCAGAAGGATTCATGCTCGTGGGCCCTTCGGCGGCGACAAACGGCTTGCCATAAATGTGCGCCGCGCTGGACGCTTCTTTGACAAAGAAACGCTGATCGCCGCTCACGCGGTGGGTTCCGGAAACAACCCAGAATTCCGTTTGCGGAAAATCTGAACTGCGGAAATTTTCGAGCGCGTCGATCGGCGCGCCGTGTGGGCCGCCGGCCTCGGGATGCGTGCCCAATCCCCGTTTGCGCGCATGATCTTCGAATCGATCGTAGTAATTTTGCGCGATCAGGTCGGCGACTGTGCGGCGCAAATCGAAGAGGAAGCGGTTGCTCGTCTCGCGGCTGGTGAGAATGCGTCCGGTTACGATCGGTAAATACGCCGCCGGATCGTACCCGCGCCGGCGCTTGAATTCTTCGCGAAACCGGGAAGTCCAGTTGGCTCCGCCCGCCTCCCAGCTATCGGTGACAAGATAGCGCAGACTTGTGCCGATGTAAGGCTTTGCCGCATCCAGCAACGGCGTCACGGCGTCGCGCCAATAATGGTCAAAAGCTTCCGGGCTCAGTGCGTCGAGCGGCAATCCAAGTGGCTTTCCCGAGGCGCCGATCAGGGTTTCCGGCGTGGGGTTGTCGGTGTAGCCGATGCGCAGAACTTCCCACATCCCCGGCGGAAAGTTCCACTCCACGTTGCCGCTCTCGTCCATGCGCGAACTCAGATCGACAACTTCGCTGACATCAGCGTCCTGCTCGCCCGCAACCGCGGGCCCATCGCGCAGTACCTGCTCCGATGGAGACATGGAGAAGCCCGTCTCTGTGGAAGCTGTCTTATACGCCAGATCCAGGATCGGCGCCCGGCCGCTTCCCTGCGATCCCGGCAGTGGAGCTCCTTTGCGCAGTGGGTAGGCAAGCACGGCGATGGGGCGATAGAAGCCGTTGCGGGTTGGCGGCGCCGCAAGTTGAACTTTCTTTGTTCCTCCGCCTTCGACAATCAACCGCGACCACGTCATCAGCTTCATGGCGTCTTCGGGAGTTACCGTGGGCCCGCCAATGATGCCCACGTCCCAGCGGCTGGTTACATTCAGGCTGATCTCAAGGCCCAGCTTTTGCGCCACTGCCAGCGCATGAACATACAAAGCCATCCACTTGGGACTGCCGATGGCTGGACCGGTTGGAGTTTCAAGATTGCCCTGCTGGCCTGAACCGTCGGCATCCACCAAAAGGGCCCCGCCATATCCGTGGGATTTCATTCCCTCCAGATCTCGCGTAATGGTCTCCGCCGTGGTGTTGCCGTTAAGCCACCACCAGTAGCAGCGAAGTTTGGCTGTTGCCGGTGGCTCAAGAAATCCCGCGTGCAATGCATCCTGTTGACTTCGGACCTGGCCGTGCATCGTGGCGAACACGCCGGCCATTAATAGAATCTGAACTAGAGCTTTCTTCCGCCTCGAAATCATGCCGATTTACACCTTGCGCGAAACCATTTCGCAAATCCCCGGCTTGGATAGAGTGGGCGCACAAGTCCCCGCCGGGAAGATGTCTCTGGTAAGTGAAAAAACTGTGGACTTCCGAATTGACTCGTGCCCTTCGGAAGTCCACAGCAAAAGGAGGCGTGCGTTAGAAGTTCAGTCGAGCTGTAAGCTGCCCGTAGCGCGGATCGTTGACCTGTGTCAATGAAACCGAGCCGAAGGCCGAGTTGCCGATCGAAGTATTGGGAGCTCCGAAGAACGCCGAGTTCAGCAGGTTGAAGAATTCTCCGCGAATCTCGAAGGTTGTCGACTCGCGAATCGGGAAGACCTTGAAGAGTGAGGCCATCACTAACGGGTGGACAGATAGCCGTACGGGCAGGACGTTGCTATTGGTCTGGGTGGTGTAGGCCAGCCGCTGCTGGAAAGCCGGCGTGGACGTCGAGCTGGCGCAGGCTCCTGTGCCCACCACGAGTGTGCCGCTGGTATTTTCGTAGCAGGTGTTGAAG
>JBEKXQ010000156.1:0-17988 GCA_049511915.1 Candidatus Korobacteraceae bacterium
CTAGGCGCGGAGGTTCAGTTTGGAGAAACTCATCAATAATGAAATGCAAAGAGCGAGCCTACTCGTGGCACTCATGCTGTCGGTCTTTGCGGCCGGGTGCGGTTCTTCCCCGGAGACCCCACCGCCCGCTCCTCCTCAGCTTTTGGAGACGGGCTGGGTAATCAGCTTCGATACGCCCGCCGTGATCTTGCACACCGCGGACGGTGGCCAGCATTGGAACGCGCAAGGTGACAGCTCCGTGTGGGCGGGATGCTCCGGCGAAGACATCAACGCTGTTGACGACGACACGGCATGGGCCACCGTTGGCTGCGTCGCACGACAACCGGCGGCAACGTATGGACAATTATGCCGCATTCCGTGCCGATCTCTCAGGTCAACCGTATGGATGCCCTTGGACTCCCAAGCGCCAACGTGTGGATAGCGGACGAGGGCGGAGGGCATTGGGGCATGATTCACACGCTCGACAACGGAGTCACGTGGCGGCGAGAATTCGTGCCCTACGTAGACCCCGATAAACAAGGCTTGCACATGGTCAGCGCCTACTCACCCATGGTGGCCTGGTGCGCGGCACCGGGCGAAGGCGACTTGTTCCGTACCGTGGACGGCGGGGGACCTGGACGAAAGTCGCAACTGTGGGATCTTTCGGCGACCTCGACGATATTTGCGCTCTCTCGGCCGACACGGTTTGGGTCATCCAAAATTATAGTGGCGACAACGGCGGTAAAATCTTTCATGTGCGCCTTGTGGATGGGCAACCCGTCATAGACAGTTTCAATCCCGCCAGTAACTACACGTACCAGGGCATCGCGTGCTCCGACGACCAAGCGATGGTGGCGGTAGGATACAGGGCGGTGGGCGTGGATCCGTCCCTGCCGGCAGGTGTCATTGTGTCCACGAAAGACGGGGGCCAGACGTGGTTCAACCAGCCTGTCCCCGTGAACAGCGCCCACTTCACCAAGGTTTCCTTCGTCGGGACTCACCGGTAGCGGGAGAGCATCCAGGAACAGACCCGTGATCGTCCGACGCTGGGGGCTTTGATCAGGAGACAGAAGTCAAGTGGGATTCGAGCTGCGTTCGGTCTGGAGAACTGACTTCGAGACGGTACGTTCGACATCCCTTGGTTGAGTGGGAGATTTCAACCACAGATTTTCCGTCGAGTTCCACTGTCACTCTTACTATTCCCACTCATTCGCAAACAGCGCGAATCAGTAGGGCACCCGGCGGTGTCTGAACCTCGGGTTTTGGTATTCTCTCGGTTTGTCACCTGCCTCCGTGGCGGGTGTCACCGACAAACCCCTGGGCGCGGCTGTAAGAATCTCGTCGAACACCTCAGGCGAGGATTTCCCAAGCCTTCCTTACCGCCGCTCCGACCCAAGCTGACGGGGAGAAGAAAGGTCCCTCGGTCGGCAGTTCGGATTGACGCTCTTTGGTCTTTGTTCTCAGGAGAGTGGGGATGGACACACCATTAAACGGCGTGCTCTTGGTTTGCGGCTCAATGCTGTTTTCAGTAGCTGGGTTACTGTTAGTCCGCCGCTATATTCATGTCGATTGGTTGAAGCGGCATCACGAGGTAGCCAGCTATTTTTTTCTCATGATAGGAACTCTTTATGCTGTGCTGGTAGCCTTTGCGGTTTATGTTGCGTGGAGTAACTTCAACGTTGCGGGAACGAACCTGGAGCACGAAGCCACCGAGGTGGCCGACCTCTCACGGTTGTCAACCGCCATGCCGGATCCCTACCGCAAGAACATATCTGCGGCGCTGATGGAATATCTCAACGCCGTCGCACAGGATGAATTCCCGGCTATGGCCGAGGGTCGCAACAGCCAGCGCACTTGGGACTCCGTGCAAAAGGTCTGGGATGTCTACGGCACAATTCGGCCCGAAACCCCGCAACTGCAGGCTTACCTGGCAGAGTCGTTGAACCACCTCACACAACTCTCCGACTATCGCAGGACGCGTCTTTTTACCAGCCGTAGCTCGGTCCCCGCCAATCTATGGTGTCTGCTGGTTTCCGGTGGGATCCTGCTCATCGCCTTCACCTATTTCCTGGGGCACGAAGGCGTCTGGTCACAGGCCGGAATGACTGCGGCTTTGGCGGGAATCCTAGCCTTCAGCTTGTTCGTCATACTCTCCCTGGATACTCCATATTCAGGAGTGGCACGGGTCACTCCGCGAGCCTTCCAAGTCGAATTGGAGCATGTAGCCGCGAGGGTGCCAAAATGAGCCAGCCTTTCTGCCCGGATTCGCGCAGAAACGGAACATTCCTGCAAACTCCACTGATCCGGTTACGAACTCGACGGGAATGCAGTCTGCCTGTATCACCGCGTCTGCCCGATCAGCCGCTGATTTACATGCAAACTATTGAAAGTAAACAGAGTAATAGTGGAGGCGGCGGGAGTTTAACTTTTGCGTTGCGTTGAAAACAGGGAACTTATTGAATCCCTAGGGGCGCACAAAACGCTGAACACTCGAAAGTGGGCAAATCGTTGCCCGTGTATTGACCACACGAAACGTGCGACCCTCGCGCCGTGCTCAGCAAGTCATCCAGGAACGGATGAACCGTTCCCGCTCGCTCTCGGTGCTCCGATTGTTTGGATGGGTAAGTCGAGTGAACGCGCCGGATTACTTCCTGTTTGCCGACCAACCGGCCAGAATGGTTGACATCCGTCGCAACGGACTGTGCAAGCTATAATTACGCGCACGCATGGCATTGACCACCGGCACGAAATTAGGTCCTTACGAGATTCAATCGCCGCTCGGGGTGGGCGGAATGGGCGAGGTGTATCGCGCCAAGGACACGCGCCTCGACCGCATCGTCGCCATCAAGGTTCTGCCTTCGCATCTTTCCTCTGACCCCGAACTGAAACAACGCATGGAGCGCGAGGCCAAAGCTATTTCCGCGCTGCAGCATGCCAACATCTGCACGCTTTACGATATCGGCACGCAGGACGGCACCGACTTTCTGGTCATGGAATACCTCGAAGGCCAGACTCTCGCCGATCGCCTCGCGAAGGGCGCGCTGCCGATTGATCAGGTTCTGAAGATTGCGACGGAAATCGCCCAGGCACTGGAGAAGGCGCACCAGCAGGGGATTATCCATCGCGACCTGAAACCGGCAAACATCATGCTGACCAAGGCCGGCGCGAAGCTGATGGACTTTGGGCTGGCGAAGCCGGAGATGACAATCGCCCCGCAAGCGGTTGGGCCGTTTACTCCTTCAACGCCGACCGTGAATCTGGTTTCGCTGACCTCCGCGTCGTCACCGCTCACGCAGAAGGGATCGATCGTCGGAACGTTTCAGTACATGGCGCCGGAAGTGGTGCAGGGTGCAGAAGCCGATGCGCGCAGCGACCTGTTCAGTTTTGGATGCGTTCTTTACGAAATGATCACAGGACGACGCGCGTTCGAAGGGAAATCGCAGCTGAGTGTATTCACCGCGATTCTGGAGAAAGATCCGGAGCCGATTACGGCCAGCCAGCCGCTCGCTCCACCCATGCTGGCTCGCGTGGTGCGGGCATGCCTGGCGAAAGATCCGGCGGACCGGTTTCAATCCGCGCACGACATCGCGATGGATTTGCGCTGGATGATGGACTCGGAAGCGAACGAGCCGGCAAAAGGCTCGGTGCAGTTCAACGGGTCATGGGCGGCGGGGCTTGCAGCGCTGGTGCTGATTTTCATCGTGATCGCCGGATACGCCGGATACCGCTGGGCAAAATCCTCCGAGGCTCAGGTATCGATCCACGCCGAAATCCCAGCGCCAGACAAGTTTGCGCTGGACACTACCGGCGACGCGGGCGGCATGCCCGTGCTTTCTCCCCAAGGCGACAAGATCGCCTTCGTCGCGCATTCCGGGGAAACCAAGCAGCTGTGGGTCCGCTCGCTGAGCAACGACTCGGCGCAACAACTCGATGGCACCGCGGGCGCTGCGCATCCTTTCTGGTCGCCCGATGGCCGCTACGTAGGCTTCTTTGCCGGCGGTAAGTTGCTGAAGATTCCTGCCGCCGGCGGCCCGGTTGCGAGCTTAGCCGATGCCCCCAACTCCCGCGGAGGCAGCTGGGGCGCTAGCGATGTGATTGTGTTCGCTCCGGATTTTCAGAGTGCGCTGATGAAAGTGAGCGCGCAGGGTGGCACGGCAACCCCGGCAACCGTGCTCGACAAAACCAGGCATTCCACACAGCGCTGGCCCTGGTTCCTACCTGACGGCAAGCATTTTATTTTTCTAGCAACCAATCATACCGGCGGCGATCCCAAACAGAACGGAATCTACTTCGGGTCGGTCGACAACACGGACAGCCGCCTGGTCGTCGCGACCGAGTCAGCGGCCCAATACGCATCCGGCTATCTTCTCTACCAGGTCAATACGGCGCTGGTGGCCCAGCCCTTCGATCCACAAAACGGAACCTTGTCGGGTTCTCCCATTCCTCTGGTAAACAATCTGCGCAACGATATCGGAGTGTGGCGCAGCATTTTCGCCGTTTCCCAGAACGGAGTCATGGTTTACCAGCCCGGCGGTGCCGACGCGGCAAGAAGCCACTTGGTGTGGTTCGACCGCTCGGGCAAAGAACTGGCGGACTACGACCCCCAGGAGACTAAGATCACCGATTCGCGTGCCCTGCTGGCGCGTGATGTTCGTCTCTCGCCGGATAACAAGCGAGTCGCATTTGCAAGCGGAACTGGCATTTGGACGCTCGATTTCGACCGCAAGACGAAAACACGGATTACCTTTGATCCACTGATCGTTCAGGAACCAGCCTGGTCGCCGGACGGCAAGACGCTCCTATTCGCGGCGCAAGTCTCAACCGGCGGCGGAAATGTGGAAATTCGCTACAAAGCCGCGGACGGCAGCGGCTCTGAGAAGGCCGCATTCGCCGAGCAGAACAACTACCACTTCCCCGGCTGGTCACCTGATGGAAAGTATCTAACCTATCTTTGGGGTGATGGCGAAAAGATGGTCTCGCTCTGGGCACGGCCCGTGAACGGAGACGGTAAGCCGGTTGCGGTGGTACAGCCGCCTTCGCCACAATCCAACATTCACTTTTATCGAATTTCTCCCGATAGCCACTGGGTCGCCTACACTTCGGATGAATCCGGACAAGATGAGGTCTACCTCACGACTTTCCCCGAAGGAACAGGAAAATGGAGGGTATCGTCCAATGGCGGATACTACACGGCATGGAGCGGAAATGGTAAGGAACTCTTCTATACGGATCTCACGGACGATTTCCTGGCCTGCCCAGTGACCCCGAACGGATCAGAAATCGAGGTCGGTACCGCGCAGCATCTGTTCCACACGCCTTTGGCCGCGTTCGGCGTATTGTTCGATGTTTCTTCCGATGGCAAGCGTCTACTGGTGAACCACACCGAAGAAGGAGCCCAGGGCCCGCTGCAGTTGGTGACGAACTGGCCGGCGGAGTTGAAGAAATAAGCCTTCCAAATTCCAGGCTCGCAGATAACTCTGGGTGGATGACGGGCTAACCGGCAGTAATCCGCCCTGGACGAAGGAACGAAGACTCGCCGCCTGAGAATTTACTGATCAAGTGGCGAAGTCACGCTGGCTGCGGATTCAATGTGTCAACCATGTGTTTGCTCTTACACTTACTTCCGAACGAGATAGACAGTGGCCACGGGAAGAAGACCCTGCAGCAGCAGAAGAACGCCCGACTTGAGTGCTCGCGGCAATTGCGCGAACTGCACGGCTGCCTTGCGCAACTTTACATTCAGGATGCGAGCGTTGTCGGCCAAGATGATCGATTATTACGCCGAGTGTAGCGAGGCGCAAAGCAAATCCTCCAGACATTTAAGTCCGGCTTGAGTTATGCCGGCTGGAACGCGGCGATCTGCACCAGGTCCCGAGGCGCAGAGGACGCCTTCTTAAGAATCATGTTGGCCGAGGGGATTCCGGTTCTCGCGAATGACTTTTCGCAGTCCTGTGTGGAAGGGCCGCGCATGTTGCCCTCCATGTAGGCGAGGCCTGGGCATCGAGTGCAGGTCCCGACGTGGTTGCATCCCGAGCAAACCGGCAGATCGCCGGCAGTAATGGAGCGCACTTCTTTCAGCTGGTCCGAATGGTTCCAGATATCCAGGAACTTCGTCTGGCGCAGGTTTCCGCTGGGTAAAGGAAATTGCACGCAAGGAAACACGTCCCCGTAGGGAGAGATGTAACACGCGGTATGGCCAGCGCTGCAGGGTAACTCTTTCATTACGTCGTCATCGACCGGCGGCGGAACCGCGCAGAACTCGTCGACATCGCCAACCAGGTCGGAATTGCGAAACACATCTTTCAGTTGAGGAACACCCAAGCCCAATTTCAGGATTTCCCTATCGCCGTCCATCATTGGCGTGACCGTCGGGTCGATGGTGTACTCCGCGCCCAACTCTTTCGCGAGCGCCTTCACGCCGGCGTGATCGCCCAGGTTTTCCATCATCAGAACATTGGCGATGACGACCTTCACTCCATGCTCTCGCAGCAGCCGGATGCCAGCAACCGACCGCTTCAGAGAGTTTGGGAGCAGGGTGATCGCGTCGTGCACTTCCGGCCGGTGCGAATAAATGCTGACCTGCACGTCCTGCACGCCAAGATCGCGGAGACGTCGCGCTTCTTCTTCTTTGATCATGAATGCATTCGTCTTGATCTTCACGCAGAACATCAGGGATCTGGCGTATTCGATGACGTCGAAGAAGTCCATGCGCATGAAGACCTCACCTCCGCTAAAGGTGAGAAAGAAGACGCCAGCCTCGGCAAGCTGGTCAAGCACGCCGCGGATTTCCGCGGTCGTCATTTCCCCGTGGTCTTCGTGATCGAGATAGCAATGCACGCACCGCTCATTGCAGCGATAGGTCACGTCCATTTGCACACTGAGCGGCACGCCCCGGTCCAGGGCGCGTTGTCCGAGCTCTTGCATTAGGCTCATGGCGTTCCTCCCGCCGATTGCGTCACTCTGATCGGCTCATCGGAAACTAGCAGAATCCCATGGCCGGCCAACTCGTTGGCAAAGGTCTGGGCGTCGTTCAACGCTTCATCTGGCTCGACTTCAAACTCGGGGCAAATCTTCTGTTCCACGATCTCGGCGAGCGGTGTCTGTCCATCTGCGCTTTGCCAGATGATGGTGCCGATGGGGTTCAGCGTGAACAAACTCGAGTCCTTGGCGGACATGATCATCATCTCGCCATCCAGCACGCGCGCGGCAATCGAGGTAGCTCGGGCGATGTAAAGCGGGCTCATAAGATCAACTCCCACACCCGGGCATCTGGAACAAAGGTCAAGCGGTAGACAGGCACCTGCCGCACCAGATCGCAAGCCGATTCGAAGACCATGCTCACTAACTCCGGATCGTGCGCGAAGAACAGGACGCTTTCCAGCAGCGCGCGAGCAGCATCGACAGTGCGGACCGGTTCGATGGCATTTCTTGGTCCCTGATGCAGAAGATACAACGCCGCCAGCGGAGCCTGAACGTTTTCGCCCACCTTGGCGAGTTCTCCCGCGAAGGGCGTGCCGTGGGCAACGTATCCATGACCGTTGCGGCGAAGATAAGAGATCTCGTCGGTCAGCAGCGTGACGTCAGCAGGCGCCAGGCGGGAAATGGTCGTCTTCCCTGCCCCGGAGACGCCCGCAAACAAGAATGCTCTACCATTGCGAACCGCGCTGGCGGCATGCACCAGCAACCCGCCTTCGCGTGCCAGAACCAAGCTGTGAATGACGCGCAGCGCTGTGTCAATAGCGTACGGATTGGCGGATTGTACCACTCGTCCACGACGTGACACCGGCTCCCATTCCGCGCGTAAGTCGCCACGCTCGATGAGCCACCGGCCCAACTCAAAGTGCACCGCAACTTCGTCTTCGTCGGTGATTCTTCCCGGCGGTACAAGCTCTACATCAAATTCGAATACGGGAGACGCATCGGGATTTAAGAATCCGGAGTAGCGGCCCTCCAGCATGCGCAGGAACTCCGGGCTATCGCTGCGCACCAGGACCGGCATTCCGCCGATTTCAATTACAAGTTCGTAACCAACGGCCGTGGCTAACTTGCCCATAGAAGCTCCATCTTGCGAAGGAGTTGCAAACGACGCCCAATGCGAAGTGTCATGCGCGTGCAGAAGTCCGAATGCCGGAGGATCGGCGAGATAGCGCGCTGCCAGAATAACGGTTCAGGAGATATGCGACGACCTCTGCGGTGAATGTCCACCAATTGCCCTATAACTTCAGAGGCGCTTACGGGAGAGTCACAGTGGGGCAGGGAATCGCCTTGTGTGATGAGGTGGTCGCCAAGCTTTAACTTGACGCGATGTGCGATCAGCTTTCCGTCGCGGCGATATAACACGATTTGGCCGGGTCGTAAATCAGTCGCGTCTCGGCGCTGGATCGTGACAACGTCTCCAGGCCAGACATAGGGCAACATGCTGGCGCCCGTCACTTTCAGGCGAACCTCACCGAAATTGCGAACTACATCCACGGTAAGTTCGCAGCCCAAGGCCGGGACCCCGCTCCTCTGTAGGGTTGAATCCATGGGTGCCAGCCTACGAGTTCTTACGGTTGTGGGTGCAACTCGAACTTGTGGGATGGACCTTTCCACAGGTCAGCGCGCGGGTTTCAAAAACGCGCTCGAAACGAAACTGCGGCTTTTGATAGGGTTTTTTTGCCAGCTGCGGTTCAGCAGGACTCAATCCGTCGGTCATTCTTTCGTCCATTTCAGCCTCGCTTCAATCGGCTTGCAATCCCCACCATGAAGTTGCTTCTTTGTGCGGCAAATGATCCCACATCTTCCGCAACGGTCACTGCGACGCAGGTTGGATGCATGACAGATTACCCTAACTCAAGCTGCTACGGCAACAAATAACTAATGCTTTGATGCCAGAGCAGCAAATAAAACTTAGCACCTTTGTGCTCACCACATACTCAGAGCCACCGGTGCAAAGCCTTCCCTCTGACTCCATGCCGGCCCGGGCATTTACGGCGCCGCTTGCGACGCCTGTACGGCGCAGCCGCCCGTCCCGCTACCTGTGGTCCCATTTCCAGCGCAGGTCTCGTTCGCGAGCGAAGAGAAATAAATTTGCGATGCGCCGGTGAAGGTCAATGTGTTGTCAATAGTAATGCCGCTCGTCCCGCCGGTTTCGGCAAGCCCTGCAGTGGCGCTACTCGCAGTTCCCAGGGCGTTGTAGTTGTAGAGGCACGGGCCAGTGCAACCGGTATCGCTGCCGCCCGCAGTCACGCTCAAGAACATCCAGTCCTGCGTTCCGATATCAGCAACAAAGGCCCCGCTCGCGTGGCCGATTCGGGTGGTTCCAAGCTGGCCCCGAGACACGGTCAACGTCGTCGTACCACCTCCCGAGCTGATCAGCATAGTCTCCGAAGCAATCCTGATGTAGTCGCCGTTATTGAAGCCTGTGCCGGAGGTAAGGTGCGCGGTGGTTGTTGAGCTGCTCATTGTCGAGCTGAGAGTAGTCGATGCAGCGTCCGAATTGGAGATTTCCGTAATCGGGGAGCACTGTCCCGCGCTGCTGGCGGGTGTAGCAGTCTGGCTGGCGGTGCCGGTGAAAGTCGCATTCATCACTATTTGATAGAGCGTGGGCGTCGTGCCCACATTCTCATCTCCAGCACAGAAGTACAAGTTCCCGGTCGTTCCGTTTCCGACGTAATGTGCCTCGTCGAATGCGCCAATGTACACCGTTTCTGTGGTGGTGCCGACCGCGAACGCTGTGCTCTCGGTGCCAGAACTGCCGCTGGTGAAGTTGGTCGGAAACTGGTAAACACCATTGCAAGGGACGGGATCATCACTGGAATTGACGCACTGAGTAGTGGTGTTATCGTCGCCCACGAACGCATACACAACCGGGGTTGACGGAGTGGAATCGACGATTGGTGAGTCCACAATCCCAGTGCCCGCGGCGATTCGGGCTGACGGCACAACGGTTTGACTGGAGGAGCCGGTTGTGGTTACCGAATACAGATACCCCGTCGAGTCGCCTACGAAGACAAGCGTCGAGTTGGGGTCATACACCGGAGCGGTCAGGATCTTCGAGGTCTGTGAGCTGACGGTGACTGGCCAACCATTGCTCGCCGACTCCGCGGGGGTACCGACGAAGACTCCAGTAAACTTATGCAATTTCCCGCTGTTGTCTCCCACGTACAGCGTGTCGTGCCCGTAATCGGGGTACGGCGGCGAATTGGTGCTATTAGGGTTAGGGCTGCCGCTCAGGGTGATCCTGGTCATGCATGGCGCCGTGCAACTGCGGTAATTTGCCGGAGTGACATTGTTGCTGGAGGTATCCATTTGCACCAGGGATGAGTTCTTGGCCCATTTCAGGATGACCAGACTAGCAACATTACTTCCGTTGTGCTGAATGAAGGCCACCTGCGACCCGTCATCCGAGAGCACCACCGACGTCGCAATGACGCTGCTGTCCCCGGTCATACTGCCTTGGGGGTAAGCCGTGTTGAACTGCCAATACACGAGGGGATGCGCGCCGCTGCAACCTGAGTACAGGTTGTCATAGGCAATGATGGTAGGCTGGCTAGCCCCACCCGCCAGCCCGGTATTGAACACGGCGAAGTCCGGCGGACTCTGGCTGTCACAGTTAGCTGAAGTGTAGGCCGAAAGTATCGCGGGATACTGGCCGGCCCCCACCTTCGCTGCTGAGCCCAGATCCATGCTCCAGTCTTTTTTTATTTTCCTCGTCCCCCGTTGTTGTCCTCCGGCGCCTTCCATGGACTGCTGGCCCTCTTCGGTCTTGCTAAGGCGGGCCAATTCCTCGATCCTCTCCACATCTGCGGCCGAAGGGCCTTGCGCTGGGGCGCCGCGCTTCAGCTGCTGCATGACATAGCGAGGATCGTTGACAATCCTGATCCACTCGTCGTACTTGCCGCCATTCAGGGCGTCCTGCTCGTTACCAGGATTGGAAAAAATGACGTGGTGATGGCTCCAGTCGTCGGGAGCGCCCGTTTGCTCACTGGGGCTCTGCTGGGCCATGGCGGGAGTGATCAGCCAGACGGCCAGAATGGCTGCAACTCCAAGACGAAGAATACTTGGCGCGAAATTTTTCATGGGACACCACCGGTAGTCCAAGGAATGAGTCTGGCTACTGAGGATAGCCTAGCTCGCGGTCGATAGCAAGAAATTAAGAGCAGACTTTTAGGGATTGTTTTCTCTAGCCCTCGGTAGCACAAACGTGGAGGCGCTGGAGTCCCGGAAGCTTAGTAGAAGGAAGAACGACTCCGCAGCGGTCTCGCGACGCGGACCACGAGATCACTGCGGAGTTCATATGCTTAGTGTCGGGTTATCGCCCGGAAGTTCTAAGCAGGTCAATGCACTCGGGTTTCGAACAGTTGCTCGAAGCGAAACTGCGGCTTCTGGTAGGGCTTCTTGCCAGTCCGCTCTCCGGTTCGCAGCTGATCGCCCTTTTCATTCCTATATTGCCCTCCTGCACCCAACCAGTTTCATGACAAGCGCGCCGCCGGCATGGTGATCACGCAGCACTCCAAGCGCGAGGGTCTAAGCGGGATCCGGGAGTCTATCGCCTGCAAGGACTGGGGCTAGCGCCCGTCAGGGGTCGATAGCCTGTGGGCCGGCGCGCTGCAGCGCGGTGATGTAGTCCTGGAACGAACGTCTAAGCTCTACCCAACTTTCCTACTCCGACACATTCGTCTGACTCGCCTGCACGGCCTGAATCGTCTTGGAATTAACGATGTTGCAAACGCTACTCGAGGCAGCCGAGGCTGAGTTGCCGTTCATGTTTGGAAAGTAGATGTTCGAGGCGCCGGTCGCCGTGGAGGCGTTATCGATCACGAACCCACCGGTACCCCAACAGCCTGCATCATCAACACCGCTCGTGGGAAAGGTCTCCTCCACGTCGCTTACCGGCGTGGTGGAAAGCTTCGCTGGGTTGGGGTTGTTAACGATCCATGCTATGACGCATCCTTCGCCCGCGCTTTGGCCGGAACAAGCGGTGCCGCCGCCGGTTGTTGTCAAGCTGACTTCGTAAGCGCTGAAGAAAATGTAGTCCGTGCCGGTAGTAGTACACGTGTAGCCCGTGCCACAGGTGGTACCGCCGCTTGTGACCGCGCACGCACTTGCGTTTCCAGGATTACAGAATTCGTTGACCGGTGACGCCCAGGGAGCCGTGTCGTTGGCGTTGCCGAGACTAGCTACAGTGGACGCGGCGCCTAAAGAGTTGCTATTGATCGGCACTTGATAAAGGGTAGAAGGGGAGCTAAAGGTGCCTCCTACAACGTAAATGTTGCCTGAAGGGGGGTCCGATGACGAGTAATATACGTTGTCGAACGCACCAGCGTACATATTGGCATACTGATGACCTGTCCCCAGAGCTTCTTCCCCAGCCGGCGCGGCGGTAGTGCTACCGCTGCTAATCGTCGATGTGGTGAACTGGACGATACAGTTGTATGTAGCCCCGCAGTTGCCAATGAGGGCGCTACTTGTGACAAAGGCATACACCGTCTTGGCGCTGGAGTCCACCAACGGAGCGTCGAAAATCCCCTCATCCGCGCCCCCATCTCCGAGGATTTCCGAATGACCGAAGAAGGCAAACGAAGTGCTCGTGCACACGGTGCCTGCGATTCCTGAGCTCACGGAGTAGAGATAGCCCTCACTATCGCCTACGAAGACGCAACCGGAGGTGGAATCATAAATGGGCGTGGCAACGTCGTAGGGAGTGCTGTTGAGCGTGGCTGTACTAACAGCCGGAAGCTTCGATGCTGTGCTGTCAAAGACTGGCGTAATCTTGTAAAGGTGGCTGGCATTGTCTCCCACGTAAAGTGCGTCGGTTGAATAGTCGTAATACGGAGACGAATAGCTGTCACCGATAGTGGCACTAAGCGTGGTCACGGTCATGCAAGGAGCAGTACAGCCCATGCCCGTCGAGCTGGTACTCGGGGTGGCGGGGCCGGCGGCGTCCGCTGTGATGTGAAGCGTTTCGTGGGTGGTGCCGTTGCCGGTAGCTGCGGCGAACAGTGTACCAGTTGTGGTACCGGTAACGGTCGCGATAGTATCGCCCGTCGGTATTCCCGTCCCGGTGATCCCCGCTCCTACATCCGCGCTGCTGAGTGGAGTACTCGCCAAAACTGTGAAGTTCTTGATACCGTTGGCTATGTTCGTGCTTCCACTGGTGACGGTCCGTCCGGCTGGCGTCGCGGCCCATTTCAGTACCACTAATTCCATAGCGCTGCTTGTACTCTGGACAAAGGCAACCTCCTCTCCGTTCAGAGAGAGAACGGGAGAAGTGGTAACGGCGTACGCGCCAGTTTTATAGGCCCAGTAAATCTCCGGTGTGGGTCCACCGGTGCACCCGCTATTCCCCGTGTAAAGGTTGTTATAAGCGATGATTGTCGCGGCAGTGGACGAACCCGTTGAACCGGTCGGGTACACGGCGAAGTCGCTAGCGCAACTGGGCGTCCCGTAATTTAATGCCCACGTTGTTGGGTACGCATTGGGCAGAACGGCACCCGTTAACAGCGACGCGCTCCAGTCCTTCCTCATTTTGTCCCGCTGGTCACGCTGAGGCGATTCGTCAGGTAGCGCTGAGAAGGTGAGCCCTCCGCCACTTGTGACCTGGCTTCTCGCCGCTGCAAGGGACGCGGCCGTCTGCTCCATTCCGGCGACATACTCGCTCGCAGGCCCCTGCGCCGGTGCGTGCCTCTTTAGTTGCTGAAGGATATACCGAGGATCATTCACAATCTTGAGCCACCGGTCATGTGTGCCGTTGCGGATAGCATCTTCCTCCGTGCCAGGATTGGAGAAAACGCGGTAATGACTGCTCCAGTCATCCGGCACACCCTTAAGCTGAATTGGGCTTTGCTGGGCTATGGCGGGAGTCATCAGCCAGCTGGCCAGAACGGCTGCGACTCCAAGACGAAGAATACTCAGCGTGAAATTTTTCATGGGACACCACCGCTAGTCTAGGGACTGAGTATGGCCAATGAGCATAGCTCATCCCACCTTCGATAGCAAGGAATAACCGCCAAGTCTCGTGATCGATTTCTCTGCTAGAGGCAGCAATAACGTGGAAGCGCTGGAGACCTGGAAGCTCGGTGGAAGGACAACTTCGCCGTTGTATTTCAGTCGGTTGCCATCTCTTGATTCGCTTATTGCAACCCCGATTGTGTCCGCTTGACGGCACAGGCAGTGACATTGCCGCCGCCTGTCGTGCTGCACGTCGTAGCTCCCAATGTGCCAAAGTACAGGCTAGACGCCTGCGAGGCGGTACTGACGTTGTCCACTACCATCCCGCTGGTTCCACCTGTCTCCGCTGCGATGGCCGTTGTAATAAAACCGCCCGGGATTAACTGCTCCACTGTATAGATTATCAAAGGCGATGATGCTGGGCTGTCCAGTAGCGCCGCTCACCCCCGCTTTGTTAAGCGCGTAGACGGCGTAATCGCTGCAAGTGGGCGAGCCATTTGTGCTGAACCCGAACGTCGCTGGGTACATGCTGGCCGCTACACCAGCGCCGGCCGTCGTGCCCAACCAATAGCTCCAGTCTCCTTGTGGCCTGCGCTTGCGTGGTGGTTGCGTGCCGACATTCCCGAGATCCGGGCTCGATGACTCCGCATCAAGCGAGTTCTCTTCGGGAGCAACTAGGAAACCGTCTGAAGTAGCCGCTTTCGGTTGCAGCACGGGATTACGCTTGAGCTGCTGAAGCCGAAAGCGGGGATCGTTGATGACCCTCTCCCACGTGTCGAAGGTGCCGTTCCGCTGCGCTTCTTCGACAGTACCAGGGTTGGCAAAGATAACGTGTTGGTGGGTCCAATCGCTTACTATGCCGCTAGCTTGGTTCGCGTTATCTTGCGCGAGTGCGGGTGCCATGAGGCAAGCTACAAGAAAAGCCTCGCCAATTACGCGAAAAAGATAGAGAGTCAACGTATTTTGGAGCCTCACCGCACACCTCCCGTCGGCCCTATCTAGTTACTCTTAAGGCATTTAAGATAGGAGCGATAGGAGATTACCCTAGTCTAATTAGTGAGGCAAGGCAATTTTCGGTTCTGAGAATACTAATGGCCGAAAGGTGGTGGCTGTCATCATCGGCCAGCCAGAGGTCAACTCCGCAGTAGCTGGATGGCAGATGAAACTCCGTCTTGAACATCGGCTGTTAAGTCCAATGCTCCGCTCCTCCCGGGACCTCTCCATTCGTTCCGGTGCCCATGTAGGCGTCACTTCAAGGCCGATTGCGACGCCTGAACGGCACAGCCACCTGTCCCCGCCGATGTTGCGCAGGTTCCGTTACTCAGGTTTGAGAAGTAGATCTGCGAGGCCCCGCTGGTGCTCGACGTGTTGTCGATAATGATCCCATAAACGCCACTGCAGAGTCGGGATCCGGAGTCTAAGGACTCGGATCTCTTTCTTCATGATGGTTCATGTCGGTGTCCACGTGAAATCTCAATTTAATCCATTCTGAGGCGCTTGGATGGCACAGCCGCCGGTGCCATCACCGACGCTGCCATTTCCGGCGCAAGCCTGGTTACCCAACGTAGAGAAGTAGACATTCGAGGTTCCAGTCGGACTGGACAGAGAATTGTCGACGACGATCCCGCTGGTGCCGCCGGTTTCACTTGCGAAACCTGAAGTCGTCTTGCTGGCACCAAACCCGCTTTCGCTCGTAACATCGAACGACATGATGCAGCCAGAAGCGTTGCTCGGGCAGGAGATGGGGCTGGTTGTCAGCGCATTTCCCGTCACACTCAGAAAGAGCCAGTCGGTCGGGCTGTTAAAGAACTCGGCAACGGGAGAGCAGTCCGTCGCCGTGTTGGTAACCAGTTCTGGACCCTTTGTCGGTGTACCCATGACGTTGCTCGTGATAGGCACCTGCCACAACGTGGGACGCCTGGCTGTCCCGGTCTCGCTTCCGCAGACGTAAAGGTCCCCACTTGGGGGGTCGTCGCTGGTGAAGTAGACGTTGTCAAAGTTACCGGCATAGCCAATATCGGCTGCGTTGCCTCGCCCTATTGTCTGTTCCGTGCCTGTGTTGCCTGAGGCAAACGTTGTCGTGAGCTGGTACACGGCAGAGCACGGACTACTTGCCGTGCACTTAGTCGAACCATCATCGCCAACAAATGTGTAAACCCTAGCCGCAGTGGAGTCGACCACTGGGGAATCCACTATTCCGGTTCCGGCGGCCAATATGCCCGACGCTGTGCTAGCGCCGCTGGTTGCCACTACTCGATACAGGGTACCGCCAGAAGACCCGACAAATATGTTGCCGGAGGTCTGATCGTACACAGGGCTCGTCAGTTTATTGCCCACATCCAGAGTTAGAGGCCAGCCGCCGGTAGTAACTTCGCTCGGCTTCCCCGAGATGAAGATATTCTGGAATTTGTGCAGCACACCGCTATCGTCTCCAACATACAGGAGATCATTCCCGTAGTCGTAGAAGGGCGCCGATTTGGTGGAGTCTGGGCTGCCAATCAGGGTTATGGCAACCATACAGGGTGCCGAGCAAGCGCGGTAGCCCGCCGCGCCCGTGTTAGTCAGAGTCACTAGGGTAGGGTTTCTCGCCGCCCACTTCAAGATGACCAAGCTTGCCACACCACCACTGGTGTGTTGCACGAATGCCACCTGACTTCCGTCTCCTGATGGCACAACAGAGGTCGGGATCCGACGTCCATTGATCGTGCTGTATTGCCAGTAAATGAGTGGATTGGATCCGGTACAGCCCGAATACAAATTATCGTAAGCAACGATGCTCGCTTGAGTAGCTGAGCCCGCCAGACCCGTGTTGTAAACAACGAAGTCAGGCGTGGGATCGCTGTCGCAATACGCACTCTCGGTGCTGTAGGAAAACTCCGCCGGGTATTGGGCGGCGCCGACCTTCGCTCCCGAACCCATGTCCATGCTCCAGTCTCCCTGCAACGGCTGGCCGCCGCTCCGTAGCCCGTCGGACAAGACGCCCGCCGCTTTCGATCCCGCCCCGGCAAGGATACGTCGTCCGGCTTGCCGCTTCATCTGTTGCATCTGGTAACGAGGATTGTTGAGGATTTGCACCCACTGGTCGTAAGTGCCGTTCTTTATCGCTTCTTCAAATGTACCGGGATTGGAGAACACAAGACGGTGGTGGCTCCAATCCTCCGGAAATCCACTCGTTTGACTCCTCTGCTGGGCTACTGCGGGAACCAAGCACCCAACAACAAAAGCCACAATAACTAGACGAACAATGTGCAAGAGTAGATACCTACTCAGCTTCATGGGGCACCTCCTTCGACGACGAAGGTGGAGCTCTTTCAATCTAGCCCAACCAACACCTTTTGGCAATCATATTCCTACCTTTTAGTGATAAAGTTGTCGCCCAGAGAATAACCACTAAAGTGTAATATGCGAGCTTTGGAGAACAACCGCTTGAGTGACATCCTGGTGTTAGTGAGGCCAAGGTTTCGCTACGCCACGAAAAGCTCCTTTATTGTTGTGGCCTCTAAGTAGCACGAGGAGGGTCGCTGCGGAAGTAGAAACCGAGCGCGAGCGCGACCGCGACATTCCGTTCTCGGCAGCACGTCGACACACGCTGCTGTCTCAGACGAGATTTCAATCCAGGTAAAACTGGCGAAATCCTTCATTCGGGCAGAACTTTCTGCTTCTCCATGGCCGTGTCAGGGAGTAGGCTCTGAAGTCTCGCACGCCCAGTGCTACAGACATTGCTCGTTCGGCGGCCTGACGCGATCTCGCCATGCCAGGACGAAGACAGAATGCATTCGCGCCAATTGCGTCCCCGAGTTGTTGTCGCCAGCGAGTGGTCCCTGGCGATCTACATCGCGGTACTGCCGCTGATGCAGTGGACGGTGTTTGATCGTTTCGACTCCACTGTTGTGCTCGCCGACCCCGTGTTTCTAGCTGCCTGTTGTGTCTTCGTTGTTGCGCTGCTTCGCGGCGAGCTGACGTGGCGGCCCGGCGGCTTCTATCTCGTTCTTGGATTCTATGCGGGCGCATTGCTCTTATCGGCGCTGGCCGCCGCCGACCGAAGGGCGAGCGCCGGCAAACTTGTCGTGGAAGCTT
>JBEKXQ010000157.1:0-8575 GCA_049511915.1 Candidatus Korobacteraceae bacterium
GAGCCTTCAGGATACGGTTCTCCGCAGCCAGATATTCGTTCCGCAACAGCAGTTCTTGATCGACCGTACCGGCGATGTAGGCCAGCATGCGAGCCCAAACCATTTTGTTCCTCTTGGTTGATTCGAGTTAGGGAAAGCTGGATTGTAGGCTTTAGGGAGAAGGTGGAGAAGGACAATGGCAAGAGACAAATCGAGGCTGCAAGCCTCGCCTTTTCAACCCGGTCGAATTTCTTGACCATACGACTGGGCAGGTGAAGCTATGACATTAGACGATGAGTTTGGAGAGGAACTGAGCACCCGAGACCTAATCAAACGTCAGCGGGAACTGCTCGAGTCTTCGCGCCTCGAGGATACAGAAAGAGCAATGTCTCTCGGTGCGACATTGCATGATCGCCTGTATAGATTGAGTGATTTCGAGATCGCCAAACTGCTTTCCGAGTTCTGTTTGGAGCCATTTTACTATTTCAGTCCTGAACTAACGATCTGCACGCATGCGAAAGACCGGCTCTTTCGTGGACGGCAAGCTTGTCATCACGAATACCAGTTACAGCAACTATGGCGGCCAGCAACGGGTTAACTTCCAGACCATCACCGTGCAGGATCGCAACACCGGTGAAGGGTCGGTGAAGACCGTTCTGGGTGGAAAGCTGTTACCGTAGCGCAGCGAGGCGAACGCCCTCGCAGTTCGCGATGTCATTAACGGGTCAATGAGGGCAAGGTCCGCAGCACTTCGACGACATGCCGACAACACGGCCAAGTGAAAGTTCCTCCAACAAGACTTCTCGGAAGTCAGCCATTTACGGCTGCACGGTCGAGCTAATCTTTGCGATTGCTAAGACTATTGCAACTTCGGCTATGGCTTGCTTGTATATGGGAATATTAAGGGTCGTCGTCTTTCCAAAGGTTGAGAAAGTTTCCAATGGGTTGATTTGGCTACCCTTCGGAGTGAAGGCCCGGCGACATGGCAGTCAGAACTTATAGCCCATTTAGCTTCAGGCACTTGCAGTAATCACCTCCAACTCACCCACAACTCACCTCGCGTGCATTGCTCCTGGATTCCCTTCAGTGCACACTCCCGCCATTCCGGGAACGCCATCCATGGCGCAATTTCCGCCCGGACGGGGTGAGATATGAAAGCCACAACATGGAACACGGCGCGCTGCAACTTCTGCGCTACCCTAGCGCTGGCACTGGCAACCGGCCTCGCGCTGGCGCCGATGGCCCGGGCACAGACTTATACAGTGTTGTACAACTTCGCTGGTCCGACCGACGGGACCAATCCGCTCGCCGGTTTAACGATGGATCACGCTGGAAATCTTTACGGCACCACGTCGGCTGGCGCGGGTGGGGGTTGGGGCAGCGTGTATCGACTTGTGCGCTCAGGTTCTAATTGGACCTTCGGTCTGCTCTACACCTTCCGGGGATACGAAGGTAACGACGCGGGCGCCCCGTATTCTCGAGTAACAATTGGCCCGGATGGCGCTCTTTATGGCGCCACGCATTCCGGCGGCAATGGACAGGGATGCCGTGAGCTGCACGGTTGCGGCACGGTTTACAAGGTGGAACCCAACTCAGGCGGCATCTTCTCCCCCTGGCAGGAGACTGTGCTCTACCAGTTCGGCACCTACGATGGCAGCGACCCTCTTTATGGGGACGTGGTCTTCGATCAGGCAGGCAACCTCTACGGCGCCACCCGGGATGGCGGCGCATACCTGCTAGGGGCGGTCTACGAGCTGACACCGAACAATGGCAGCTGGTCTGAGAGCGTTGTCCACAGCTTTAGTGGACCTGACGGAAGCACACCGCTAACTGGGCCCGCGGTTGATCAATACGGCAATCTGTACGGTACGACATCTGCCGGTGGGACAAGCGGATGGGGAGCGGTTTACCAGTTGGCGCCGTCCAGTTCAACCTGGGTGGAGAATGTTCTCCACAGCTTTCAGAATGGAAACGTTGGAGTGACCCCAACGTCTAGCGTAATTTTGGATCAGGTAGGCAATCTGTACGGCGCAACGCAATCGGGCGGAACTGGCGGCGGTGGAACCGCGTTCGAGTTGACCCCCGTTGGCGGTGGCAGCTGGAACATTGCCACCCTGTACGGCTTCACGGGCTCGTCGTTCGGAGGCTCTTATCGTACGCTGGCGATGGACAGTGCAGGAAACCTATATGGAACCGCCGCCGCAGATGGCGCAAACAAACGGGGATCGGTGTTCAGGCTGACCTGGTCGAATGGCACCTGGATCCATACCACACTATATGACTTCACGGGCAACGGCGATGGAGGCTATCCATACGGAAGCTTGATCCTTGACGGCTTCGGGAATATCTATGGCACTGCTTCCGCTGGCGGAGCCTACGGCAACGGTGTCGTGTTTCAGATCACGCCGTAGCAAAATTTGCCTTTTGTAGGTAGTGTCTTAAACTCTAGGACACTACCCTTTTGTATATGGCGATGGTTTGTGACCGTAACACGGCAATCGACGGGGTTCAGTGTACTCGGCTGTGGTTTGTTTGTAGATGGGATGTCGGGATCCGCGTCTTTCCGAACTTGGGGAAATCCTGATATGACTTGCGCGCGGTCGCATTGTTGCCCCATTAGCCGTGCGGGGGGCAAGATGCAAATGCGCCAGCGACTCGAGCTCAGAAATTCTCGAGCATCATGACGCTCGATGGCCAAGTTCTTTCGTTGTAGATGAGGTAGCGTCCGTCGGGCGAAGGAGCCGGGTTGTAGATCCATCCCTGGTCGCTTGACATCCGAATCAACACTTCGATATTGCCCGCGAAGTCCGTCTCGAAAATCGCCCATTCTGGGTCGTCGGTAACATTTCGTGTGCCCGAGAGGTAGAGGTGCCTTCCATCGGCTGCCCAATTAACATATTGCAGTCCCTTCCAGCCCTTCAGGGGCAAGGTTCGCGCGTCGCCGCCATCCGTGCCGATAAGGCGGACCCGATCTTCGCCCCATTCCACGAGTGCAATGTTCTTCCCGTCTGGTGAAAGACTCCAATTGTGGAAGCCTTTCTTGATATCTGCCCTTGCCACTTCCCGACCGTGCCCCTTGAAAGGGTCTAGTACCGAGAAGATCGCCTGTTTGTCACTGATTTCTGAGAGAATGCATAGGCTCGCAGCTGCAGATGCGCAACGGTAGCTGTAATATCCCTGCAGTAACAGCGTGGCTGGGCCGCCTTCGATTGGCGTTCGCATCAGCCGCGCCGTCCCATCCTCCAGGTTTTCCGTATAGAGTAGCCATTTCCCGTCGGGCGATACCACCGGAGTGTCATAGTTACTGGCGCCCGAAACCAAAGCTTGCGGACTGTGAGCATCTACGTCTTGTTTGAGGATCCCTATTTTACCGTATCTGTACCCTCTCAAAATAATCGACTTGCTATCGGCAGTCCACGCCCGCGCTTCACTGTACCAGGTCTCTGCTTTGAGTGATCGAGCCGGTCCCAAGCCACCTCCGTCGGGTCGAATCTCCACAATTTTGCCGATGTTTTCGGGATGCACTTGCTGAAAGACGAGACGTTTTCCGTCCGCTGAGGCTGTAAGTGCTTTTTGGCTGGATCCCGTCCAACTCGTCAGTCGCTTCGGCTCCCCTTGTGGACGGCCTGTGTTTGGGTCAACTGCCAAGGCCCATAGATTGAAATCCCAGTAGCTGAGCGGCAACTCAGCCAGAGTGAAAACGAGGCGACCATCAGGTAGCCAGACCAGGGTGCTGCTTTCTCCGTCCCAACGAACTTGCAGTCTCGAGTCCGACAAGATGGTGGAGCAGCGGCCGTCTAAATCGCAGCTGTCGAGACTTACATCGATCTGCGCCCCCCCTTTTTCTCGATCCGAATTAACCTTGAACTTGTCGTAGGCAATTCGCCTGCCCGTGGGGGACCATGCAAAATTTTGAAGCGACCACTGAGGCTCGCGGGAGACGATCTTTCTCGGTGCTTCCCCAGTGGCACTCATTATCCAGATCTCGTCTTTATCGTTGGTGAATGCTAGCTGCTGCCCATCGGGGGAGGGATACGCTTGGATGCCATCTTCGAGGAGCTTTCGGACAGTCCCATCCCAAGTTGACATCCTCCAAGTTCCAGGCGCACCCAGCTTCGATACAAACAAATGATCCATGTCGGGTAGCCAGCTATTGGGAACAAAAGAAGTAGTATCGGGTAAGGATCGGTTTTCTCCTGTGTCGATCTGCAGTACGGAAACTCCTTTGATCCTGTCCAAATAGGCCAAATGCTTGCCATCCGGCGAAAGCGCAATTGTTCCGAGCATTGCACTATCCGCAGAGTTAGGTGTCAGTTGGCGCACGGTGGGCTCTTTCGCGGGTTGCTCCTTGCGCGGGCTGAACCTAAGGACTAGAAGCACAGCGGCGCAAAGTACAGCGGCAGCTACGCCAACAAACATCCATCTTGAACCCCGCGATCGCGTCGAGATATTTTGCTGCACGGATCGCAGGTCCGCTGCCATCTCGGCTGCCCCCTGGTAACGCTGCTCGCGTTCCTTTTCGAGGGCCTTGTCAATCGCGGTGACGAGCTTCTTAGGAAGGGCGGAGTTTAAATCGCGCAATGGAATCGGCGGTTTGTTCAGGATGGCTCCGTGCACAACCGCTGCGGTTTCTCCGGTAAAGGCCCGCTGCCCTGTGGCCATTTCATAGAGGACGAGCCCGAAAGAAAACAGGTCGCTGCGCGCGTCCAGCTTCTCACTGCGCACCTGCTCCGGCGACATATACCCGGCTGTGCCCATTGCCGAGCCAGTACGGGTGAGATAAGAGTCTGCCGCGGGCTCGACCCCGCTCAAAGGCGAGCGTAGGGTCGGAACCGAGCGGCTGAAGCCGTTCCCTGTCAAATCTTCGGCAGCTTGTGTTTGCGTGGCGGCCGCCGCTGCAGCCTGTTCGCCGTCGCCCACAGCCATCAGCTTGGCTAATCCGAAGTCGAGGATCTTCACCGATCCCTGCGCCGTCAGAAATATGTTGGCCGGCTTAATGTCACGATGAATGATGCCTCGCTTGTGCGCGGCTTGCAGCCCATCGCAGATCTGAATAGCGATGTCCAGCAACTGATCGAGCGGAACAGCCTTGGTTGCGGATGAGGCGAGGTGGTCGCGCAGGGTCTCGCCCTCCAGCAACTCCATCACGATGAAGGGTTGATCCTCATGCTCCTCGATTTCGTAAATGGTGCAGATGTTGTGATGATTCAATGACGAAGCGGTTTGCGCTTCGCGCTCGAAGCGCTGTAGGGCAACTGCATCGCTAGTCACCTCTTCGGGCAGGAACTTCAGGGCCACGCGACGGCCGAGCTTCAGGTCTTCGGCCTTGTACACCATACCCATTCCGCCGACGCCAATGACTTCCAGCACGCGGTAGTGCGAGACCTTCTTGCCGAGCAGGCTTGCTGTTTCAAACTTGGCGGCTGGCGACGAAGCTCGATCGTCGTTGCCGGAGACCTCGTCCTTGGAAGACTCGGCGGGCTCGATCCATTCCACCGGTACCATGAAGCGATAGCCCCGGCGCGGAATGGTCTCAATGTACTTCGGCGCGTCGGCGGAGTCCCCCAAGGCACGCCGCAGAACCTTAATGGCAGTATTAATCCCGTGCTCGAAGTCGACGATGGTGTCGTTGGGCCACAGCTTCTTCTGGATTTCTTCCCGTGTGACCAGTTCGCCAGCCCGCTCGACCAGGACCAGCAGCACCCGGAAGGGTTTCTCGCTCAACTGCACGGTCTGCTCCGGGCCCAGCAACTCCCCGGTGCTGAGGTCGAACTCGAAGCCTCCGAAGCGGACCCGATCTGGCAGGGTGTGCTCCACAGATTGTGCCTTGGTTTGGACGGAGTGTACTACCGATGTAGCCGAGTTCCAATAGCGCGATTTGGCCGTCACTTCAGAGTGAAACCCGGCGGACAGCGGACATAAGCTACATACATTTAGCTTCAAGTACTTGCAGTAGTCACCTCCAACTCACCCACAACTCACCTCGCGTGCATTGCTTCTGAATCCTCTCCAACGCACACTCGCCGCAACGTTGAACGCTCCCACAAAGCTAGTCGGCTGATAAGTTCCGCCGATTCGCTGCCATCGCCACAGACAAATTGAAAGAGAGGAAAAAGCTATGCCAGAGAAACTCACGCGATCCAGTCACTTCTTGGGAGCGACCGCTAATCCCCACAGTCAGGACATGAACAGGCTAAGGAAGAGTTGTTTGCTGCTGTTGCTGAGTTTGCTGCTCGCCATCCCCGGTCTCGCTCAGCAGAGCTTCAACATCCAAACCGGTCTGCCCATTAACTTTGCAGCCCTTATTTTGCATGTAAATGGCCAGCCCATTGGGGTTTACGAATTCACTGTTTCACTCTACCCCATGAACACGGCCCTACCGTGGCCGGTCGGCCTGTGGCTCTACAGCTACGTTCGGGAGGATCCTGGTGGTGGCTGCTGACGAGCAATTCATGCGGCATTTTCCGTCTCTAACTTCAGAGCGGAGGAACAACCCAAACGAAATCTGGCACGGCCTTCGTGTTCGTAGCAGCATTTTGGACCCAATAATTCGAAACTATCAAGGAGAACCGATATGTCTAGAATCAATCTGCACCGCATGGCAGTTGTCATGCTCGCCACACTTACGTGCATCTGCATCGCAACCCAAACCGTCTGCGCTCAAACATTCAGCGTGATCTATAGCTTCCCAGGGGGATCTCTCGGCGCGCGTCCCTATGCCGGAGTGACCATCGATCGTGCCGGAAATCTCTACGGCACGACCTTGGCCGGGGGTAGAGCTTCGTGCAATCCCGATGGCATTGCGGGGTGTGGCACGGTTTATAAGCTAACCCAGAAGAACTCCCAGTGGGTCTTTGGCCAGCTCTATAGCTTTGCCGGAGGCACCGACGGGGCTGTTCCGTATCTGTCCAGAGTGGTTGTGGGCCCGAATGGTAGTCTCTACGGCGCCACCATCGCGGGAGGCGGCGGCGAATGCCAGGAGGAGTTTGGCGTCCCGGGCTGCGGTACGGTATTCAACTTGCAACCGCCGCAGTCAGCCTGCACAGCCGTATCCTGCCCATGGCACGAAACTCAACTCTACGTCTTCCAGGGCAGCGCCAATGGCGGCCATGACGGCGCGTCACCGGTTGCCGACCCGATCTTCGACCAGAGCGGCAATATTTACGGCGTCACTTTTGGTGGAGGGAGCGAGATCTCCGGTACAGCTTACGAGCTGAGTCCATCCAACGGTGGCTGGACGGAAAACATACTTTGGTCTTTCAGCCCGACCCAGGCGACTCCCGCAGGCACCATGGTTTTCGACTCCGCCGGAAATCTTTACGGCACCAGCTATGGTGATCCAGCGACCGGCGCGGTCTGGGAATTAACCCACTCAGGCTCCGGCTGGTCCGAAGATACCCTCTACACTTTCCAGAACGGAAGTGATGGAGAATACCCGTACGCAGGGGTGATCTTTGACCAGGCGGGTAATCTGTACGGAAGCACCACCAATGGCGGCTCGGGAGGTGGCGGCACCGTCTTCCAGTTGAGCCCATCGAACGGGGGCTGGCAGTTCAATCTGCTAAACAGTTTGGCTGGAACGCTCAATGATCAATGTGGCCCCGAAGGTGACCTGGTGATGGACGGAGCAGGTAACCTCTACGGCACAACGACGTGCGGTGGACAGTTTCACCGCGGCTCTGTTTTTGAGCTGAGTCCTTCGAACGGCAGCTGGATGTACACGTCGCTGCACGACTTTCGCAACGGTGACGACGGGGGGTATCCTGTGTCCAATCTCGTGTTCGACGCAAGCGGCAATCTCTACGGCACCGCGTTGAGCGGAGGTACGGGAAATTGCACCGCCGGTTGCGGTGTCGTCTTCAAGATCACACCTTAACTTTGGCTCGGTCGCATCGTGGTTAGGCCGATACCTTCCGTAGAGGATGTCGGCCTTTGCCACCTCCGGAGAGCACATCACCACATGAAAGCGCATCACACCTATAACGCAACAGTGGCGACCGATCGCTGGGCGCTCCCCTTGCTTACATTCAGGGTTCGACATACCTAGGACCAGGAAATCCTGACACAGCGTAAAAGGTGTAAACTGTCGCGCATCGCGCCGGTGCAGTGCTCCGGAGGCCACGACAAATTCATTTACCGTCAACAAATTTGCAAAGTTTGGTGAAAGGAGGACGCTCATGGCTCAGGTGGGAAAGGCAGTCGTTTTGGTGCTCGTGTTGGCGTTGGCTGCAAGCCAGGCATTTGGACAAGGCGAAGCCGGTACGCTATCAGGCACGGTGCTGGACGCCACAGGGGCGGTGGTCAAAGGAGCGACCGTCACTGTAACAAGGGTGTCCACCGATGCGCAACGCTCTGTTCCCACCAGGAATGAGGGCCAATACACGATTCCGGGTCTCTCGCCGGGCACGTATCTAGTGAAGATCACCTGTCATTCGCCAAAACTAGATCGTCAGAAGGGCATTGACTTTGCAACAGCCTAGAGGGAACAATCAGCCGACATGTCCGCGTTCCTACTCGGTTGGTTTCGGTTGATTTGGCTGTTCACCAGAGGCCATCAAGCCCTCGTTCTGGAGAACCTCGCACTCCGCCAACAGTT